>JAFIEO010000017.1 GCA_020832445.1 Paracoccaceae bacterium
AGGTTGCGGAACTCCAGGTCCGCATCGCCGTTCTGAACGGCTACACCGCTATCGGGATCCCTGTCACAGAGGCCGTAGAATAGGTCTGTCCGGGGAAAGGGGAACCTCGGCCATCAAATGATTTATGCAACAGAGTCGGTCGGTGAAGCAGATAAATTTTTCGGTAATGACGAGGCGTGATCTGATGGGCCTCATGCATGAGTGGTGTATGACATAGTATGGGCTGCTTGAGATGCCCTCGTATACTATCAGATCATCATATCAGTTAAGCGCCGCCCCTTGGGGCGGCGTTTTTTTTATTTTATTTGTTTTCAGGGTCTTATTTTCTAGAGGTAAAAATAGACCCCAAAAAAGGCAAATTTCTTGCCCAAAAAGGCTAATAATTGCCTGTCTTCACATCTGGGTTTTTGCGCGACATGCTCTAGCCGCATTTGCTGTGGCCGCAGGCGCGGCATGTCATGCAACCTTCGATCATGATCATCTCGAACGAGCCACAGGAAGGGCATACGCGGCTTGATGGCGGTGCGCCTGCGGAATGGACTGCCATTTCGGGGTCGTATTTCAGGCCCAGGCCTTCGCCCGCAATAAACCCGATCCTGATCAGATGTTGTTCAATAACACCACCTATCGCTGCCAGAATCGACGGGATATATTTGCCCTGCACCCATGCGCCGCCGCGCGGGTCGAACACGGCTTTCAATTCCTCGACCACGAAAGACACATCGCCGCCGCGCCGGAATACGGCCGAAATCATCCGCGTCAGTGCCACGGTCCATGCGAAATGTTCCATGTTTTTGGAGTTGATGAAAATTTCAAACGGGCGGCGATGGCCGTTGATCACGGTGTCATTGATGGTGACATAGATGGCATGTTCCGAGCCGGGCCATTTCAGCTTGTAAGTGTGCCCTTCCAATGCGTCGGGGCGGTCGAAGGGCGCGGACAGATAGACAACATCCGCGCCCTGATCAACTTCGGGTGTGGTGTCGGTGTCTTCGGCGACCGACAGCACAGAGCCTGTCACGTCATTGGGGCGGTAGGTGGTGCAGCCTTTGCAGCCCATATCCCACGCGGCCATATAGACATCCTTGAACGCGTCAAAGCTGATATCTTTGGGGCAGTTGATGGTTTTGGAGATGGAGCTGTCCACCCATTTCTGTGCCGCCGCCTGCATGCGCACATGGTCCATCGGGGCCAGCACCTGCGCATCGACAAAATAGTCTGGAAACGGCGCGTCGCCATGCATCTGCCGCCACATCTGCACGGCGTAATCTTCAACCTTTTCGTCGGTTTTGGACCCGTCCTTTTGCAGCACCTTGCGGGTATAGCTGCGCGAAAAAACAGGTTCTATCCCCGACCTGACATTGCCGGCATAAAGGCTGATCGTGCCCGTGGGCGCAATCGAGGTCAGCAGCGCATTGCGAATGCCATGGGTGCGCACCGCGTCGCGCACATCATCATCCATCATCTGCATATTGCCGGACGCCAGATAGGCATCTGCATCAAACAGCGGAAATGCCCCCTTTTCGGCCGCCAGATCGACACTGGCCAGATAGGCCGCCCGCGCGATGGCGCGCATCCATGTGTCGGTTTGCGCCACCGCAGCATCGGACCCGTAGCGCAGCCCCGTCAGGATCAGCGCATCGGCCAGCCCGGTGACACCCAGCCCGATCCGGCGCTTGGCGCGCGCTTCCTGCGCCTGCGCCTCCAGCGGGAAGCGGCTGGCATCGACGACATTATCCATCATCCGCACGGCCATACGCACCAGATCATCAAGTTGCGCGTCATCCAGACGGGCCTGCGGGGTGAACGGGTCAACGACCAGCCGCGCCAGATTGATCGACCCCAGAAGACATGCGCCATAGGGCGGCAGGGGTTGCTCGCCACAAGGGTTTGTGGCCGCAATGGTTTCGCAATAGGACAGGTTGTTGGCCGCGTTGATACGGTCGATGAAGATGACACCGGGTTCGGCATAGTCATAGGTGGCCTGCATGATCCGGTTCCACAGATCACGCGCTTGCACAGTGTGATAAATGCGCCCGTCAAACTGCAAATCCCATGCCGCATCGGCCTTGACGGCATCCATGAACGCATCCGTGATCAGAACCGACAGGTTGAACATGCGCAGGCGTGCGGAATCCTGTTTGGCGGTGATGAAATCCTCGATATCGGGGTGATCGCAGCGCATGGTCGCCATCATCGCGCCGCGGCGTGATCCCGCCGACATGATGGTGCGGCACATCGCGTCCCACACATCCATAAAGGACAGCGGGCCGGACGCATCGGCGGCCACGCCTGTGACCGGCGCGCCCTTGGGGCGGATGGTGCTGAAATCATAGCCGATCCCGCCGCCTTGCTGCATGGTCAGTGCCGCTTCGCGCAGCATGTCGAATATGCCACCCATACTGTCGGGGATCGTGCCCATCACAAAGCAGTTGAACAGCGTGACGCTGCGTGCCGTGCCTGCCCCTGCGGTGATGCGCCCGGCAGGCAGGAATTTGAAATCTTCCAGCGCGCTGAAAAACCGGTCTTCCCACAGCGCGGGGTCGTGCTCCACAGCGGCCAGTGCGCGGGCGATGCGGCGCCATGTATCTTCTGCGCTTTGGTCAATGGGGGTGCCATCTGCCTGTTTCAGCCGGTATTTCATGTCCCAGATCTGTTCGGCAATCGGGGCGACAAAGCGGCTCATGGCGGGGCATCCTTTGATGATGTCAGCGGGGAGGGGACAAGATAGGCGCAGCGCTGTTGGCGGTCAACGCAGAACGCCGCAAATATGCCAATTGATTTCGCGGCAAGGGGCGGTGGCCCGCGCGGTCTGTGTTCCGGTCTGTCATGAAACCTGCAAGATTTCCGGTATATCACGCAGGTGGGCTGTGATGTGCAGTTGCACATGCCGCAGCAGATTGGCATCGTAGCGCCAAGGCGCTGCATGAAAGGCGGTTTTTTCAACATGGCGATACAGAACCCCATGGCCGGTTGGGGGCCGTTTGTGCTGGCATTGGGCGGCACGCAGACCATCGGCTACGGTGCGGTATTTTATGCCTATCCTATCCTTGTGCCTGCCATTGCTGCGGAATTCGGCGTGTCGGGGCCTATGCTGTTCGGGGTGTTTTCGGTGGGATTGCTGGTGGGCGGGCTGGCCTCGCCGCGATTGGGGCGGTTGCTGGACCAGATCGGCGCGCCGCAGGTCATGGCGATTGGCAGTTTTCTGGCCGCGATCCTGACAGCATCAATGGCAGTTGCGCCGAATTTCGTCACGTTCGCGGTGCTGGTCATCTTGTTGCAATCAATCAGTTTTACCGTCCTTTATGATGCGGCTTTTGTGACATTGGCGCTGAAGGAACCCGATGACACGCGCAGCGCCATCACACGGCTGACCCTGATCGGGGGATTTGCATCGACTGTGTTCTGGCCGCTGACCGGGTTTGCGGTGGAAACCTTTGGCTGGCGCGGCACATATATGGCGTTTGCAATGCTGCATCTGGGGATTGCGCTGCCGTTGCATCTGTGGATTGCGCGCAAGGTGCCGGTGCCGCGCGCGGGGCAGGATACGCCCGTGCGTGCCCCGCGCCCTGAATTTCCCACGATTGCGCCTGATCACCTGCGCGCCGCCTTTGTGCTGCTGGCGCTGGGGTTTGCGGTCACGGGCATGGTGATTGCCGCCATTGGCGTGCATATGGTGCCGGTGTTGCTGGAACGGGGGCTGGGGCAGACGGCGTTTCTGGTGGCTATGCTGATGGGGCCTGCGCAGGTGATGATCCGGCTGGTCGAGGCCGGTTTCTGGCGCAATTTCCACCCGCTAAGTGTCGCGCTCATTTCCGGCGCGGCCGTGCCGCTGTCATTTTGCGCGTTGTTGCTGGCGGGGCAGGGGCAGGGTGTGGGGTTGGCGATTGTGTTTGCGCTGCTGTTCGGGGCGGGGCAGGGGCTGACCAGCATTGTGCGCGGATCAGTGCCGCTGGTGCTGTTCGGGCCTGCGGGAATCGGGGCAAGGCTGGGGCGTCTGGCGGGGTTGCGCAGCGTCATGTCGGCGGCGGCCCCGTTCCTGTTTGCCGTATCGCTGGCGCATCTGGGACCACAGATCACGCTGTGGGTCTGCATTCTGCTGGGCGTTGTGGGGCTGGGCGCGCTGGTGGTGTTGCGCACCAATCTGCGGGCGCAGGGGCGCTGGCACGCGGTTTAGGCCGGGCGCGGTCAAGGCCGCGTCACAAGTTTGAGATCGGCACTGGAAATCCCGCAACAGGCCCATATTTATAGATCATGACGTTGGACCGGAACTCCGCGTCTGTATTTCTGTTACTGTCCCTCGTTCCGCACTTGGCCCGGCCTGCTGGTCGGGCCTTTTTCTGCTTGCATATGGGCGGCCCGCAGCACAATCTTGCGGCATGACAGCACCAGATCATGCCCAGTTGAAACACATTTTGCAACGCGCACAGGTTATTGCCGTGGTGGGCGTGTCGGCCAATCCGGTGCGGCCCAGCTATTTCGTTGCGCGCTATCTGAAGCTGAAGGGCTATCGCATCATTCCGGTCAATCCCGGACTGGCGGGCCAGTCGCTGTTTGGCGAAACCGTTCTGGGCAGCATTGCAGAGTGCCCGCCGCAGGTGGATATGGTGGATATTTTCCGCAGGTCCGAACATGTGCCCCCGCTTGTGAATGAGGCGCTGGCGAATTTGCCGCAACTGCGCACAGTGTGGATGCAGATTGGCGTTCAGAATGCGCAAGCCGCCGAGACGGCCCGTGCGCGCGGTGTTGATGTTGTGGAAAACCTGTGCCCGAAAATGGAATACCAGCGCCTGTTTGGCGAATTGCGCATGGGCGGGATCAATACAGGCGTGATTTCATCGCGGTTGGATTAGACTTGCGGGCGTGTCAGGCAGGGCTGGTTGAGTCTGGCCTGAAGGGGACGTTGCTGCCATGGACAAAGCCCGCGCCAGCGGTGGGCCGGGGTCTGCCGATCCGGCATTTGAGAGGCGCAGTTTATGCCAGCTGCATACCCCTTGCTTCAATGGCTTGGCGTGTCGCTGGCCAAATCGGCAGGCCGCGGGACGGCCCACCGATGGCGCGGCGGGCTGCGCCCTTTGCTCCGCGCCTTGGGGCATTCGCGATGTCTGCAAAAGGCCATGATTGGCCCCCATACAGGGACAAATCAGCGCCCGAATTCCACGATCACCGCGCCAATCGCAATCATCACCATCAGCGCCAGTTTGCGCGGCCCGACCCGTTCGCGCAGGATGAACCAGCCGATCAGCGCCGCAAACACGGTCGAGGTTTCGCGCAGGATCGCGGCTTCGCCCACCTTGCCCACCAATGTCGCAATCATCACGCCGCCGAAGCTGATATAGGCAATCAATGCGCCCGCCAGCCCGCGCAACAACAAGGGCGCTGGGCGCGGCGGGTGTGGCATGCGCCGGTATCGCACCCATGCAAGAAACGGAAAATCCAGCGCTGTCAGAAAGAAAAACCACGCCAGAAAGCTGAACGGATCGCCCGACATCCGGATGGCCCATGCATCATAGGTGGTATAGACCGCCACCATCACGCCGCCCGCCAGCGCCCAGCCCAGCCCGATTTTCAGCGCGCGCATGTCAATCTGTTCTTCGGACAGGTTGCGCAGCGCCAAAAGCAGAATACCCCCCGACAGGCAGGCCACACCCAGCCATTGCATAAGTGTGTAGCTTTCGCCGAAGATCGCCATGGCCGCAATGACGGTAATGACCGGACCGGTGCCCCGAACAACCGGATAAACCACCGTATAGGCGGCCTTTTCATAGGCCAGCGCCATGGCCAGCTTATAGATGAAATGAATGACAATAACGCCCAGCAACACCGGCCACATGGCTGCACTGGGCCAGTTGACGAAAAACAGTGCCACAGGGGCCGACAGCACGGCCAGCCACAGATCAATGGACCCGCGTGTCATCCACGGGTCATGCGCGCCTTTTTGCAATGCGCCGAAAATGGCATGCGCAAGTGCGGATGTCAGCGCAAGGATCGTGGCCAGCCGCGCGCCTTCCGGCGTGCCAACAAGCGAAAGAAGCCAGTCACCCATCTGAGTCTGCCTAAAATGTTAACCTGTTCAGGATATACTGTTGCCTGTGCCCCGACAAGAGGCCAGGAAACAGGCCACACCGCAGGGGTCAGACATCGCGCGCTGCTTTCTCGGCCAGACCGGAGGTGCCTTCGCGGCGCGTCAGTTCTGCGTTGATCTGCGCAAGGGTTACCCCGCGCGCGGCACACATGACCAGCAGGTGATACAGCACATCCGCCGCTTCCGATGTCAGGCGCGCCTTGTCGCCCTTGACCGCTTCGATCACGGCCTCGATTGCTTCCTCGCCAAATTTTTCGGCGCATTTTTCGGGGCCTTTGGCCAGTAGCTTGGCCGTCCAGCTGCTGTCGGGGTCTGCGCCCGCGCGCTCTGCGATAGTGGCGGCCAGCCGGTCCAGCGCGCTTATGCCATCCGCGCTCATGCCAGCCTCACCGGCAGGCCGGCTGCGGCCATATGCGCCTTTGCCTGCCCAATCGTGTATTCGCCGAAGTGGAAAATGGACGCCGCCAGCACCGCCGATGCGCCGCCCTGCGTCACCCCTTCGACCAGATGGTCCAGCGTGCCAACCCCGCCCGATGCGATGACAGGCACAGGCACGGCATCCACAATGGCGCGCGTCAGGGGCAGGTTGAACCCCGCGCGCGTGCCGTCACGGTCCATGCTGGTCAACAGGATTTCGCCCGCGCCTTTTGCGGCCATGGTGCGGGCAAATTCCACCGCATCAATGCCCGTGGGTTTGCGCCCGCCATGGGTGAATATCTGCCATTCGCCGGGGGCGACAGTCTTGGCATCGATGGCCACAACAATGCACTGGCTGCCGAACCGGTCGGCTGCGCGTGCCACCACATCGGGATCGGCCACAGCGGCGGAATTGAAACTGACCTTGTCGGCACCCGCCAGCAACAGCGCGCGCACGTCATCCACACTGCGCACGCCGCCGCCCACGGTCAGCGGCATAAAACACTGCTCGGCGGTGCGGGTGACCAGATCGAACATGGTGCCGCGGTTTTCATGGGTTGCGTGAATGTCCAGAAAGCACAATTCATCCGCCCCCGCCGCATCATAGGCGCGCGCAGCTTCTACCGGATCGCCAGCATCGACAAGATCCACGAAATTGACGCCCTTGACCACGCGGCCATCAGCGACATCAAGGCAGGGTATAATGCGTGTTTTCAACATGCAGCCCTTCTAGCGCCCTGCGCGCGCCGCGAAAAGGGGCATTTGACACCGATCAAGGACGCGGGCTGTCATTTCCTTCATCATGGGGTCTAACCAGAAGGAAAGATATCTCATGACCGACACAATTTCGCTTGAAGACCGCAAGGCGCAACTGACAGAACGGCGGCTTGAACTGCTGGCGCGCATGAATTTTGTCGATCAGGAATTGTCCAACCCAGGCAGCCCCGACTGGGAAGAAAACGCCACAGAACATGAAGAAGACGAAACCCTGAGCGCGCTGGGCCAGTCCGCGCAGGCCGAATTGCGCATGATTGATGCGGCCTTCACGCGGCTGGAACTGGGGGAATACGGGTTTTGCACGACATGCGGCGCAGAAATAAGTGCCGCGCGGCTGGACCTGTTGCCTGCAACGCCGTTTTGCAAGCGCTGCGCGCAGTAACAGCACCTTGCATGGGCGCGCGCCAGCGCATATACGCGCGCCATGTTGGATCACGCCCCGAACCGCCCCGCATTGCCGCCCGAAATTGCACGGCGCAGAACATTTGCCATCATCTCGCATCCAGATGCGGGCAAGACAACGCTGACCGAAAAATTCCTGTTATTCGGCGGCGCAATCCAGATGGCGGGGCAGGTGCGCGCCAAGGGCGAAGCGCGGCGCACACGGTCGGATTTCATGCAGATGGAAAAAGATCGCGGCATTTCAGTCTCTGCGTCCGCCATGTCGTTTGACTATGACACCTACCGCTTCAATTTGGTGGACACGCCCGGCCACTCTGACTTCTCGGAAGATACGTATCGCACCCTGACGGCTGTGGATGCAGCGGTCATGGTGATTGACGGGGCCAAAGGGGTCGAGTCCCAGACCCGCAAACTGTTCGAGGTATGCCGCCTGCGCGACCTGCCAATCTTGACATTTTGCAACAAAATGGACCGTGAAAGCCGCGATACTTTCGATATTATTGACGAAATTCAACAAAACCTTGCGATTGATGTGACCCCCGCCAGCTGGCCCATCGGGCAGGGCGCGGATTTTCTGGGCTGCTATGACCTGCTGCGCAACCGGCTGGAACTGATGGACCGCGCCGACCGCAACAAGGTGGCTGAAAGCATTGTTCTTGAAGGGTTGAATGATCCCCGAATGGCCGATCATGTGCCGCCCGGATTGCTGGCGCAGTTGCGCGAAGAAGTGGAAATGGCGCGCGAATTGCTGCCGCCCCTTGACCCCAAATCAGTCATGGAAGGGCATCTGACCCCGATCTGGTTCGGGTCCGCGATCAATTCATTCGGGGTCAAGGAGTTGATGCGCGGCATTGCCGATTATGCGCCCGAACCCCAGCCCCAGACCGCGCAATCACGCCAGATCGCGCCGGAAGAAGGCAAGGTCACGGGGTTTGTGTTCAAGGTGCAGGCGAATATGGACCCCAAGCACCGCGACCGTGTGGCCTTTGTCCGGCTGGCATCGGGGCATTTTGAACGCGGGATGAAGCTGCTGCATGTGCGGTCCAAAAAACAGATGACAGTTGCAAGCCCTGTATTGTTTCTGGCCGCCGACCGTGAACTGGCGGAAGAAGCATGGGCGGGCGACATCATTGGCATTCCCAATCACGGGCAGTTGCGTATCGGTGACGCCCTGACCGAGGGCGAGGCGCTGCGCTTCAGCGGCATCCCGTCCTTTGCGCCGGAATTGCTGCAAGCGTGCCGCGCGGGTGATCCGATGAAGGCCAAACATCTGGACAAGGCGCTGATGCAATTTGCCGAAGAAGGCGCGGCAAAGGTGTTCAAGCCGGTTTTCGGGTCGGGTTTCATCGTCGGTGTGGTCGGCCAGTTGCAGTTTGAAGTGCTGGCCAGCCGGATTGAACTGGAATACGGGCTGCCCGTCCGGTTTGAACCCACGCAGTTTACATCGGCGCGTTGGGTGGCGGGCGAAAAACAAGCGGTCGAGGATTTTGCCGCTGCCAACAAACAGCATATGGCGACAGACAGTGATGGCGATCCGGTCTTTATGACCCGCCTGCAATGGGACATCGACCGTGTCGGGCGCGATTACCCCGACATTCGCCTGACGGCGACCAAGGACATGATGGTGTAAACGCGCCACTTATCAGGGCAGGGTCCGGCGTTCAGTGTCGGGGCGCGCACGGATCAGTAACTGCGGATCAGCCCGACCAGCCTGCCCTGAACCTGAACCTGATCATCGCGCAACAGGCGGGTTTCATAGGCTGGATTGGCGGCTTCCAGTGCGATCATGCCATTATGGCGGCGAAAGCGTTTCAGCGTCGCTTCATGCCCTTCGACAAGGGCCACGACAATATCACCGTTATTTGCTGTGTCCTGTTCGCGGATGACAACAATATCCCCGTCATTGATGCCCAGATCGATCATGGAATCGCCCTGCACTTCAAGCGCGTAATGTTGTTTGCGCGTGTCCAGCATGGACCCCGGCACGGCCACATTGCGCACCACTTCGCTGATCGCTTCAATGGGGGTGCCTGCGGCAATTTTGCCCATGATGGGCAGGGTCATTGCCGTGGCTTCCACAGCCATGGATCTGGCGGGCGGGGCGGGTTTGTCCTGCGCGCCCCCGTCAAGAACCTGCGGCACGAACCCTTCGCGCGACAAGGCGTCGGGCAGTTTCAACACTTCGATTGCGCGGGCGCGGTGGGGCAGGCGGCGAATGAAACCGCGTTCTTCCAATGCTGTAATCAACCTGTGGATGCCGGATTTGGACCGCAGGTCCAGCGCATCCTTCATTTCGTCAAAAGAGGGCGCGACACCATCCTTTTCCATACGCGTATGGATCAGTTTCAATAGGTCAATCTGTTTTCGCGTCAGCATTTTGTCCCCCCGACAGGTCATGGAATACAAATATTCACCTTATGTTCTATGCGCGTTCACAGATTGTGTCAAGCCGCCTTACAGCGCGATATACCGCATTTGTTCGCCGGCCTTGCGTGGCCCGTCACCCGCGGGATGCACCAGCAGCGCATCGGCGCCCGCCAGCACCGACAGCAGCGAACTGTCCTGATTGCCCACAGGGGTAATTGTGGGCCCTGGCCCCAGTGCGGCGCGCATGTAATGTGTGCGCGGCCCGTTCGCGGGCAGATCAGCGCCAAGGGCGGCGGTTGCGGTGGGCATGGGCCATTGCCCCAGCCCTTGCATGGCGCGCAGGGCAGGGCGCATGAACAAATGGGCGCAAACGATTGATGACACCGGGTTTCCGGGCAAACCCAGCAGCAGCGCGCCTTGCAACGTTCCGGCCATCAGGGGTTTTCCGGGGCGCAGGGCGATTTTGTAGAAACTGCGCTTGGCACCCAGCATATCTGCCACAGGGCCAACCAGATCATGATCGCCCACGGACGCACCGCCAATGGTGACAATCATATCCGCGCCCGACGCCAGTTCAAACACCGCCCGCAAGGAGCGTTCGGTATCGGATGCAATGGGCAGGATGCGCGCGCGCGCCCCTTCGGCTTCGGCCAGTGCCTTGATTGCGAATGCGTTGGACGCGATGATCTGGTCGGCGGCGGGCGTGGCACCCGGCATGACAAGTTCATCGCCGGTTGCGATGATGGCCACATCGGGGCGGCGGCTGACCGTCACATTCGGGCAGTTCATCGACGCCAGAAGCGCCAGCGCCACAGGGGCCAGCCTGCGCGGCGCGCTGATGGTGTCGCCTGCCGTGAAATCGGCGGCCCTTGGGCGGATATGGGTGGAGTGGTCCAGCGTGTCCGGCAGGGTGATCCGGCCATCATGGCAGGTGGTATCCTCTTGCAAGACCACGCGCCCCACGCCTGCGGGCACGGGCGCGCCGGTGAAAATGCGCACTGCGTCGCCCACGCCTACCGTGCCGTTGAACGCATGTCCGGCGGCTGCTTCGCCGATAAGACGCAAGTTTGCGCCCGCGGTTGCGTCAGCGCCCACGCCGTAGCCATCCATTGCCGAGGCCGCGAATGGCGGTTGGTCGCGTTGCGCGCAGACCGCTTCGCGCAGCACCCGACCGGCGGCATCTTGCAGCGGCACCTGTTCGGTATCAAGTGGCCGGATCATGGCGAATACACGGGCAAGCGCATCTTCCGGTGTGATCATGAACCGGCCTCATACCGGCCGGATTTGCCGCCATCTTTCAGCACGACGCGCGTGGCGGTGATGGTCATGGATTTTTCGGCGGCCTTGAGCATGTCATAGACTGTCAGCGCCGCGACAGATGCTGCGGTCAGGGCTTCCATTTCAACGCCGGTCTGGCCTGTGGTGCGCACTTCAGCGCGGATGCGCACACCGGGCAGGCTGTCATCGGGCGTCAGGTCCACACTGACCTTGGTAATCGGCAGCGGATGACATAGCGGGATCAGATCTGCGCAGCGTTTGGCCCCCATGATACCCGCCAGCCGCGCAACGCCCAGCACATCGCCCTTCTTGGCGCGCCCTTCGGTGATCAGCGCCAGTGTTTCGGGCAGCATCTGCACTGCACTTTCGGCAACGGCCACCCGCGCGGTGTGGGACTTTTGCGACACATCGACCATGTGCGCGTGGCCATCAGCGTCAAAATGGGTCAGTTTTTCCACATTACACCTTTTCGGACTGGGGCGGTGCCAGAAGCGCGCGTGTGGCGGCTGCGACATCGGGCTGCCGCATCAGGCTTTCGCCAATCAGGAAGCTGCGCGCGCCATGCGTGGCCAGATCGGCCAGATCTGCGGGGGTATAAATGCCGCTTTCGGCCACCAGCAACTTGCCTTCGGGCACCAGTTTCGACAGGCGGCGCGTGGTGTCAAGTGTCACCTCGAATGTATTGAGGTTGCGGTTGTTGATGCCCAGCAGGGGCGACTTCAGCGCCAGCGCGCGCTCCAGTTCAGCCTCGTCATGGGTTTCGACCAGAACATCCATGCCCCAGCCAAAGGCCGCATCTTCCAGTTCCTGCGCCTGTGCATCACTGACCGATGCCATGATGATCAGGATGCAATCGGCGTTCAGTGCGCGCGATTCGGCGACCTGCCATGTGTCATACAGGAAATCCTTGCGCAGCGCGGGCAGTGTGACGGCGCTGCGCGCGGCGACCAGAAAGTCGTCGGCACCCTGAAAACTGGGGGTGTCGGTCAGCACGCTTAAACAAGTGGCGCCCCCGTCGGCATAGGCGCGCGCCAGTTCGGGCGGGTTGAAATCCGCGCGGATCAGGCCCTTGGACGGGCTGGCCTTCTTGATCTCGGCGATCAGCCCGTAGCCGCCCTGTTGTGCCGTGGCCAGCGCCTTGGCAAAACCGCGCGGCGCGCTGGCGTTGCGCGCGGCATCTTCAACCTGCGCGCGCGGGCGCGCGGCCTTGCGGGTGGCGACATCTTCCAGCTTATAGGCTTTGATCTTGTCCAGAATGGTGGCCATTGGCAGTCCTTTGTTTCAATCTTTCACAGGGCTGATCTTGGCCAGCGCGTTCACGGCCCGCATGGCCGCGCCTGATGCGATGCTGTCGCGCGCGCGCTCCACGCCTTCGGGCAGGGTGGCAGCCTTGTCGGCCACGACCAATGCCGCCGCCGCGTTCAGCAACACTGCATCACGGAATGCCGCGCGCCCTGCACCTTGCAGCATGGCCAGCAATTCCACGGCGTTTTCCTGCGGGCTGCCGCCCAGAAGCTCCTCAAACGCGTGCACAGGCAGGCCCGCATCTTCGGGGTGCAGGGTGAAGTCCCGTAATCCCCCCCCCTCTAGCGCGACCACCTGACTTTCGGCTGCGATCGACAATTCGTCAGTGCCATCCCCGCCATGGACCAGCCACGCCTTGTCAGACCCAAGCGCGCGCAGGGTTTCGGCCATGGGGCGCAGCAGATCGGGGGAAAACGCGCCGGTCAGCTGGCGTTTGACGCCAGCAGGGTTTGTCAGCGGCCCAAGTATGTTGAAGATCGTGCGCGTGCCAAGTTCCGCGCGCACGGGGCCGACATGGCGCATGGCGGGGTGGTGCATGGGGGCCATCATGAAGCCGATGCCCACCTCGCGCAGGGCGCGTTCCACCACCGGCGCGCCGACCATCACCTCAATCCCCAGTGCCCCCAGCGCATCGGCGGCACCGGATTTTGACGACAGATTGCGATTGCCGTGTTTTGCGACCGGCACGCCCGCACCTGCCACCACAAAGGCCGTGGCGGTGGAAATGTTCAGCGTGCCCTTGCCATCACCGCCGGTGCCGACAATGTCCATTGCGCCATCAGGGGCGCTGACCTTGATGCATTTTGCCCGCATCACACTGGCGGCGGCGGCGTATTCGTCAACGGTTTCGCCGCGCGTGCGCATGGCCATCAGGAAGCCGCCGGTTTGCGCGGGCGTGGCTTGCCCTTCAAACAGCAGGTTGAAGGCAGTCTCGGCCTCTGAGCGGGTCAGGGGGCGGGCGGCGGCGATGGCGATCAGCGGTTTAAGGTCATCCATCACGCGGTAACCTGTGCCATGTCCAGAAAATTGCGCAGCATGGCGTGGCCATGCTCGGACCTGATGCTTTCGGGGTGAAACTGCACCCCTTCAATGGGCAGTTCGCGGTGGCGCAGGCCCATGATCAGCCCGTCTTCCAGCCATGATGTGACTTCCAGACAGTCGGGCAGGGTCGCGCGGTCCACAACCAGCGAATGATAGCGTGTCGCATTCAGGGGTGTTGGCAGGCCCGCGAACACACCCTTGCCCGCATGGTGCATCGCGCCCAGCTTGCCATGCACGATCTGGGGCGCGCGCACCACAGTGCCGCCGAATGCCTGCCCGATGGTCTGGTGGCCCAGACACACCCCCAGAAGCGGCACCCGCGCATCGGCGGCAGCCAGCGTCAGCGGCAGGCATATTCCGGCCTGATCGGGGTCGCAGGGACCGGGCGACAGCACAATGGCCGAAGGGTTCAGCGCCATGGCCTGCTGCACATCCAGCGCATCATTGCGGTGCACGACGACATCTGCGCCAAGTTCGCCGAAATAATGCACAAGGTTATAGGTGAAGCTGTCGTAATTATCGATCAATAGCAGCATGGGCAGGGCCTTGACGGTTGGGGTGGATGCCCTGAATTAGGGACACTTGCCCTACATGCCCGCGCGCAGGCCGCAAGGTCAAGCCTACAGGCCGCAATCTGTTTGATCACAGGGCGCTTTTGTGGAATGGATGGCAAGTGCGGCGCGGCTGTCATAATGCTGGTGGCCGCATGAGACAGCGTGCTTGCGTTTGTTCATCAGTATGTCGGCAGTCCAGAGTGGAGAATTCGCGTGAACAGCATGGGTATTGCAGGTTTCGGGCTTGGGTTGGCCATTGCCGCAATGGGCATGGTGGGGCTTGCGGTGGTGTTTCCCCCGCCGGTGCCCGAGCAACCCGCGACGATTGCCGCCCCCGAAATTGCCCCCCCGGAAGGCGACACCCCGCTACAGGGTGCAGCACCCGCCGGCCCCGACACCGCGCCGGAAGGGGCGCTGCCCGAACTGGTGTTGTCGGATGACGCCGCGGAACTGGAAGACGGCACAGATGTGGCCAATGAATCTGACGAATTTTTTGATGAAACCCGATCACGGGATCTGCCGCGCCCTGTCGTGACATCGGATATGGCGCAATTGCCGGGCGATCCGGCGGATGATCATTTGTCACCCATGCCTGATACGTCCGGCGGGGCGCAGCGCGCGGGCGATTTGCCGGGGATGGGCCTGCCGCTGGCGCAGTCCGACGCTGATATGTCGGCCCCCGATATGCCCGCGCCCGCAGCGCCTGTGTCTGACATGGCCGAAGGGGCGCAGGTGCCTGCGGATATGCCCGAAGATGCCGCGCCATCGACACCGCAACAGGATAGTTCCCTTGCTATGCTGCCCCCCGCGCAAGGCACAGGCGCTGCACCGCGCGCGCCAGACGGCGTGCCGCAGGTCGACGCGCCGCCGCTGCACGCGCCCGAACGCGCAGATGCGGAAGATGCGTCCGCGCCTGATGATGACCTGCCGCATGCCGCAACGCCCGAAGATGACAGCGACAGCCAGACGGCACAGGACGCCCCGCCCGAAGATGGCACCGCAGATGGTGATGCGCCCGCCGATGGTGGCGTGGCGATGCCCGGAACCCGTATCTCGGGCATGCCGGGATTGCCGTTTTCGCCGCGCGACGCCGTGCCCGCGCTTGTGGGGGCAGGTGCGGATACGGGCGCGGATACGGGCGCGGATGCCACCGATCCGGCCGAGGATGCCGTTGCGACAGGTGCACTGGAACGTAACGCCATTGCCGTGGGCGGCGCGGGCGCGCCCGAGGGGGCGTTGATGGCGATTGTGCTGAATGACCCCGGCCTGCCCATGCCCCTGCGCCGCGAGCTTGCGGCGCGTGATATGGTGTTTACCGTCGCGCTGAACCCCATGGACCCCAGCGCCACAGAGGCCGCAGAGCTGTATCACCAGTCCGGCAAGGAAGTGCTGATATTGGCAAACGGCATTCCCGCAGGGGCCACGGCGTCTGATATAGATGTCACCTTCGGGGCCTATTTTGACAATGTGCCCCTTGCGACGGGGGTGATTGACCTGCCCCGCAACGGGTTTGTGCGCAACTCGCGGCTGTTATCCGAAGTCATGGACGTGATCGTGCGCGACGGGTACGGGCTGGTGACCTTTGCAGGGGGATTGGGGCAGGCGGCGCGCAGTGCGGATGCGATGGGTGTGCCCCATGCCGAAGTGTTCCGCATTCTGGATGCCGAGGATGAAAGCGCCATCACCATCCGGCGTTTTCTGGACCGTGCCGTGTTTCAGGCAAGTCAGGTGGGGCATGTGATCGTATTTGGCGAGGCCAGCAATGAAGCCACGCTTGATGCGCTGGATTTGTGGCAATCCGAAGGGCGTGTTGACCAGATCAGTCTGGTTCCTGTGTCGTCCGTTTTGTTGGATCGCTAGGGGCGGCATTGCTGTTTTCGCTCAAGGAAACAGCTTGCGCCGCGCCGCGCGGGGCGCTAGGGGAAAACTACGGCCGCTTGCTGGAACTGGTAGACAGACCAGACTTAAAATCTGAGGCCCGAATGGGCGTGCGGGTTCGAGTCCCGCAGCGGCTACCACTATTCACCGGACATTTTTTGTAGCGTAACGCGCGATTTATCGCGCGGCATGCGATAACGCGCCCGCCTTATTGCAATGTGCGTAACGTTCGGGGCAGGGCGTCCGGCAGGTCTTCGGCAATCAGGCCGGGACCGAACTGGCGCGCTGTTTCGGCATGCAGCCAAGCGGCGGCACACGCCGCGTCAAAGGCAGGCAGGCCGCGGGCCAGCAAACCCGTAATCATGCCCGCCAGCACATCGCCCGCCCCTGCTGTGGCCAGCCATGGCGCTGCGTGGTCGTAACAGGCAGCGTTGATGGCGCAGCGCCCGTCAGGGGCGGCAATCGTGGTGTCGCGCCCTTTCAGCAGCACCACGCATCCCGCGCGCGCGGCGGCATCGCAGGTGGCATCGCGTTTGGAATATGCCGGTCCGCGTGTTGGCGCATCTTGCAGCCTGGCTGCAAGATCGGGGAACAGGCGCGCGAATTCGCCTGCATGCGGGGTCAGAACCACATCAGGGCCAAGCGCGTCAAACCCCGCCGCACCTTGCGCCAGCAGTGTCAGCGCATCGGCATCCAGCACCGTGGGGCGCCCCGCATGAAGCGCCGTGCGCAGCAGGCCGCCCTCGCGCGTGCCCAGCCCGCCGCCCGGACCAAGGCAAAGCGCGTTCAGGCGCGCATCCGCAAGCGTGCGCGCCAGATCATCGCCATCGCGCAGCGGGTGCAGCATTACCGCGTCCAGCCTACAGGCGTTTTCTTGCAGTGCCGCAGGCGGGCAGCCCAATGTCACAACCCCTGCGCCGATGCGCAATGCCGCGCGCGCCGCAAGGCGGCCCGCGCCGCCCTTGCCCGGCCCGCCCGACAGCACAAGCGCGTGCCCATGTGTATATTTATGCCCGCTGACGGTTTTTTGTGCCCCCTGTGCGGCGGTCCGGTCCAGCAGTGCTGTGTGCGCAAAGGGCGCGAAATTGCTGTGCAGGCCAATATCCGCAACTTTCAGCGCGCCACAGGCCTCCGGCCCGTCAGTCAGATAATGCCCGATCTTGGCGCGGTGGAATGTCACTGTCAGATCAGCGGCCAGCACATAGCCCAGTGCCCGCCCGCTATCCATGCAAAGGCCGCTGGGGGCGTCAATGGCAATGCGCCCGCGCGCAGCCCTGCCCGCCAGTTCTTGCAGTATGTTGGTAAGTGCCACATCAAGCGCGCGGGTCAGTCCGGTGCCAAACAGCGCGTCGATGATAAAGGTGTCGGGGGCAAGTGCATCCGCGATTGTGCGCGTCAACGGATGCACCGCTGCGCTGCGCGCCCATCTGTCATGATTGCGCCGTGCATCGGGTGGCAGCTTGTCATGATCGCCATACAGGCACGCCGTCACCTGCCAGCCACGCTCAGTCAGCAGCCGCGCCATGACGAAGCCATCGCCGCCGTTATTTCCCGGACCGCACAAAATTAGGGCACTGCATGGTGATTCTTGATCAATACCCCAGTGGCGCACGGTTTCATCGACCACCTTCTGCCCTGCGCATTCCATCAATTCCAGTCCGGTGACCGCACCAGAATCGATAGCAGCGCCTTCAATGGCGCGCATTTGGGCGGATGTCAGTATTTCAACCATTTTTCCAAACCCGCTTTTTCCAAAACGCACAAAAATTAGTCACATTGATTAATTTTAGGGCCGCGTTGCTGATTGGGTGTTTTGTCATACCCAAGTTCCAGTCTATCAGATTGTGAGGAAGGTCTGAACATGATCTGAACAGGGCAAGCCGGACGAGGGCTTGAGGGAACGAAAAGGCGAGGGCATGAAAAAGATCGAAGCGATCATCAAACCGTTCAAGCTTGATGAGGTCAAAGAAGCGCTGCAAGATATCGGCGTTCAGGGGCTTTCTGTTCTGGAGGTCAAGGGTTTCGGCCGCCAGAAGGGCCATACCGAACTGTATCGCGGTGCTGAATATGTCGTCGATTTTCTGCCCAAGGTAAAAGTCGAGATTGTCCTGCCAGACGATCAGGTCGATGAGGCCATCGAGGCCATTGTCGCCGCCGCCCGCACCGAGAAGATCGGCGATGGCAAAATCTTCGTATCCCCGGTCGAGCAAGCGATCCGCATTCGCACTGGCGAAAGCGGTGATGACGCGCTGTGACCTGATGCAGTTTATTTGGGGGAAACCCCTGAGCGAATTCCCAAGGAGAAGGAAAAAGACATGAGTTCAGCTGACGTTCTGAAGCTTATTAAAGACGAAGATATCGCATATCTTGATATCCGTTTCACCGACCCGCGTGGCCGCATGTTGCATGTGACCATCGTGGGCGATCTGGTCGACGAGGATTTCCTTGAAGAAGGCTTCATGTTTGACGGATCGTCCGTGCCGGGCTGGAAGGGTATCGAAGCGTCGGATATGAAACTGGTGTTCGATCTGGACAGCGTTTATGTCGACCCGTTCTATGCCGAGAAAACGCTTGCGATCCATGCGTCCATCGTGGAACCCGACACCAACGAGCCTTATGAGCGTGACCCGCGCGGCACCGCCGAAAAGGCCGAATCCTACCTGAAATCATCAGGCATTGGCGACGCCGCCTATTTTGGCCCCGAAGCCGAATTCTTCGTGTTCGACAGCGTGAAATTCAGCGATTCGATCAATAAGGTCAGCTTCGAGGTTGATGCCGAAGAAGCCGCATGGAATTCTGACACCGAATATGACACCGGCAATACCGGCCACCGTCCCGGCGTCAAGGGCCACTACTTTGCCATGAATCCGATGGATGCCAATCAGGACATGCGTTCTGAAATGTTGACCACCATGAAAGACATGGGCATGAAGGTCGACAAGCACCACACCGAAGTGGCGTCCGCACAGCATGAACTTGGCCTGATCTTCGGATCACTGACCAAGCAGGCTGACGAAATCATGAAATACAAATATGTCGTGCGCAATGTCGCAGACGCCTATGGCAAGACGGCAACTTTCATGCCCAAGCCTGTCAAGGGTGACAACGGCACCGGCATGCATGTGAACATGTCGATCTGGAAAGATGGCAAGCCGCTGTTTGCAGGCGACAAATACGCCGATCTTAGCCAGGAAGCGTTGTGGTTCATTGGCGGCATTCTGAAACATGCCAAAACGCTGAACGCGTTTACCAACCCCACAACCAACAGCTACAAACGCCTGATCCCCGGTTTTGAAGCACCCGTTCTGCGCGCATTCTCGGCACGCAACCGGTCGGGTTGTATCCGTATTCCATGGACCGAAAGCCCCAAGGCCAAGCGCGTCGAAGCCCGTTTCCCCGACCCGTCTGCAAACCCCTATCTGGCATTTGCCGCATTGCTGATGGCGGGCCTTGACGGGATCAAGAACAAGATCGATCCGGGCCCTGCATCCGACAAGGACCTGTATGACCTGCCGCCAGAAGAGCTGGAAGGCATCCCCACAGTTTGCGCATCCTTGCGCGAAGCGCTGGACAGCCTTGCTGCCGATCACGACTTCCTGCTGGCCGGTGATGTGTTCACCAAGGACCAGATCATGGCCTATATCGATCTTAAATGGGAAGAAGTGTATGCCTATGAGCACACACCCCACCCGATCGAATATGCGATGTATTACAGCTGCTGATCAGCCGGTATTCGGAACAAAAGCCCCCGCATTTGCGGGGGCTTTTTTTGGTGCTGGAACTGATTTGAATTGCGGTATTTGTCTTTCGACGGTCATTCGGGCATGAATAAAGCCCGCGCCATCGGTGGGCCGGGGTCTGCCGATCCGACATTTGAGATGTGCAGTTTATGCAGGCTGCATACTTCTGTGCGCAAGGGCTTGGCATACCATCAGCCAAATCGGCAGGCCGCGGGACGGCCAGACCTATGGCGCGGCGGGCTGCGCCCTTGATTCCGCGCATTTGGGCTTTCCCGATGTCTTCAAAAGGCCATTCTCAACCAGCCTGACGGTCAACCAGCTTCAGGAATTGTTGCGCGTGATCTGCCCGCCTAGACCGGCCATCAACCCTTCAAACGCGGGAAATGATGTCGCGATGGGCGTGGCGTCATCAATCGTTACCGGCTTTTGCGATGCAAGGCCAAGGCACAAAAAGCTCATGGCGATGCGGTGGTCCAGATGGGTCTGCACCGTGGCCCCGCCCGGAACGCCGCCTGTGCCCATGCCATAAACAGTCAGGCTGTCTTCGGTCTCGCTCACGCGGACACCGCAAGCTTCCAGCCCGCGCGCCATCGCATCCAGACGGTCCGATTCCTTGACGCGCAATTCCTTGACGCCGCGCATGGTGGTGACCCCTTCGGCGGTGGCGGCAAGCGCCGACAGGATTGGGTATTCGTCAATCATGCTGGCGGCGCGTTCGGGGGGGACATCGACCCCTTTGAGGGTGGAAAACCGCACCCGCAAATCTGCCACCGGCTCGCCGCCTTCAATGCGGGGGTTTTCCATCACAAGATCAGCGCCCATTTCCTGCAATGTTGTAAAAATGCCATTTCTTGTGGGGTTCTGGCTGACACCGGGCACCAGAATGTCGGAATCCTGCACCATCAACGCGGCACATACAGGGAAGGCGGCGGAACTGGGATCGCGCGGAACGGCCACGGACTGGCCGCGCAATTCCGGCTGGCCGGTCAGGGTGATGACGCGGCCTTCATCTGCATCCTCAACCGAAATTTCCGCGCCAAAGCCGCGCAGCATGCGTTCGGAATGGTCGCGGGTCGGCTCAGATTCAACAACGACCGTCTGGCCCGGTGCGTTCAGTCCCGCCAGCAACACGGCCGATTTCACCTGTGCGGATGGCATGGGCACATGGTAGCACACGGGCACTGGGTCTTGCGCACCAATAAGTGTCATTGGCAAACGCCCGCCGCGCCGACCGACTGCCTGCGCACCAAACAGCGCCAGCGGGTCGGTGACGCGGCCCATGGGGCGTTTGTTCAGGCTGGCATCACCGGTGAATGTGGCGGTGATGTCGGTGGTGGCCATGGCGCCCATGATCAGCCGCACGCCGGTGCCGGAATTGCCGCAATCAATCACGCCATCAGGTTCACGAAAGCCGCCCACGCCCACGCCATGCACGCTCCAGTCGCCCGGCCCGTTCTGGATCACATCTGCCCCGAAGGCACGCATGGCGCGGGCGGTGTCCAGCACATCCTGCCCTTCCAGCAGCCCCGTCACATGGGTTTCGCCCACGGACAGTGCGCCCAGGATCAGGGCGCGGTGGGAAATGGATTTGTCACCGGGAATCTGCGCTGTACCGCGCAGGGGCGCGGATTTGCGGGCGGTCATTGGAATTGCGGGGCCGTGGCCGGACATACGCGCACCTTTCTTGACGGAATGCGCGTTGCTGATAGCGCAAGCGCCGTGCCCCGTCCATGGGCAAGCGGCGCTGTCAGTCCTGTTGTTGCAACCGGTCCAGAATTTCGGCCAGCAGCGCGTCCTGTTCAGCGCGGATGGCGGGGTTGCGCGCGCCTTCATGTCCGGCCATCCCCTGACCCAGCGTTTCGGCATAGGCCACGCGGTTGGCGATCTGCGTCTGGGCAAGGGCTGCATCCAGCGCGCCGGCCGCTTCGGCAATTTCCACGCCCAGCCGTGTGCCTGCACGCGCGCGGTTCAGCACCACCAGAACGTCGCGCCCTTCGCGCCGCGCCAGATCCAGCACCCCTTCGGTTGCCCACAGATCCACATGGCTGGAGGCCACAGGCACGACCACCAGATCGGCTTCGCGCAGGGCAGGGCGCAGGTCGGCATCGGCCTTGGGGGGCGTGTCGATAATGACGAATTCGGCCATATCGCGCAGCTTGCCCACCTCATAGCCCACCCCCCATGCAGAGGCGGTGGAAAATTCAAGCCCTTCGCTGCGGCCTGCCTGATGGCGCGTCATGAACCAGCGCCCCAATGATCCTTGGGGGTCGGTGTCCAGAAACGCCACCTTGTGGCCTGCGCGTTGCAACATGGCCCCCAGATTGACCGCAAGCGTGGTCTTGCCGGACCCGCCTTTTTGCTGCGCGACTGTGATCACTTTCCCTTTTGGCATGGTGCACCCCTTTTGCTGCGGTGCAGCATAGCGGGTTTTGCGTCCCGATGCACGCGCAAAAGTTCAGGCGCGGTCATCCTTGGGGGACCCCATGACAACCATGGTCGTCAATGTGTCCAGATAGGGGAACGCGCCCATGTAATCGGTGTGAAAATGTTTGTAAGCCGCCAGATCGCGCACTTCCACGCGCAGCAGGTATTCGACTGTGCCGGTAATGTTGTGGCATTCGCGCACCTGCGGGGCTGCGCGCATCAGGTGTTCAAATTCTTCCTGTGCAGCCTTGGTGTGGCGCGACAGGCCCACAGTGACATAGGCGATGAAGCCGATGCCGGTTTGCAAAGGGTCCAGCACGGCCTTGTAGCCGGTGATGACGCGCCTGCGTTCCAGTTCCTGCACGCGGCGCAAACATGCAGACGGCGACAGCCCGACGCGTTCGGCCAGATCAAGGTTGGAAATGCGCCCTTCCTGCGTCAGGATGCGCAATATATGTTCGGATATTTTGTCTAGTCCCGCCATAAGTTGCAAATTATGCGTCTGACTTGCAGTATTTGCAATTCAATTTCCTGAAATCTGCATTAAGTTTTGCGCAAGTATGGGATTGAGATGATGACACCAGAAGTTTTTCTTGCACTGCTTGCCTTCGCCTTTGTGACCTCTGCCACGCCGGGGCCGAATAATGTCATGTTGCTGGCATCGGGGGTGAATTTCGGGTTTCGCCGGTCGCTGCCGCATATGGCGGGCATCGCCATTGGTCATGCGGGAATGGTGTTTCTGGTGGGGGTGGGGTTGATGGGGGTTTTCATCAGCTACCCGCCCGCACAAATGGCGCTGAAGGTGGTGTCGGTCGTCTATATGCTGTGGCTGGCGTGGAAAATTGCCAATGCCGCGCCGCCGGACGGGTCCAGCACCAAGGCCCGCCCGCTGACATTCCTGCAAGCGGCGGCGTTTCAGTGGGTCAACCCCAAGGCATGGGTCATATCGCTGGGGGCGGTGTCGATCTATGCGCCGACGCAGGAATGGGTGGCGGTTGCATGGGTGGCTGCGGGGTTTCTAAGTGTGGGCTGGACCTCGACCGTTATATGGACGGGGCTGGGCATGGGTGTGCGGCGGCTGTTGCAGCGCCCTGACTGGTTGCGGGTGTTCAACTATTCGATGGCGGCATTGCTGGTGGCGTCCCTGTTGCCGGTGGTTTTCGCAGGGTAAGCCCCCGCAAAAACCGGCCCACAATGCTTGCGCAGCGGCCAAAGCACGGCTAGTCTTTCCATAGATCGCGTGACGATCAGAAAAAACAATAACAGTGATCCTTGGGAGGATACCAATGACTTATAGATTTGCAGCCATTGCCGCTGCAACGGCCCTTTTGACAGTGCCGGTGCAGGCGCAGGAATTGTCCATTGCCACAGGCGGCACCGGCGGGGTTTACTTTCCCTATGGCGGTGGTCTGGCCGAAGTGATCAACCGCCATGTCGAGGGCGCATCCGCAAGTGCGGAAGTCACCGGCGCATCGGTGGAGAACGTGGCACTGGTATCGCGCTTCGATTCCGATCTGGCGCTGGCACTGGCCGACACCGTGTATCAGGCCTTCCATGGCGAGGGCGCGTTTGAAGGGCGTCAGGTGGATGAATTGCGCGCCATCGCGTCGATCTATCCCAACGCGGTGCAGATTGTGACACTGGCCGACAGCGGCATTACCGGCCTTGATGACCTGCGCGGCAAGCGTGTGTCTGTTGGCGCACCGGGGTCCGGCACCGAAGTCAGTGCGCAAACCCTGCTGGCGGCCAATGGAATTACCTATGATGACATCAGCGAACAGCGCCTGAACTTCAATGAAACCGCCGATGCATTGCGCGACGGCGATATTGATGCAGGGTTCTGGAGTGTTGGCCCGCCCACCAGTTCCATCATGAACCTTGCCACAACGCGGTCCATCACGCTGGTTCCGCTGACCACCGAAGAAATCGCCGCCGCGATCGAGGCCGAACCGACATTCGCCCCCTATACCCTGCGCGAAGGGCTGTATGACGGGATGGCAGAGCCGGTGTTGACCATTTCAACGCCGAATGTGCTGATTGTGCATGCCGATATGGATGAGGAACTGGCCTATAACATCACCAAGGCGATGTATGAGAATGTTGACGAGTTGATCGCCATTCACCCGGCCGCGAATGACACGACGGTTGAATTCAGTGTTGATTCCACGCCCATCCCCTTCCACCCCGGCGCGCTGCGCTATCTGGAAGAAGTGGGTGCAACAGCGCAGGACCATCAGCGCCCGTGACGCGAAGGGCTGCGGGGCGGCATCTGGTTGCCGCCCTGTGTCTGTTGCCTGTCATGGTTTTGCCGGACGCCGCTGCCGCCGACCCCGCCTTGCAACTGCATGACGATGGCGGCGCGGTGCTGGCACAACTGCCCATGCGGGACGGCGCGGAAATCTGCCTGCGCTGGTCGCATTCCGTAACAGGGGGCGCTGTGGCCGATTGCTTTGAAAACAATGCGGGCCAACTGACCTTGACGCGCAGTTTCCTGCATGATTTCGCCGCAGGTCTGGGCGAGGTGGCGGGCCGTGGCAGATTGGTGTCTGCGCCGCGCGGCGGCTACTGGATTGTGGACATTAATGAGGCCATGCCTGCAAACAGCGTGACCTTGCGCAACGGGTCTGACCCTGTCGGGCACACACTGACAGCGGCAGGGCAGGAATTGCCCTTGTCGGACTATGTGGCCCGCGGCGCGCGCGTCAGGCTGCATTTGAATTTGCACCCCTAAACGATGATGCGTTCATTGCATACGCACGCGCCATCCTTTTTACTTCAGATTGCGCATGTTCAGGACACTTAAAACCGGTTCCCATTGCCTGAGCAACATGCACCAATGACAGGGCAGCCCCGATGGCATCAAAGACAAGCATCACCGACACCATGTCCCCCGATCAGGTTGAAGGCGGGGTTATCCCTGAAAACCTGCGATCTGCCGATGCGATGCAGCCGCGCCCTGTGCTGTGGCTGATCACGGCAGTGGCGATCATGCTGTCGCTGTTCCAGCTGTATACGGCCGGTATCCAGCCGCTGGGCCTGTTTTATCAGCGCACCGCGCATCTGGGCTTTGTGCTGTTTCTGGCGTTTCTGATTTTCCCCGTCTTCGGACAGACGCGCCCGCGCGGGGCGTTGGGCTGGGTTATCGATGCGGGGTTTCTGACAGCGGCGTTTTTAAGCGGGTTTTATATCATCTGGTATCTGGATGACATCATCGCACGGGCAGGGTGGTGGACCGCCACGGATATTACCGTGGGCATTATCTGCATTATTGCCGTGCTTGAAGCCAGCCGCCGTGCGGTGGGGCTGGGCCTGACCATCATTGGCGCGCTGGCCATCATCTATGCGCTGGCGGGGCCGCGCGGGGCCTTGCCGCAGGTGGGCGAATGGATGCCGGGTATTCTGTCGCATCGCGGCGCCAGCGTGGACCGGCTGGTGGGGCAGTTATATCTGGGGCAGGAAGGCATTTTTGGCCTGCCGCTTGGCGTGGCCGCGACATTCGTGTTTATGTTCGTGCTGTTCGGGGCCTTTCTGGAAAAAACCGGCGCGGGCAAGTTCTTCATCGATCTGGCTTTTGCCGCCACCGGGCGCAAGCCGGGCGGCCCTGCAAAAGCTGCCGTGATCGCAAGCGCGGGGATGGGGTCTATATCGGGTTCGGCGATTGCCAATGTGGTGACCACGGGGGCCTTCACCATCCCGCTGATGAAGCGGCTGGGCTACAAGCCCAAACAGGCGGGCGGTATTGAAGCGGCGGCATCCACGGGCGGGCAGATCACGCCGCCCCTGATGGGGGCGGGCGCGTTCCTGATTTCGGAATATACCCAAGTGCCCTATATCGACATCGTTCTGGTGTCGATCTTTCCGGCGATCCTGTATCTGGGCACAGTCTATCTGTTCGTGCATATCGTGGCGATGAAACAGGGCATGAAGGGGCTGTCTGCGGCAGAATTGCCCATCGTGCGCCATGTGTTGGCGGCGGGGTGGCAGTTCATTGTGCCGCTGGTGTTGCTGGTTGTGCTGCTGGTCAACAACATCTCGCCCATGCGGGTGGGGTTCTGGGCCATTTTGTCGGTCGTGGGCGTGGCGGGGCTGCGCGGCGCTTGGGCGGTTCTGGCAGATGGTCCGGTCACGTGTGAACGGGTGCAGGCGTCCGTCATGCGCGGGCTGCGCATGATATACGAGTCGCTGGAACTGGGCGCGCGCAATGCGGTTGCCGTGTCCATTGCCTGTGCGGTGGCGGGTATTATCGTGGGGGTTGTGGGCCTGACCGGGCTGGGGCTGAAATTCAGCTCCATGATGGTGGCGCTGTCGGGTGGCAATATCGTGCTGGCGCTTGGGCTGGTGCTGATTGCATCGCTGGTGCTTGGTCTGGGGCTGCCGGTGACGGCCAGCTATATCGTGCTGATCGTGCTGGTGGGGCCTGCGTTGCACAATGAATTCGGCATCCCGCTGCTGATCGCGCATCTGGTGGTGTTCTGGTATTCACAGGACAGCAATGTGACGCCCCCCGTGGCGCTTGCGGGGTTTGCAGGCGCGGCTGTGGCGGGCGCGAAACCCATGGAAACCAGTATGCAGGCGTGGAAATTTGCCAAGGGCCTGTATCTGATCCCGCTGTTCATGGTGTTCAACCCCGAAATCATCTATGGTGGCCCGCTGCCGCATGTGCTGTGGACAGGGTTTACCGCGATATTGGGGCTTGTGGCCTTTGCCAGCGCGATCGAGGGGTATTTGTTCGGGCGGATGGATATTGCATCGCGGCTGGTGGCTATTCCCGCTGTTATTGCGCTGTTCTGGCCATCATTCACCGTCGAGTTGGTGGGCGCGGGCGTGCTGCTGGTGGTGCTGGCAATAAACTGGCTGAACGCCCGTCAGGCGCGCGCGCATCCGACGTGAATGGGCTGTGCTGAATAATTCATCGCTTGCGCGCCTATAATTCAGGCGCAAGGTTCTGTTTACCTTTACATTCCGAACAGACCTGCTTTGATGACCCAATATAACGGAGTTTCTGCGCAATGGTGACCAGCTTTTTCAACGAAATGTATGCATCTGACGGGTTAAGGGCACCCTATCAAATGTTGGAAGGCTGGTATCAGAATATGCCCGCCGAATTCCGCGCCCTCAAACAGGCCGAGGCCGAGGATCTGTTTCGCCGCTATGGCATTACCTTTGCGGTTTACGGTGAAGGGGGCGATCCTGACAGGCTGATCCCGTTCGATATGTTCCCGCGTGTGTTCACCGCACATGAATGGCGCAGACTGGAGCGCGGCATCAAACAGCGTGCCCGTGCGCTGAATGCGTTTTTGTCCGATGTCTATGACCGTGGCGAGATTATTCGCGCAGGGCTTATTCCTGCCGATCTGGTGTATCGCAATGACGCGTATGAAATTGCCGTGGCGGGGTTCCGCCCGCCCTTGGGGGTGTTCAGCCATATCGTGGGCATTGATCTGGTGCGCACGGGGGCCGAGCAGTTTTATGTGCTGGAAGATAACTGCCGCACCCCGTCGGGCGTGTCCTACATGCTGGAAAACCGCGAAGTCATGATGCGCATGTTCCCGCATCTGTTTCAGGAAAACCGCGTGGCGCCGGTGGACGGCTATGCACGGCTGCTGAAACGCACATTGGCATCTGTCGCGCCCGCGAAATGCGACCGTGACCCCTGCGTGGTGCTGCTGACGCCGGGGCATTTCAATTCGGCCTATTATGAACATTCCTTTCTGGCCGATCTGATGGGGATTGAACTGGTCGAAGGGCAGGATCTGTTCGTCGAGGGGGATTTTTGCTGGATGCGCACCACCGAGGGGCCGCGCAAGGTGGATGTCATCTATCGCCGCATTGATGATGCGTTTCTGGACCCGCTGTGTTTCCGCCCCGATTCCGCGCTGGGCGTTCCGGGGCTGATGAATGTCTATCGCTCGGGCGGGGTGACAATCTGTTCTGCGCCGGGTGCCGGTGTGGCCGATGACAAGGCCATCTATACCTATGTGCCCGAAATGGTGCGCTTCTATCTGGGTGAAACCCCGATACTGGACAATGTGCCGACATGGCAATGCGCCAAATCCGATGATCTGAAATATGTGCTGGAAAATATCGGCGAACTGGTCGTCAAGGAAGTGCACGGGTCGGGCGGGTATGGCATGCTTGTGGGGCCTGCATCCGACCGCGCCACGATTGACACATTCGCGGCAAAAGTGGCGGCAAACCCGTCGAATTACATCGCCCAGCCCACATTGGCGCTGTCAACCTGCCCCACTTTCGTAGAGGAAGGCATAGCGCCGCGTCATGTGGATTTGCGCCCCTATTGCCTTGTCGGCCGTGATGTCGAACTCGTGCCCGGTGCGTTGACGCGTGTTGCCCTGACCGACGGGTCGCTGGTCGTCAATTCCAGTCAGGGTGGCGGCGTCAAGGACACTTGGGTCATCGCGGAGGAATGATATGCTAAGCCGTACAGCCGCGAATCTGTTCTGGATGACACGCTTTCTGGAACGCTCGGAAACCACTGCCCGCCTGCTGGACATGGGGTTTCGCAATGCGCTTTTGCCCAACACCGGCGGGGGATATCGCAACGAATGGGGGGCCATCTTGCAAAGCAAGGGGGTGTTGCAGCCCTTTACCGACAAATACGGCGAGATTGTTCAGCGCAATGTCGAAAGTTTCCTGTTTTTCGACATGGAAAACCCGTCATCTGTCGCCAGTTGCATTCGGTCCGCGCGTGAAAACGCACGCATTGTGCGCACGGCGCTGACATCGCAGGTGTGGGATGCCATCAATGCCAGCTATCAGGAACTGATGGCCATGCAGCGGCTGGAGCGGTCTAAACTGTCCACGCCCGACCTGACCGACTGGACCATTCGCACCAGTTCACTGATCCGTGGGGCGATTGAATCCACGCAATTGCGCATCGATGGCTACAGCTTCATGAATCTGGGCTATGCGGTGGAACGCGCGGACAATACGGCGCGGCTGCTGGATGTGAAATATTATGTGCTGCTGCCATCGGTGGCCTATGTGGGGTCGGGGCTGGACAATTACCAATGGACAACGCTGTTGCGTGCATTGTCGGCGCACAGGGCCTATAACTGGGCCTATGGCGGGGAATTAAGTTCGGTGCAGATTGCACATTTCCTGTTGCTGAACCCCAAATTCCCGCGATCCCTGTTGTCATGTTATGCCGAAGCGAATGAGCATCTGGACCAGCTGGCGCGCATTTACGGGCGCTCCACGCCTGCGCAGGAATCCGCGCGCGCCCTTCTGGGCGAGTTGGCAGAGGCCCGCATAGATGATGTGTTTGATGAAGGGTTGCATGAATTCCTGACGCGCATGATCAATGAAAACGGCGGGTTGGCGCAATCCATCCATGACCAGTATCTGACGGGGGAAGCGCGATGATTCTGACGGTTTTTCACAAGACGCGCTATGAATTCGAAAGCCCCGTTGCCGGTATTATCCAAAGCCTGCGCCTGATACCCGCCAAATGTGACAGCCAGAAGGTGATTGACTGGAAGGTCGATGTGCCCGATGCCCTGATCGGCGAGGCCTTCCGCGACGGGGCAGGGGACTACATCCAGACAGTGTCTTTGCGCAAACGGGTGGAGCATATTGAAGTCATAGTTCAAGGCACGGTCGAAACCATCGACACAGCCGGCGTTTTGCGCGGCCACCGCGAACGTGTGCCGCCGCGTGCCTATATGCGCAATACTGTGCGCACCGAACCAAACCGCGCGATTGTGGATCTGGTGCAGAATACACTTCGCGACGCCGGATCGGCCACCGCGCTGGAACGCGCGCATCTGCTGTCCGAGGCCGTGTCGGATGCATTGCCCTACCGCCCCGGGGCCACCCACGCCCATACCACCGCCGCCGAGGCGATGAATGAAGGCGCGGGCGTGTGTCAGGACCATACGCAGGTGTTGATTTCCTGCGCCCATCTGGCCGATCTGCCCGCGCGCTATGTCAGCGGCTATCTGAATGCCACTGAGGATGGCAGCGCCCATGAAGCCAGCCACGCCTGGGCAGAAATCTACATAGACCGGCTGGGGTGGGTCGGGTTCGATGCGTCGAATAAGTGCTGTCCCAATGATCAGTATATCCGGCTTGGGTCTGGGCTGGACGCGCAGGATGCAGCCCCCCTTCGCGGGCTGGTGCTTGGCGGCGCTGCCGAGGCGCTGGATGTCACCGTGCTTGTCGAGGCGCAGCAACAATGACGCTTGCAGCGTCATGGCCGCAGGGATAACACTTGCAGGCTGACATACTGGCAAGGAAAGGCGCGATGACATATTGCGTGGGGATGCTGCTGAAGGAAGGTCTGGTTTTGTTGTCGGACACGCGCACAAACGCGGGTCTGGACAATATTTCCGTATACCGCAAGATGTTCACGTTTGAGGAGCCGGGTGAACGGGTGATCGTCATGCTGACCGCCGGCAACCTGTCGGTCACACAAACGACCCTTGCGCGTTTGAACGAGGCGATTGATGATCCCGAAGCAACGCTGGACACATCTATCATGCAGGCCGACAGCATGCTGGATGTGGCCACGATTACCGGCGAAATGCTGTCACGGGTGACCGCAGAAACACAGGCGCGGATGGACCGGATGAATCAGGCCGCCACCGCATCGATGATTGTTGCAGGGCAACGCAAGGGCGGGCGCATGCGGCTGTTCCTGATCTATCCCGAAGGCAATTTCATCGAAGCCACCGAGGACACGCCCTATTTGCAGATTGGCGAGCATAAATACGGCAAGCCCATTCTGGACCGTGTGATTACCGCCAACACCCCCTTGGACGAGGCGCGCAAGGCAGTGCTGTTGTCGATGGACTCGACATTGCGCTCGAATCTCAGTGTGGGGATGCCGCTGGATATGGCGATTATTGAAACCAATGCCCTTCGCGTCAGCGAATACCGCCGGATCGAGGCCAATGACGAAGAATTCGCGGCCATGTCTGCGGCGTGGTCACAAGCGCTGCGCGATGCGTTTGCGCAGATTGCGTAAGATCGTGCAACACGGCGAATAATGCTGCTTGGGGTGGGGTTGGCCTGAAGCAGTCATTGGGAATGCCCAAGGCGCGGAGCAAAGGCCGAAGGCCGCCGCGCCATCGGTGGGCCGTCCCGCGGCCTGCCGATTATTCTGATGGTGTCTCAAGCCTTTGATCTCAGTAGTATGCCGCCTGCATAAAGTGAACTTCACTGGCGTCGGATCGGCAGACCCCGGCCTACCGATGGCGCGGGCTTAATCCAAGCGGACAACGACAGCTTCAGGCCATTGGTCCACCAGCTTTGTGGCACCTATGCATCCGGCAGCGGGGTTTGCAGTTCCTGTTCCAGAAACCGCTCGAACGCATCCAGATTGACGGCTTCGAACTGGCCGAAGGCCTGCATCCAGATGCTGGCGGCGCGCAGGGCGTCGGGTTCCAGCTGGCACCATTTGACCCGCCCGCGCTTTTCCTGACTTATCAGCCCCGCTGCGGCCAATATGCCCAGATGCTTGGAAATCGCGGCCAGCGACATGTCGAAGGGGTGGGCCACATCGGTTACGGCCATGTCGTCTTCCAGCAGCATTGCCAGTATGGCCCGCCGTGTCGGATCGGCCAAAGCCATGAAAACCTGATCCAGTGAGGGGGCGGGGGTATGGGTCATGCCATCCTTGTTGCGCGCTAACGCCAAAAGGTCAACTGAATGGTTGAATATGGGGTTTGCTACAAATTCCGTCTTCGATGATCGCGCGCGTAGCAGGTCAATATTTTTATATAATTATATCAGTGCTTTGGGTTTCGGTCTGGGGTGTTTTACATGCTTGACTCTGGGCGCGTGGCTGCCTAGTTTCCGCGCAACTTGCAGCCGGAGGTGGCAGGCATGGCACAGCGTGACGAATTGGAGCGGCTGAAAGCCCTTGAAGATCGGATCGCCAAGGCCAAGGCCGCGATAAATCCGCCAAGGGCAGGGCAGGACCATCATTCAATGGCCCAGGTGGGCTGGCGGATGGTGATCGAACTGGTGTCAGGGCTTGGCATCGGGGCGGGCATTGGCTACGGGCTGGATGTTCTTTTGGACACACAACCGTTCTTGCTGGTGTTGTTTACATTATTGGGCTTTGCGGCCGGGGTGAAAACCATGATGCGTTCGGCCCGCGTGTTGCAGGAACAAGCTGAAGATGCTGCCCTGCGTGATACGGGTGCGAAAAAAGGGGACAAGACCAGTGGCGGATGAAAGTGGTGGCCTCTCGATCAGGCCAATGGACCAATTCGAGGTTAAGGCGCTGTTTGGTGGTGATATCGCATGGTACACACCAACCAATGTCACACTGTGGATGGCATTGACCGTTCTTGCAGCGACAGCCCTGATGGTTCTGGGTGCGCGCAGGCGTGCGATCATTCCGTCGCGCGGACAATCGGCGGCAGAAATGGCTTACGGCTTCATCTACAAGATGGTTGAAGATGTCGCCGGACATGATGCCGTGCGTTTCTTTCCGCATGTATTCACGCTGTTCATGTTCGTGTTGTTTGCAAACCTGCTGGGGCTGATCCCGTTTGCCTTCACCACCACATCGCATATTGCGGTGACGGCTGTTCTGGCGCTGACAGTGTTTCTGTCGGTGACGGCACTGGGGTTCATCCTGAACGGCACCAAGTTTCTGGGCCTGTTCTGGGTCAGTTCCGCACCGTTGGCGCTGCGCCCCATTCTGGCGCTGATCGAGTTGATCTCGTATTTCGCACGCCCCATCAGCCATTCCATTCGTCTGGCCGGTGCGATGATGGCGGGCCATGCCGTGGCCAAGGTTTTCGCGGGCTTTGCCAGCGCATTGGGGGCGATCTTCTTCGTGCCGGTGCTGGCTGTAACCGCGCTTTACGCGCTGGAACTGCTTGTCGCAGTCATCCAGGCCTATGTTTTCACCATTCTGACCTGCGTTTACTTGCGTGACGCATTGCACCCGTCGCACTGATACGCGGGCCAAAGGGTCGAATACCAATCCAGCCAATTCCAAAACTCAAGGAGATACGACATGGAAGGCGATATCGCAGAAATGGGCAAGTACATCGGTGTTGGTCTGACCGCCATCGGTATGGGCGGCGCCGCGATCGGTGTGGGCAACATTGCAGGCAACTTCCTGTCGGGCGCGCTGCGCAACCCGTCGGCGGCTGCTGGCCAGACCGCCATGCTGTTCATCGGCATCGCGTTTGCAGAAGCGCTGGGGATCTTCTCGTTCCTCGTTGCTCTGCTGCTGATGTTCGCTGTCTGATCTGACCCCGACAATGTATCCTCCGGGGGGGCCATGTGGCCCCTTCGGTCAATTCAGGGCTTAGGGGGACGACATGGCAGATGATGCCACTTCGGGGCCGGGAATGCCCCAACTGGATCTGACCACCTTCTCGAACCAGATTTTCTGGCTCGTGGTGACTATGGTGGTTCTGTATTTTATCATGTCGCGCGTGGCCCTGCCGCGTATCGCCGCCGTTCTGGCGGACCGTCGCGGCACGATCACCAGTGACATTGCCGCCGCAGAAGATTTCAAGCTGAAGGCCCAGGAGGCCGAGGCCGCGTATAATCAGGCACTTGCCGATGCGCGCACGGAAGCAAACCGTATTGTCGAGGCTGCCAAAGCAGAAATGCAGGCCGAACTTGATGTGCAGCTTACGAAAGCAAACGCGGAAATCGCCGCACGTTCGGCTGAATCCGAGCGTCACATTGCGGAAATCCGGGACAATGCCTTGGCCATGGTGACGGATGTATCCAACGACGTGACCAAGGAAATTCTGACGGCATTCGACGTGAAGGCGGACGCGCGCAGCGTAACTGCTGCTGTTTCCGCGCGTTTGAAAGGGGGGGCTGCATGATGCTGCGTCTTGCAATAGCCGCCACCGTTCTGGCAAGCCCCGCATTCGCGGCAGGCGAAGGGTATCCGTTCTTTTCGTTGTATAACACCGATCTGATCGTGTTGATGGCGTTCATCATCTTCGTGGGCATACTGATCTATTTCAAGGTGCCTGCAAAGATTACGGACATGCTGGACCAGCGTTCAGAAACCATCAGATCAGAGTTGGAGGACGCCCGCCGCCTGCGTGAAGAAGCGCTGGAGCTGCATGCGTCATTCGAAAAGAAGCGCACCGAGGTTAAGGAACAGGCGGCGCGGATCGTCGAGAAGGCCAAGGCAGATGCACAGATTGCTGCGGACACCGCCAAAGCCGAAATCGCTGCATCCATTACGCGCCGACTGAAAGCTGCCGAAGATCAGATTGCATCTGCGGAAGCTGCTGCCATTCGTGATGTGCGAGACCGTGCAACTGCCGTGTCTATTGCGGCTGCGGGTGACCTGATTGCAAAGAAGATGGATGCGGCGCGCAGCGATGCGTTGATCCAGAACGCAATTCAGTCTGTCAACGAACGGCTGCACTGAAGCGTGTTGCGAAAAAGCCCTTAAAGAACCCGGCCATGTTGCCGGGTTTTTTTTTATGCGGTGACACAGGCGGTGGGCCCGGGCCAGAGGGGTGGGGCGCATTCGGTTATCGTGCTTGCGCCTGTTCAAACCGCAATCTGGCGATTTCCTCGTTTTTCTGGCTGCGTTTCATATCACTCAGAACTTGTTCGATGAAATCCAGATGGCTTTCGGCTGCATGTCTGGCGCGGGGGGCATCGCGGGCCTGTAGGGCGTCATTGATGGCCTTGTGCTGGGCCAGCAAGTCGTTGCGGATTGCCGGTTTGCGAAAGATGACCTGCCGGTTATAGAACACGCCTTCATGCAGCAGGTTGAACATGGCGCGCATCATGTGCAGCATGATGATGTTATGCGACGCCTCGACAATGGACAGGTGAAATTCGGCGTCAAGCTGCGCTTCTTCTGTCGGGTTGCGTTTCTGATGTGCAGCTTCCATCCTCTTGAACACCGTATCCACGATTTGCAGGTCGGTATCCGACCCATGGCGCGCGGCGCGTTCGGCAGACATCCCCTCCAGATCGCGGCGAAAGCTGATATAGTCGAACAGCGCTTCGTCATGCCCTGCAAAAAGCTGCACCAATGTGTCGGAAAATGCGGAATCCAGCAATTCCTCGACATAGACACCGGCGCCTGCACGTGTGGTCAGCAGCCCGCGATCTTGCAAGGTGGCAAGCGCTTCGCGCAGGGACGGGCGCGACACACCAAGTTTGTCGGCCAGTTCGCGTTCGGATGGCAGGCGTTCACCCGGCCGCAGAATGCCGCGCAACAGCAGCAATTCGATCTGCCGCTCGACGCTGTGCGACAGCTTTTCGGGTTGAATGCGTTGAAAGGGCATTGCGCCTCCTGCCGCGAATGGCCGGTTTTGTTCGGGCGTGTCCCGCCAGCGTGAAGTTGGACAATGAATAGGACCGTCAGAATGTGGGCGCAATAAAAAAGGGCCAGTCCGGCTGGCCCTTTCAGGATGTGATGGTCTGCTTATGCCGGTTGGTGCGGGCGGATAAAGATTTCGACGCGCCGGTTTTGCTGGCGTCCGGCAGCGGTGGAATTGTCCGCAACAGGCTGTGTCAGGCCGCGACCCATGGTCTGGATACGGTTGGAGCCAACGCCCGCGCTGCGCAGAACTTGTGCCACGGATGCGGCACGGCGTTCGGACAGCCCCTGATTATAGGATGCGGCACCGACGTTATCGGTATGGCCTACGACAACCACATCGCTGCGCGGATGGCTGACCAGGTTCTGTGCGATGATGCGCAGATCCTGTTGCAGGTCCGGGCGCAAGGTTGCGCTGTCGGTGGCAAACAACAGATCCTGCGGCAGGGTCAGGATCAGTTCCTGTCCGGTGTTGCGGATGTCGACATTGTTGCCAAGTTGGCGGCGCAGTTCAGCGGCCTGCCGGTCAAGTTGCTGGCCGACCAATGCGCCGGCGGTGCCGCCGATCAGCGCACCCGCAGCCGCACGTCGCCCGCCACCATCGCCGGTTGCGGCCCCGATGACACCGCCCACGGCAGCGCCGGTCAGCGCACCGGTCATGGTGCGGTTTTGCGGGTTGTTGGGATCAGGGGCGCAGGCAGCCAGTGCGAAGGCGGCTATGGCCAAGGGTAATGCAGATGCAGACAGTCTCATGATACACCTTTCAGAGATCAGACAATATAAGCCTTATACCTCTGTTAACGCATAACGTCAGATTTAGTTCCAAGGCCCACGGAAATGTGTTCCTTTGATGCGATGGCGGGCGCTGTTGCATCCAGTTGTGCAGACTCGCGCCCCAGCATTGCACGCTTGCGCGCAAGCCCCCAGTGATAGCCCCCCAGCGCCCCGTTTCCTTGCAGGCAGCGGTGGCAGGGGATGACAAACCCGATGGGGTTGCGCCCCACCGCACTGCCCACCGCGCGCGCCGCCTTGTCTGAGCACACACGGCGCGCAATCTCGCCATAGCTGCTGACATGACCGGGCGGGATATGCAGCAGGGCTTCCCAGACCTTTATCTGGAATGGTGTGCCCATCAGGTGCAGCCGCCCTTCGCCGCGATGCCCGAATGCGGCGGCCACATGCGGGGCAGGGGCGTCGGGGTCATGGATGTATTCGGCCAGCGGCCAGCGCCGCACCATGTCGTCAAATGTCTGGTCCCGCCCGTCGGGGCCTGCGAAGGCCAGACCGCAAAGCCCCTTTGGCGTAGCCATGGCCAATGCCTGCCCGAAGGGGCTGTCGAACCAGCCATAGCGGATGGTCAGCCCTGCCCCCTTGCGGGCATATTCGCCCGGCGACATGGCTTCCCAGCGCACAAACAGGTCATGCAACCGCGCGGACCCCGACAGGCCCAGTTCCTGCGCTGCATCCAGCGTGGTGAAACGTTCCGCCATCAGCGCGCGGGCATGTCCCAGTGTCAGATATTGCTGATAGCGTTTTGGCGACACGCCGACCCACTGGCTGAACAGGCGCTGAAAATAGGCCGCACTCATCCCCATGTCGCGCGCCAGATCATCCAGCGTGCGCGCCCGTCCCCCCGGCGCGTCAATCAGTGCAATCGCGCGTTCCATTACGCGGTAGTGGTAGCTGGGCGATTGTTCGTCGTGATCATCCATTCTGCGCCCTTTCGGCATTGGTCGGACACAGCCTATTGCGCAGGCGGTGCCGTTTCGACCCGAAAGCTGCGCATTCAGCGATAGACGTTATCTTCACCGGGGAAGCTGCGGGATTTGACTTCTTCTGCGTAGTCGGACACGGCCTGTTCGATGGCAGGGCCAAGATCGCCGTATTTCTTGACGAATTTGGGCACCCACGGGTTCAGGCCAAGCATGTCTTCCAGCACCAGTATCTGCCCGTCACATTGCGCCGATGCGCCAATGCCGATTGTGGGGATGTTCACGGCGGCGGTAATCTTGCGGGCCAGCGGTTCAACCACCCCTTCGACCACCGTGGCGAATGCGCCTGCCTCGGCCACCGCGACCGCGTCATTGATATGGGCGGCCCATGTGTCCTCATCGCGGCCCTGGGTTTTGAACCCGCCCATGACATGGCTGGATTGGGGCGTCAGGCCGATATGCGCCATCACAGGAATGCCACGTTCGCTTAGGAAATGGATGGTTTCCGCCATGCGCGCGCCCCCTTCCAGTTTGACCGCACCGCAGCCGGTTTCCTTCATGATCCGGGCGGCATTGCGAAAGGCCATGTTGGGGCTTTCTTCATAGGTGCCAAAGGGCATGTCCACCACGATCAGCGCGCGTTTGGTGCCGCGCACCACCGCGCGTCCATGCATGATCATCAGATCCAGCGGCACGCCAATGGTGCTGTCCATGCCGTGCATCACCATGCCAAGGCTGTCACCCACCAGAATGAAATCGGCGTATTTGTCGACAATCGCGGCGGTATGCGCATGATAGGATGTCAGCGACACAATCGGATCGCCGCCCTTTCTTGCGCGAAGTTGTGGCACGGTTATGCGGCGGACAGGTGCGGTGATGCTCATGTTGTTTCCTTCGTGGGGTGAACGACACGGTTGTCTATCAAGAAAACAGTGCCGAATTTGACGGCCAACAGTATCACGGCAGGCCGCGTCAGGGGGCCGGAAATGCTGTCCAGCGACGCCGCGTCACGAATATCGACAGACTGGACCTGTGCGCGCGGTTCGCGTTCCAGCGTCGCGCGCACATGCGACCGCAGCCGCGATGCGGTTATGCCCGTGGGGGCCATGGTTTCCGCTTCGTTCAGGGCGCGGGCAAGAATGGGGGCGGCAGTGCGGTCTTCCGCACCCAGCCGGACATTGCGCGACGACATGGCCAGCCCGTCGTGTTCGCGCAAGATGGGGGCGCCAATGATGTCGATATCCATGTCCAGATCGCGCACCATGGTGCGGATGACGGCCAGTTGCTGGAAATCCTTTTCGCCGAACACGGCCGCATCGGGGCGGATGATGTTGAACAATTTGGTGACAATCGTGGCCACACCACGGAAATGGCCGGGCCGCAGCTTGCCAATCAACATACGCGCCAGTTCGGTTGTTTCCACAATGGTTTGCGCCTGCGGGTCATAAATCTCGTGCGCGTCAGGGGCGAATACTGCATCCACGCCCGTGCCGCGCAGCAGGTCGAAATCGCGCGCTTCATCGCGGGGATAGCTGTCCAGATCCTCGCCGGGGCCGAATTGTGTGGGGTTGACGAAAATCGTGGCGACCACCCGCCCGTCCTTGCCCGCGCGTTCGCGGGCAATGCGCATCAGCGACAGATGCCCGTCATGCAAAAAGCCCATCGTGGGCACCAGAACGACCGGCGCGCCGGTTATGCGCCAGTCGCGAACTGTGGCGCGGATTGCAGCTTTGGTGCGGCAAATGTGCATGCGGGGCCTTTCGCAGAATGATGCCTATTTCTTAGGCGGTTGCAGGCAGGCGCGCAAGGTGCCGCAGCATTCGCACAAGGCGTCGTTTTTACACCTTGTCATGTCGTCAAGGCTTGCCCAAGGGCGCGCAGGATTTGCAATCTAGGCGCAGATAACCTTTGCCGGAGAGTGCCAATGAAAACTCATGTCAAATCGCTTGTGGTGGGCGGCGGTGCCGTGGGCGCGTCAATCGCGTATCATCTGGCCAAGGCAGGTTGGGACACAATGCTGCTGGAACGCGATGAATTGACAGCAGGGTCCACATGGCACGCGGCGGGACTGCTGCCCTTGTTCAACATGGGCTATGCGACCAGCCATATCCATGACTACAGCGTGAAATTCTATAAACAGCTGGAGGCAGAGACCGGCCTGAATGCAGGATTCTACGTCGTTGGTAACCTGCGCATGGCACAGACACAGGCCCGCATGGATGAATATATGGTCTATGCCAGCACGGCGGAATCAGTGGGCATTCCGTATGAATGGATGACCCCTGCGCAGATCAGGGAACGCTGGCCGCTGGTGCGCACCGAAGACCTGCAAGGTGCGATCTTTCACCCGACGGACGGCTATATCAACCCCGCCGACGTGACGCAGGCCATGGCCAAGGGCGCGCGCCAGTTCGGGGCGGAAATTGTGCGGCGTGTGCAGGTTGACGCCTACCGCTGGACCGGCAGCGAATGGGTGGTGTCATGCACCCGCATGGTCGAAAAAGGCGGCAATCTTGTCCCGTCTGATGAGCAGTTTGAAATTACCGCAGAACATGTCGTCACTGCGACCGGCAACCATGCACAGCGCACCGCGCGCCTGCTGGGCATTAAAATTCCCGCGATTCCGGTGGAACACCAGTATATCGTTACCGAACCCGACCCGATGCTGGTCGAATACCGCAAGAACCACCCCGAACACCCCGTTCTGCGCGATGCAGATGCAAAATGGTATGTCCGCGAAGAACGCGGCGGCTGGATTCTTGGTCCTTATGAACGGGGTGCGCCTGCGTGTTTCGAATATGATGTGCCCCACAGCTTCCGTGCGGATTTGTTCCCGCTGGATCTGGACCGGATTGAAGAAGAATACATGTCCATGATCCACCGTATTCCCAGTTCGGAAACCGTGGGGCTGAAGGACGACTATAACGGTCCCATCTGCTACACGCCTGACGGCAACCCGCTGGTCGGCCCTGCGCCGGGGTTGCGCAATATGTGGCTGGCCGAAGGGTTCAGTTTTGGCATTACCGCCGCAGGTGGCACCGGCCATTACCTTGCCCAGATGATGGTGCAGGGAGAGGCTGAAATCGACATGGCCGCCCTTGACCCCAAACGCTACGGGTCATGGATGACCACCGAATATGCCGCGCGCAAGAATGAAGAATGCTACGAGCATGTCTATGTCTTGCACCACCCAGATGAAGAGCGCGAAGCCTGCCGCCCGCTGCGCACCGCGCCGTGCTACGGGCGCGTAAAGGCGCAGGGCGCGCAGTTTGGCTGCGTGAATGGTTGGGAGCGCCCGAATTACTACGCACCCCAAGGGTTTGACGACCACGCCGCGCGCAGTTTCCGGCGCGGCGGCTGGTGGCAATACGCGGTGGATGAAGCGCGCGCCATCCGCGAAGGGGTCGGCATGATCGACGCAACCGCCTTTACCAAACACCTTGTGCGCGGCCCCGGTGCGACCGCGTTTCTGGACTGGTTCACCTGCAACAAATTGCCCAAGGTGGGGCGCATCAACCTGACTTATGCGCTGACGGGCAATGGCACGGTGCGCACGGAATATACCATCGTGCGGCTGGCACAGGATGAATATTACCTGATTTCGGCAGGTGCATGGACGGCTTATGACGGCGACTACCTGCGCAAGGCAGCCGAAGACAAGCTGGCCGAATTCGGCTGGATCGACATTCATGATGTGACCACGCAATGGGGCGTTTTCGCTGTGGCAGGTCCCAAATCGCGCGATTTGCTGGGCAAGCTGGTGCGTGATGCGGACCCCGCAACAGCGCTGTCCAACAAACGGTTCCCGTGGCTGTCGATGCGCAATATCGAATTGGGCATGTGCCCTGTGCGCGCGGTGCGCGTGGCCTATACTGGCGAATTGGGCTGGGAATTGCACCACCCCGTCGAGATGCAGAATTACCTGTTCGACCAGATCATGGCTGCGGGCGCGGATGTGGGGTTGAAACTGGTGGGCGCGCGGGCGCAAAACTGGCTGCGGCAGGAAAAATCCTATCGCGCCTTCGGCAACGAGTTGGGCCGCGATGCCACCCCGCTGGAGGCTGATCTGCCGCGCTTTGTTGATATGACCAAAGAGTTCCATGGCAAACCCGCGATGGAACAAACCGGCATTCGCGCCAAATGCTGCACGCTGTTGATTGACGGGCCGACAGATGCCGACCCTTGGGGCCGCGAGGCGCTGTATGAGGGCGACACCAAGGTGGGCCGCCTGACATCGGGGGGGTATTCGGTCGCATTCGGCAAATCCATCGGCATGGGATATGTGCGCCCCGATCTGGCGGTCGAGGGGCAAAAGCTGAAACTGCGTATGTTTGACCAGCTTTGGGATGCGGTGGTCACCTGCGACAGCCCCTATGACCCTGACAACGCGTCAATTCGCAAGGATGGCTAGGCGGCGTTGAAGCAGCGCGCCTTGCAATCGGGTTGCGCAAACCCCGTGGACCCGCTTGCAGCGTGGGCGCGGGGCGGCTATCGTTTCCGCCATGTCGCACCAGATGCCCGCCCCCGTCACGCGCCCGATTCCTGCTGTTCTGGCCGTCGTCATTCGTGACGATCAGGTGTTGTTGATCCAGCGCGCCAACCCGCCGGATGCGGGGCTGTGGGGGTTTCCCGGCGGCAAGCTGGAATTCGGGGAAACACTTCTGGCCGCAGCCGAACGGGAGTTATTTGAAGAAACGGGCGTCAGGGCTGTTGCCCGACGGGTGTTCACCGCGCTGGACGCCTATGACCGCACCGATGGCGGGGCAATCCGGCAGCATTTCGCCCTGATTGCCGTGCAGTGCGACTGGCGCGAGGGGGAACCCGTTGCCGCAGATGACGCGCTGGATGCGACTTGGATATCCCTCAAGGATATGGATGTCGCCCTTCCGCTTAGCCTTGATGTGGCCGCTGTTGCACGGCAGGCCGCCTTGACGGGCCGGAACGTCGCCGGATCAGGTTGAACCATCCGCTGGGGCGGTGCTGGCCTTTTGCAGACATCGGAAAAGCCCCAAGGCGCGGAGCAAAGGGCGCAGCCCGCCGCGCCATCGGCGGGCCGTCCCGCGGCCTGCCGATTTGGCCAGCGAAACACCAAGCCTTTGAACGCAGGAGTATGCCGCCTGCATAAAGTGAACTTCACCAATGCCGGATCGGCAGACCCCGGCCCACCGCTGGCGCGGGCTTTGTCCAAGTGTGAAGGGCAGCAAAAGGCCAAAACCACCCGCGACAGGAACGTTTCAAGCCGAAGCAGCCGACCCCTGCGCGCCGTTCAGGTAATCACATCCGGCGCATCGCGTCCGGTCAAACGGCGTATGCCGGCAATCTGGTCGGCGGCGGCAATTACATCCGCCAGCGCGTCCTGCGCATCTTGCGCCAGCGCATCGGGCGCGGTTTCCAGCCGTTCCAGATAAACACGCAGCGTGGCCCCCGCAGTGCCGGTGCCCGACAGGCGCAACACAATCCGCGCGCCATTGGTCAGGAAAATGCGGATACCCTGTTGCGTGGACATGCTGCCATCAACAGGGTCATCATAGGAAAATTCATCGCCGCGATCGACGCGCAAGCCCGCGAAATCCTGCCCCGCCAGTGTTGGCAGTGCGGCGCGCAACTGCTCAATCAGCGCATTCGCGGCCTGTGCGTCCACTTCTTCATAGTCATGGCGGGAATAATAATTGCGCCCGTAGCGTGCCCAGTGATCGGCCATCAGGGTGGCGACAGATTTGCCGGTCTGTGCCAGAATGTTCAGCCACAGCAGCACGGCCCAGAGCCCGTCTTTTTCGCGCACATGGCTTGATCCGGTGCCCGCCGATTCCTCGCCGCACAGGGTGACCTGACCTGCATCCAGCAGGTTGCCAAAAAATTTCCAGCCTGTGGGGGTTTCAAAACATGCAATGCCCTTGGCGCTGGCCACGCGGTCCACTGCGCCGGATGTGGGCATCGACCGCGCGACACCAGCCAGCCCGCCCGCATAGCCCGGTGCCAGATGCGCCAGATCGGCCAGCACAGCAAGCGAGTCGGACGGGCTGACATAGCAGCCCCGCCCGACAATCATGTTGCGGTCCCCGTCCCCGTCCGATGCCGCGCCGAAATCGGGGGCGTCCCCGCCATACATGGCCGTCATCAGGTCTTTGGCCCAGATCGGGTTCGGGTCGGGATGGCCGCCGCCAAAATCCGGCGACGGCGTGCCATTCACCACACTGCCCGCACCTGCGCCCAGCCGGTTTTCAAGAATTTCATGGGCATAGGGGCCGGTGACCGCATGCATCGCATCAAAGCGGATGCGAAAGCCGCCGCTGAACAAGCTGCGAATGGCGTCAAAGTCGAACAAGGTTTCCATCAGGTCGGCATAATCGCTGATCGGGTCGATAACCTCGACACGCATGCCAGCCAGATCATAGGCCCCCTGAACGTCGATCGGCACGCCGCCCGCGTCAAGGATGCTGTATTCGGTCAGGGTCTTGGTGCAGTTGAATATCTTTTCGGTGACAGATTCGGTCGCGGGGCCGCCATTGGGACCATTGTATTTCAGGCCAAAATCCGCATCGGGGCCGCCGGGGTTGTGGCTGGCCGACAGGATCAGCCCGCCATCTGCCTTGCGCTTGCGGATAAGGTGCGAGGCGGCAGGCGTGGACAACAGCCCGCCCTGACCCACGATGCAGGCGCGCGCGCCATTCGCGGCCGCCATGCGCAAGATCACGTCAATCGCGCGGTCGTTGAAGTAGCGCCCGTCACCGCCCACAACCAGCGTCTGGCCCGCGACGCCGCCGATCCCGTCAAAGATGGCCTGCACATAATTTTCCAGATAGGGGCTGGCCATGAACACGGATGTTTTCTTGCGCAAACCCGATGTGCCGGGTTTCTGGCCGTCGATGGGCGTGGTCGGAATGGTCTTGATCGTCATGCTGCGCGGTCCCTTATGTCATTCTTTGGCCGTTGTTCTTGAAATGCGGTCTGGCCCTGAACTGGTAGGCGTGGGGATCATCCAAGGTCAAGGGCAGTGCGTTGGTGTGGTCGTATCTTGATGTCGAACTGGGCTAATTCGATGTCATTTGCATGTAGGCGGGCCAAAAACATGGCATGAAACCGGTATTTGCGGGGCCTGGTATGTCGGGTGCAGGCAATGTCCCTGTACCAATTCCCCGTGCCAAAAAAAACACGCGGCGGGGTATGGCCCTGCCGCGTGTTTATGCCGTGATTGGGGGTGCGCGAAATCAGGCGCGCACCAGTGCCTCATAGGTTTCGGCCACTTTGCGCGTCATGGTGCCCACCTGAAAGTTATGCGGGCCGATCTGGCCCACAGGCGTCACCTCGGCGGCGGTGCCGGTCAGCCAGCATTCGGAAAAATCCGCCAGTTCTTCGGGCATGATATGGCGTTCATGCACAGTTATGCCCATGTCGCGCAGCATAGCAATAACGGTCTGGCGGGTGATCCCGTTCAGGATGGCATCGGGGATTGGGGTGTGCACTTCGCCATCTTTCACGAAGAACACGTTTGCCCCCGTGGCTTCGGCCACATACCCGCGATAGTCATAAAACAGCGCGTCCGAGCAGCCTTTTTCTTCGGCTGCGTGTTTTGACATGGTGCAGATCATGTATAGCCCTGCCGCCTTGGCCGCAGTCGGGATGGTCTCGGGTGAGGGGCGGCGCCATTTGGCAATGTCCAGCTTCGCGCCCTGCATCTTGGCGTCACCGTAATAGGCGCCCCATTCCCACGCGGCGATTGCCACGCGCACAGGGTTGCGCCGTGCCGCGACACCCATATCTTCGCCCACACCCCGCCATGCAAGGGCGCGCACATAGGCGTCTGTCAGGTTATTGGCGCGCAGGACTTCGGCCTTGGCTTCTTCCAGCTGGTCCACGCTGTAGGGGATTTTCATATCCAGCAGGCGGCCTGATTCCAGCAGGCGTTCGGAATGCTCGCGGCTTTTGAAAATCTTGCCGCTATAGCAGCGCTCGCCTTCAAACACGGAAGAGGCGTAGTGCATCGCATGGGTCAGAACATGCACATTGGCATCCCGCCACGGCACCATGGTGCCATCCATCCAGATCAAGCCGTCTTTGTCGTCATACGCCCCGGCCATACATGCCTCCTCATTTGGCAGATTTGCAAAAGTTACGCAACTTAGGACCACATCGGACATAATGTTGCGCGAAAACTGACGAATCGCTAGCAATTCGACCTTGGAATGTCAACAAGGCTGACATAAAATGGCTTAAAGATTGATCAGATTTATAATCGGGGGCGCGCGGCACATGGGACAAGGTGGATCAGGAACACTTGGTGGCGAAAATCTGCTGTTCCTGACAGACGAGCAGTTGCGCAAAGGCATCGAGGCGATGTTTTTCGCCTATCGTGGGTTCACCGCTGATCCCGACCGCATACTGGCCGATCATGCCTATGGCCGCGCGCATCATCGTGCACTGCATTTCATCAATCGCACGCATGGCACCACAGTGAACAACCTGCTGACTGTGCTGGGGGTTACCAAACAATCGCTGAACCGCGTTCTGCGCACCCTTATCGCCGATGGGCTGGTTGAAAGCCGCGTGGGGCGCACCGACCGGCGCGAACGCAATCTATACCTGACAGAGGCGGGCAAGGAGTTGGAGCGCATGCTGTCGGAAGCACAGCGCAACCGGATGCGCGCAGCATATCGTGCGGCTGGCCCGCAGGCCGTGGCGGGGTTCCGGCAGGTGCTGGAGGCGATGATGGATGACGAAATTTTCCGCCAGTATATTGCCCTGAAGGAGCGTCGCACATGACCACAGAACCTGCCGCACATCTGTTGATCGTGGATGATGACGCCCGCATTCGGACGCTTTTGCAAAAATATCTTATCCGAAACGGGTTCATGGTCACGGCGGCGCGCGATGCAGCACATGCACGCAGAATACTGGCCGGGCTTAGTTTCGATCTGGTGGTGCTTGATGTGATGATGCCGGGCGAAGATGGCATCAGCCTGACGCGACATATCTGCAACGACACCGCCATTCCGGTGTTATTGCTGACCGCCAAGGGCGAGGCAGAGGACAGGATCTGCGGTTTTGAAGCGGGCGCCGATGATTACCTGCCCAAACCTTTTGAACCGCGCGAGCTCTTGTTGCGCATCAACGCAATCCTGCGCCGCAGGCCACAGCCTGCCGTAACCGAAGTTCTGCCGCAGGTGCTGATCATGGGACCGCTGCGCTATGATCTGGAACGTGGCGAGTTGAAGCGCGGTGACACTGTCATCCGGCTTACCCAGACCGAAGCCACCATAATGCGGTTCTTCTGTGAACGCCCCGGAGAGGTTATTCGCCGCGACGCGCTGGTGGACCATCTAGGGCGCGACAGGGCAGGGCATAGCGCTGTTGTCGGACAGGACCGTGCGGTTGATGTCCAGATCACGCGCCTGCGCCGCAAGATCGAACATGACCCCAAGACCCCGCGCCATCTGCAAACCGTGCGCGGTGCAGGCTATATGCTTGTTGCGGATTGACCTGATTGTCCCGCTGTCGCGTGACGTCGCGCGATGGCATAGCTTGCTTGCACAAAAGCGGGGTTTCTAAGCGTGACGAAAGGCGATAATGCTGGCGCGCGAAACAGCCGGAAGTCGATCTATCGTGGCCAAGCAACACAAGAAGCAGCTTAAACTTAGCAAACGTCAGTTCCAAAGCCGCAATGACAGGGTGATCACGGTTTGGCTGTGGCACACATTCGTGCGCCCCAGATTGTGGTTCATCGGGCTTGCAGTTATCTTCATGGTCGCCGAAGCTGCGATGCTGGGCGCGTTCAGCTATCTGATCCGGCCCATGTTCGATGATGTCATGATCGCAGGGGATCGCGCCAGTCTGTATATTGTTGCCATGGGGATGGCTGCGGTGTTTTTCGGGCGCGGCATGTCGCGCTTTGCCCATAAGGTCATCATGATCAAGCAGGCAGAATGGGCGCTGGCCGAAGTGCAGACCATCCTTATGTCCCACCTGCTGCGGCTGGATATGAGCTTTTACAAGCTGAACGCACCGGGTATCCTGATTGAACGTGTGCGCGGCGATTCCGGCGCTGTCGGGAACCTGTTCAAGGGTATGATCACGGGCGTCGGGCGTGACGGGGCTGCGGTGATCGTGCTGTTTGGCGTTGCAATCTGGACAGACTGGCTTTGGACGCTGGTTGCGTTGGGGGCCATTCCGGTTCTGGTGCTGCCGCTGTTGTGGTTGCAGCGCATGATCCGGCGGCGCAGCGCGGAATCGCGCATTGCCGCCGCCAGCACATCCAACCGCCTGAACGAGGCGTTTCACGGGGTTTCAACCGTTCAGCTGTCGGGCACCGAAGACCGCGAATTGTCGCGTTTCGGCGTTGTGATGCGCGATTACCGGCGCAAGGCATCGCGGGCTGCAATCGGCCATGCGGCGGTGCCCACAGTTATGGATTTCGGCGCGGCCATAGGCTTTGCACTGGTGCTGATCTATGGCGGCATGCAGATCATCGAAGGCACGCGCACGGTCGGGCAGTTTATGTCCTTCTTCACTGCGCTGGGCTTGTTGTTTGACCCGATGCGCCGGTTCTCGGCCCTGAGTGCTGCGTGGCAATCCATGCTTGCGTCGCTGGAGCGCACCTTTGAATTGTTGCAGGTCCAGCCCATGGTGACAAACCCGCCCGCGCCGCGCACCCCCGTGCCCCCGCGCGAGCAGGCGTCCATCACCTTGCAGGATGTGGAATTTGCCTATGATGACGAACCTGTGTTGCGCGGGCTGTCCTTCACCGCCGAGGCGGGCAAGACAACTGCCATTGTGGGGCCTTCGGGTGCGGGCAAAACCACAGTATTTCTTATGCTGACACGCCTTGCAGATGTCACATCGGGGCAGGTTTTGCTGGGTGGTCATGACATCCGCAAGATGGATCTGGTGGCGTTGCGTGCCAATTTCGCAGTGGTCAGTCAGGACACGGCGCTGTTTAACGACTCAATCCGCGACAACGTGCTGATGGGGGCAGAAGGGGTCAGCGAAGAGGCGCTGAATGCCGCGCTGAATGCGGCCCATGTCGATGATTTCCTGCCGCTGTTGCCCAACGGGGTAGAATCGTCTGCGGGGCCGCGCGGGTCGTCCTTGTCGGGCGGGCAGCGCCAGCGGGTCGCGATTGCGCGTGCATTGTTGCGTGATGCGCCGGTTTTGTTGCTGGATGAAGCCACCAGCGCGCTGGACGCGAAATCAGAAGCGTTCATTCAGGATGCACTGACGAAACTGTCTGCCGATCGCACAACCATCGTTATCGCGCACCGCCTGTCGACGATTCGCAATGCGGACAAGATTGTTGTCATGGATCGCGGGCGTGTGGTCGAACAGGGCACTCATGAAGAATTGCTGGCGCTTGGCGGGGCCTATGCGCGGCTTTATGCCATCCAGTTCGGGGATGAAGATGAAGACTGATCCGGCACCGCGCGGTCATAGGGTTTCGTGCGCTTCCAGATTGCAAATTGTGCCCTGCTGACGCATAACCCCCCAAACTGCGAGTGGACGTGTTGATGAATTATCTGGAATTCGAAAAACCGCTGGCCGAGATTGAAGGCAAAGCAACAGAATTGCGGTCGATGGCTGCGGCCAATCCCGAAACCGATGTTGCCAAGGAAGCCGCGGCGCTGGACCAGAAGGCACAAAAGCTGCTGGTCGATCTGTATAAAAACCTGTCGCCATGGCGCAAATGTCAGGTTGCACGCCATCCTGACAGGCCACACTGCAAGGAATATGTCGACACGCTGTTTGACGAATTCACGTCGCTGGCAGGCGATCGCGGATTTGCCGAAGATGAAGCCGTCATTGGGGGGCTGGCGCGTCTGAAGGGGCGTGCGGTTGTGGTGATAGGGCAGGAAAAGGGCCATGACACCCAAAGCAGGCTGCGGCGCAATTTCGGCATGGCCCGCCCAGAAGGCTACCGCAAAGCCATGCGCTTGATGGATATTGCCGATCGCTTTGGGCTGCCCGTTGTCACTTTGGTCGACACGCCCGGGGCCTATCCGGGCAAAGGGGCCGAAGAACGTGGTCAGGCCGAAGCGATTGCGCGTTGCACGCAAAAATGCCTGAATCTAGGGGTGCCGCTTGTGTCTGTGATCATTGGTGAAGGCGGGTCTGGCGGGGCCGTCGCGTTTGCGACGGCGAACCGCATCGCCATGCTGGAACATTCCGTCTATTCGGTGATCAGCCCCGAGGGCTGCGCGTCTATCCTGTGGAAAGATGCCGAGAAAATGCGCGAAGCCGCCGAGGCGCTGCGCCTGACTGCGCAGGATCTGAAAAAGCTGGACGTGATCGACCGCATCATCCCCGAACCGTTGGGGGGGGCACAGCGCGACCGGGATGCCATGATCAAGGGCGTTGGTTCGGCCCTGAATGCCATGCTGGACGAGCTTGCAAGCAAGGATGCCGCCACCCTGAAGCAAGAACGCCGCCAGAAGTTCCTGAATATGGGCGCGAAGGGGTTGTCGGCCTAGGCGATGATCCTTTCGGATTGAACAGGCAAGGCCGGTCGGGGTTGGCCTTTTGCGGTCATTCGCGCTTGGATAGCCGCGCCATCGGTGGGCCGGGGTCTGACGATCCGGCGTTAGTGAAGTTCACTTTATGCAGGCGGCATACCCCTGACTTCAAGGGATTGAATCACCATCAGCCAAATCGGCAGGCCGCGGGACGGCCAGACCTATGGCGTGGGCCACCTGCTGCCTTTGCTCCGCGCCTTGGGCGTCCCCAATGACAACAAAAGGCCAGCACATTCCCCAAACGGACCATTCCCCCACGACCTGATCGCGCAACTGGTCGGCGTGCCGGATGACTATTGGAAATATTATTGCGCCCTGCTGATGAACGTGATTTGTTGTGCATGCGAATGCATGGAATACTGCGCCTCGCAATCTGGCAGATGGGGCGGAAATGGTGTCGGTTCCGACAATAGCGGCGATCCGGTTCGGGGCAGGGCTGTCACCGCATAGGCCAGCGCCAGTTGACGCCGACGCGTTGTATACCAGCCTGAGTGTGGAAGCGCAGCCCAGCTTTCCACCCCAACCATGGGGCGCACGCCTGAACCTGCTGCAAAAGCGTGCCACCTTGCTGCAAGCCAGCCGCGAGGAAACCGCCACGCCCGCAGACCGCGCCGCTTTTGCGGAGGCGCATCAGGCCCTGCGCGATACCAGTTTTTCCGATCTGCGCCACAGCATTGCCGAACTGGCCTATGCCGGAACTGGTTTTCATGAACGCCTGACGCGGTTCTGGGCCAACCATTTCGCCACGATGGGCATGGGGGGCGCGTTGCTGCGCACGCGCAGCGCCTATATCAATGACGCCATCAGGCCCCATGTCACGGGCCGTTTTTCCGATATGCTGCGTGCGGCGGTGTTGCATCCGGTGATGCTGGTCTATCTGGACCAGTTCCGCTCGGTCGGGCCGAACAGCGCAGTGGGCAGGCAGCAGGGGCGCGGGGTGAATGAAAACCTTGCCCGCGAAATACTGGAACTGCACACACTGGGCACGTCTTCAACCTACACGCAGGCAGATGTCAGCCAGTTTGCCCTGTTGCTGACTGGGGTGACCATAAACCCTCAAAACGAATTCCTGTTCGACACCCGCATCGCAGAGCCGGGCATTATAGAGGTTCTGGGCCAGCGCTACGGGGCACGCCTGACGCGGCTGGACCATATTGTGCAAGCCCTTGACGATATGGCCCGCCACCCCGACACGGCCACCCATATTGCGCGCAAACTGGCGCGGCATTTCGTGGCCGATACCCCCGACCCCCGGCTTGTTGCGCATATCGCGGCTGCGTTTTCCCAAAGCGGGGGAGATCTGATGGTGACCTGTCGCGCGCTTCTGGAACACCCTGCTGCATGGGAAAACCCGATGGCCAAGACCCGCGCGCCACTGGAACTGATGGCGGCGGCGATACGCGCGCTGAATATCCCGCGCGACGGATTTCTGGCGCTGCCATCACGGCGCACACGGCTGGAACTGGCGGAACCGTTGCAACAGATGGGCGAGGAGTTTGAATCCGTGCCAAGCCCCGCTGGGTATGATGACAGCGCACCCTACTGGATCACACCCCAGGCGCTTGCGGCGCGTATTGGCTGGGTCACGGCGCTGGTGCAGCGTTGGCCGGACGGGCCGGACCCGCGTACATTCGTCGATGTGGCGCTGGGGGATGCGGCGTCAGATGCGCTGCGCCGCGCGGCGCGGGGGGCCGAAACGCGCGCACAGGGGATCGGGCTTATTCTGGCCTCGCCCGGGTTCAACCGCAGATGACGCAAAGGGGCATATCATGGCCGACCGTATGAATCGCCGCCAGCTTCTGACCCGCGCATTGGCGCTGGGGTGCACGGCGGCGGCAAGCCCGATGCTGACGCCTGTATCCTTTGCAGCCCTTCCGGGCGAGCGCCGTCTGGTTGTCATTGTGCTGCGCGGGGCCATGGATGGGCTGGATGTGTTCCGCCCCTTGGGCGATCCGCATCTGGCTGCATTGCGACCCCATCTGGCGCAGGAAAACACGCCCTTGCCGCTGGACAATTTCTTTGCGCTGCATCCGGCCCTGTCGGGGTTGATGCCATTGTGGCACGCAGGCGAGATGGGGTTTGTGCCTGCAACATCAACCTTGTATCGCGACCAGCGCAGCCATTTCGACGGGCAGGACCATCTGGAAGCGGGCACGGCTGGCACATTGCCGCCCGCCTTGCAGCGCGATGGCTGGCTGAACCGGCTGGTTGCGCAACTGCCCGGTGCGCAGGCGCGCACAGCCTTCGCGGTGGGGCGCGAACGCATGCTGATCCTTGAAGGGCAGGCTGCGATAACGCAATGGTCGCCGGGCACTGATCTGGACCTAAGCCCGCAAAACCGTTTGCTGTTGTCCTATCTGTTCGACAATGACCCGCTATTTGCACAAGCGGGCCAGATCGCGCTGGAAATGACAACCCCCGGCACGGATGATGATGAAGACGATATGCCCGCAGGGGGCGATGCGGCAGGGCTTGGCCGCTATATCGCGCAGCAATTGCTGGCAGAATCGCGCATTGCAAGTTTTTCACTGACCGGCTGGGACACCCATCGCGACCAGCACCGCGCGCTGTTGCCCGCATTGGGGCGGTTGCAGGATGCCATTCTGGCCCTGCGTGACGGGCTGGGGGATGCGTGGGGCGAAACCACTGTAATGGCCATGACCGAATTCGGTCGCACGGCGCGCGAAAACGGCGCGCGCGGCACTGACCATGGCACGGGCGGCGCGCTGTTGCTGGCAGGCGGCGCATTGCGCGGGCAGCGTGCCATCGGCGGCTGGCCGGGCCTTGCGGATCAAGACCTTTACGCAGGGCGCGACCTGATGCCCCTGTCCGATATTCGCGCCTATCCCGCATGGGCGATGCGCGATTTGTTCGGCCTGCCGGTATCGGCCATTGAACGGCATATATTCGCGGGGCTGGATATGGGCGACAGTCCGCGCCTGTTTCTGTAACGCGGCCAATTCAGCCGGACCCTATGGCTGGTCAGGACCGGCCTGAAAGGGGGGCGTCGGGGCATCCCAAGGCGCGGTGTTTGTTCATAGCCCAACGTCCCCTTCAGGCCGGATCGCCCGCGAATGGCCCGAAACACCCTGCGGTGATCCTGTCCCGCTCCCATTGGCGAAGTTCCCGCCCTTGCGCGCCCGCGCGAAGCAAGGCAGTGTCACACTATGGCCTTTCGTTTCATTCATACTGCTGATCTGCATCTGGACAGTCCAATGCGCTCGCTTGCGCTGCGCGACCCGGATCTGGCCGGTTTGATTGCCGGTGCCACGCGCACGGCCCTGCGCAATATCATTGATCTGTGCCTGTCCGAACAGGTCGATGCGCTGCTGATTTCGGGCGATCTGTATGACGGGTCACAAACCAGCATGAAAACCGCGCGGTTTCTGGCCGCCGAACTGGCGCGGCTGAATGATGCGGGCATCCGCGCCTTCATCATCCGGGGCAATCATGACGCCGAAAGCCGCATCACCCGTGAACTGACCCTGCCGCCCTGTGTGCATCTGTTCGACGGGCGCGCGGGTGTTGCGCAGATTGACAAGGGGCCGTTGCGCATTGCGCTGCACGGGCTTAGTTTTCGCGAACCCAAAGCGCCTGAAAGCCTGCTGCCCAAATACCGCCCCCCTGTTGGCGATGCCATCAACATAGGCCTGATGCACACATCCCTGAACGGTGCCGAAGGGCATGATCCCTATGCCCCCTGTGCCCTGTCCGACCTGCACGCCAGCGGGTTTGATTACTGGGCCTTGGGGCATATCCACAAACGCGCGGTCCATCGCGGGGACGCCTGTGTTGTCATGCCGGGCATTCCCCAGGGCCGCGACATTGGCGAGGTGGATGGCGGGTCGGTCACATTGGTCACTGTGGATGATGGCGGTGCCCTGCATCTGGAAGAACGCGGCGTTGCACTGGCGGCCTTCTGCCCGCTGCGTGTGGATGTCACAGGCATTGATCACTGGAATGACCTGTTGGGGGTCATGCGCACCACGTTGCAAAACGCACAACACAGCGCCGTCGCCCCCCATCTGGTGGCCCGCCTGCGCCTGACAGGGACCAGCGCCCTTGCACAGCGCCTGCTGCGCGACCGCGACATCGCATTGGCCGAGGCACAGGAACAGGCCCGCGCCATAGGCCAGACATGGGTTGAGAAACTGGTTCTCGACCTTGGGCATACCACATCTGTATCGGGCGAGCTGGCACAGCTTGCCGCCCTGATTGATGATGAATTTCGTCACTCCGACAGTTTCACCACTGCACTGGAAGATATGCGCGCCACGCTGCAAGCCGCACTGCCCCCTGACCCCGACCTGCGCGCAGCGTTCGACCAGTTGGACCCCACCCTGATCGATGACGGTGTGGCGCAGGTTCTGGCCCGGCTGGGGGGCGCGCGCTGATGCGGCTTGAAGAACTGGGCCTGACCGCATACGGCCATTTCACCGATGCGAAACTGTCCCTGCCGGCACCGGCCAGCGGCGCGCCTGATCTGCATATCGTTTTCGGCCCGAACGAGGCGGGCAAATCCACCCTTCTGGCGGCATGGCTGGACCTGCTGTTCGGCTTTCCCAACCAGACGCAATATGATTTCCTGCATGAAAAACGCGCGCTGCGCGTGCAGGCGCAGCTGCGCGACGTATCGGGCAACGCCTATGCGCTGGCGCGGATCAAGGGGAATGTGAACACATTGCTGGATGCGGCAACCGACCAGCCGGTGGCCGAATCCGTGCTGGCAAGCCTGTTGGGCGGGCTGGACCGCGCCAGCTACACCACCATGTTTTCGCTGGACGACGCCACATTGGTCAAGGGCGGTGACAGCATTCTGGCCAGCGAGGGGGATCTGGGCCAGCTTCTGTTCCAAGCCACCGCAGGGCTGGCCGAATTGGGCGAGCGTTTGCGCGACTTGCGCGCGCAATCGGACGAGTGGTTTCGCCCCCGCGCGCGCAAAACCCAGCTTCACGCGCATCGCGACCGCCTGAAACAGCTTATCGAGGACCGCAAGGCCGTGGATCTTCAGGTCAGCGCGTGGCGCAAACTGTGCGAAGATGCGCAAACCGCTGATCAATCCTATCAGCGCGCATTGAGCGCGCGCGCACAGACGCAAACCGTGCATGATGCGCTGGCCCGCGATCTGGCCGCCCTGCCCATTCTGGCACGCCTACAGCGCGAGGACGCGGCGCTGTCCACCCTGCCGGACCCTGCGCCGCTGCCTGCCGAATGGGTCGCAAACCTGCCCGATTGGCAGCGCGAAGATACCAGCCTTGCGGCCCTGATACCGCAGGCGCAAGCCGCCCTTGCCGATGCCGAATGCGCGCTGGACGGGCTTGACCCCGACACCGCCGCGCAGCGCCATGTGCCCGATCTGGACAGGCTGCAAGCGCGCTTTGGCGTCATTGACCAGCAGCAGGATGATTTGCCCAAGCGCCTGTCCCAACGCGACAGCCTGCAAGCCCGGATCGCACAGGTCATCGCCGATCTGGGCCTGGACGGGGGGCAGGATGCAGCGCCCCTTGCAGCACCTGTGCGCGACGCGCTGTCATCGCTGATCGAGCAGGACAGCGACCTGTCGCGTCGTGCCCAGACTGCCAGTCAGGAACTGGCACAGGCCAGGGAAGCCCTTCAGGAATTGTCGGGCAATGACGCGGTCACCCTGCCCGATGAAGATCAGCTTCAGGCGCAACAGCACCTGCAAACGCTGCTGCCCGAATTGCGTGCCAAAGACCCTGTGCGCGCCCATGCGGATGCCAAAGCGGCATGGGACAGCGCGCGCGTGGCCTGCGCGCATGCCTTTGCCGCGCTGTGGCCATGGCAGGGCACGCCGGACGCGCTGCGCACTATCGATCTGCCCGCGCCCGATGCCCTGCGCGTGCTTGGCGCACGGATCGCGGAAGCCGAAGGCAATGTCCGCACCGCCGAGGGCGAGAACCGCCGCCTGCAAACCCTTGTAGCCCGCGCGCAAGGGGCGCTGGGGCAGTGCACCCCGCCAACGCAAGACATGCTGGACGCCGCACGCGATTTGCGCGACCGGCTTTGGGCGGCCCATCTGCACAAGATGAATGATGCCACAGCCCGCGAATTCGCCACCGCCATGGCCGCCCATGATGTCCAAAGCAGACACATGATCGATGCCGCCCGCATGGCCGAACGGCTGGACCAGTTGCGCACCCATCAAGCCGAACTGGCGCAGGCGCGGGACCATAAGGCACAGGCTGACGCGGCACTTGCGGGGCTGCTGGAACAGGTTGCAGCCCTTTGGGCACGGGTGCTTGCACAAGACAGCACCGCGCGTTCTGTCGCCGACCTTCTTGCATGGCAGGACCAGCGCAGCAAGGCGCTGCAAGACGCGCAAGCCCAAGCGCAGGCGCGCACGCATCTGGAGGATTGCACAGCGCGGCTGGCGCAGGCCCATGACAGCCTGAGCCATGCAATTCGGGCCATGGGCGAAGTCCCCGCCAGCGAAACCGACTTCACCTTGGTGCTTGCACAGGCAGAGGGGCTGAACGCCAATGCCGCCCGCCTGAGCGAGCGGCGCGCAGCCCTAAGCCGCGCGGGGGCGGAATGCAAGCGCAGGCAAAACGCGCTGGATCAGGTGCAGGCCGACCGTGCAGACTGGCAGGCACGCTGGACGGCGCAACTGGCGCAGACATGGATCGCGCAAACCGCGCCCGTGCCGCAGGTGCGCGCCATCCTGAAAGCGCTGGACATGCTGGCGCCCTTGCGCAGTGAATTGCGCGATCTGACGCACCGGATTGCCGCGATCCGCAAGGATGAACGCGCCTTTTGCGACCAACTGGCCGTGCTGGCGCAGGACATGGACATGCCGCCCCATCCCGATCCGCGCGTGCTTTGGCCGCAGCTGCGCGACAGGCTGCGCCGCGCGCAAGACACGGACGAACACCGCCAGCGCCTGCGTCAGGCCTGCGACACAGCCCGCGCGGATCTTGACGCGCTGATGCGCCGTGCGCGCGCGCTGGATGATGCGACACAGGCGCTGCGCGCGCAATTTGACACCGCGTCACTGGACAAGATTGCCGAACAGGTCGCTGCCATCAGACAGGCCAATGACGCAAGCGCCCGCGTGGCAGACACGCGCCATGATCTGGCACATCACCTGCATACCGATGATCTGTCCGCGGAAATCACGCGTTTGCAGGCGCTTGATCCCCAAGCCATGACCGTGGAACGCGACACGCTTGCCGCAACCCTGAAAGCGCAGGATCAGGCGCAGCGCGAAGCCTATGCGCAACTGGCCGCCGCCCAAAAGGATCTGGACAGTGTCGGGCTGGATGATGCCGCCGCCCGTCTGGACGAAGAACGCCAGACCCTGATTTTGCAGATCACGGACGAAGCGCGTGACTATCTGGCGCGGCAGGCCGGTATTCTGGCCGTGGAACAGGCGCTGCGACGTTACCGCGACACGCACCGCTCAACCATGATGGACCGCGCGGGCCATGCGTTTTCGGCCCTGACCTGCGGGCGCTACAAGGGCTTGTCGACCCGCCCTGACGGGGCGCGTGAATTGCTGATTGCACGCGACGCGCGCGGCGCGGCCAAACCCGTGGACACCTTGTCCAAAGGGACCAGTTTCCAGCTATATCTGGCCCTGCGGATTGCGGGCTATCTGGAACTTGCGGGCAACCGCCCCATGGTGCCCTTCATCGCAGATGACATTATGGAAAGTTTCGACGATGACCGATCGGCCGCAACCTTCCGGCTGCTGGGCGACATGGCGCATAAGGGACAGGTCATCTACCTGACCCACCACGCGCATCTGTGCGACATTGCGCAGCGCGCCTGTCCTGACGCGCAAATACACGACATGCGCAGTCTTTTGGGCTGAAAGGAGCGCTGGTTGTTCGCAAGGTGCGGTGTCAATGCCGCAGGTCGCCCATGCGTGGCACGGGCCTACCTGACTTTGCGGCCTTGTTTCCCCGCCAGAACCTCATCCACCCAAGCGGGCACGATCTGGCTTGCGGGGCCAAGGCGCGCACCGTCAAACAGCCCTGCCGTGGCCGAGGGGGCAAGGTTCAGCTCCAGCGTTGCCGCCCCCGCAGCGGCCGCTTGCTGCACAAACCCCGCCGCCGGATAGACATTGCCCGATGTCCCGATCGCCACAAACATGTCCGCGTGCATCAGGGCGTGGTCGATCCGGTCCATATGATAGGGGTATTCCCCGAACCACACGATATCGGGGCGCGTGGCCGGACGGGCGCAAGCAGGGCAGGGGTCCTGCGGGGCCATGATCTGCGGCGCGTCCCATCTATGGCCGCAGCCGGCACAGAGTGCGCGGTTTAACTGCCCGTGCATATGCACCACATCGCGCGCGCCCGCGCGGTCCAGCAGATCATCGACATTTTGCGTCACCAGACAAATGCGGTCGGGCGCGGCACGTTGCAGGCGCGCAAGCGCGTCATGCGCGGCGTTGGGGCTGGCCGACAGGCAATTCGCGCGCCGCGCATTGTAGAATTCATGCACAAGGGCGGGGTTGCGCGCAAACCCTTCGGGGGTGGCCACATCATTCAGGTCATATTTTGTCCACAGCCCGTCCTTGTCGCGGAATGTGCCCAGCCCGCTTTCGGCAGACAGGCCCGCACCGGTCAGAATGACAATATTCTGCATGCCCGCTACCTTGCGTTCAGATGGTCATGAATGACCTGCGCCAGTGTTTCCGAAATGCCCGCCACTGCCTGCAAGTCTGACAGGCCCGCGCGCGCAACCGCCTTGGCCGACCCGAAATGCGCCAGCAGCGCGCGCTTGCGCCCCGCCCCCACGCCCGGAATATCATCCAGCGGGGATGCGTTGACCGCTTTTGCGCGTTTCGCGCGGTGCGTGCCAATGGCGAAACGGTGCGCTTCATCGCGCAGGCGCTGGACGAAATACAAGATGGGATCGTTGTGGCGCAACGCGAAAGGGCGCTGGTCGGGGCGGTGGAATTCTTCCTTGCCTGCGTCGCGGTCAATGCCCTTGGCCACGCCCACAACCGGAATGTCATCGACCCCCAGATCGGCCATGATTTCGGCCACTACGCTGACCTGACCCGCGCCGCCGTCAATCAGCAGCAGGTCGGGCCATGTGTCGCCCTGACGGTCTGGGTCTTCTTTCAGCAGGCGTTGAAAGCGGCGGGTCAGAACCTCTTTCATCATGCCGAAATCATCGCCGGGTGTCAGGCTGTCACCGCGAATGTTGAACTTGCGATACTGGCTTTTGATGAACCCGTCGCGGCCTGCCACGATCATGGCGCCCACGGCATCTGTTCCTTGAATATGGCTGTTGTCATACACCTCGACCCGGTCGGGCGGCCCGTCCAGACCGAAGGCGTCTGCCAGCCCGTCCAGCAAGCGGCCCTGCGCGGCGGTGGACGCCATGCGCATGGCCAGACTTTCGCGCGCATTGCGTAGTGCGTTTTCAACCAGTTCCGCCTTCTCGCCGCGCTGTGGCACGGCCAGTTCCACCTTGCGGCCCGCGCGTTCACCAAGGGCTGCCGCGACCAGATCGGCGTTTTCCAACTCATGCGACAAAAGCAGCAATCGCGGGGGTTCCTTGCCGTCGTAAAACTGCGTCAGGAACGCTTCCAGAATTTCGGGTTCTTCCGCGCCGGCACCCGTTGCGGGGTAAAAGTCGCGGTTGCCCCAGCTTTGATTGGCGCGGATGAAGAACACCTGCACGCAGGCTTGCCCCTTTTCCAGATGCAGGGCGATCACATCGGCTTCGGTCACGCCGCGCGGGTTCACGCCCTGGGATTGCTGCACATTGGTCAGCGCGCGAATGCGGTCGCGCAAGGCTGCGGCGCGTTCAAATTCCATACTGTCAGATGCGGCCTGCATGTCCTGCGCCAGTTGCGCCTGAATGCGCGTGCTTTTGCCCGACAGGAAGCGTTCTGCGTCAGCCACCAGTCCGGCATATTCGTCCTCGGTCACATAGCCCACGCAGGGCGCGCTACAGCGTTTGATCTGATACAGCAAACAGGGCCGCGTGCGGCTGTGAAACACAGAATCGGTGCAGTTGCGCAGCAAGAACACGCGCTGCAACTGGTTAAGGGTGCGGTTGACCGCCCCCGCGCTGGCAAACGGGCCGAAATAACTGCCCTTCACCGACCGCCGCCCGCGATGCTTGCGCAATTGCGGAAATGCGTGGTCTTTGGGCAGCAGGATATAGGGAAAACTTTTGTCGTCGCGCAGCAGCACATTGTAGCGCGGCTTTAGCTGCTTGATCAGGTTTTGCTCCAGCAACAACGCTTCGGTTTCTGTGCGCGTGGTCAGAAACATCATGCTGGTGGTTTCCGAGATCATCCGCGCAATGCGTGCCGAATGCCCCGACGGGCGCGCGTAATTGGACACCCGCATGCGCAGGCTGCGCGCCTTGCCCACATACAGAACTTCGGATTTTTCGTTCAGCATGCGATACACGCCAGGCGAGTTATCAAGCGATTTCAGATAGGACTGAATGCAGGCATGACCGCGCTGTTCTGCGTCTGGTGTATCGATAGGCGGGCTCGTATCCGGCATTGCGCGTGATCCTTGCTGATTCTGCCTTTGTCTGCAATGTCCGGGCTGGTCCTGCAACCTGAATCCTGTCCACTGAATCTGTGGATAAGTCTGTGGGCGAAAACTGAAACTGAATGATTTTCCCTTGAATCCCTGTCGCTTTCAAGGTCTGCCTAAAATTTAGGCAAAAACGCAACCCTTTGTTTTAGTTATATAATTTAATTCATGTCAGTCAAGTCACTGAATTTTATTAATAAATGGTTACGGATTTGTGACTGTTCCGTGAACGGTGCACAACTTGGTAAAGGCTGCGTTACACCGGGGCTAAAGTCCCGCCGCATCAGGGGTTTTCCAGCAAAGATGCTGCCCGCCATCAATACATAAAAGCTGGCCTGTAACCGACGGTGAATCCAAGAAAAAACCAAGCGCGGCAGTAATGTCGGACGGGTTTGCCCCGCGCGCAAGAATGGTGGTGCGGCGGCTGTGCTGATACTCGCCCTGAGATTGATCAGCCGCTTGCAATGTCGGGCCGGGGCCGATGGCGTTTACCCTGATCTGTGGTCCCAGTTCCTGTGCGGCCAGACGCGTAAATGCCCAAAGCCCCATCTTGGCTATGGAATAGGTCATATGCTGCGGCGTCAGGTTGCGCACCTTCTGGTCGATCATGTTGACCACCAGCCCGGACGCAACAGGCTCGCCCGCGTCATCCGTCAGTGCTGGCGGGCATTGCGCTGCAAATGCCTGCGTCAGCACGAAGGGCGCGCGCAGGTTGGTCATCATATGCCTGTCCCAGCTTTCGCGCGTGGCATTGGCGATGCTGTCATCTTCGAAGATGGACGCATTATTGACCAGCACCGACAGCGGGCCGCCGCCAAGCCCGCGTGCGGCGTTCGCGACAACAGGGTTCAACGCCCCCTCATCCAGCAGATCGGCCTGCACACACACGGCCTTGCGGCCCAATGCGGCTATGTCATCTTGCAGCCTGTGCGCCGCATCGCGCGAACGCGCGTAGTGGATGGCCACATCATAGCCGCGCTGCGCAAGATACAGGGCCATTTCCCGCCCCAGTCGGTGGGCCGCGCCAGTCACAAGGGCATTGGGCATAAGTTCACACTCCGATTTGGATCAATGCCCAGATGTAGCCCCCATATCCCAGAAGCAATACCCCGCCCCATATTCGCGAGATGGGTTTTTGAAACCATATGAACGGGGCGAGAGCCAGCGATGCCGCCAGCATAATCCAAAGATCCAGCTGCATCATCTGCGCAGGTATCGGCATTGCCCCGAACAGGCCCGCCACACCAAGGATCAGCGCCAGATTGAACAGGTTCGAGCCTATGATATTGCCCAGCGCCACCCCCCCTTCGCGCCGGATGGCGGCCATCAGGGTTGTGGCCAGTTCCGGCAGCGACGTGCCCACAGCAACCACCGTCAGGCCGATCATCAGGTCTGACACGCCCAGCGTTTCGGCAATATCCACAGCACCGCTGACCAGCAGGTTCGCCCCCAGCGGCAGGCCGATGATGCCAAGTGCTGTGAACAGCGCGATTTTGCGCCCCGGCATAGACGGGTCTGCGCCTTCCAGATCGGCGGGTTCGCGGCGGGCGTTGCGGCCGCGCCGGATACTGTCAGCCATGAATACAGCAAATGCCCCCAGCAGCACCAAGGCCTGCCACCGCCCGATCACCCCTGTCAGTGCAAGGGCCATGAACAGCGCGGACACTGCCAGCATCATCAGATAATCGCGCAACACCTCGCGGTTGACAGCCAGCGCCGATACCAGCGCAGGCACGCCCAGCACCAGCAGGATATTGGCGATATTGGACCCCACGACATTGCCCAGCGCCAGCCCGCCTGCATCTTGCAACACCGCCTTGACCGACACCAGAAGTTCGGGCGCCGATGTGCCGAATGCCACAATCGTCATGCCCACCATAAGCGCGGGAATGCCCAGCCGCAGCGCCAGATTGACCGCGCCGCGCACCAGCGCATCGCCTGCCAGCAACAAGATCACAAGGCCCGCTGCAATTTGCGCAAGGTCGGCCAGCATTCACAAACCTTTCACAAAAGGATCAGCCCTTGCAACGACACGCATCGCCGTTCAGCAGGAATTTGCCACAGGACTTGCATTTGCGCGGGCGCGGCAGTTTTGTCTGACGCAGCCGGTCCAGCGGTGTCTTATGCGACGGGTTCATGAATTTCTTGATCGCGCCCATCACGATCATAAACACCAGAAATGCGGCGACGATTTTGATGATCATGCGCCTACATTCCGTATTGTGCGTACAAGGCGCGTTCTTGCGACACTTCCAGCGCATCGGACATGATGCCCAGACCCAGCCGCGACAGGAAGGGGCGGCGAATGCCATAGGGCCGGAAGCGCACCTTGTCGCCGTAGCGCGCCTTCATCATCGGCACCAGATGGCCCAGCCCGTCGGCCAGTCCCAACTCGACCGCGCGGCTGCCGACCCAGAATTCGCCTGTGAACAGGTTGTCGTCATCTGCCAGCTTCACGGCGCGTCGTTGCTTGACCTGCGCGATGAAGTTCTGATGCACCTGATCTTGCAGCGCGCGCAGGCGGGCCACATCTTCGGGGTTTTCGGGGCGGAACGGGTCCAACTGGGATTTGGACGTGCCCGATGTATAGACCCGCCGTTCAATGCCATAGCGCGCAATCAGGTCGTGCAGCCCGAACCCTGCCGAAATAACCCCGATGGAGCCGACGATAGAATTTGCATCCACATGAATATCATCGCCCGCCGTGGCCAGCCAATAGCCCCCCGACGCGGCCAGATCTTCGACAAAGGCGTGAACGGGTATCTTCACCTCCTCTGCCAGCCGGCGGATGCGCGCGGCGATCAACGCGCTTTGCACGGGGCTGCCGCCCGGTGAATTGATCACCAGTGCCACAGCCGCAGGCTTGCCGCGCCTGAACGCCGCTTCGATCAGCGGCGCAAGGCTGGCATCATTCAGCCGCCCCGGACTGGCGCTTGCGGCAATCATGCCCTGTAGCCGGATGACGGCAACGGACGGCTTTTTCGGAAGGAAGGGTAAATTCATGAACATAAGCCTGCATGTAGGGTGCGCCGGGGTGGGCAACAAGACTGCATGGACGAAGTTTGCGCCATTGCCTGCGTTTTCCTGTGCCCATGGCGTATGTTCTGTGGTTCAGGGCGTTTCGTGCGCCCCTCACAACAGCGGGCTTGCCAGGGCCAGCGTGTTGTTGCGCAACCTGCGAATGATGGACCAGTCGGCCACATCGGCCCGGTCGATCCGTGTGGCACGGTCGATATAGCTGCGCTGGCGCTGGTCCAGACATTCGGTAAAACCGGCACATTTGAACAGTAAGGAATTTTCATAGTTCAGATCAAAACTGCGATGGTCCAGATTGGCCGTGCCGATCATGCCGAACTGGCCGTCAACCGTGACAATCTTGGAATGAATAAGCCCCGGTCTGAACAGATGAATGCGCACGCCTGCGCGCAACAGGTCAGGATACAGGCTTTCACTGGCGGCGCCGACTATAGCGCTGTCATTGCGGGCGGGTAAAATCAGGTCGGTCTGCACGCCGCGTTCGGCTGCTGAACAGATGGCCGTATGCAATGCGGGGTCCGGCACATAGTAAGGCGTGGTCAGCATCAGCCGGTCGGTTGCGGCATAGATCATGGCGCGCAACGCATCTGACGGTGTGGTGTATATGTCATCCGGCCCCGACGCGATGACCTGTGCGGTCACGCCGCCGTCCTGGCCGTTGGGCGCAGGCGGGGCGGGCGCGCGCAGCATATGGCTTAGATCTTCGGCGTGATGTGTCATCCAGTCATGCAGGAACACGGCCTGTTGTTGCTGCACAACCGGCCCCTCCACCCGCACCAGAATATCCACCCATGGCGCAAACCGTGGCTTGATCGCAAAGGCAGCATCGGCGCAGTTGCGGCTGCCCACCCAACTCAGGCGGTTGTCCACGACGATGATCTTGCGGTGATTGCGCAGGTCGATGCGCTGAAACAGCAGGCTGACAAACGGATTGCCGACAGGGGCCGCGCGTTCCAGCGCGACACCCGCAGCACCCATCAATTGCCACAGGTTGGACCGGATCAGGCGGCGCGCCCCATGATCATCGACCAGCACCCTGCAACTGACCCCGCGCCGCGCGGCATCCATCAGCACCCGTGCCATGCGTGTGCCTGTGTCGTCGGGCAACCAGATATAGAACAGCACATGCACATGATCTTGCGCCTGCGCTATGGCGTCAAAGACATCATGCATCATGTCATCGCCTTCGGACAGAAGGGTCAGGCGATTGCCCCGTAGCGGCGGGAACTGGCTTGTGGCAAGACCTGCTGCAAATGCGGGATGCGCAGCCCCTGTATGTGCGATCACATCTGTCGACATGCTGCGCTGTGCGGCTCGTAGTTTAATGCGCACCTCGCGCATCCTTTCGCGCCCCGCGCGCGCCAGCCGGATTTCCCCGAACAGGAAATATGCAGCGATTCCCACACCCGGCAGCGCCGAGATTATGGTCACCCATGCCAGTCGCGCAGACGGCGACAGCCCCGCGCGCAGCAACGCACGGATGATGAAACCCACCTGCAATATGACAACCAGAACAACTGTTGCGGCAGCCATGACCTGTTCCTTAACACGATAAGGTGTCACATTGTCATGTCACCGCGCCATTGTCACCCTGCGCATGATCTGCTTGAAGCAGGGCGCGCCAGTGCCAATTTGTTCGGAAATACGCATTTATCTTTCGGGGATCTGACCTGTTATGTTGCAGCCATTGATTTTTGACCGTTTCGTTGCCCCCGCCCGCTTGCGTCCCCAAGTGTGGCGCCTGTTTCTGGGCATGATCATTCTGCTGGCAATCTATCTGGGCTGGATGGCGCTGATGGGGGCGGGGTTCTGGGGGCTGACGGGGTGGCATGGGCTTGACGCCAGCCTTGATGTTGTGGGGCTTGGCGGAACACCTGCGTCACTGGTGGCGTTGCTGTTTACCTTTACCGGCATGGCGCTGGGCGCATTCGTTGCGGTGCGGTTGATCCATCATCGAAGCATTGCGTCGCTCTTTGGTCCCCGGGCAGTGGTCTGGCGCGATTTTCTGGCCGGGCTGGGAATATTTCTGGCGATCTCGGTTCCGGGGGTGGTGTATGCGCTGCTGTTCGTCGATCTGGGCGGCGGGGTGGCATGGGGCGTCTGGCTGGCATGGCTGCCGGTTGCGCTGGTTGGCCTGCTGATCCAGACCGGCGCGGAAGAAGTGGTGTTTCGCGGGTATCTGCAACAACAGCTTGCGGCGCGGTTTGTGTCGCGCTGGGTGTGGATGGTCCTGCCATCTGTGCTGTTCGGGCTGGTGCATTATGCGCCCGATGAGATGGGCAATGCCGTGTGGATGGTGGTGTTTGTGACGGGGTTTTTCGGGCTGCTGCTGGCTGATCTGACGGCGCGCAGTGGCAGCCTTGGTATGGCGTGGGGGTTGCATTTCGCCAATAACCTGCTGGCCATGTTCCTGTTCACCACCGGCGAGGCGCTGGACGGACTGGCGCTGTACCGGCTGCCCTTCGGCCCCAAGGATACCGAGATCATGACCTATATGCTGGGGCTGGATATGGCGGGCATGGTGCTGGTATGGGCGATATGCCGGTGGTGGCTGCGCGCTCGCTGATTGCATTTCGTGCGCGCGGCGATTATCTGACCCAAGACGCCCTGCAGGATACTTCGATGAACTGGATTACAAATTACGTTCGCCCGACGATCAACTCGCTTTTCTCACGGCGGGAGATGCCTGAGAATTTATGGGTCAAATGCCCCGAATGCGGCACAATGCTGTTTCATCGGGAACTGACCCAGAACCAGCAGGTCTGCACATCGTGCAACCACCATATGCCGATTTCGCCGCGGGAACGATTCGCGAATTTCTTTGATGGTGGCATGTTCACCGAAATCGCAGTGCCGCAGCCCATCGCGGACCCGCTGCATTTCCGCGACCAGAAAAAATACCCCGACCGGATGAAGGCCGCGCAAAAAACTACAGGCGAGAAGGAAGCCATGCTTGTGGCCGAAGGTCAGGTGTTGCGCACCCGCCTTGTTGCGGTCGCGCAGGATTTCGGTTTCATGGGCGGGTCGATGGGCATGTATGTCGGCAAATCCATAATTGCCGGTGCCGCACATGCGATTGCGCGCAAATTGCCGCTGGTGCTGTTTTCCGCAGCCGGTGGCGCGCGCATGCAAGAAGGTATCCTGTCGCTGATGCAGATGCCGCGCACGACTGTCGCGGTGGATATGCTGCGTGAAGCGGGCCTGCCCTATATCGTGGTGCTGACCCACCCGACAACCGGCGGTGTGACTGCCAGCTACGCAATGCTGGGGGATGTGCAGTTTGCCGAACCCAATGCGCTGATCTGCTTTGCCGGTCCGCGCGTGATTGAACAGACCATCCGCGAAACACTGCCCCCCGGTTTCCAGCGCGCCGAATATCTGCTGGAACACGGCATGCTGGACCGCGTGACCCCGCGCAAGGATCTGCGATCCGAGATTGCGACTGTGCTGCGGATGCTGACAGCACAAGGGCCGGTTGTGTATGGCGACCTGCCTGCGCCGGAACTGGCTGCGGACCCACAGCCGGAACCGCAGGCTGACGCGCAGACGGAACGACCGGCGAAATCTGACCCGAAACAGGGGCGCTGACCGGTGGCAGGCACAGGGTCTGACGCGCTGTTGGCGCGCATGATGGCGTTTCACCCCAAAATCATTGATCTGACGCTGGACCGTGTCTGGCGTCTGCTGGCGGCGCTGGATCATCCTGAACGCCGCCTGCCGCCGGTCATTCATATTGCGGGCACGAATGGCAAGGGCAGCACGCAGGCCATGATCCGCGCCGGTCTGGAAGGGTCGGGGTGCCGCGTGCATGCCTATACCAGCCCGCATCTGGCGCGGTTTCATGAACGCATACGGTTGGCGGGCGCGTTGATTTCGGAACCCGACCTGTCGGATTTGCTGGATGAATGCCTGCGCGCCAATGGCACGGATGCGATCACCTATTTCGAAATCACCACCTGCGCGGCCCTTCTGGCCTTTGCCCGCATGCCCGCAGATTACACGCTGCTGGAAGTGGGCTTGGGCGGGCGGCTGGATGCCACGAATGTGGTCAAACAACCGGCGCTGAGCATCATCACCCCTGTTAGTCTGGACCACCAGCAATTTTTGGGCGACACGCTGGCCGAAATTGCGGGTGAAAAGGCAGGTATCATCAAGCGTGGTGTGCCTTGTGTGGTGGCCGCACAGGAAGATGCCGCACTTGACGTGATTGAAGCGCGCGCCGCGCGCCTTGGCGCGCCGTTGCTGGTGCAAGGACAGCATTGGCATGTCGGGGTCGAAGACGGGCGGCTGGTCTATCAGGATGAAACCGGCCTGCTGGATTTGCCCCTGCCCAATCTGGCGGGGCCGCATCAGGTGCAAAACGCCGGTGTGGCACTGGCGGCATTGCGCGCGCTGGGGCACGGGGCAGGGGCAGACGCGGCAGTCACCCGCGCGCAATGGCCCGCGCGCATGCAGCGCCTTCGCACGGGGCCGTTGGTTGATGCGCTGCCGCAAGGGCGGCTGTGGCTGGATGGCGGGCATAACCCGGCGGCAGGGCAGGCGATTGCCGCGACGCTGGCAGAAATGAAGCTGGACAGGCTGTGGCTGATTTGCGGTATGCTGAACACCAAGGATGTGGGCGGTTTCATGCGGCCAATGGCCGATGTCGCACAGCGCCTGTATGCCGTCTCCATCCCAGGCGAGGCCGCGACCCTAAGTGCGCAAGAGACGGCAAATGCCGCACGTTCGGCGGGTATTGATGCGCAACAGGCCGAGTGTGTTGCCAGTGCGCTGGCCGATATTGCCGCGCAGGATGCACAGGCGCAGGTGCTGATCTGCGGGTCGCTGTATCTGGCAGGGCATATTCTGCGCGAAAACGGCTGACCCGCCGCGCAGTCAATAAAAAGGGGGCCATGACTGGCCCCCGATCAAATGCATTGTGTCAGGATCACTCTTCAGCGCTGAACTGTGCCAGATACGCATAGATATCTTCGGCGGACCCGCGCAGACGGTGGTTCATGTTGCCGCGTGCGCGTGCATCATCTGTGACTTCGCGCAAGTAGCCGATGGGATCGCTGACATAGGCAACGAAGCTTTCTTCATCCCAGACCAGCCCGTGTTCGGACCCTGCTGCCTGCATGGCGTTGGAAAAACGCTCATACCCTTCATATGCGCCAGCTTCGCGGCCCACGACGCCCCACAGGTTCGGGCCTGTCGGGGCCAGGCGCTGGATGACTTCGCCATCAGGGGACACAATGCCATGACAGCTGGCGCACTGGCGGAAGTTCTGCTCGCCTGCGTCGGCGTCGCCGGTGGGTTCCGCATGTGCGGCGAAGGGTAGGGCGAACAGCGCAGCCAGCGCTGCGGTTTTGACCTTAATCATTAGTCTCTCCTCTCGGTGCGGGGGAACCCGCTGCCTAACAGCAAAAATGACACCCGACAGACTCGCGGGTATAACGCTACTGTAGCGGGACAACACGTTAACGCAAGGTGACATAAGGACAGCTTCCCTGTCCTTTTAGCCCCCTGCGACGATTTTACCTACCCCCGACGGGCGCGGAAGCGCAGGTTCTATATCGACACACGTTCAAAGATTTCTGTTTTTGTGACCTGATTTGCAGGGCGTGACAGCACCACTTCGCCGCGATTCAACACGCAAAATTCATCTGCCAGACCATAGGCGAAATCGAAATACTGCTCGACCAGAATAATGGCGATCTTGCCTTCGCTGCGCAGCAATTCGATCACCTTGCCGATCTGCTTGATGATATTGGGCTGGATGCCTTCGGTGGGTTCATCCAGCAACAGGACTTTGGGTTGCGCAATCAGGGCGCGGGCGATGGCAAGCTGTTGTTGCTGGCCGCCTGACAGATCGCCGCCGCGACGGTCCTTCATCTGCTTCAGCACCGGAAACAGGTCGTAAATCCGGTCTGGAATGTGATGTTCGGATTTCGGCAGGCAGGCAAAGCCGGTTTGCAGGTTTTCAGTCACACTCATCAGTGGGAAAATTTCGCGCCCCTGCGGCACATAGGCAATGCCCGCGCGCGCGGCCTGCGCCGCGTTCGGGTGGTGCAGGTCTTGCCCGTCCAGCGTGATGGTGCCGCCTGAATAGGGGTGACGGCCTGCAATCGCGCGCAGCAGGCTGGTTTTGCCCACGCCATTGGTGCCCATTACAGCGGTTACCGCGCCCACGCGCGCCGCCAGCGACACCCCCCACAGGATTTGTGATGCCCCGTAATGCAGGGTCAGATTGTCCACGTTCAACATGCGTTATCGCCCCAGATAAACATCAATGACCTGTTGGTTCTTGGTGACATGGTCCAGACTGCCCTCGGCCAGAACCGACCCTTCGTGCAGCACCGTCACGCGGCACTCCAGCCTGCGGATGAATTCCATGTCATGTTCAATGACCATGACCGCACGGGTTTTTGCCGCGCGTTTCAGCAGGTCGGTCGTGTGTTCGCGTTCCCCGGGCGTCATGCCGGCGGCGGGTTCATCGACCAGCAACAGGCGCGGGTCCTGTGCCAGCAACATGCCGATTTCCAGCCATTGCTTTTGCCCATGGCTTAGGTCACCGGCGCGGTGGTCAAGGCGGTCTTGCAGGCCAATCTCGGTGGCCAGTTCCAGAATGCGCGCGCTGTCACTGGTGGTCATATGCCACACCAGAACCGAAAGCGGGCCGCGTTTGTTGGCCAGCGCCATGGCCAGATTGTCGCGCACGCTTTGTTCTTCAAACACAGTGGGTTTCTGGAACTTGCGCCCGACCCCTGCTTTCGCGATCTGGCTTTCGGACAGTTTCAGCAAATCGACCTGCCGTTCGCCCCAACGCACCGACCCGCTGTCAGGGCGGGTCTTGCCAGTGACGATATCCATGAACGTCGTCTTGCCCGCCCCGTTGGGGCCGATGACGGCGCGCAATTCCGGCTCGCTTATGGCGATGGACAGGTTGTTGATGGCGCGGAACCCGTCAAATGTGACCGACACGCCAGACACTTCCAGCAACGTTGTCATGGCTTTTTCCTTACCAGATAGTCAAACAACCCGCCGATGCCTTTGGGAAAGAACAGGGTGACGGCCACAAACCCAAGCCCCAGAACCACAAGCCACCAGTCTGTCCACAGGAACCTGTAACTGCCGAAATTGATATTGGGCGCGCCGCCCCCTGTCAGCCAGCTTGACATCAGCGACACAGTCGCCGCCCCGATCACCGCGCCATAAAGCCGCCCCCGCCCGCCAATCGCCACCCAGACCGCCAGATAGATGGACGCGATGGGGGCGATTTCAGCGGGGTTGATGATGCCCGCCTGCGGGTAATACAGCGCGCCCGCAATGCCCGACACCACAGCAGTCAGGGTAAAGACAAACAGCTTATACCCTTCGACATTATAGCCAAGAAAGCGCACGCGGGTTTCATTGTCGCGGATGGCCTTGATCACAGACCCGAATTTGCCTGACACCACCCATGCAAACAGCAAATACCCCGCCCCAAGTGCGAAAGCGGACGCCCAGAAGAACCACACCGACAGAACCGATTGCGGCACATGCAGCGCACCGGGAATGTTTTGCAGCCCCGACAGCCCGTTATTGCCGCGCAGGCCCGTATCGTTCTGGAACAGATACAGCGACAGCGCCAATGTCATGGCTTGGGTCAGGATGGACAAGTAAACCCCTGTCACACGGCTGCGAAACGCCAGCCAGCCAAAGACCAGCGCCAGCAGCCCCGGCACCAGCACCACCATGGCCAGCTGGATGGGCAGCGATCCTGCAAAACTCCAGATCAGGGGCAATTCGGAACTGCCGACCACGCCGAAAATCTGGGCGGTGACGGCGTCTGTCACTTCCAGCTCCGTGGGCGGGATGGTCGCGCCTGCCAGACTGTCACGAATGACGATTTCGGTGCGCGCATACATCAGCCACATGCCGATCGCATAGCCCCCAAGCCCGAAAAAGGCGAAATGCCCAAGGCTAAGAATACCGCAATAGCCCCAGACCACATCCATGCAGATGGCAATCAGGCACAGGCACAATGTCATGCCAAGGATCTTGACCATGGATGTGGACAGCACGCCAATTCCCATGCCTTCGGACAGGATGCTGACCCCAAGTGTGAACAGCCCCAAAAGCCCCATGAACCACAGCACCGACGGGTTGGTGTGCAGCAGGCTGCGGCGGGCAGGGCGGGCGGTGTCGGGTTGATTGGTGGAAACCATGGGCTTAATCCCCTGCCGCGCGGCCCTTCAGGGCGACAATGCCCTTTGGCCGGAACTGAATGAACAAAATGATGAACAGCACCATATAGGTCTGTGCGGCCAGCGTGTTGGTGGGGTTGAACCATTCAATCCCCTTTTGCAGCGCGCCAATAAGCCCCGCGCCCGCCAATGTGCCGAATACCGAACCGACACCGCCCACAACCACGGTCATGAAGCTTTGCACGATGTAGTTCGCGCCCATTTCCGATGTGACCTGCGCATACATGCCAATCGCCACGCCCGCGACACCCGCAATGCCCGACCCAAGGCCGAAGGTCAGCATGTTGATGCGGTCGGGGTTGATGCCCATGCTGGCCGCCATGCCGGGGTTTTGCGTCACGGCGCGCACTTCCAGACCCAGCCTTGTGCGGTTCAGGATGAACAGCAACAGCAGCAAAAAGGCCAGCGCCATGAAAAATATGCCCACCCGAAGCGTGCTGATGCTGACAATATCATTCAGCGCCAGCGACCCCGCCAGCCAATCGGGCGCGGTCAGGGGGCGGGCCTGCGTGCCAAAGATGTTCTTGGCCAGTTGTTGCAGCGCGATGGAAATGCCGAATGTGGCCAGCAGCGTTTCCAGCGGGCGGGTATACAGATGGCGGATGACCAGCCGTTCCATCGCAACCCCTGCCGCGAATGTCACGCCAAATGCCAGCGGCAAGGCCACCACCAGCGACACTGTGTAGTCAGGGATCAGGGTTTGCACCACATAGCCGGTATAGGCCCCCATCATGATAAATTCGCCATGCGCCATGTTGATAACGCGCATCACCCCGAAGGTGATGGCCAGCCCGATGGCCGCCAGAAAGAAGATTGACGCCAGCGACAGCGCATCAAGTGACAGGCTAAGGGCCTGAAACGCGCCGATACGGGTTCGCGTGCTGTCAAGGGCGGTGCTTGCGGCGTCGGTCACCGTAGCGTCCGGTTCCAGATAGGCATCGAAAAAGACATATTGCGCAACCGCCGCTTCCATATCGGCCTGTGTCACCAGTGGCGGCACAGTGCCCGCATCCTGCAAGGCGCGGTATGCGGTGCGGCGTGCCTCATCCGTGTCAAGCTGGTGAACCGGAATGCCGCCCACGGCACCATCCACAACATTGGCGCGCAGCGCATCGCGGATGGCATTGCGCCCCGGCCGTGGCGGGAACAGCCCCGCATCGGACAAAACCCTATAGGCAGCATGCAGGTCCATATCCTGCCCGGGGGTGCGGATACGCGCGATGTTGGCGTCATCGGGCAGGGTTTGGGCGAAATCGCTGCGGGTTTGCAAAAGCTGGTTCAACACGCGCCGCGCTTCGGTGGAAATATCGCCGCGCAGCCCGTCAATGGCATCGACGCGTGTTGCGGTGTCGGTGGTGAACCGCGCGTTCAGCAGGTCCAGCAAGCGTTCCATGCGCGCGGCAATACGCGCGTCTGTTTCCGCGTCCAGTGCCAGTTCCAGCGCCGGTATCTGTTCGGGATCGGGGCTTCTGGTGGCCGATTCCAGTGCCGCGATACGCCGCGCGGGGTCGGGGTTCATCAATTCGAACTGCACAAGGGCTGCGTTGATTTCACGCCGCACGCCCGCATTGGGGCGTATCTGGTTCACATCGCGGGTGCTGACCTGTTCCACGACTGCGCCAGTGTCGATGTCGATCAATTCAACCATGCCGCCGGTTTCATGTGCCACGAAAAACAACCCGTCTTCGGGGCGTTCCACAATGCCGCGATCCTGCCATGCGCGCAAAAATTCCACTGTGCCGGGCGCGTCGCGTTCCAGCAGGGCCGACAGAACATCGGGCACCGTGCCGCGTGACGGGCTTGCGACCTGCGCCTGCACGGTTTGCAGCACATCCTGCAAGGGCGTGTCGCTGGTGCTTTGGGCATGCGCGGCTGTGGGGGCGGCTATGGGGGCCACGAAAAGACCAAGGAATATCAGGCACGCGCACAACGGCACGCGGCGAAGACGTCGCAACATGGCAGGGGCTTTCATATCTTCAGGCAGGACGCAACTCAGAGAAAGGGGATGCAAACCCTTGGGCCTGCATCCCGTCTTGCTTAGTAGTTGGATGTCAGCTGGACACAGGTTTCAGTGGCTGTGTCGAACATGCCGCAACCCAGTTCCTGCCAGTCGCTGACCAGCGTGGCACTTTCGTCCAGATAGGGGGTCCATGCGGCGCCTTCGACTTCGCCGGTCTGGCTGATGATGTCGAATTGCCCGTCAGCACGGATTTCGCCAATCAGAACCGGCTTGGCCAGATGGTGGTTGGGCAGCATGACAGCGGTGCCGCCGGTCAGGTTGGGAACTTCCTGACCCCACATGGCTTCGCGCACAGCGTCCACATCGGTGGTGCCAGCCGCTTCGACCGCATTTACCCACATGTTGAAGCCGATGTAATGGGCCTCCATCGGGTCATTGGTCACGCGGCTGTCATCGCCGATGAAGTCATGCCAGGCGGCGATGAAGGCTTCATTTTCGGGCGTGTCTGCCGACATGAAGTAGTTCCACGCGGCCAGATGGCCAACAAGGCGCGATGTGTCGAGGCCCGAAAGCTCTTCCTCGCCTACAGAAAACGCAACTACGGGAATGTCATCCGCGCTGACGCCCTGCGCGGCCAGTTCGGTGTAAAAGCCGATATTGGCGTCACCGTTGATGGTGGAAATCACGCCGACCTGTTTGCCGCCTGCGCCAAGGGCCACGACATCGGACACAATGGTGGACCAGTCTGAATGACCAAACGGGGTGTAATTTACAAAAATATCTTCAGCCGCAATGCCTTTGGACAACAAGTAAGCTTCAAGAATGGCATTGGTGGTGCGGGGATACACATAATCCGTGCCCAGAAGCGCGAAGCTTTCAACGCCCAGTTCTTCAAGGAAGTAATCCACGGCCGGAATGGCCTGCTGGTTAGGGGCAGCGCCAGTGTAGAACACATTGCGCGAGCTTTCCTGCCCTTCATACTGGACCGGATAGAACATCAGCCCGTTCAGTTCTTCCAGAACCGGCAGCACGGCCTTGCGGCTGACCGATGTCCAGGCCCCGAAAATGACGTCCACGTCATTGACGGTCAGCAATTCGCGGGCACGTTCGGCAAAAAGCGGCCAATCCGATGCAGGGTCCACAACGACGGCTTCGATTTCACAGCCCAACAGGCCGCCTGCGGTGTTTTGCTGGTCAATCAGCATCAACATAACATCGCGCAGCGTGGTTTCGGAAATGGCCATACTGCCAGACAGCGAATGCAGCACACCGACCTTGATCGGGCAATCGGCAAATGCAGGACCGGACGTGATCAGTAACGCCGAGGCCGCAGCAGAAGCAAGCAGGGTTTTGGTTGTCATAAGACGCATTCTCCTTTGATGATCTTATGCGACTGACGGTCCGGGTTGAATCACGCGTTCAAGTCCCCATATCCGTCAGAGCAGCATTCTTGTTGCCATGTCCAACGGTCAGCATCTGCCAGGATCGGGCCGTTGGGCATGTTTGGTGCTGATCTTTCAGCCAGCAAATATGTTGTGTCGCGCAGGCGTGGCTGATGCAATTTCAGGGTGCGTTGATGTGCATCCTTCTGGGGCGGGTTTGGGCTTATGCCCGAAAATTAGGCGAAATCACGCGCTTGTGTCTAATAATATTGCTGCATTGCAGCGTAATATCTGCAAAAGCTGGGCGAAGATTTTGTGCAGTGTCGCCCGCAAAATAGGCAACATGTTCAGGATTCGGGAACCTGAAGGCGTGTGGCCGCGCCCGATGGGGAAGTTTTGAGTATTTTTGGCAAGATGAAGCCCCGTGCCGCGTATCGGTGCGGCCCGTTGCATAGCCTTTCATCGGGCAATGCGGTCCAGTTTTGAGGGCTGGATCAGGCGCTTTTCTGTTGAATGGTTTGCGCGGGGTCGGGGCGCAGAACAAGGCCGCCTTCGCGTTGCAAAAACGCCACCACCGCATCCAGCCCGCGGCCCTGTTTCAGGCTGGCCATGACATAGGGCAAGTGGCCGCGCGCGCGCTGCGTGTCGTGTTCCAGCAACACCGGATCAACGCCCACATGCGGGGCCAGATCAATCTTGTTGACGACCAGCATGTCGGATTTGGTGACCCCCGGCCCGCGTTTGCGCGGTATATCCTGCCCTGCTGCGGTGTCGATCACATAGATGGTGATATCCGCCAGTTCCGGCGAGAAGGTCGCAGCCAGATTGTCGCCGCCCGATTCAATCAGTATCAGGTCCAGATCGGGGAAGGCGTGGTTCAGATCTGCAATAGCGGCAAGGTTGATGCTGGCATCTTCGCGGATGGCTGTGTGCGGGCAACCGCCGGTTTCCACGCCGCGAATGCGCTCGGCAGACAGCACCTGCGCGCGCACCAGCGCGTCCGCATCTTCGCGGGTGTAGATGTCATTGGTGATGACCGCCATGGAACAGCGCGGCGCAAGTGCGCGTGCCAGATGTTCGGTCAGTGTTGTTTTGCCCGCACCTACGGGGCCGCCGATACCCACGCGCAACGGGCCGTGCATGTTGGAAGGCGTTGTGTTCATGTCCGGTAAAGCCTTGTTTCCTTGGTTTCATGGTGCATTGCGGCCAGATCGGCGGCAAGGCAGGAATTCGCGAATGCGTCGGGGTCTGCGGTTTGCGCGCGCGTGGCGACATCTATGATGACGGGCAGCAGATCAGCCAGCACTTTCTGGCCTGCACTTTGCCCCAGCGGGATATGTTTGACCCCCATGGTGACCAGATTGCTGGCAAAGCCCTGAAGATACAGCGCAATCACGTCCCTTGCGGGCAGGTCAAGGGGCCGCGCGGCGCAGGCCACAGCCAAGGGCAGGGTGCGCGGGGCGAGTGTCTGGCCCGTCATGATGCCAAGGGTGCGCGCGAAGGCAGCCCCTTGTTCGCGGGCCTCGCACAGGCGTTCGGCGCAGGGTTGCAATGCCACACTAAGCGCGTCCAGCGCATCCGGATCCGCGCCATCTTTCAGCGCCTGCGCCATCAGAACGGCATCCTGCCAGCCGGTGCCGAACTGCACCACATCGGCCAGCCAGTCGCGCAGACTGCCTGCATCATGCACGCAGCCATCGGCAATGACCTGTTCCAGCCCGTGGCTATAGGCAAAGGCGCCGGTCGGGAATGCGGGGGACAGCCATTGAACAAGGGTCAGTGCGGCGGGGGACAGCATGGTTCAGGCGTGGGTGTGGTGATGGTGGTCGTGATCATGGCCATGTGCATGCCCATGATCATGGCTATGGCGGGTGTCCGGCCCATGCGAATGGCCCATCGTGCGGCCATGGCCATAAGCCCCCCCTTCGGGTGTGAAGGGGCCACTGATATGGCGCAGGCTGGCCCCCAGCTGGCTTAACATGGCTTCAATCACATGATCGCGGCGGATCAGCAGGCGGTTTGCTTCAATCTGGCAGGGCGTGTGGCGGTTGCCGATATGCCATGCAAGGCGGGGCAGATCGCCGGTGACTTCGATCAGGGGTTCGTCAGCGGCGACGATTTCCAGTGTGGTGCCGTCTGCCAGCTCAAAGCCCCAATAGGCATCAAGGTTTGTGACTTCAGGCAAGTTTACCATGAAGCCGCGCCCTTCGGCGGTGTTCAGGCGTTTGCGCCGGATCATGCGCCCGTCATAATCCAGTATGACCGCGCCGTCGCAGCGGTCGGGGCGGGTTTTCAAAAGCCGGTTCAGGGGGGGAAGGTCGGTCATTTTGCACCTATGTGGAAAAGATCACGATAAACATGCGCCGCCAATCCGCGCCGGTTCAGGCCCATGGACGCAAGCGCGCCGTCTGGCAGGCGGTCAAGGCGCGCAAATTCGGCTTCGCGCGCCGTGCGGGATTGCGATGGGTTGCAGCCAAATCCGGTAGAGGCAAGAAAACAGTCAAGCCGCCGGGATTGCTGCGGACTAAGGTTTGAATTTGCCGGTCGTTGTCGCATTTCACCCTCCGTCAGGTAGAAACACTCCTCCCACGGATATGCAGTATCACAGCAGGGGGTAAATTTCTTCTCAACAGCGCGTGCGCAATGCTGCGCTGCGGCATTTTTTGCGCGACTGTTGCATCCTTGCGCCAGACTTGGGTGAAACATGGGCATCAGAACAGGAAATACCGCTGCGCAAGCGGCAGTTCGGTTGCCGGTTCGCAGGTCAGAAGCACACCATCGGCGCGCACTTCATAGGTTTCGGGGTCGACTTCGATCTGCGGGGTGGCGCTGTTCAGGCGCATGTCGGATTTGCCGATTTCGCGGCAGTTCTCCACTGCAAGCGTGGATTTTGCCAGCCCCAGTTCCGCGCCGATGCCTGCGGATTGCCCCGCCTGCGACACGAACACCACGGCAGACTGTTCAACCGCCCGCCCGAAGGCCCCGAACATGGGGCGCGAATGCATGGGCTGCACGGGGATGGACGCGTTGGGATCGCCCATCTGCGCCACGACGATGGACCCGCCCATCAGCACCATTTCAGGCTTCGCGCCGAAAAATGCGGGCGACCACAGGACCAGATCGGCGCGCTTGCCTTCTTCCACGCTGCCGATATGGCGCGACATGCCATGCACGATTGCGGGGTTGATGGTGTATTTCGCAATATAGCGGCGCACGCGGAAATTGTCGTTGTCGCCGGACTCCTCGGCCAGCCGCCCGCGCTGGAGTTTCATCTTATGGGCGGTCTGCCATGTGCGCGTGATCACCTCGCCCACGCGGCCCATGGCCTGACTGTCCGATGAAATCACCGAAAACGCGCCCATGTCATGCAATATATCTTCGGCCGCGATGGTTTCGCGCCGGATGCGCGATTCAGCAAAGGCCACATCTTCGGGCACCTTGCGGTCCAGATGGTGGCACACCATCAGCATGTCCAGATGTTCCTCGATGGTGTTGACAGTGTAGGGCATGGTCGGATTGGTGGAGCTGGGCAGGATATTCTGGCTGCTGACCACCTTGATGATATCGGGCGCATGGCCGCCACCCGCCCCTTCGGTATGAAAGGCGTGGATGGTGCGGCCCTTGATGGCTGCAATGGTGTTTTCCACAAACCCCGATTCATTCAGCGTGTCCGTGTGGATCATGACCTGAATATCGGTTTCATCCGCGACACTCAGGCAGCAATCAATCGCGGCGGGCGTGGTGCCCCAGTCTTCGTGCAGTTTCAACGCCGCCGCGCCCGCGCGCACCTGTTCGTGCAGCGCGTCAGGCAGGCTGGCATTGCCCTTGCCCGCGAAGGCCAGATTCATGGGAAACGCATCCGCGGCCTGCATCATCCGGCCCAGATGCCACGGGCCGGGGGTGCAGGTGGTGGCCAATGTGCCATGCGCAGGCCCGGTGCCGCCCCCCAGCATGGTGGTCAGGCCCGAATGCAGCGCATCGTCAATCTGTTGGGGGCAGATGAAATGGATATGCGCATCAAACCCGCCTGCGGTCAGGATTTTGCCTTCGCCCGCGATGATTTCGGTGCCCGGCCCGATGATGACATCAACACCGGGTTGGGTGTCGGGGTTTCCGGCCTTGCCGATCTTGGCAATACGCCCGCCGCGCAGGCCCACATCGGCCTTGATGATGCCGGTGTAATCCACGATCAGCGCATTGGTGATGACGGTATCCATGGCGCCTTGTGCGCGGGTCAGTTGGGACTGGCCCATCCCGTCGCGGATGACCTTGCCGCCGCCGAACTTGACCTCCTCGCCGTAGCGCGCGCTGTTTGGCCCGCTGCCGCCGCCTGCGCGTTCGGTGATCAGGTCGCGTTCCACCTCGATTATCAAATCGGTATCGCCCAGCCGCACCTTGTCGCCCACAGTGGGGCCATACATGTCGGCATAGGCTTCGCGTGTGATCTTGTATGACATTTACAGCGCCCCCATAACCTTGCCATTGAACCCGTAGACCTTGCGCGCCCCGCCATAGGGCACCAGCGACACGTCGCGCCGCTGGCCCGGCTCAAAGCGCACTGCGGTTCCGGCAGCAATGTCCAGCCGCAACCCGTGGGCGGCAGCGCGGTCAAATTCAAGCCCGGCATTGGCTTCGGCGAAATGGAAATGGCTGCCCACCTGAATGGGCCGGTCGCCGGTATTGGCAACCATCAGCGTGGTGACCGGCTGGCCTGCATTCACTTCGATCTCGCCATCAGGGGTGAATATCTGTCCGGGGATCATGTGGGTGCCCTTTCGCGGATGGGGTGGTGAACGGTGACCAGTTTTGTGCCATCGGGAAAGGTGGCTTCGACCTGCACGGAATGGATCATGGATGGAATGCCGTCCATGCATTGATCAGCCGTGATGACATGCGCGCCAGCCTGCATCAGGTCGGCCACGCTGCGCCCGTCGCGCGCCCCTTCGACCACATAATCGGTGATCAGGGCGATGGCTTCGGGGTGGTTCAGCTTGACGCCGCGCGCCAGCCGGTTGCGCGCAACCATGGCGGCCAGTGCCACCAGAAGCTTGTCTTTTTCACGGGGGTTCAGGTTCATGAAGATCTACTCACATTTGCCAGACACGGGGAAGGGGGGAAGGGCGCAGCGCGTGCAGCAGCCGCACCATCTGTTTGCGCAACGGCCAGTTGTCGCGTGCCATCAGGCGCACCACCAGCCGCCCCGGCATCGCGGATGCGGCGGCGTTCACGTCAGGGTCGGGGTGCAGGGCGGCGCGCGCCAGCGCCAGTTTGTCCTGCGCCCCATCTGCGACCAGAACCAGCGTGGCAAACGCACGCATGCCCGCCAGCCCTGCGGCGCGGCTGTTCAGGCGCGGGGCGTCCAGCGCCAAGGCCTCGGCATGGCAGGGGGTGTCGCCGTGCCGGACCAGCCGCCAGTCGTGAAAATCCAGCGCTGTGACATGCTCGCCCATGGCGGCGCGTCCAAGAACCACGGTTTCGGCCATCAGGCAGCTTGCGCCCGCCCCAAGGGTGATGATGGTGCGCCGGCGCAGTTGCGCGGCGTCAAACAAGATGGTTTCCTGCGGCAGCCAGTCCAGATGCGCGCCATCCCCCACAGTCATGGCAATATCGACATGTGCTGCGCCCGATGTGCTGCGATAGGCGCGTTCGGCCGTCTGGGTGGTGGCGGTCAGGCGGCACTGCGCGCCCAAGGTAATGTTCAGGCCCAGCCTGTCGCCCCCCGTCAACCCGCCCGATGTGTTCAGAAACACCAGTTCCGGCCCCGGCAGAACAATCAGTTTGGCCGACCCCTGCTGATACAGATCACCCAGGACGGCCCGCCCGCCTTGCGCAAAAAACTCTGCACGGGCAAGGCCCTTGCTGCGCTGGTGGGGGTCTGACAGTTTCAGCGGGATCATGCGCACCTCTATATATGATGTGTCGCTATCAAGGGCTTGGGTGGCCAATCCAGCCCTGCCGCATCAGGGCGCACAGGAATGCGTGGGCGAGGGCCGTGCGCAGATGTGCTGCGGCTAAATTATGTGCGTATTGTCTAAATTATGTGCAAAATGAAATCATACGCGTGACGCACGGGGCGGGCGCAGGATGGGCAACACACAGGGCGGGGCAAAAGCGGGACACCAATCCTTGAAAAACGCGCCCCTTCACCTTTCGCCACGGATGCGGTATGTGCCCAATCACTTGTTTCAAGGAGGCCAATATGGGCTATAGAGTCGTCGTTGTCGGTGCCACAGGGAATGTGGGCCGCGAAATGCTGAACATCCTCGCTGAACGCGAGTTTCCGGTTGACGAGATTGCTGCGCTGGCATCGCGCCGCTCTCAGGGAACCGAAGTCAGCTTTGGCGACCGAACTTTGAAATGCCAGGATCTGGAGCAGTTCGATTTCACGGGCTGGGACATGGCCTTGTTTGCCATCGGGTCCGAAGCCACCCAGAAATACGCCCCCATCGCGGCCAAGGCGGGCTGTGTGGTGATCGACAATTCGTCGCTTTATCGCTACGATCCCGATGTGCCGCTGGTGGTGCCGGAAGTGAACGCCGAAGCGGTGGATGGCTACACCAAGAAAAACATCATCGCCAACCCGAACTGTTCCACCGCGCAGATGGTGGTGGCGCTGAAGCCGTTGCATGACCGTGCCCGTATCAAGCGTGTGGTGGTCAGCACCTATCAATCGGTGTCGGGGTCGGGCAAAGAAGCCATTGACGAGCTGTGGAACCAGACCAAGGGCGTGTATGTCCCCGGTCAGGAAGTGGCGCCAAGCGTCTATCCAAAGCAGATCGCGTTCAATGTCATCCCGCATATCGATGTTTTCATGGATGACGGATCGACCAAAGAAGAATGGAAAATGGTCGCCGAAACCAAGAAGATTATCGACACCAAGATCAAGGTCACGGCGACCTGCGTGCGCGTGCCGGTTTTCGTGGGGCATTCTGAATCCATCAATATCGAGTTCGAGGATTTTCTGGACGAAGATGAAGCCCGCGAAATTCTGCGCGAAGCGCCCGGTATTCTGGTGATCGACAAGCGCGAAGCCGGTGGCTACATCACTCCGATCGAATGCGTGGGCGAATACGCAACTTTTATCAGCCGCATCCGTCAGGACTCGACCATCGACAACGGCCTGAACATATGGTGCGTCAGCGACAACCTTCGCAAAGGTGCTGCGTTGAATGCGGTGCAGATTGCCGAAGTGCTGGGAAGCCGCTGCCTGAAAAAAGGCTGATCACGGCGATCATTGACGACAAAAGGCACGGAGGGGGGCATATCCCACCGTGCCTTTTTTTGCTGTTTCAGGGCGCGGGTTTCCCGCTGCACCCCTTTGGTTTCCAATCGGAAATGTGAAAGGCGTTTCCGGTGCCGAAAATGTCGGAATCGCGGCTGTGTGTCCGGCCCCGCACCGCTATAGCTGTGGCAGCAGCGACACCTTACCGCAGGGAAGAGAACACATGACCTTCAAGACCGACATCGAGATTGCCCGCGAGGCCAAGAAGAAGCCCATTCAGGAAATCGGCGCAAAGCTGGGCATTCCGTCTGAGCATCTGCTGCCCTTCGGGCATGACAAGGCCAAGGTCAGTCAGGAATTTGTGGCCGATGCGCGCGGGCGCACGCGCGGCAAACTTATTCTGGTGACCGCGATCAACCCGACCCCTGCGGGCGAAGGCAAGACCACCACCACCGTGGGTTTGGGCGATGGCCTGAATGCAATCGGCAAAAACGCTGCGATCTGCATTCGTGAAGCCAGCCTTGGGCCGAATTTCGGCATGAAGGGCGGGGCTGCTGGCGGCGGCTATTCGCAGGTCGTGCCGATGGAAGACATGAACCTGCATTTCACAGGCGATTTTCACGCCATCACATCGGCGCATAACCTGCTGTCGGCGATGATTGACAACCATATCTATTGGGGCAACGAGCTGGAGATTGACGAACGCCGCATCACATGGCGGCGTGTCATGGACATGAATGACCGCGCGCTGCGCGATATTGTTGTCAGCCTTGGTGGTGTGTCGAACGGGTTTGCGCGCCAGACCGGATTTGACATCACGGTTGCGTCCGAAGTGATGGCAATCCTGTGCCTTGCGGCTGATCTGGAAGATCTGCAAAACCGTCTGGGTGACATTGTGATTGCCTATCGCCGTGACAAGACCGCGATTTACTGCCGTGATATTGGCGCAGAGGGCGCGATGACGGTGCTGCTGAAAGATGCGATGCAGCCCAATCTGGTGCAGACGCTGGAAAACAACCCCGCTTTCGTGCATGGCGGCCCGTTTGCAAATATCGCGCATGGCTGCAATTCGGTTGTGGCCACGCAAACCGCGCTGGGGCTGGCCGATTATGTCGTAACCGAAGCGGGTTTCGGGGCAGACTTGGGTGCGGAAAAGTTCTTCAACATCAAATGCCGCAAGGCAGGGCTGACACCATCTGTCGCGGTGATCGTGGCCACTGTGCGCGCCATGAAAATGAATGGCGGCGTGGCCAAAGCCGATCTTGGGGCCGAGAATGTGGAGGCCGTCAAGAAAGGGTGTCCGAACCTTGGGCGTCATGTCGAGAATGTGAAATCCTTTGGCGTTCCGGTGGTTGTGGCGATCAACCATTTCCATTCCGACACAGATGCCGAAGTTGCGGCGGTTCAGGACTATGTCGCATCCCTTGGGACAGAGGCGATCTTGTGTCGCCACTGGGCGCAGGGATCGGCAGGAATTTCCGAGCTGGCAACCCGTGTTGCAGAAATCGCGGACGGGGACCGCGCACAGTTCGCGCCCCTTTATGGCGATGACATGCCGCTGTTTGAAAAGATCGAAACTGTGGCGCGGCGCATCTACCGCGCCGATGAGGTGCTGGCCGATGGCAAGATCCGCAACCAGTTGAAGGAATGGGAAGCGGCGGGATATGGCCATTTGCCGATATGTATGGCCAAGACGCAATATTCCTTTACCACCGACCCGAACCGCCGGGGCGCACCTGTCAACCATTCGGTGCCGGTGCGCGAAGTGCGCCTTGCGGCAGGGGCCGGTTTCATTGTGGTCATCTGCGGCGAGATCATGACCATGCCCGGCCTGCCACGCAAACCGGCAGCGCAATCGATCAGGTTCAACGACGAAGGGCTGATTGAGGGCTTGTTCTGACCGCAGCGGGGATGATGGACGGACGCTCGCGCGCTTATGCGCGCGCATCGCCCCGCCCACCATCCCCTTTGGGCACATTGCACAGCCACCGCCCGCAGGGTAGGAGGCGGCAGGTTCATGAAGAATGGAGTGTCCCCTATGCCCAGTGCAGCACAATGTCAGGACATGACCGAATTGCGCGCCGAGATTGACCGGATTGATTGCGCCCTGATTGCCTTGCTGGCAGAACGCGCAGGCTATATAGACCGCGCCGCGCAGCTAAAGCCCGCCGCAGGGTTGCCCGCGCGCATCGACGAGCGCGTGGCGCAGGTGCTGGGCAACATTAACCAAAACGCCACGCGTGCCGGTCTTGACGCCGAATTGACGCACGGTTTGTGGCAACAGATCATTGAGTGGTCGATTGCACGCGAAGAACGCGTGTTGGGGCCAAGCTGAATAAAGGGATCGATTCATGAGCGCAGCTATTATAGACGGCAAGGAATTTGCAGCGCGGGTTCGGGCCAAGGTTGCAACGCATGTAGGCAGGCTGAAGGCGGATCACGGCCTGACACCCGGTCTGGCCGTGGTGCTGCTGGGGGATGATCCCGCAAGTCAGGTCTATGTGCGCTCCAAGGGCAAACAGACGCTTGAAGCGGGGATGAACTCGTTTGAATACAAGCTGGCCAATGACACGTCGGAAGCCCATCTGCTTGATCTGATTGACAGGTTGAACCGTGACCCCGAAGTGCATGGTATTCTTGTGCAATTGCCCCTTCCCGCGCATCTGGATTCCGATCTGGTGATCAATGCGATTGATCCCGCCAAGGATGTGGACGGCTTTCACATCTCGAATGTCGGTCTGTTGGGGACCGGACAGAAAAGCATGGTGCCCTGCACCCCGCTTGGGTGCCTGATGATGCTGCGTGATTATCACGGGGATTTGTCGGGGATGCATGCGGTCGTCGTGGGCCGATCAAATATTGTGGGCAAGCCCATGGCGCAGCTGTTGCTGGGTGACAGTTGCACCGTGACAATCGCGCATTCGCGCACCAGGGACCTGCCTGCCATGTGCCGCAGTGCCGATATTCTGGTGGCCGCTGTCGGGCGCGCTGAAATGATTCCCGGTGATTGGGTGAAACCCGGTGCGACCGTTATTGATGTGGGCATCAACCGTGTGGAACGCGACGGGCGCAACAAGCTGGTGGGCGATGTGCATTTTGAAAGCGCGGCTGCGGTTGCGGGCGCGATCACGCCGGTTCCGGGCGGCGTTGGCCCGATGACCATTGCCTGCTTGCTGGCCAATACCGTGACAGCGGCCTGCCGCGCCAATGGTCTGCCCGAACCCGACGGGCTGACAGTCTAGGCCGCCACGTTTTACCCCCCGATAAGAACCGCGTGCATGATGCGTCCGGGGGCCAGAGTGAATGCGCCCGCAATCACCAACCCGCCCCAGACCATGCCCAGCATCATGCCACGGTGGCGCGCGATCTGCCCGCGCCTGATCTGGATGATTGCATAGCCAATGCCAACGATCACCCAGACGGACAGCGCGTGTATCCAGCTATAGCCCCATACAGGGCCGCCATGCCGGATGCCGAAACTGGTTAGCGCGACTGTCAGCATTGCACCGACCCATACCCAGCCCAGACGCCTGTGTGCGCGCGACCCCCTTGGGCGTGTGAAAATCAGCAGCGTTACGACAATTGCGATCATCGCGGCGGCGGTGTGGATTTGTATTGCCAGTGTCGTGTTTACAAGCGGGGCCGGATTCAGTGTCATGTTGTGTCCCATGTCCATAGGTTGACGAATGATTGCAGGGTTTGCATTCGGCGGCACCGCACGGCAATAAAGGGTGCGTTGACTGTCAGGGGATTTCGCGAATGACCATGCGTTTCAGGGCGCTGCAACTCACGCTTCGTGAATGGCGCGAGGTTGGTGCGCTATGGCTTGGCCTGACGGTTCTGGCCACGCTGGCCGGCCCTTTTGGTACAATGGATGCGCTATCCCTGTGGCCGCGTGCGGTGTATTGGGGCGGTGTGATTGCGGGCGCGATTGTGTTGCATTTTGCCCTGCGCCGGCTGCAACACATTTTGCCTGCGCATCGCGCTATGCGCGCCGCCGTCAGCGTGGCCTATGCGGTCATCCTTGGCGGGCTGGTCTTTGGCCTGAATGTGGTGCTGTTTTCCGGCTGGCATGCGGGCAATATGGCAGGCTTTTTGTGGCTGGTCATGATTGTGCTGGTTATTGCAGGGGCCATTCATGTGCTGATGATCTGGCTGCGCCCTGCAAATGCGCCCGAAGGTGACACGACCGCTGTGGATACTTTGGTTGCGCGCCTGCCGTTGCAAAAACGCGGTCCGCTGATCCGGCTGGAAGCGCAGGATCATTATCTGCTGGTGGTCACGCGCAACGGGTCCGAACTGGTCCTGATGCGCATGGCCGATGCCGAGGCCGCGTTGCAAGGGGCGGGCATACGGGTTCACCGGTCGCATTGGGTTGTGCCCGAAGAAATCTTGCGGGTGGAGCGGCGGCAGGGCAGGGCCGTGTTGTGCATGGCTGATGGGATGGAAGTGCCGGTAAGCCGTTCAAACCTGCCCGCGCTGCGCGCAGCCGGACTGTTGCCAGCCTGGCCGTTATACACGATACCGCAGCGTTGGTGTCACAAGGGCCGCAAACAGCACACCGGCAAGGAATCCGCCAAGATGCGCTTCCCATGCCAGCAGGCCGGACAACAGCACCCAAAGGGCAATGTTCAAGATGGTCAATCCCAGCAGGGACATCCACAGCGGGCGCATGGGGCTACCAAAATGCTGGCGCGCCTGCCATTCCCAGAATTTCCATGCTCCGATCAGGCCGAAAACGGCGCCTGATGCACCAACCATGGGCGATTCCGACCCTGACAGAAGGGCAAAACCCGCAGCACCGCCGAATGTGCTTATCGCGTAAAGCAGCAAGAACCCCTTCTGGCCGATGCGCGCAACGACGATCCCGCCCAGCGCAAGCACCGCGACCATATTGCCCAGCAGATGCATAAGCCCGCCATGCAAAAATGCGTAGCTTATGAACATCACCTCGCGCTGAAATGGATAAAGCGGCTCCCATCCGTGCAAAAGACCGTTCCAGAACGCCCCGTATGCAATGGTCGTCATGCGCCATTCAGGGGCCGAACTGAAGGTCGCGCCAAACAGGGTCAGCAGGATTTCCGGCAAGCACGTTATTGCAACCAGTGCCAGCACGACCGGACTGTTGGCTTTGGTTGGAAAGGTCACGTTTCTGGGGGCCATAAGCGCCGCTTTGACATTGTCTTCTACCGGTTGCAAGCGACCCGGTTCATTTTGTCGATGTCCCGTGTCTTTGGCTATAAGGCGCATGTCAGATCAAATACCGGTGCTGCGTATTACAACCTTGATGGTTTTCCACACCAGCCGCAGATCATTGGCAAAGCTGAGTGTTGCGGCATATCGGGCATCAATCGCGGCGCGTTGTTCAAAATCGGCGTCATTGCGTTCGGTCACCTGCCACAGGCCAGAGATGCCGGGGCGCAATGCCAGATATGCTGGCAGGGTCGGACCATATAGTTTCACCTGATCCAGCATCATCGGGCGCGGGCCAAGCAGACTCATATCGCCGCGCAGAACATTGAAAATCTGGGGCAGTTCGTCAATCGAGGTTTGCCGAAGAAAATGCCCGGTGCGTGTGATGCGCGGGTCATCCTGCAACTTTTGTTTGGCGTCCCATTCGGCGCGAAGGTCGCTGTTTCCGGCCAGAAGTGCCTGAAGGCGCTGGTCCGCATCCGCATACATCGTGCGCAATTTCCAGATACGGAACACCCTGCCATGCTGACCAAGCCGCAGTTGCGCATAAAACGGGTTGTGTCCGTTGATAAGCAGCATGACTGCACAGATCGCGATGACCGGAACGGCGATGGGAAGCAACAGCGCGACCAAAACAAGATCCAGCAGTCGTTTGCCAGTGCTGGCATATGCCCCGTTCGGCACTTCGCGGGGCTGCGGTGCACCCGATGTTTGTGCCCGAAAATGCACAAGGCTGTTGATTGACGACATACTGGTCATTTTACTTGTCCTGATCTATGTGCTTCGGGCAGATGATTTGTTCAAACCCATCGCTTACCAAACCCTTAACGACTAAAAATTGATACAACACTTCCGAAGCTAAGGGATGTAAAGTTCTATGTATCCCAAAGGATTTATAAGAAATTTTAGGTAAATCCAGTTCAATTGTTCATGTCTTGTGTCTGGTCTTTGCATATTCGGTGGATTGTTTACGATTTGTTGTGTTGTGGTTCTTGATGCAAGCCTACTGCGCCGCGATTTTGTCCAGATCAAGCCAGAATCGGGACGGTTCTGTGCAGCCGTGACCGAATCGAAACTGGGGCAGATCCGGCCGGATATGTCGGGTGTGTTTGCCACTACCTTGACTTGTTTCAGCTTGAATTTTGTCACATCCGGCTTGTAGATCAGGGTCAGTAGATTACTGTTCAGCGTTCTGTACCGGCTTCAAGGATCCATGGCACATAATTTTAGCTCATATCTGGAACACTTTGGCCTGCATCAGCGGCCATTTTCCCTGACGCCCGATCCGGAGTTTCTGTTCTGGTCCGATGCCGCGCGCGGGGCCTATGCCATGCTTCAATACGGGTTGGCGACACGGTCCCCCATTACAATGCTGACGGGTGAAATCGGTGCGGGCAAGACTGTGCTTTTGCAACATTTCATTGAAGAAGCCGAAGATGACGACTCACTTTCTATTGCGCTGGTCACCAACACGCGGCCAAACACGCGCGATATCTTGCAATGGCTGTTGCCGGAACTGACCAAGTCCGACCTGAGCGAGGAGGGCAAGTTCCTGAAAGCGCAGGAATTTCTGATACAGGAATATAACGAGGGGCGCCGTGTCCTGCTGGTCATTGACGAGGCGCAGAACCTGTCGCCCGAAGCGCTGGAAGAATTGCGCATGCTAACCAATATCAATCTGGGCAAGGAAGAAGTGTTGCAGCTTTTCCTGATTGGCCAGCCGGAATTGCGCGATCATGTGCGCCGCCCCGATCTGGTGCAGTTCGCACAGCGTGTGGCGGCGAATTATCACCTGCCCTATATGAAAGCTGAAACCGTAGCGCATTATATTGCGCACCGCCTGAAGATTGCGGGCGGACGCTCCAGCATATTCAGCAAGCAAGCCGCCATGCTGATTTTTGAAGTCACCGGCGGTGTGCCGCGGCTGATCAACCAGCTTTGCGATATGTCACTGACCTATGCTTTTGCGCAGGATGATCCGGTGGTGAAACGCGCCACCGTCCAGTCGGTTCTGGACGATGGCATTTTCTTTGCGCCGGTGCAGCGCGCCTGACGACAGACGACAGGCCCTCACCAGTGGCCGGTATTGCCCATGCTGGCCCAGGGTTCCTGCGGGGGCAGCGCATCACCCGCTTGCAGTAATTCAATCGAAATATTGTCGGGCGAGCGGACGAACGCCATTTTGCCATCGCGGGGCGGTCGGTTGATCGTCACGCCTGCGGCCTGCAATTCGGCGCATTTGGCGTAGATATCTGCCACTTCATAGGCCAGATGGCCAAAATGGCGACTGTCCGAAGGCAGCCCGTCATCGCCGTCCCAGTTATAGGTCAACTCCACCGGGCAATCGGGCTGTCCCGGTGGTGCAAGGAACACCAGCGTAAAGCGGCCTTGTTCGCTGTCGTGACGGCGTGTTTCTTCCAGCCCCAGCAATTTGAAAAACGCAATCGAGGCGTCAAGGTCTTTGACCCTGACCATGGTGTGTAGATATTTCATAACACTCGCTCCTTTTCGTGAACATGGTAACGGAAATTCGCGCCGGTTCAATGCCCTTGGGGGTTCCAGAATCAGCGCGTTCCGGCCATTGTGCGACGAAACCACAACATCTTGCGGGGCGGGGGCATCGTGAAACAGTATCTGGATGCGTTGCAGCATATTCTGGACCATGGCGTGCCATCGGATGATCGCACTGGCACCGGCACTTTGTCGGTGTTCGGCATGCAGATGCGCTATGATCTGGAAGACGGGTTTCCTTTGGTGACAACCAAGAAAGTGCATCTGAAATCCATTATCCATGAATTGCTGTGGTTTCTGTCGGGCGACACGAATATCGGCTACCTGAAGGAGCATGGCGTCAAAATCTGGGATGAATGGGCCGATGCGTCGGGCGATCTGGGGCCGGTTTACGGGCGGCAATGGCGTGACTTTGGCGGTGTTGACCAGATCGCCGAGATGGAACGCATGATCCGCGACACCCCCGACAGCCGCCGTATGATTGTGTCGGCATGGAACCCGCCCGACGTGCCGCATATGGCGCTGCCGCCCTGCCATACATTGTGGCAGGTGCGGGTTCTGGCGGGCAAGCTGCATTTGCAACTTTATCAGCGCTCTGCCGATATGTTTCTGGGGGTGCCGTTCAACATTGCGTCCTATGCGCTTCTGCAAATGATGCTGGCGCGTGTTGCGGGGCTGGGGCTGGGCAGTTTTGTGCATACGCTGGGGGATGCGCATATCTATTCCAACCATATGGATCAGGTGCGCACACAGCTTGCGCGCGAACCGCGCGCGCTTCCGCAGATGAACATTCTGCGCAGTCCTGACAGTGTGTTTGACTTCCGCTATGACGACTTCCAGATTGAAGGCTATGATCCCCATCCGGCGATCAAGGCCCCGGTGGCGGTGTAATCCATGATCAGTCTGATTGTTGCACGCGCCCGCAACGGGGCCATCGGGCGGGACAATACGATCCCGTGGCAGGCCCCCGAAGATCTGAAATTCTTTCAGCGCGAAACGCTGGGCGGGGCCGTTGTGATGGGCCGCAACACATGGGACAGCCTGCCAAAGCGCCCGTTGCCGCGGCGCCTGAATATTGTTGTCACATCGCGCCCCGCAGACAGCGCGGATGCGCTGTTTGTCCCGCTGGACCGCGCCATAAGTGCTGCAAGGCAGGCGGGCTATTTCCGGATTTATGCCATTGGGGGGGCGGGCATCTATGGTGCGTTCCTGCCCTTGGCCGACCGTTTGCTGATCACGGATGTGGATATTGATGTGCCCGATGCGGATACATTCTTCCCCAAGATTGATGACACTCAATGGACTGTGACATCCGAACTGGTCCTGCGCACCGACGCGCCCGCCTGCACCGTGCGCGAATTTCGCCGAAATCAAAACGCCCAATCTTGAAGCTGCACGCGATGATGCATACCCTTGAAGTGTAATAACAAGCCGAGAAAGGCAATGCGATGCATATTCAGGTAAACACCGACAACACCATCGAAGGGCGCGAGGATGTGACAGGGTTTGTCACCCAGGTGATCGAGTCCAAACTGGGCGCGGTTTCCGGCCCCATCACACGGGTCGAAGTGTATTTGCGCGACCAGAACGCCACGAAAAACGGCCCTGATGACAAGCATTGCAAAGTGGAAGTGCGCCTTGAAGGGCGCCAGCCCGTCACTGCCGAACATGCCGCCGACAACATTCGTTCCGCCGTGACCGGCGCGACCGACAAGATGCGCAATGTTCTGGACCGCGAGTTGGGCAAACAACGCGAACGCCGCTAAGCGCTGCACAGACCCCGGCCCTATAATTGTGGCGCATGCGCAACAATTACATGCTGGAATGTATGCCACGACATCTTGTGATACGCAGGGCGCAGAAAACTATCTGCGCCCTTTTTTGTCGTGCCTGGGTCTGAAACCGGTTCTTCACCCCTGCTGGATTGCGGATTCTCAGGTGCCGAATATGCGCATTTGAGGTCACACACTCTCGAATGGTTTATCAATCGTTGCAAATGGGCATGCCCTGCGGTAGACTTTGGTACGAAAAGTAATAGTAGCCGGCAAAATAATGTCGGAAATTATCGATAAAAGCACCCGCAAGAGGCGCTTGGTCGGTTGGGCATGGGCAAGTAATGGGCAGGTCAGTTGACCAAATCCGTAAATTTGACGGCAGGATGAATGACATCCTGACGGTATTTTTGTGGATTACGCCGTGGCAGGCAGGGCAATGTTTAAGGTTTACAAGTTTCGCGCGCTGAATGGTTTTTGGTCTGTAGTTCCCGCATCGGTGCGGATATGGGCACTGCCCGCGATTGCCGCTTTGGGGGTGTCTGCGTGTGACGGGGGCTTTTTGTCCAGTCTTGACGGATCAAGCCCCACGGAACTGGCCGAGGCCGTGACCGAATTTCGTGTCGTGCCTGCGTCGCGCGCGCTGATCAATGTGCCCAATGCCCTGATTGTGCTGGAGCGCGAGTTGGATGGCGCGCTGGAGCAACGCATCACCTTGCCGAATTCGACCAGTTTGCAGGGTGAAAATACCATCATTTTACGTGCACAAACATCCATGACGGCCAGCCGGTCGCGCTTGGTTCTGGACGATGTGTTGCGCCAGTTCGGCGGCGCGCCCACACCCTTCGGGTCCGTGACCGACAGCGCTCTGACATCGGTTTCGGACCAGTATGGCGATATCACCTATATGACCCGTTCACCGGGTGGGGATGTCACCTGCGCGCTGGCGTTCCGGCGCACGCAGATGGGCGCGCGCGCCTTGCCGCGTGGCGCATCCGCGCTTGATATTATGCTAAGAAATTGTGTTTCCGGTCCGGTTGACCGCGCACTTGCCCCGATAGGGCAGGGGGCGTTTGGCCTGGCCACTCCTGTGTTTCAATAAATATAGCAGAGGGTATTTGCTGGTATGAGTATGTTGATAGCCAACAGGCGTCTGCGACCGGGCGAGGTGCTTTTGGTCTTGCTGTGGCTTGCCGTTGTCATTCCGCTGGCATTTCTGGCCAGCATTCCGACATCGACGACAGTGCAGGGCGCTTTGGGGCTGTTTGCTGTTTTGATTGTTGCAGCACTTAAACCCTTTACGATGAAAACAATTGTCGCGCGCTTTGCGCTTCTGGCAATCGCCAGTGCGATTGTCATGCGCTACTGGTCGTGGCGGTTGACGGAAACGCTGCCTTCGGCATCCAACCCGCTGGAATTCGGGATTGCCGTGTCGTTGTTTGTCGTCGAAACCTATGCGATCTGGGTGTTCTTCGTCAGTTCCTTTGTGACAGCCGATCCGATCAACCGCACGCTGCCCCCGAAAGTTGCGGTTCAAAGCCTGCCGACCGTCGATATTCTGGTGCCAAGCTATAATGAACCCACAGACATGCTGGCGGTAACGCTGTCTGCGGCCAAGAACATGCATTATCCGGCGGGCAAGCGCACTGTGGTGTTGTGCGATGACGGGGGCACGGATGAACGCTGCAACCATGAAAACCCCGAAATTGCCATCAAGGCCCGCGCGCGCCGCAAGGAATTGCAGGCGCTTTGCGCCGAACTGGGGATCGTCTATTCCACCCGTGCGCGCAACCTGAACGCCAAGGCGGGCAATATGTCCGCCGCGCTGGAACGGCTGGACGGGGAGCTGGTTGTGGTGTTTGACGCAGACCATGTGCCCAGCCGCGATTTTCTGGCGCGCACTGTCGGGTATTTTGTCGTCGATCCGAAACTGTTTCTGGTCCAGACGCCGCATTTCTTTCTGAACTCCGATCCGATTGACCGCAATATCGGGCTGCGCAGTGACTGCCCGCCCGAAAATGAGATGTTCTATCATCAGGGGCATCGTGGCCTTGACCGTTGGGGCGGCGCGTTCTTTTGCGGGTCGGCATCTGTTCTGCGCCGTGCCGCGCTGGATGATGTGGGCGGGTTTGCAGGCGAAACCATTACTGAAGACGCTGAAACCGCACTGGAAATTCACAGCCGTGGCTGGAAAAGCCTGTATGTCGATCATGCGATGATCGCGGGGCTGCAACCGGAAACCTTTGTTTCGTTCATCGAACAGCGGGGGCGTTGGGCCACAGGGATGATGCAGCTTTTGATGCTGAAAAACCCCCTGCGCCGCAAAGGGATGAGCCTAAGCCAGCGCCTTTGCTACCTGAACTCGATGACATTCTGGCTGTTTCCATTGGTGCGCATGGTCTTTATTCTGGCCCCCCTGGCGTATCTGTTCTTTGGGTTGCACATTTTTGTGGCCACGATTGAAGAAGTGCTGGTCTATATGGGCGCCTATATGGCGATCAGTTTCATGGTGCAGAATGCCCTTTATGCCAGGGTGCGCTGGCCGCTGATTTCGGAACTCTATGAAACCGCGCAAGCGCCCTATTTGTCGGGCGTTGTCATCAAGACAATACTGAAGCCGCGCGGGGCAAAATTCAACGTGACCGCCAAGGATGAAGTCCTGATCGAGGATTACATCTCGCCACTATACAAGCAGCTTTTGTTCGTGTGGATACTTGCGCTTATGGGGGTTATGGCTGCGGGCATCCGGTGGGTCATGTTCCCCGGTGACCAGACCATTTTGTCTATTGTGGGCGGCTGGGCAATTTTCAACTTCCTGATTGTCAGTGCCGCGCTGCGCGCGATTGGCGAACGTCAGCAGCGTCGCGGTGTGCCGCGTGTGGACATGAAAGTGCCCGCAGTTGCAGCCATCGGGCGCAATGACACATTCAGCTTTACCGGGGCCACCGTTCTTGATTCCTCGACCAGTGGCGCACGGCTGTTGCTGCGCCCCGGCCCTGATACGGACATGGCTGAATTTGCGGCAATCGAGAAAGGTTATATTTTCTACTTCACGCCGGAATTTCCAAAATCACCACATCTGGAAAATGCCGTCCGTGTTCAGGTCCAGAATGTGCAGCGCGACAATAGCGGCGTGATCGTAGGGGTTCACTATGATCCCGAACAGCCGATGGTGGTGCGCGAAACGATTGCACATCTGATGTTCGGGGATTCCGCCGTTTGGGAAACCATCCGCGAAAGCAGGAACAAGCCCAAGGGCTTGTTGGCCGGTTTCGGGTATGTGATCTATCTGGCGTTCAGTGGCGTGTATCATACCATGCTTGCACTTGCCGCTGAACCGGCGCGTCGCAAGCGCGCGGAAGAACGCGACCGCGCCGAAGTTGGTGTGACGCAAGCGCCCGCCCATATTCTGGCCTTTGGCGAAGCGTTTGATCCTGTCGTGGTCAACCCCGACATGCCGCGCCCCTATTCGCCTGCCGCACATCGCCAGATGCACCACCAGACTGCATCTGCACAGGCCTATGGCCATTCAAATCCAGATCGGGAGATCCCGAGATGATGGCGCGCAGGTATCCCGTAATGACAAGAACGCGTGTTCTGTCCGCCCTAAGTGCAACAGCCTTTTGCCTGATGCTGCTGGGCGGCGGGATGGCGCAGGCGCAGTCCAGTGGCGGGGGGCTTATCCAGTTGCCCGATGATGACGGGCTGGCCACCACGGCTGACCAGAACGGGCTGTCGCCCGCGCTGGACGACGAACGGTTTGATCCGGCGCGGCGCGGGTTGGACGGGCAGGCGCAATCGCGCACGCAGGGCTGGATTTCCCCGCTTCGACTGGTTGATCTGCGCGTTCCCGTCGACGGGTCCAAAGCGCGTATCAGCGGCGAGCGGCAGGTGATCCGCTTTGATCTATATGCCAGTTCGGCCTCTGCGCAGCGCCAGTTGCAACTGGTCACACAATCCAGCATCGACCTGCTGCCAGAGCGGTCTTCGATGCGGGTTCATGTGAACGGGCAGGATATGGGCGTTGCGGGACTGGGAAATTTCGACGGGTTTGCGGCGGCGCTTCTGGACATACCGGATGGTGTTCTGGTCACCGGGCGCAATGCGGTGCAGATTGAATTCCTGCAAGGCCACCGGATTTTTTGCGGGCCAGAGGCATCATTCGGGCTGTGGACAGATATTGATCTGGCCAGATCCGGGTTGCAAGTGGCCCATTCAGATTTTGGGGCTGATGCCGACAGTTTCATGATGGCATTCGCGGCGCAAACCGCCAGCGGCGATCCGGTTGAGATACGCGGACTGGACAGGTTGGGCCCACAGGCTGCGGAATGGCGCCAACACCTGATGCGCAGTTTCAATCAGGCGCTTCTGGGCAGCCCCGTGGCCTTTCGCTTCAATGATTACTGGACCGTGGCGCAGCCTGACCGTGCGCTGGCGCGCATAACGATCCTGCCTGCATCCAGTGCGGGGGTCAGCTACAGTATCGGCGGTGACGGGGCCTATGTGATGGTGCTTGAAATCGGCCCCGACACGCGCCCGCAAAATGTGCTGACGGCGATTTCCCAGCTTGCACCGCAGCCAGCCGCCAGCCGTGCGCCCCTTATCACGCCCGAACACGATGTGCCGCTTTCGGCATTCGGGGTGCAAACCGAAAGTTTTTCACAGCGCTATGCGCGCCGCGACCACCCTTTCCGGTTGCCTGATGACTGGCTTGTTCTGACTGCGGCGAAGGCGCGGTTGAATTTTGACTATATCTACGCAACGGGCCTGCCCCGGGAATCAATGTTGCTGATCAGTGTGAACGGCAGGGCCATTCGGCTGTTGCCGCTGCGCCATGAAGGCGGGCAGATGATTTCGCAATATCCGATCGACTTCGAGGCGCGCATTCTTCAACCCGGCACCAACCGGCTGACATTTGAACTGATGGTGCCCGGTGATCCGGCGGACCTGCCTTGTCCCACTGTCGACCGTGCGTTTTTGCAAATCAGCGACACATCCACGCTGAATGTGCCCTACAGCCCGTCAATGGCGATACCGGATATGGACCTTGCCTTCGGGGCATTGACACCTGACAGCATTCGCCAGAACGATATGACGGCGCGTGCCTATAGCGAAACCGATATATTGACCCTGTCCGCAGCGCTTGCGCGGTCGCAAGCGGATCTGCGCCCTGCCACGCTGCATCTGATTTCGCTGGATGATCTTGGATCGGTTCCGGCGGCGCATCACCGTGCAGATCGCAGGTTGCTGGAAGATACTGTCCTGACCGTCCCGCAAGTAAGCACAACAGACCCCGATCCGGCACTTGCGTTCAATGACGACCCGTTTGAGCGCCGCCGCCAACAGGACTCGGGCTTCAGCTTCGGGTTCGGGCGTGCATTCAGCAATGGCTGGGTTGCGATAACCGACAGTATGAAATGGGCGACAGACCGGATTTTCCCCAGTTCGGACGAGCAGTTGAACCAATGGCTGCAACACCGGCGCGGCAAGGCGGTGTTGTTCCATCTGGACCCGACGCGCCCGGACGAGATATGGATGCTGCGCAGCCCCGACAGCGACATGACCGAAATCGCCCATGCGATTGCCGCGGCGCGCGCAAATGGTGCGGGGCCGCGCGGGCAGGTGTCGATCCTTAGCCATCAGGGGACATGGCAGAACTGGATTGCGCCTGATCGCCGTCCGGTGTTGCTGGAACCGTGGTCAGTCACAAATTTTCGCTATGCTATGGGCAACCTTGTGTCGGCCCGCCCGATTTTCTTCACCATTATGATACTTTTCCTAGCGCTGCTCTCGGCTGTGATTGCGCTGCGTCTGGTCATTTCAACAAGAGACACCAAGACATGAAAAGAAGAACATTGATTTCAGCACTGGGCGCGGCTGCGGCCATGGGGATCGCGCGGCGCCCCGCCATGGCCTTTGGCACCGTTGATCTTGCGGTGCAGGCGCGGCCCGTCTGGGACAGCTGGAAATCGGCGTTTCTGGGCAGCGACGGGCGTGTGATTGACGGCCTGCAACGCGATGCCAGCCATTCCGAGGGGCAGGGCTATGGCATGTTGCTGGCCAGCGTGTTTGACGATGCGGCCAGTTTCCAGTCGATGTTCCAGTGGACAGAACGCAATCTGGCCATTCGCCCTGACCCGCTTCTGGCGTGGCGGTGGTTGCCGGGGCAGGGCAACCCCGTGCCAGACCGCAACAACGCATCAGACGGGGATCTGTTCTATGCATGGGCCTTGGTGCGCGCCGCGCAGCGCTTTGACAACCGCGCCTATCTGACCCGCGCGCAGGAAATCGCACAGGCCCTTGCTGACAGTTGTATTGTCGCCATGCCGGGCACGTCAGACCAGACAGTCCTGCTGCCTGCAACCTATGGGTTCGTGCATGACAGTCATGTCAGCATAAACCCGTCCTATTATATGCCAATTGCAATGCGCGAACTGGCCGCCGCCACAGGCGTAAGCCGCCTTGCCATTTGCGCCCAGCAGGGAGAGGCATTGCTAAGCCAGATCGCCACCGAAGGGCTGGTGCCGGATTGGGTGGATATTTCTGCAAGCGGGGTGCGCGGGTCGCAGGCATTGTCCGCGAATGCCGGATATGAAGCGTTGCGCGTGCCGTTATTCATGATCTGGTCGCGTGTGCCGCAACATGCGGCGGTTCAGCGGATGCTTGCGGTCTATGAACGCACCGTGCAACCCGGGGTTGGTGTGCCCACCGTGATTGAACCCCTGTCCGGTGTGGTTCTCGAAACCAGTGGCGACATGGGCTATCAGGCGCTGGCAGGTCTGACGATGTGTTCAGGCAGCAGGGCGCTTGGGGCTACAATCCCGCCCTTTACGCCCGACCAGCCCTATTACCCTGCCACCTTGCAATTATTCGCAATGATTGCCGCGAATGAAACCCTTCCCGAATGTGTGCCGATATGACCTACACCTTGTTCCAGTTTCGCCCCGTAGCCCTTGCGGCATTGATATTCATGGTGTCGGGCGCCGCGATCACGGCACAAACCGCCAGCAATGATGACCTGCGCGCATTGCGCTATTATCTGACCCAGAATGACGGGCCGGCCGCACAGGCCGAATTGCGCCGCCTGCGCGGGGCGTTTCCCGACTGGCGCCCGCCGACGGATCTGAATGAACTGCTTGCGGCCCCGCAGTCACAGGCGGGCGTAGATGAAGCGGCAATCTGGCAGCGCATCGAACGCAAGGATTTCGCAGCCGCCCGCCGCTTGATAGATGACGGGCGCAGCCGTGTTTCGGGCTGGACGCCACCACCTGACATGCTGCGGGTTCTGGAAACAAACGAAGCGCAGGCCAGTTTTGATGCAGCGGTATCCGGTCGTGATGCCGGGCAGGCCATTGCCGTGGCGCGACAATCCCCGCAGATCATGACCTGCGAACGTATCAACAATGCGTGGTTGCTGGCAGATATGTATATCCTTGCCGGACAGACACAGGCGGCGCTGACAACTTACCGCAACGCCCTTCAGTCCTGTACGGGGTTCAGCCAGATGAAGCCCACGCTGCAAAAGGCCAGCGCAGTGGCGTCTGGTGCGCAACTGCGTGAATTGTTCAGTGTTGCGCGTGCGGCCAATAGCGGGGCATCGGCGCAGCTGGACGGATTGTTTGCAGAACTTACCGGCGCTGGTGCCGCCCCACAGCTTGCCGCCGCCCAACCCCGACAGGCCACTGCCCCCGCCGCGACGCCTGCGCCGCGCCCTGCCGCGCAAGCTACTGCGCCCGCAATGTCCGACCAAACCGGCACGGTGTCGCGCAATTTGCCTGTGCAAGGTGACCCACGGCTGGCGGATGTGCGCCGCCTGAAGGAACAGGAACAATTCGCGCGCTGTCTTGCGGCATCATCGTCGCCACGCTCGCTTGATGTGCTGTATGAACGTTCGTGGTGTGCCTACAGCCATGACCGACCGACCGAGGCGCTTTTTGGCTTTCAGCAGGCTGCGCGTGTGGGGGACAGGCTGGGGCCGAATGTCGGGCGGGATGCGGTATTCGGCATGGCATTATCCTATTTGTCCATGAATATGACTGAACAGGGCGCGCAGGTCGCATCGCAAGTTAACCTAAGCGCAACCCAACGCCGCGAGATTGAAACCATTGTGCTGGATCAGCGCGGCGTGCGCGCCTACCGTCTGGGCGATTTCCACCATGCGGTCAGCTATTTCAACGCATTGGAACAGGTGCAGGGCAGTTTGCGGCGGGATCTGGCTATGTTGCGCGCCTATGCCTATCTGAATTCGGGAAATCGCGCCGTCGCGCGCGAACAGTTCGAGCGGCTGCATTCCCAACTGGCAACCGCCGAAACGCGGCAGGGGTTGAACGCGGCGCGCGGGCCGTGATCCTGACGCGTGAAGCGGGCTGGCTCAACATCGCGATTTTGGCCTTTTGCGGACATCGGGAAAGCCCCAAGGCGCGGAGCAAAGGCCGCAGGCCGCCGCGCCATCGGCGGGCCGTCCCGCGGCCTGCCGATTTTGCTGATGGCGGGCCAAGCCTTTGAAGTCAGGATTGTGCAGCTTGCATAAACTGCATCCCGATAACGCCGGATCGGCAGACCCCGGCCCACCGATAGCGCGGGCTTAGTCCCCGCGCGAAGAGCAGCAAAAGGCCAATACCGACCATCATCTGACATGATCATGATTCAGCTGCGGCGCTGCCAACAAGCGCGCCCCGCAACACTGCGGCGCGCACTTGTAGCTTCAACGAATTCAGCAATGCCGTGCCAGTCACGTCATCCGTTTGTGGCAACGGCCTTCAGCTTGGGCTTGCCCTTGCTGGGTCCAGGGTGGGAGTCCATGAATTCCATGACCAATGGCCGGATGTTGTTGCGCCAGGATTTACCCGCGAAAATACCATAATGCCCCGCACCCGGTTCAAGATGGCTGGCTTTCTGGCTGTCATCCAGCCCCGTCAGCAGATCAAGCGCTGCAAGGCATTGGCCGGGAGCGCTGATGTCATCTTTTTCGCCCTCGACAACCTTGACAGCAACATTCGTTATCTTGCCGATATCAATCTTGTGTCCATCTACAACGAATTCATTGCGCGCAATTTCACGATCCTTGAAAATCCGTTCAACTGTGGACAGATAGAATTCCGCCGTCATGTCCATGACCGCAAGATATTCATCATAGAAACGGTTGTGCTTGTCACTTTCGCCGTCTTCACCGCGTGCCGCGGCCGAGATTTTTTCCGAAAATGCATTGGCATGGCGTTCCAGATTCATTGATATGAACCCGCCCAGCTGCAACAGCCCCGGATAGACCAGACGCCCGACACCGCTGTATTTGAACCCCACACGCTGGATCGCCAGATGTTCCAGCTGGCCCATGGTAACGCTGCGCCCGAAATCGGTGACTTCGGTCGGGGCTGCGTCCGGGTCGACCGGACCGCCGGTCAGCGTCAGGGTGCGGGGTTGGGCGTCAGGGTCCAGTTCGGCCAGATATGCCGTGGCGGCCAAGGCAAGCGGAACCGGCTGGCACACGGCCAGAACATGCGTATCAGGCCCCATATGGCGCATGAAATCCACCAGATACAGGGTGTAATCTTCGATGTCGAATTTGCCTTCGGACACGGGAATGTCGCGTGCATTGTGCCAGTCGGTGATCCAGATTTCGCAATCAGGCAGCAGGCTGGCCACAGTGGAGCGCAGCAATGTCGCGTAATGGCCCGACATGGGGGCAACCAACAGCACGCGGCGCGGCTTGTCAGGGCGGTCATGAACCTTGAAGCGCAGCAGATCCCCGAACGGGCGCGCCACTTCAACGACTTCTTCAACAACATGGTCGCGGCCATCTTCGCCCACAACGGACCTGATGCCCCAGTCGGGTTTGATGACCATGCGTGCAAAGCTGCGTTCCGTTACGCGGCCCCAGGCAGAAAGAGCCTTGAACATGGGGTTTGGAACCATGCCCCAGATCGGGTATGATGCGAAAGCGCGCGCAGACGCGCCCATCCACTCATTTGTGTTTCGGATGGTTTCCATCATATCATAGGTTGCCATGCCCTTCATATCAGTCCCTTTCACGGTGCCCGACGTACCCCAAGCGATACGAGTACACGCATATTTACTTAACGCCCAGCCAGCTTATGCTGCACATGCGAAAGATAGGGGGGAAATCTTTCTATGACAACTTCTGAATATGATGACGACCAAAAAGCCGAACGTATGAAGGCAAATATGGCACGCATAGAGGAGTTGACCGCGCGCCTTACACACGCCCTGGCAGAGCGGGAGCCGCCACGCGGTAGTCTTCAGGCCCCTGATTCGGATATATTTGTGCAGGCAACAGCGGCATTCTGGACGGAAATGGTTAAAAATCCGTCCAAGGTTCTGGAAAAGCAGCTGGATTATTGGGGTAAATCCCTGAAACATGTGGTCGAGGTGCAGGAAGCGTTGCGCAGCGGCAAATTGCAGGCCCCTGAGGACCACACGCCTGACGACCGGCGTTTCGCCAACCCGCTTTGGAAATCGCACCCGTATTTCAATTACATCAAACAGCAGTATCTGATCGCCAGCGAAGCGGTGAATGATGCGGTGATGGCGCTGGATACAATGACCCCGCGCGAAAAGCACCGGTTGCAGTATTTCACGCAACAGATTGTTGACCTGATGGCGCCGACAAACTTTCTGGCCACCAATCCCGACGCGCTGATGAAGGCGGTCGAGACCGAAGGCGAAAGCCTGATCAAGGGGCTGGAGAACCTTGTGAATGACATAGAGGCGGGCGGCGGCGAATTGCTGGTGACGCTTGCCGACAAGGAAGCCTTCAAGGTCGGCGAGAATCTGGCAACCACCCCCGGCAAGGTTGTGTTTCGCAACCGCATGTTCGAGTTGCTTCAGTTTACCCCAAGCACTGACAAGGTATACCGCACGCCGGTCGTGATCTTTCCGCCATGGATCAACAAATTCTACATCATGGATCTGAAACCCCAGAACAGCCTGATCAAGTGGATCGTCGATCAGGGCTACACCTTGTTTGTTGTGTCATGGGTGAACCCCGACGCCAGCTACGCTGATGTCGGAATGGATACCTATGTCGAAGAGGGCTATCTGGAAGCCATTCGTGTGGCCAAGGAAATCACGGGAGAGGCGCAGGTCAACGCAGTCGGCTATTGCATTGCGGGCACCACGCTTGCGCTGACGCTTGCGCTGATGAACAAACGCAAGGACAAATCCGTGCGGTCGGCCACGTTCTTCACCACCCTGACCGATTTTTCGGATCAGGGCGAAGTGGGCGTGTTTCTGGAAGATGATTTTGTCGACGGGATCGAGGCGGAATGCACCGAGAACGGCTATCTTGACAGCTTCTTCATGTCGCGCACCTTTTCCTTCCTGCGTTCAAATGACCTGATCTATGCGCCCGCGATCCGCAGCTACATGATGGGCGAGGCCCCGCCAGCGTTTGACCTGCTGTATTGGAATGGCGACGGAACCAACCTGCCGGGCAAGATGTGTGTGGAATACCTGCGCGGCCTGTGTCAGGGCGACCGGTTTTCCGGCGCGAGTTTCCGCATCTGTGGCGAGGATGTCAGCATCAAGGATGTAAAGCACCCGCTATGCGCCGTTGCGTGCGAAACCGACCATATCGCGGCGTGGCGGTCCAGTTTTCGCGGCATGTCGCGGATGGGCAGCAGGGACAAGACATTCATTCTGTCACAGTCGGGGCATATTGCGGGGATTATCAACCCGCCCTCTAAAAAGAAATACGGGCATTACACCGGCACAGCCCCCGATGGCAGCGCTGATGACTGGCGGGCTGCTGCCGAATTCAATGAAGGGTCATGGTGGCCGCGGTGGAATGAATGGCTTTCCCGACGGTCCGGGGCCAAGGTCGATGCCCGCATTCCGGGTGATTCGTCCTACCCCGCGCTGTGCGATGCGCCGGGGCTGTATGTGACCAGTTCTAAAAGCGAAGATATATCATAGGGTTATGTCTAGCTTTAAGAAAAATGCTGCGGTGCAGCAAAAATAACTTGAAATGCCGCACCGCAGCATGCATATTGTCTTCAGAAGCAGCGAACGGATGATCCTGAAACTGCAAGCCAGTTAAAACCTAGGAGAATACCATGACCAAGACCGTAGATTAAACCAAGATGATGAAAGACATGATGGCTTCGTTCCCGATGGACACATACGCAATGCAGGAAGCATTCAAATCGCAAGCTGCCCTGGCCGAAAAAATGAGCAAGGTTGCGCTGGAAGCTGCTGAAAAGTCGACCGAAGTTTCGACCAAGTGGACCAAAACCACGCTGGCCAAAGTCGGCGACGTTTCCACCATCAAGGAAGACCCCGCAGATTACACCAAAGCCATGACCGATTTCGCATCTGCACAGGCTGAAATGGCTGCCGAGCATGTTGCCGCTTTCGCTGAAATCGCGAAAAAAGTTCAGATGGACACAGTTGAACTGCTGATGGCTGCTGGCAAAGACATGCAGGAAGAAACCGCTGCTGCCGTCAAAAAAGCGACCGACACAGCAACCAAAGCTGCAAAGACCGCTGGCGCGAAATAAGCGTCTGGCAGGAATGCGAAGTGCATCGATGTCCTCCCCGTCTGATGCCTTCAATAAGGGCGAGCGTCATGCTCGCCCTTTTCTTTTGCAATTTGCTCGCCTAATGTTGCTGCAGTGCAAAACCCCAGGGAGGGACGCTCGTGGCCCAAGACGACAAACCGCTACTGATCAAGCGTTACGCCAGCCGCCGGTTATACAACACCGAAACCAGTGATTATGTGACGCTTGAAGATATTGCAGGTTTCATCCGTGCAGGGCGTGAAGTGCAGATTGTCGATCTGAAATCAGGGGATGACCTGACACGCCAGTATTTCCTTCAGATCATCGCTGAACACGAGAGCCGCGGCGAGAATGTGTTGCCGCTGGACGTGCTGACCGATCTGGTGCGCAGCTACACGACACAGGCGCAAAGCGTTGTGCCGCAGTTTCTGGCCATGTCTTTTGAAATGCTGCGCGACGGGCAATCGCATATTGTCGAGAATATGACCCGCGCCAACCCGATGGCGGCAATGCCCGGATTCGAAGAAATGCAACGCCAGCAACAAGCCTTCATGAAAACGATGATGGCAGGCTGGCCACCGGTTGCGGGCGCGACGGAAACCAAAGACGACGATAAATCCGCATCCGAGGAACTGTCCGATATAAAGCGGCAACTGGCAGAACTGCAAAGCAAGCTGTCCGGCATGGACAAGTAGTCATCAGCCCAGACGGTCGCGCAGGGCATACCATGTCATGGCCAGTGCCAGCAGCGGGCTGCGCAGGGCCTGACCGCCGGGAAACCGGGGCAGGTTCAGCGCGTCCATCAGATCGAAACGTTCCGATTGCCCCGCAACGGTATCGGCCATGATGCGGCCTGCCAGTGTGGCCATGCCGACACCTGCGCCCGAATAGCCTGACGCTGACAGGATGTTCGGGGCCAACCGCGCGAAATGCGGCATGCGGTTGACCGTTATGGCCAGTGTGCCGCCCCATGCATATGCGATATCGTGGTCCTTTAGCTGCGGAAAGACCTCCAGCATGGGTTTGCGCACGGTTTTCAGGATGTCGGGAAAGCGGTAGCCGTAGCTTTCGCCGCCGCCGAACAGCAGCCGCCCGTCGCGTGACATACGGAAGTAATTGATCACGAACTTGCTGTCGGCCACGGCCACATCGCGTGTCAGAACCATGCCTTGGGGCAGGGGGGCGGTGGCGACAATGAAGTTGTTGATCGGCATGACCCGTGCTGCAACCTGCGGGGCCAGCCCGCCAAGATAGCCGTTGGCCGCCAGCAAGACATGTCCCGCATCAATATGGCCGCTGGCCGTCCTGACGCGGACATGCGCACCTTGCTGAATATCCGTCACCAAGCTGTTTTCATAAATCTGTGCGCCCGCAGCCTGTGCGGCGCGCGCCAGCCCCAGCGCATAGGCCAGCGGGTGAACATGGCCCGCACCCATGTCGATGACGCCGCCCTGATAGGCGTCCGTGCGGATAATGTCGCTGATCCGGGCACGGTCCAGGGGGTGCACCTGATCATAGCCATACTCGCGCGCCAGCTTTTCGGCATAGGCATGCGAATGGCCCACATCGCGCGCCTTCCAGTCGGCATGAATGACACCGGGGCGAAAACCGGTCGCCATGTCATGGGTGGCAATCAGGTGTTTGACCAGTTCTTTCGCATCTTCGCCGATCTGCCACAGTTTGCGGGCGTCATCGCGGCCGAACATGCGTTCAATCTGGTCCTGCTCGACGCGCTGGCCGGAACTGACCTGCCCGCCATTGCGCCCCGATGCACCAAACCCCACACGATGGGCGTCCAGCACGACCACGCTGTAGCCCCGTTGCGCCAGATGCAAGGCTGCCGACAGGCCGGTATATCCGGCACCGATAATACAGACATCCGCGCGCGCCGCACCGTGCAACGCGGGCAGGGGCGGCGGCAGTTCGGTTGATGCCGCGTAATAGCTGGGCGGATATTCCCCCGCGCGATCATTGGCAAATAGCAGGTTCATACGTTCAGCAGCAGGTGTTCGCGTTCCCATGGGCTGATGACCTGTAGGAATTCGTTATATTCGTCACGTTTGACCGCGCTGTAGATCCGGCAGAATTCCGGCCCAAGGATGGAATGCAGTTTTTCCGCCTGACCGAACATGTCCAGCGCGGCCCCCAGCGTCATGGGCAGTTCATTGGCATCCATATAGGCGTTCGTCGTGCATTGTTCGCGTGGCATCTGCTGTTCCTTCAGGCCCAGATACCCACAGGCGAGAGAGGCCGCGATACCCAGATAAGGGTTGCAATCCATGCCTGCCAGCCGGTTTTCCACCCGCCGCGATGCAGGCGACGAAATGGGAATGCGCAGGCCGGTGGTGCGGTTGTCATAGCCCCATTCCAGATTGATGGGCGCTGCAAAATCAGGAACATACCGGCGATAGCTGTTCACATAGGGCGCAATCAGCGCAACGGCAGATGGAAGGTGCCGCTGCAATCCGCCAATGAAATGCATGAACATTTCGGTGCTGTCGCCGGTTTCTGTGGAAAACAGGTTCTGCCCTGTCGCAATATCGATCACCGAATGGTGCAGATGCATGGCGCTGCCCGGCTCCCCTTCAATGGGTTTGGCCATGAAGGTGGCGAACATGTCGTGGCGCAATGCCGCCTCGCGGATCATGCGTTTGAAAAAGAACACCTGATCTGCCAGTATGATCGGGTCGCCATGGGCCAGATTGATTTCAACCTGTCCCGCACCGCCTTCTTGCAAGATGCCGTCAATTTCCAGCCCCATGGCTTCGGCGAAATCATAGATATCGTCGATCACCTTGCCGTATTCGTCCACTGCCGACATGGAATAGGCCTGCCGCGCCGCCGCGCGCCGCCCCGTGCGGCCCATGGGCGGAATGATCGGCATGTTGGGGTCGGTGTTGCGCGCCACGAAGAAGAATTCCAGTTCCGGCGCGATAACAGGCTGCCAGCCTTCGGCGCGATACAGCTCCAGCACATGTTTCAGCACATTGCGCGGCGCGGTGGGGATGGGGGTGCCGTTGGCATCTTCTGCGTCATGGATGATCTGCAATGTCCAGTCGGCGGTCCAGGGTGCTGCGGTCGCGGTCGAAAAATCGGGGCGCATGATCATGTCGGGTTCCAGATCCGCGCCATCACGAAATTCTGCCCAACCGCCTGTGATGGTCTGCAAAAAGATTGATGTGGGCAGATAGTATTTTGTGTCCCCGTCGAATTTGAACGCGGGCATGGCCTTGCCGCGCGCCACACCGGCCATATCGGCAATGATGCATTCAATTTCATCCAGCCTGCGCCCGCTAAGATAGTCGCGCGCGGATTGGGGGATGTGCTCTCTCCATTCGGCCATAGGGCCTCCTACAGGGGTTCAGGCGCGGTTTGCGCTGCTGTGTTTTTTGCGGTGATTGTGAAAAAGTGCCACAATACGTTCGGCAATGATATGGGAATCGCGCGGCCCACCCTGCGCGGATGCGGCCTGTTGCAGCAATGGTTCAGGCACCACGCCGCGACCGCGCGTGTCGATAAGTCCTTGAATGAAAGCGTCCGAAAATTCCGGGTGCGCCTGCACCGAATAGCCCTGCGTGCCATAGGCCAGCGCCGCATAGCGGCAAAATGCATTGCTGCCTATGGTGCGTGCCGTATCTGGCGGGGCCAGAACCTGATCCTGATGCCATGCATTCAGTGTCAGCGTGTCCCCGTCAAAATCGTAGTCCTGCGCGCCAACGGCCCAGCCCCCTTCATATTTCCCGACCTGTCCGCCAAGTGCCTGCGCCATCACCTGATGACCAAAGCAAATACCCGCGACAGGCAGGCCCGCCGCGAATGCATCGCGGATAAATTGTTCCAGCGGGGCGATGAAGGGGTGGTCTTCATAGACCCCGTGGCGCGATCCGGTGATCAGCCAGCCGTCAGCATCATGCACCGATGCGGGAAATTCCATTCCTTCGACATGCCATGTCTGAAAGGTGAAACCGCCCTTGGACAGCAGCTTCTCGAACATGGCGGGGTAATCCCCCTGTTCGCTGCGCAATACTTCCGGGGACTGGCCCGTTTGCAGAATGCCGATTTTCATTGTCACGGACTTTCGGAATTTGATCAAACTTAGCAGTGTTGTGCGGGGCGGGCAAGGATGGGGTCAGACTGTTTCCAGATACAGATCCAGCACTTGCTGCGGCTCCAGCCCCTGCAACGCGGCCATTTCCTGACGCTTGGTGCGGATCATGTTGTCAATCAGCATCGGGTCAAAAATGCGCCGCATATGCGCTGAATGCTCGAACGCCGCCAGCGCGTCTGTCCATGTCGCGGGGATTTGCGGCAAGTCCTGCGCATAGGCGTCGCCGGTGATCGGGGCAGGGGGGGCAAGCCCGTCTTCCAGCCCAAGGACCATGCCGCCCAGAACCGCCGCCATCAGCAGATAGGGGTTTACATCGCCGCCCGCTACGCGGTGTTCCAGACGGCGCGCGCGGGGCGCACCCAGTGGCACACGCACCGATGCGGTGCGGTTTTCATAACCCCATGCAACCCCAGTGGGCGCATGCGCACCGGGCACAAGGCGGGCATAGCTGTTGGCATGCGGCGCGAAGATCAGCGCAGCATCGGCCATGCTGGCCAGTGTGCCTGCAATGGCGTGTTGTAGTGCTGCGCTGCCTTCCGGCCCGCCATTGTCGAATATATTTGTGCCGTCACTGTCCAGAAGCGACGCGTGCATATGCAGCCCGCTGCCGGACGCGCCTGCATAAGGTTTGGCCATGAAGCTGGCGGCCATTCCGTGCTGACGTGCAAGCCTGCGCACCAGCAGTTTGAAAAGCCATGTGTCGTCGGCCATCTTCATGGGGTCGGACCCGTGGTTCAGGTTAATCTCGAACTGGCCCGGTCCTGCCTCGGATGTGGCGGTATCGGCATCAATGCCCATCGCATCGCAGCCGTCATAAAGCGCATCAAAAAAGGCGTTGAATTCGTCCAACATGCGCAGCGACAGCGTGGCCGCACCGGTTGCGCGCCGCCCCGAAACCGGGCTGGCAGGTGGCTGGTATTCCGGCCCGCTGTCGTCAATCAGATAGAATTCCAACTCTGTCGCGGTAACAGCCGTCAGCCCGCGCGCATGCAGCCGTGCCACAACCTGTGCCAGCGCATGGCGGGCATCGCCCGCAAAAGGGCGGCCGTCATCATAATACATGCTCATGGGCAGAAGGGCTGCATCTGGCCCGATCCATGGCATGGGCACCAACCCGCGTTCGGTCGGGCGTAGAAAGCCGTCGGCATCGCCTGTCTGGAACACCAGCGGGCTGTCCACGATATCATTGCCCCATATGTCAAGGTTCAGCGCAGAAAGCGGCATTTTCGCCTCTCCGCGCATCAGTTTGTCATACTGGATGGCGGGCACCCGTTTGGCGCGGGCCTGGCCGTTCAGGTCGGGAATGGCAATACGGATATTCTGCAATTTTTGTGCGTCCATCACTTAGCGCCATCACCTAGCGGATGTATTGAGGGCGAAACCGCAGGCGTTGGCGACGTTCGCGCGGAAGATGCCGGTTCAAACGCAGATTTGCCAGCGCAAAAATACCGATGATGGCCAATGTCAGCGCCACGAAATAGGCCGCGACAATCGGATAGGCCACAAAGGGGTTGAATGTCTGGTCCACGAAATAGCGCGCGTAATAGAATGCCTCGCCCGATTGCTGGCGCGCGGGGAAAGCCGACAGAAAGACCAGCGTGGTGGAATGGGTCAGAAAGATCGCTTCATTCGTGTAGCTGGGCCATGCCAGCCGCAGCATGGATGGAAAGACAACGCGCCGGAATTTGGTAAACCCCGACAGGCCATAAGCGTCCGCCGCTTCCAGATCGCCCTTTGGGATGGACCGCAACGCGCCGTAGAACAATTCCGCCGAATAGGCAGTGGTGTTCAGCACCAGAACCACCAGCCCGCCCACCTGCGCAGTGGTCAATGCGCTGGTATTGACCGTCAGGGTCGTAAAGCCCAGCGGAATTTCCAGCCCCGTCCGCGGCAGCAGGATGAACAGCGCATAGAAAAAGAAAAACTGGATGAACAATGGCGATCCGCGAAAGATAAACACAAAGGCGGATGCGGGGCGGTTGATCCAGCGGTTCTGGCTGAATTTGGCCAGTGCCACGCCCGTGGCCAGACAAAACCCGATCACGATGGCGATGGCCGCAAAATAGATGTTCCAGATCAACCCGCTGCCGATCAGGACAATCTGATCGCACAGCGTAATATCAAGGCCGCGCGGCAGCAGGTTTTCGCCATATTGCCGCCCCAGCGCGCGCAGCCCGTAGCCTTGCAGGCTTTCCAGACATGTCCTCATGACGTGGCCTTTCGCTGGCGTTCACCCGCAGCGGTGGCCTGCCCGCGCGACAGCTTGTCATTCAGGCGCGCGAAGGCGCGTTCGCTGGCCCATGTCAGTGTCAGGTAGAAACACAGCAGAACAAGGAAATACCACACCCGCCAGTCAGGATGCGGATAGGTGAACAGCGATGTTTTTTGTCCGCCCAATTCGCGCGCCCAATAAACAATGTCCTGAATGCCCAGTAGGAACAAAAGCGGCGTGGCCTTGGTCAGGATCTGCCAGATATTCGACAGGCCCGGCAGCGCGTAAACCCACATCTGCGGCAGGATGATGCGCCGGAATGCCTGCCGCTGTGTCATGCCATAAGCCTCGGCGGTCTCAACCTGCGCTTGCGGGACCGCGCGCATGGCCCCGTAAAGTGTGTTGGCCACAAAGGCGCCGAACACCAGCGCGAAGGCGATAACGGCCATGAAAAACCCATAGACATCATACACCCAGCGCGGCGAATTTACCGGCGGCATCTTGGCGTCACGGCATACGATGAAATCATTGCCCTGCCGGATGGGCTGGTCCCAGTCCGGGCAGTTGATCTGGTGCAAAACCCATTCAATCCCTTGCCCCAGCGCGATGGGCACGAACAGGAAAAACACAATATCGGGCACACCGCGCACGATATTGACATAGCCTTTGCCCAACCAGTTCAGCGGCGGTATGCGCGAACGCAACGCCAAAGCGCCTGCCATACCCATGGCAAGCGCTGCTGGCGCGGTGATGGCCAGCAAAAGCAACACCACCCCGAAGGCACGATAGAAATTAAGGTGGGTTGCGCTTGTCAGATAACAGGCGAACCATTGCCAATCCGGCAGGCTGGACGGGTCGGTGCAAAAACTGAACATGCGTGCGCACGGGGCTACAGGCGGGGCATACTGACCCCGCCTGATGCAGGGTCAGTCAAACTGCGGATGTTCATCGCCAAACCACTTGGCGATCATTTCGTTCAGCGTGCCGTCTTCCTTCATGCTGGCAATCGCGGCATCAAAGGTTTCGCGCAGGCTGTCATCGCTTTGGCGCACGCCAATGCCGATGCCGCCGCCCAGCAGCACATCATCGCCCAAAAAGACCAGCTCGCCGCCGGAATCGCCCACATAGGGGGCAAGAAACGCCTTGTCGGCCAGCACGGCATCGGCTTCGCCATTGCGCAGGGCGGAAATGGTTTCATCCGGTGTGGGGAATTCCAGCAGGTCTGCATCGCCTTCGGCGACATGGCCTGCCTGAATGGTGTTGGACTGCGCCGCGATCACGCCACCGTCGCGCACGGATGCGTCTGTGCCTGCCAGCCCGATATAGGCCGAAGGTTCGGGCAGCAGATAGTTCTGCGTGAACGAAATTACTTCCATTCGGGCATCAGTGATGCTCATACCGGCCATGATGGTGTCATAGTTGCCCGATACCAGATTGGGGATAATCGTGTCCCAGTCATTTATGACCCATTCGCAGTTCAATCCCGCACGCAGGCAAAGTTCATCGCCAAGCTCGCGTTCATAGCCGTCCAATTCGCCGGTGGCGTCATTGATGAAGTTATAGGGGGGGTAGGCCCCTTCGGACCCCATGCGCACCACGTCCTGCGCCATGGCGCCCGATGTTGCCAAGGCGAGTGCTGCCAGTGTCAAGCTTGTCGTTTTCATTGTGTCGTCTCCCCGTTTTGTTGGTGAATCGTCGTTGGTTATGGTTGTCTCAGGCCGCTTGCGCGTGGCTGAGGAATTGTTTCAGTCGCGCAGATTGCGGCGTTTTGAATAGCGACTCTGGCGGGCCCTGTTCTTCGATCCGGCCATCATGCAGGAATACGACATGATCGGACACATCCGCCGCCAGACGCATATCATGGGTGACAATCAGCATGGTGCGCCCTTCGTGCGCAAGGGCCTTGATCACGCGCACGACTTCCTGTTCCAGTTCGGGGTCAAGTGCGGATGTGGGTTCATCAAACAGCAGCGCCGCCGGTTCCATGCACAGCGCGCGCGCAATCGCGGCGCGCTGTTGCTGCCCGCCCGACATTTGCGCCGGAAACACATCGGCCTTGTCGCCAATACCCACCTTGTCCAGAAGCGCACGCGCGCGGGCCTCAACCTGTGCGCGGTCTTGCTTCAGCACATGCAGGGGCGCTTCCATGACATTTTGCAGCACGGTCATATGCGCCCACAGATTGAAGCTTTGGAACACCATCGACAGGTTGGTGCGAATGCGCGTCACCTGCGCGCGGTCTGCGGGCTGGCGGCTGTGTCCCGCCCCGCGCCAGCGCACGGGTTCGCCCTGGAACAGTATTTCGCCCTGCTGGCTGTCTTCCAGCAGGTTGCAGCACCGCAAAAGCGTGGACTTCCCCGACCCTGATGACCCGATCAGCGACACCACATCGCCTTTTTGTGCGTTGATGCTGACACCCTTCAGCACATCCAGCGTGCCATAGGATTTGTGCAGATCGCGAATCTCTATCACTGGCGTTGCTGGCATGGTCCCTGTCGCGGTCCTTGTTTCGGGCAATACTAACACGCAAAATCCGGGTAAACGCAAGCCTGCGTGACAGGATAGATGCATTGCCCCCGCGTCAGCACCAAAGATGCCGTTGGAATGGACAGCGTGAATTGCCAGCCGCGCGGGGCCGCCGCCGCCGCAATGCGGGTCAGAAAAAAACCCCCGCAGGACGGGCCTGTGGGGGTTCGTATTTCAGGCACGGGTTACCCCGCGCCATGGTTCTGCCGTATCACAGCATACCTTCACGTTGCGCCTTCTTGCGCGCCAGTTTGCGCGCACGGCGGATCGCTTCAGCTTTCTCACGGGCTTTCTTCTCGGAGGGTTTCTCGAAATGCTCTTTAAGCTTCATTTCACGAAACACACCTTCACGCTGAAGTTTTTTCTTCAGTGCACGAAGCGCCTGATCGACATTGTTATCACGAACCGATACCTGCATGTGGTTTTCACCACCTTTCCAAGTTAGTGTTGCATTAGTGCAGGAAGCGCTCGCATAGCAAAAACGATGTGCTATGTCTAGTCACAAGAACCATAGCAACCCACACGGGAGGTGCCGAAACATGGCCGAACAATCCGACATCTTGCTGGATGCAGCGCTGAACCATGTGCCCTTCGATGGCTGGAGCGACGAAAGCCTGCGCGCCGCGGCGCGCGATGTGGGGCTTGATGGCGCGCATGCGAAAGCGCTGTTTCCGCGCGGGGGCGTGGATATGGCGCTGGCCTATCACCGGCGCGGCGATGCGCAGATGCTGGCGCGGCTGGCAGAGACCGATTTGCAGGAACTGCGCTTTCGCGACCGTATCGCAACAGCGGTGCGCTACCGGATCGAGGCGTGCGAGGATCGCGAACTGGTCCGGCGCGGCACCACGCTGTTTGCGCTGCCCCCCTATGCTGCTGACGGCGCGCGCGCCATTTGGGGGACGGCCGATATGATCTGGACCGCCCTTGGCGACACATCGCGCGATGTGAACTGGTATACCAAACGCGCCACATTGTCGGGGGTGTATTCCGCCACGGTGCTGTTCTGGCTGGGCGATGACAGCGCGGGTGCACAGGCGACATGGTCGTTTCTGGACCGTCGCATTGATGATGTGATGCAGTTTGAACGGGTCAAGGCGGCGGCGAACCGCAACCCGCTGTTGCGCACGGTTCTTGCAGGCCCGCGTGCGGTGTTGTCATGCATCAAGGCCCCGTCGCCCGATCTGCGCAATGACCTGCCCGGACATTTGCGCCCGACCCCGCCCGGACAGGGTTGACGCCCGCGCATTTGCGCCGCAGGTTGCGCCGGTTACGGGATGATGCGGAGAGTTGATCTATGGCTGTCGGAAAAGAGATTGTCACATGGTATGAAGGCCAGTGGCACAAGGGCAATGCCCCCATCATAGGGGCCGCCGATCATGCCGCATGGCTGGGATCGCAAGTGTTTGACGGGGCGCGCCAGTTTGACGGCGCCCGCCCCGATCTGGACCTGCATTCCGCGCGCATCATCCGGTCTGCGCAGGCCATGGCCATGGTGCCGCCTGTGGATGCGGATACCGTTCAGGGGCTGTTGGAAGAAGGGTGCAAACACTTTGCGCCGGATGCAGCGCTGTATCTGCGCCCGATGATGTGGTCGCGCGAGTCCGCGCCCGGAATTATTGACGCTGTGCCCGAAAGCACGGGATTTGCGATATGTATCGAAGCGCTGGCCATGCCCGATCCGGGCAGTTTTTCATTGACGGTGTCGCCCTTTTGCCGCCCGCGCCCCGACATGGCCCTGACCGAAGCCAAGGCCGGATCGCTTTATGCCAATAATGCGCGCATCATGGCAGACGCGCGCGCGCGCGGATTTTCAAACGCATTGTCGCTGGATGTGGACGGGCATGTGGCCGAAACCGCATCGACGAATGTGTTTATGGTGCGCGACGGTGTGGTTTCCACACCCGTTCCCAATGGCATGTTCCTGAACGGAATTACCCGCCAGCGCGTGATCTCCCTGTTGCGCGCGGACGGGGTAGAGGTGGTGGAAACCAGCCTGACCCTGGACGATTTCGATGCGGCAGAAGAAATTTTCGTCACCGGCAATATTGCCAAGGTGATGCCGGTGTCGCGCTATATGGACCGCGATATGGGCGCGCCGCGCATGGGGTTGCGCGCAAGGCAGCTTTATTGGGATTATGCCTTGAGCGGCGTAGCCTGACGCTGGCAGGGTTTGGGGGCGCTGCCCCCTTGCCCCCCGGAGTATTTGACGCAAGATGAAGCGGGTAGAAACAACATGACCATGTCACATATGATGCGCGCGATCGAAATATCGGCCCCCGGCGGGCCGGATGTGCTGCGCGAAGTTGTCTGCCCGGTTCCTGTGCCCGGTGCGGGGCAGGTGGTGATCCGGCTGGCCTATGCGGGCGTAAACCGCCCTGATGCCTTGCAGCGTGCAGGGGCCTATGACCCGCCCGCAGGCGCGTCCCCCTTGCCCGGTCTGGAAGGGGCGGGGCATGTTGTGGCGGTGGGGCCGGGTGTCACGCGCTGGCAAACGGGGGATGCGGTCTGTGCGCTGTTTCCCGGCGGGGCCTATGCGGAATACGCGGTGACGGATGCGGGGCATGTGTTGCCTGTCCCAAGTGGCATGACGCTGCGAGCGGCAGCCTGCCTGCCCGAGACATTCTTTACCGTGTGGTCCAATGTGTTCATGCGCGGGCGATTGCAGGCGGGTGAGCGGTTTTTGGTGCATGGCGGGTCTTCCGGTATCGGCACCACGGCCATTCAACTGGCCCATGCGTTTGGTGCGCGCGTGTTTGCGACTGCGGGCAGTGATGACAAATGCGCGGCATGTATCCGCCTTGGGGCGGAGCGCGCGATCAACTACCGTGCAGAAGATTTCGTGCCGGTGGTGCAAGCCGAAGGCGGCGCAAACCTGATTTTGGACATGGTGGGCGGCGAGTATATCCCGCGCAACCTGAAGGCGCTGGCCGATGACGGGCGGCTGGTGCAGATCGCGTTTTTGCAAGGCCCGAAAATTGCCGTGAACTTTGCGCCCCTGATGATGCGCCGCCTGACGATGACCGGATCGACGCTGCGCCCGCAATCCGACGCGGCCAAGGCCGCGATTGCGGCGGATCTGGAAGCAAAAGTCTGGCCCCGCCTGTCTGCGGGCAGCCTTGCACCTGTTATCGACAGTGAATTTGCGCTTACCGATGCGGGCGCGGCCCATGCGCGTATGGAAAGCTCTGCTCATATTGGCAAGATCGTTCTGAAGGTCGAGGGCTGACGCGGTGCGAATATGGGCGCGCGCGCCGGATTTCGGCAGGATTTGATCAAAACTTTACCCGCGCGCCGAAATGGGCTTGCCAAAGCCTGCCCTTTTCTTGTGGAATGACCGGGCAACACTGGGCGAAAGCGCAAGATGATAAAACAGCGCTTGCCCATAGCAGGGAGATGCAACCCATGACAAACCGTTTTATTCTTGCAGTCAGCGCGGCAATGGTCCTTCAGGCCGGAAGTGCGATTGCGGACAGTATCAACGTCTTCAACTGGTCCGATTACATCGCACCTGATACGCTTGAAAAATTCACCGCTGAAACCGGCATTTCCGTCAATTACGATGTGTTTGATTCCAATGAAACACTGGAAGCGCGGATGCTGGCAGGGTCGTCGGGGTTTGACGTGGTGGTGCCGACATCCGATTACATGCAGCGCCAGATCATGGCGGGTGTCTATCAACCGCTGGATCGCGATCTGTTGCCCAACCTGGGGAATATGGACGCTGATCTGATGGAACTGGCGGCAGCGTTTGATCCGGAAAACGAACATTCGGTCATTTACCTGTGGGGCACGACGGGCATCGGCTATAACGCGCAAGCTGTGGCAGACCGACTGGGGGACGATTACGTTGTCGACAGCTGGTCCATTCTGTTTGACCCGGAGAAAGCGGCGCTGTTTCAGGATTGCGGCATTGCATGGCTGGACACCGAAAAGGAACTGATCCCGCCCGCGATGCGCTATCTGGGGCTGGACCCGACCTCAACCTCGGAGGAGGATTTCAACACCGCAGCTGATATGCTGATGCAGGTCCGGCCCACGGTGCGCTATTTCCATTCCTCGCAGTATATTTCCGATCTGGCCAATGGCGAAATCTGCCTTGCGGTCGGGTGGTCGGGCGATGTGCTGCAAGCGGCGGAGCGCGCATCTGAAACCGGCCAGAGTTTCGAGGTGGGCTACGCCATCCCCGATGAAGGGGCGCATTTGTGGTTCGACATGCTGACCATTCCGGTGGATGCCCCAAACCCTGAAGGGGCGCATGCCTTCATCAATTTCATCATGGATGCGCAGATTGCAGCGGATATCACCAATTATGTGATGTTCCCCAATGCGAATGCCGCATCGACCCCGTTTGTTGACGAAGATGTGCTGAACGATCCGACCGTCTATCCGTCGGACGCCGCGCGCGCAGGGTTCTGGACATTGCAGCCCTATGACAACCGGACCGAACGGATAAGCACGCGCCTGTGGACACGCTTGCGCACAGGCCAGTAAGGCCCCAAGCGCCGCGTCTGCACAGGCTGTGTGGTCGCGGCGCATTTCCCTTTGGTGCTTGTTCGGGAATACTGTATGCAAAAACCAGCAATCGCTGCCGATACAAGACCCTGGCTTAGCGCAGGGGCACAGCCATTCATTTCCGTGCAGGGGTTGGTCAAGCAGTTTGCCGATTTCACCGCCGTGTCTGATGTCGATCTGGATATCTACAAGGGTGAATTGTTCTGCCTTCTGGGGGAATCCGGCTGTGGGAAATCCACGCTTTTGCGCATGCTTGCGGGGTTTGAAATCCCGACCCAAGGGCGCATTGTGATTGACGGTGAAGATATGGCGCGCGTGCCGCCGGATCGTCGCCCCACAAATATGATGTTTCAGTCCTATGCGTTGTTCCCGCATATGAGTGTGGAAAAAAACGTGGCCTACGGGTTGCTGCGCGAAGGGCTGGGCAAGCGCGAAGCCTATGCCCGCGCGGGCGAGATGCTGAAAATGGTCAAGCTGGAAAAGCTGGCGCGCCGAAAGCCTGACCAGTTGTCGGGCGGTCAGCGCCAGCGTGTCGCGCTGGCACGCGCGCTTGTCAAACGGCCGAAACTGCTGTTGCTGGATGAACCGCTGGGCGCATTGGACAAGAAACTGCGCGAGGAGACCCAGTTTGAACTGATAAAGATACAGGAAAGCCTTGGGGTGACCTTTATCGTGGTGACCCATGATCAGGACGAAGCGATGACCCTTGCAACCCGTATCGGGGTGATGAAGGACGGGATCATCAAGCAAATCGGCGAACCGCACGAGATATACGAGCGGCCCAATTCCCGCTTTGTGGCCGATTTTATTGGCACGGTGAACCTGTTTGACGGCAAGGTAGATGCTGTTGCCCCCGATCTGATGCGTATCGAGACAGCGGAGCTGGGACCAGTGCTGTTGCCGCCGCAAACCGGGTTGACGCGCGGCCAGCAGGTCTGGGGGGCGGTGCGCCCCGAACGCTTTGCCTTGTCGCGCCAGAAACCCGATGGCGCGCATAATGCGTGGCGCGGCGTGGTCGAGGATCTGGGCTATATCGGCCATATGACGCAATACCGCATCCGGCTGGAAAATGGCCGCCTGATCCGCGCCAGCCAGTCCAACCGCTTGCGCGACGAAGACCCGATTTCATGGGATGAACCCGTCTGGATCAGTGTGCAGCCCGCAGCCTTCAGGGTGCTGACCGAATGAGTGCGGGAAAAATGATCACCGGCTCTGCCCCGTGGCGCGGCACGGCCTGGGCTGTGGGCAAGCTGGGCCTGTCGGGGCGCACGCTGGTGATTGCCATTCCCATGCTGTGGCTGCTGGTGTTCTTTCTGGCGCCGTTTTTCGTGCTGGGGCGTATTTCGCTGGCCGAAGCCATCATTGCCCGCCCGCCCTATACGCCGATGTTCGAACGTGGTCCCGACGGGTCGCTGGAGATTATTGCCAGTCTGGAAAATTACCGGTTTTTGCTGACAGATGCGCTGTATCGCAACGCCTATCTGTCTTCGATCAGGATCGCGGCGGTATCGACGATCTTTGCGCTGTTGATCGGCTACCCGATGGCCTATTTCATTGCCCGCGCGCCAGAGCCGCGCCGGTCTTTGTTGCTGCTGCTGGTGATCTTGCCATTCTGGACCAGTTTCCTGTTGCGCGTTTATGCATGGATGGGGTTTTTGCGCACCAATGGTGTGATCAATAACATGCTGATGGGGATGGGCGTGATTGATCAGCCGCTGGTGATGATGCAGACCGATTTCGCGGTCTATATCGGCATTGTCTATACCTATCTGCCCTTCATGATCCTGCCGCTTTATGCCAATCTGACCAAGCTGGACGGCGCGCTGCTGGAAGCGGCAAGTGATCTTGGGGCCTCGCCCGTGGTGACGTTTTTTACGGTCACCCTGCCGCTGTCCCTGCCCGGCATTGTGGCGGGGTCCATGCTGGTCTTCATTCCTGCCATCGGGGAATATGTGATCCCCGCGCTGCTGGGCGGGCCGGATACGCTGATGATTGGCCGCGTGTTGTGGGATGAATTCTTTGGCAGCCGTGACTGGCCTGTGGCATCGGCGGTGGCGATTGTCATGCTGGTGCTTGTGGTAGCACCCATCATGTGGCTGCAATCGGTGCAAAACCGGCGGGGGGCAGACTGATGCGGGGATGGTTCCTGCCTGTGGCGGTGCTGCTGGGGTTCATTTTTCTATATGCGCCGATCATTTCGCTGGTGGTGTTTTCCTTCAACGACTCGCGCCTTGTGACGGTCTGGGGCGGGTTTTCGACGCGGTGGTATGGCGAATTGCTGAATGACCGCCAGATCATGGGCGCAGCGTGGGTCAGCCTGAAGGTGGCGTTTTTCAGCGCCACACTGGCCACGGTTATCGGCACGCTGGGCGCGTTTGTTCTGACACGATTCAGCCGCTTTACGGGCCGGTTGCTGTTGACCGGCATGATCACGGCACCGCTGGTGATGCCCGAAGTCATTACCGGCCTGTCGTTGCTGTTGTTGTTCATCTCCATGGAACTGACCCTTGGCTGGCCCGCCGGGCGCGGCATGGTCACGGTGATCATTGCCCATACGACGTTTTGTGCGGCGTTCGTGGCCGTGATTGCGCAGTCGCGGCTGCGCAGCATGGACGAATCGCTGGAAGAAGCCGCGCGCGATCTGGGGGCGGGGCCGGTGCGGGTGTTTTTCGATGTGACCTTGCCGGTGATTGCGCCTGCGCTGGTGTCGGGCTGGTTGCTGGCCTTCACGCTGTCGCTGGATGATCTGGTGATCGCCAGTTTCGTGACAGGGCCGGGGGCATCGACCTTGCCGATGGTCATTTTTTCCAAGGTGCGGCTGGGGGTCAGTCCGGATGTGAACGCGCTGGCGACAATCATCATCGGGTTCGTTTTCGTGGCGGTTCTGGCCGCAGGCTGGCTGATGCGCAAGCAGATGTCGAAAGGGCTGTAGGGGCGCGGGTGTATAGGGCTGGTTGAAACTGGTCTGAAGCAGTCATTCGCGCTTGCATAAAGCCCGCGCCATCGGTGGGCCGGGGGCTGCCGATCCCACGTCGGAGAAGTTCACTTTATTCAGGCGGCATACTCCGGCAACAAAGGCTTGGTGTGTCGCTGGCGAAATCGGCAGGCCGCCGGACGGCCCACCGATGGCGCGGCGGGCTGCGCCCTTTGCTCCGCGCCTTGGGCATTCCCAATGTCTGCAAAAGCCCAATAGCCGCCCGCCCGCTGAACCTTAGCGGTTCCAGAACCGCAGTCTGGCAGGGGCCATGCCGCGCCCCGGTTTCGTAGATGCAACCAGCATGGGCGCGGGGCCGGGGCTGATATGGATGGGCGTGCCATCGCGCACCATGGCATAGATATCTTCCATCTCGCGGTCGCTGACGGCGATGCAACCATCGGTCCAATCCCCGCGCGCATTCTGGAATTGCGGGCCGCGCCCGTGAATGAAGATATCCCCGCCCGGACGCCAGCCATTCTCGCGGGCATGTTCCTTATCCGCTTCATTGGGGTAATCCAGCCCGATGGACAGATGGAAGCGGCTGTTGGGGTTGCGCCGGTCGATGATGTAATTGCCTTCGGGCGTGCGGCGGTCGCCTTCGCGTTCCTTGTGCCCGTAAGGATTCCCGCCCAGATCCACCTCGAACACGCGCAGCAAGCGGTCATGGTGCCACAATTCCATGCGGCGGCTGGCCTTGTAGACCATCACCTGCGTCACTTCCGGGCCATTATAGGTGCGGAACTTGCTGGGCTTTGTGGAACATGCCGCAAGGGCGACCAGCACCGTGAAAGCTGCGATCAAACGAAAAAACTGCATTACTGCCTCTGGCTTTTCTTGCAGCATTGCCTGAAAAGCGCGATTCTGCCAAGCTGTTTCGCAGTTTTGATCACGCAACCGTGTCAGTCCTGCCTCAGGGTTTGTCCTGCTCATTCAGGCGGGTTTCGATGGCCGCAAGGCGGCGCAGAACCTCGTCGCGGTAATCTTCGGTCGCCTGATTGCTTTCGGCGGCATGCGCATCCTGCATCGAATTGACGATCAGACCCACCAGCAGGTTCACCACGGCAAAGGTCGTCACCATGATGAACGGCACAAAGAATGCCCACGCATAGGGGTAGGTTTCCATCACGGGGCGGACAATGCCCATCGACCATGATTCCAGTGTCATGATCTGGAACAACGTATATCCCGAATTGCCCAGATCGCCGAACCAGTCGGGAAAGCTGTCCTTGAACAGTTTGGTGGCCATGACCGCGCCGATGTAAAACAGCATCCCCATCAGCAAAAACACTGACCCCATACCGGGCAGGGCCTTGATAAACCCTTCTACCACGCGGCGCAGATTGGGGCTGACCGACACCACGCGCAACAGGCGCAGAATACGCAAGGCGCGCAGCACGCTGAAGGTTTGTGCACCGGGCACCAGCGCAATACCGACAATCAGAAAATCAAAGACATTCCAGCCCGACCGGAAGAATGACAACCTGTGCGCGTAAAACTTCAGCGCGATTTCCAGCACAAAGATCGTCAGACACAATTTGTCTAGCGTCAGGATCAACGGACCAGCGGCCCCCATCAGCGTGTCAGATGTTTCCATGCCCAACAAAATGGCATTGAATACGATGACCCCGATAATTCCGTTGCGCACCCATGCCTGTTCCAAAAAAGCGGCGGTCTTTTCGCGGCTGAACATTGTCTTTCCCCAAGTCACTGTCGTTGCAAGGCACTATTTTCTGGCTGCGATATGCTATCTCAGGAACTGGGCTGCAAGCTCCACATGGGGGCTGAAACGAAATTGATCGACGACCTGCACCCAATTCAGGCGATATCCGCCCTGTATCAGCACTTTCGCATCGCGCGCGAATGTCACGGGGTTGCACGACACGGCTGCAATTACGGGCACGCGGCTGTTTGCCAGTGCCTTTGCCTGCGCTTCTGCACCCGCGCGGGGCGGGTCAATGACCACAGCATCAAAGCGCGCCAGATCTTCCGTCAGGACAGGGTTGCGGAACAGATCGCGGGTTTGCGTGGTGATGCGTTTCAGACCAACAGCCTGCCGCCAGCCCGCATCAAGGGCGTGCAGCATGGCACCGTCACTTTCGATCGCGTGGATTTCGGCGCGTTCGGCCAGTGTCAGGGTAAACGTGCCGCAGCCCGCAAACAGGTCCGCCACCTGACTGGCTGGCCCGACGGCATCCGCGACTGCGGCTTGCAGCGCGGCTTCGGCAGGTTTGGTGGCTTGCAGGAATGCGCCGGGTGGCGGCGTGACACGCGCCCGCCCGATGGTGTGAAAGGGGGGCTGTTCCTGCGCAATCACCTCGCCCTCCCATGCAAGGCGCGCAAGGCCTGCTTGCCCCGCCCATTGCCCCAGCGTCGCGCGCATTGGCCCGTCGGGTGCCTTGCCGCCTGTCACGGCCAGATCTAGCCCCGCTTCGGATATCGTCAGTGACAGCGTCAACTCGCCCTTGCGCGACCCTTCGCGCGCGGTCAGATCTTCCAGCAGTGGCAAGGCGGCAATCAGGGCAGGGTGCAGGATCATGCAATCGGGCACAGCCGTCAGCACGTCCGACGCGCGGGCATGAAAGCCCACCAAGGCCCCGTTTCGCAGCCGTCTGCCTGCGAAACTTGCGCGGCGGCGGCTGTGCAAGGGCGAGATATGGGGCGCGCGAAACGGGGCCTCGATCCCTTGTGCCGACAGCGCGTGCCGCAAGATGTCCTGCTTCCAGTCAGTGACGAAATCTTCGCGCGCATGTTGCACGGCGCAGCCGCCGCAATTGCGGTAATGCGGGCAGGGGGCCTTTATACGCTGATCGGACGGTGTGATGATGCGCGGGCTGGCCATGCGCCCGCCTGCGACATCCCCTTCGACCACTTCCCCCGGCAAGGTCCGTGGCACGAAAACCGGGCCTTCGGCAATGCCATCGCCTTGATGGCCCAGTCGGGTGATGGTCAGTGTGGCCATGGCAGGGGGTATCCGCTATTGCTGAAGTCCTGTGCCAGATACGGTGCGCTTAGGCTGCTGGCAAGTCATCATCGCAGCCCAGAAAGCCCCCCGACTGCCGTTCCCAGAAACGGGCATAGGTGCCGCCTCTGGCCAGCAACTCGTCATGGGTGCCCTGCTCGACAATACGCCCGTCATCCAGCACGATAATGCGGTCCAGTTGCGCGATGGTCGACAGCCGGTGCGCGATGGCCAGAACGGTCTTGCCTTCCATCAGCGGCTCCAGTGCGGATTGCACCGCTGCTTCCACTTCGGAATCAAGCGCGGATGTTGCTTCATCCAGCACCAGAACGGGGGCATCTTTCAAGAACGCGCGCGCAAGTGCGATACGCTGGCGCTGTCCGCCCGACAGGCGCACGCCGCGTTCACCCAGATGCGCGTCATACCCTTTGCGGCCTTCATGGTCCTGCAAGTCTTGTATGAATTCATGCGCTTCTGCGGCGCGGGCGGCCGCTTCGACCTGTTCGCGCGTGGCCTCTGGCTTGCCATAGCGGATATTTTCAAAGGCAGAGCGGTTGAACATGGCCGTTTCCTGCGTGACCATGGCGATATTGCGCCGCAGGCTTTCCTGCGTCAGCGCGCGAATGTCGTGCCCGTCCAGCGTGATGCGCCCCCCTTCGACATCATAAAGCCGTAGCAGCAGCGCAACCAACGTGGATTTGCCCGCACCTGATGCGCCCACAATACCGATTTTCTGGCCCGCAGGGACATGCAACGACATGTCTGTGACCCCGCCGGTGCGCCGCCCATATGCAAAATCCACGCCGTCCAGCCGGATGTCACCCTTGGCGCGGCCAATATCGACCGCATCTGGCGCATCGGTCAGATCGGGGGCAGGGGTCAGGGTTTTCATGCCGTCTTCAATCTCGCCCAAGTTGCCGTAAATGGCCATCAGAACAAAACTGACCCAACCTGTCATCTGCGCGATGCGAATGGCCACGGCACCGGCCGCGGCAATCCCGCCCGGTGTTGCCGCGCCCATCGTCCACAGCCATATCGTGCCGCCGATCAGCAGCACCGGCAACAGCCCCGCCACCGCCATCAGCCAGAACCGGAACAGCGCCTGCACTTCGCCGAATTCTATGGCGCGGTTGCGGAAAATGCCCATCGCGTTCAGCGCGGCGCGATCCTCAAATTCGGCATGGGCGAACAGTTTGACGGTTTTGATATTGGTGATGGTATCGACCACTTGCCCGCTGACCTGCGCGCGCGCGCCTGCCCGTGCGCCTGCGGATTTGCGGACCTTCGGCAGGAAATACCGGATCAGCGCCAGATACCCCACCATCCATAGGGCCAGCGCAAACGCGATGCGCAGGTCAATCGTCAGCAGCAGCACCACAGACCCGATGATCGATGCCAGCGCGAAGGCCATCGTGTTGATCGTTTCATTAGCCACATCTGTCAGCGCGCGCGCGGTCTGCACCTGCTTTTGCGCGATACGGCCTGCGAAATCATTGTCAAAAAAGGTGACGGGCTGGCCCAATGTCCAGCGGTTCAGGCGCGATTGCACCAGCACATAGACATTGGGCTGCACCACAATCGCATTCGCCGCAGATGACAACCCGAAGGCCATCGGGCGCAGAATGATGAAGAACACCACAAACCCTGCAATCAGCGCCAGATGCTGGCCAAAAAAGCCCGCAGGCCCGGTGTCCACGACCGCATCAATAATCCAGCCCATCAGCAAGGCCGACACAACTTCCGTCGTGCCAACAAGGGCGGAAATGGCGGCGGCCAGCAGCAAAACCGGCCACGCCCCGCGCACCGACCACAGGATAAACCGCCACAGGCTGTGGGGTGGGGCCGTGTCGGCGGGGGCGAATGCGTCAATCAGCCCCGCCAGCCACTGGGTGCCATTGGCCCCGTGCAGGGCGGTCTTCGGCGGTTCTATGTCGGTTCGTTGCAGCACATGGCCCCTCATTCGCTTTTGCAAACATATAGGGGCGGGCGGGGGCGTTGGCCAGTCAGCCCAGCAATTCCTTGCGCGTCAGTACCAGATCAGAGGCCAGCCAGCGGTCTTCCAGCGCTTTCAGGCACGCGCCCAAGTCGCGGCCTTGCAGATGCGGCAGATCGCACGCGCGCACGGGAAAACGGGCACCCCCCCCACGGCGCAATCCGGCCTGCCAGTCGGGCGGCAGCGGGCTTTCCATCAGCGCCGCGCGCGCCACAATAACATCCGCGCCCAGATCAGTGCCCAGCCGGTAGCCAAGCTGCGCGGCGGTTTGCAGCGTGGCAATGGCCGCCTGCATCTGGCCCAGATGGCGTGTCTCCGCGCGCGTCAGGCGCAGCCGGTCGCTGTCACCCCCAAGGACCAGCAGGCGGCGCAACCACCGCGGCGGCATGTCCCCTTCCAGATGGATCAGGCGGGGCAGCGCCTGCGTATCCGCGCCCGCGACCACCTGCGCCAGAACCCCGCAATGCGCCATGGCAGCGATGGCAGGTGCGGGGTCAGGTGCGCCCAGCAGTTTGCGCATCTCCGCCCCGATGCGTTCCGCCGACAACTGTCCCATGCCGTGTGCGCCGCGCGCGCAGGCGTCCAGCGCGTCGGCGTCCAGCCCTTGGGCAGGGTCGCCATATTGGGCGTGAAAGCGGAAAAACCGCAGGATACGCAGGTAATCTTCATGAATGCGGGCGCGCGCATTGCCCACGAACCGCACACGTCGCGCGCGCAGGTCGGCCATTCCGCCCAGCGGGTCGGTGACATGGCCGCGCGCATCGGCATAAAGCGCGTTCATGGTGAAATCACGCCGCGCCGCATCCTGTGCCACATCACTGGCAAAGGCCACGGTCGCATGACGGCCATGGGTGTGCACATCGCGGCGAAAGGTTGTCACCTCGAACCCTTGGCCATCGACGACAAGGGTGATGGTGCCATGCGCAAGCCCTGTCGGCACCGCGCGAACCCCCGCCGCCTGCGCCAGTTCCATGACCCGTTCAGGCCGTGCATCGGTGGCGATATCCACATCGGTGACCGCCACGCCCAGCAGCGCGTTGCGCACGCAGCCGCCCACCACAAATGCCTGATGCCCCGCATCCGACAACAGCGCCAGCACTGTTTGCGTGCGCGTGTCCGCCAACCATGCGCCGCCTATGGTTTGCATTGGTCCATCCTGTCTGCCAGGCCGCGCAGAATACGCGCAGTCGCCCCCCAGATGTAATAGGGTCCCCATGGCACAATATAGAAATTCCGCCATGTGCCGCGCCAGATGCGCCGCTCTATGCGGAAACGCGCGGGGTCGGTCAGGTGCGACAGGGGCGCGCAGAATATTTCGGCCACTTCGCCGGGTTCGGGGCAGGGCGTGAAATCGCGTATCAGTTGCGCCACAATGGGGGTGACCTGAAAACCGGTGACGGTTTCATGCGGCGGCAGACGGCCCAGAATTTCAACGGCACTGTCTGGCAGGCCAATTTCTTCGCGCGCTTCGCGCAGCGCCGTGTCCACGGCGTCACGATCATCCGGGTCCTGCCGCCCGCCCGGAAAGGCAATCTGCCCCGGATGATGGCGCAGATGCGACGCGCGCTTGGTCAGAATGACTTGCGGGCCAGCCGGTCCGTGCTGAATGGCCACCAGCACAGATGCAGGCCGCAACACACGGTTTTCGGGCAGGACGACCGCAGGGTTCAGGTCAAAATCACTTGACGCCCCCACATCGCGCGCGGCCAGCGCCGCGCGCAGATGCAAGCTCACCTCAGCCGCCATTGCCTTCAAACCCAAGGCTGGCGGGGTCCAGCGTGTAATGCGCCCCACAGAACTGGCAATCTGCGGTCACGGTCCCTTCCGGTGTGGTCATGGTGGCAATATCCTTGGCGGAATAGATCGACAGCGAATTGCGCACCTTTTCTTCGGAACATGAACAGCCGAAATGCACGACCTGCGGGTCAAAGACGCGCGGCATTTCTTCATGAAACAGGCGCAGCAGCAAATCCGGCGGCTGCACTGTCGGGCCAATCAGTTCCAGTTCCTCGACCGTGTCCAGCAACAAATTGGCGCGGCCCCAATCCTCGGCCAGGGCGTCGCGTTCGCGCGGGGCGGCCCCCGATGCCTGTGGCATATGCTGCAACATCACACCCCCTGCGCGCCATTTTTCATCCTGCCCCGGCAGAACCGACCGCCCGAAGGACAGCGCGAAACGCGTAGGCAGCTGTTCGGACTGCTCGAAATAGGCTTCGGCGCAATCCGTCAGCGAAGTGCCTGACAGCGGCGTGATGCCCTGATAGGGTGTCATGCCCTTGCCCTGATCAATGACAATCGCGAAATAGCCCCGCCCGATCTGGACAAACGGGTCAAGGTCGTCGCGCAGCCTGTCGCGGTCGAAGCTGGCATAGGCGCGGATGCGCGCAGGCGCACCATCCGCTGTGGGGGCAATGTAGTCGGTCGCAATCAGGCGCACCGGCCCGTCCCCGCGAATTTGCAGCGACAGCCGCCAGCGCAGCTTGATGGTCTGGCCGATCATCGCGGTCAGCAAGCAGGCCTCTGCAACCAGCGTTTCCACAAGTTCGGGGTAGTCATGACGCGACAAAACGCGTTCGAGCGCAGTGTCAAGTCGCGCCACCCGCCCGCGAATGTCGCTTAAATCCAGTTGAAACGGCAAAACCGTGTCGTCCCAGGCGATCTGGCCCCCGATACTCATAGCAGTGTTCCTTGCATATCCTTCGCCATAGGCGTGCCCGTATGGCATTTAGCCCCGTCATATAGGAATGATCCCTGAATGGCCAAGGGGGGTCAACGCACCCAGTCGCCCATCTCGCGGATCATGCGTTGCAATTTGCCATAGGTTTGCGGCAGAAGTGCGCGGTCAATGCGTGTGCACAACTCCCGCCCCTGATGCTTGAATACCATGCGCCGGAACGACACATATTGATTGAAAATATCCCATAAATGCGGGGCGCCCGTGACCTGTTCCAGCACCTCGATCGCAGCATCACGACCTGTGGCATACAGAACCGGCAGCGCGCGGTAATGAACCGACAGCGCCCCGTCCAGCCCTGTGTCCGCATCCGGCCGCCCGCCGCCAAGCTTTGCCACGACCAGCGGCAGCGCAATCTGGTCCAGCCACGGATAAAGCGCCTGTGTGGCCATGGTGTCAGGGGGGCTGGCGGCAATGTCGGTGGCATAATGCTGGAACAGCGTGCCAAATTCATGCGGGCAGGGGCCAGTGAACCAGCCTGCGTTGAAATACATGTAGCGCCGCCAGTCATCTGCGCGAAAGCGCGTGTCCAGCGTGGGCGTTATATCCAGCCCGAACCGGTCATAGAGCGCGCCCCAGATTTCGGCAAACCCCGCCCCGTATAGCGATATGCGCGGCCATGTGGGTTCGACCTGTAGTGACGCCGTTGCGCGCGTGCCATCCAGCCTGTCCAGCGCGCCGGTAATCAGCGTGTCCGTGTCAAAAAACACGAACGGCGCGCCCTTGGGCAGCAGGTGCAGCGCTTCGATCTTGTTGCCATTGGGATAGGCCGCGCCCCAGATGCGGTTGTGCAGCGGCACAATTTCGGCCCCAAGCGCGCGCAATTCGCGCCGGATCGCGGGGCGGCTAATGCGGGGGTCATCTTCCCATAGCGGGCCGGGCTGCGGTTCGGCCACAATCAGCCGCAGGTTTTTGTTTTGCGGAAAATGCCGCAACGATGCGGCAAACAACAAGGCTTCATATTGCAGCCGCCCGTGCTGGGCGATGATCAGAATGTTGCGAATGGCTGTCACTGGCAGGGGGCCTTGCTGAATTCACATGACCCTAACGCGTGCCGTGCCATCGCGAAAGCCCTTTCATCTTGCTGCAAATACTCCGGGGGTGGGGGGGGGCGCCCCCCCCACGGGAGGAGGAGGGACAGCGAACAGCTAAAATGGGTATTTTACCCCCCCCCCCCCACCCCACCTATCATTTATTTTTTAGAAAAAA
>JAFIEO010000018.1 GCA_020832445.1 Paracoccaceae bacterium
CATTCGTGCGGATATCTACCCCATAGTCACGGAGAAACTCATCCGTAGTCGCCATCGCGAAACTCCATCCCGATTTCAATCAGGCCGGAGATCGCAGCTCAGGGCAAAGACTGGAAGGTGGCGCTCAGAATACGCTTACACGTCCTCGATATGGTCGCGTGAAATGAAGCTAAAGGTCTCCGATGAAACTGGGGCGGTTCAATTTGATGATCCCGCATTGCCTTGAGCGCTGCGTCCCGCCGCTGCATCGGTGTCGTCAGGGTTTTCCCAGCAAGTCCTTCAGCACGACATTATCCAGCATCGTATCCGCCAGCAAACGCTTCAGCTTAGCGTTCTCGTCCTCAAGCTGTTTGAGCCGACGGGCATCCGACAATTCCATGCCGCCATACTTGGCTTTCAGCTTGTAAAATGAGGCCGGACTGAGCCCATGCTTGCGGCAGACCTCTGCCGTGGCCATGCCAGCTTCCTGCTCTTTGATCATCCCGATGATTTGCGCCTCGGTGAAACGGCTTTTCCTCATGTCGTCTACTCCTTCAAAGGTTGGGCAGACTCTACATCAGATTGAGGGAACTTTCGGGGGGCAGGTCAACGGGCATCTCGCCCCTCTCAACTCCATGACGTAGGTATACAGGTATACGGGTGGCATCATTGCCTATATATGGCAGGCGGAAAACTGTAGAGCGAATAAGTAGCGAGGCAAACTCAGACCCTATGTTCACTGTGAGCGGCTTATCTCCAACCCATCAAGCTTTGCGTGTCACTATGTCACAGTGATCCAGGCGGCGCTTGCTTTCCGAACTTGCCCCCCGCCCCCCACTGCCTATCCCATATCAGGCCACAACGCCTAGCGCAGTAACGGGCCGTCCTGATCCAGATAATCGGTGTCGAAGCCTGCAAGGGCTGTCAGCCCGTCAAAATCGATGAAACTGACCCGCCCTTTCTGGAATTTCACCAGCCCCTCTTCGCGCAGATGGCGCAGAACGCGGTTTACATGCACCGCGCTTAGCCCCAGCGCATCGGCCAGATGGTATTGCGTCAGCGGGCAGTCAAAACCCGTCTTGTCGCCGATGCCCACAAGCTTCAGTCGCGCGCCAAGTTCCAGCAGGAAATGCGCCATGCGCATTTCTGCCGAACGGCGGCCAAGATTGACCAGATGTTCCACCACCATCGCCTCGTCGCGCGACGCGGCCCATAACACAGCCGTGGCAAGGCGCGGGGCGGTTGCAAACCCGTCCAGAATGTCGGTGGCCAGCACTTCGGACGCTTCGATGCGGGTCACGGCCTCGACACTGTGGTCGGTGGTGCGGAACAACACGCTGCGCAGGCCCAGAAAATCACCGGGAACCTGAAAATCCACGATCTGCCGCTCGCCATCGGGCAGCATCTTGTAGGAACAGGCCCAGCCTTCGGCCAGAATAAACGCGGACTGGTTTTTCTGCCCTTCATGAATCAGTTCATGGCCGGCCAGAAAGCTGCGCCTGCGCCGGTGAAAGCGCGCAAGCGTTTCCAGATCGGTGCCTGACAGGGCAACGAAGGCAGACAGTTTTCGTGTCAGCGGGCTTTGCAGCATCTGCATGGCGGCGTCCCCTTCATGCGTATCGTGTCCATTCGCATTCACGCACCCTGGTTTAACATCTTGTTCACATATGCCCGTGTCGCAGAAAAGAAGCGCTGCAAGCTGCTATGGATCAGTCCTGCATTTGCACCAACGCCTAAGATCACGGGGTGTGTTCCAGATGTCTGGCACCCGTCGAAGTTTTTTCCCGCAACCGAAAGCGATGCCGATCATGCCCGTCCCCAGTGACATTGCCGGAACCGCAGCCCTGTCGATATGCGAATCGCTGCTTCTGGCCCTGAATGACAGAAATATCCTGCCAGAGAAAGAGATTGTGGGGATACTGAGGGATGCGGCGGCAGCGCATGAATTCGCCACTGATGCCAGCAAGGCCGAAATGAATGCCGCTGTTGCCGCCCTGATCAACGCAATACTGGCCGGTGGGAATTCCGTCCGCCGCCGCTGATTTGCCAACTGCATCACCGCAAAAAAAGTAACCCCGCCGCAGGAGGGACACCGCGGCAGGGCTGTCGGCTGGTGACCTCAACCCTTACGCAGGGTGTCTTTCGCCTTGCCGATTTGCTTTTGAAACTTGCTGTCCGCCTGGCTTGTCTTGCCTTCGGACTGGCGCGTCTTGTAGTCACTTTGGGTATTCGTTCCCTTGGAACCAGTGCCCGGTGATTTCTTCTTTTTGTTCTTTTCCATGATCATCATACTTTCGCGCAGATTGTGAACAGGCGGCATCAGTCTTTGCGCAGGGCATCTTGCCGGGTGCCGTTTGAAGGGTGCCGCGCGCCTGTCGTGGCTGTGGCTTCAGACGTCGGGCCATGCGGGGTGTCCGTGCCCTTCTTCGATACATAGAATTGCGGCCTGAAATACTGATCCAGGTCAGTCCGGTGCGCCTGAAACCGGCGATACCGTGGTGTCTGACGCGGGCGTGTGGCGGCTGGTGCCAAAACGGGCCGCATCACCCTTACAGGAGGTAGACATGTCGCAATCAAACATCATCGGTATCATCGCGCTGGCCCTTGGCACTGTGCTGTTGTTCTTCGCATGGCGGGCATCCACAACCCCGGTCGAGCAGCTCTCCGAGGTGCTGACCGGGCGCTATACCGGCAATACCATGTGGTATCTGCTGTCAGGTGTTGTCAGTGTCGTTCTGGGGGTTGCCCTGCTTGTGCGCGGCACACTTAGGCCCTGACATTCGGCTTTCGGGCAGGGCGGGTGCGCCCTGTCAGTCACCGCTGCCGTCTGACCCGAAAATGAATGTCTGCATCAGGAACACGATCACCACAATGATCGCAATGACCGGCCCGAACCCCACCGATCTGGCCATAGCAGGCAGACCGATCCCCTTGTCACTTTTCAGACCTGATGCGTTTGGAAGCAGGTCAACAAGCTGCGGGACAATCGCACCATTATCGCGCCCAAGAGCGGGGACATCGTTGAACCGCGCCAACAGCCCGCCCAGACGGGTGCGCGCCCCGTCCCGTGGCAGGTCCGCCAGCGCAGCGGCTTCGTCCCACGGGTCCAGCCCAAGGCGCGCCAGCGCCGACAGGACACTGACGGTGTTCCCGTCCCTGTCCTGACCAAGATCGGCATAAAGGAAACCGTCAAACGGTGTCCCCCCTTGATGAAGGAAATCCATTCTGGACATGCGTTTTTGGCCTTTTCCTGAAGCGCAGGGGTGCAGGACCGGTCAGCGCGCCAGCCAACCAGCCTTAGCGAACGGGGTCATTCGCGAGTATTTCCCCTGCTCTACATCACTGCGCGCATTGCGCCGCTAACCCAGATCAGTGCACGGCATTTGCAGGCATATCTTCGGGTGAACACCGCGCGGTCACTAACCCCGATCAGTTTCGGGCGCGCGCGCGCGGTGTAGGGTTTAAACGAAATTGACACTCAAGCGTTGCCCGACAAGCGCGCGATGCACCCCCCTCATGTTACAAGGATGCCAAACATGCCGCTTTTGAATCTTATCGTCACACTGATTGTTGTAGGTGTTTTGTTGTGGGCCGTGAACACCTACATCCCGATGGATCGCAAGATCAAATCCATCCTGAACGTCGTGATCGTAATCGCGGTTATTTTGTGGCTGCTAAGTGCCTTTGGTATTTTGGGCAATCTAAGCGGGGTGCGGGTGGGTGGCTGACGCGAAACCGTCACCGGCATTCCTGACGGGTCTGGAACATGTCACCAAACCGGCATGGGACAGGTTGCGTCCGGCGCCCTCGTGGTTTGGCGCACCCGACCCGCAGCCCGAGCACGGGCAGATCCACGAACGCAACGGGATCTGGGTTGTCACAATCGACGGTGTCTGGCGCGGCGACTATATCAAGTGCGAACACGCGCTAGAGGCTGTCACTTCTGCCAGTTCCGGTTCGCGCTAAGCGTGCTGCGAACGCCTGTTGTCGGCCCCTGACACGCGGCCGCCTGTGTGTAAATTTTGGCGAAAGGACATCCATGCAAGCGTCAATCAGCACGACAAACGCCCCGCTTGCGGATACTGTCGCTGTCAACCAGACCGAAGGGCCAGAGGCCGCGCCAAACAACGCGTCCCCGCGGGGACAACTTACCTGTGGCGCAGCTTTTGGCACATGATCTGGCGCTGGCCTGCGACATGCACACCAAGGCCGCCGCCGGTGATGCCTGCATCGCGGATGCCCTCGCCAGGGCTATGGTCAGACTGATACTGAATGCGCGCTGCATACCACCAGCCCCGATGCGCCAGCTTCATCTGCCGCACAGCAGCACTGCCTTTCAGATTGCCGAAAACGAAGGCATGCCGCCGCGCCGCTGACAAACGCGGGGCACTACCGCCGGACCGACCAGCCGCAAGGAACGCATATATGACCACTGCCCATCCACAAAACGCCCCGTCTGTCAGGGCCGATGGCGACATCGCGGCGGAACGCGCGTGCCTGCGGTGCAAGACGCTGTTCCAAAGCGAAGGTTTCGGCGAACGGATATGCCCGCGCTGCAAGGGGTCGGTCATATGGAAATCGGCCGTGCCCGCGCGCGATGGCCGTTCCCGTCAGGGCTGACAATGCCCAACATTCGCATCACCCATAAGACACATTACATCTACCAATCAGCCGTCGCCCTTGGGTCGCACCGGATGATGCTGCGCCCCCGGGAAACGCGCGAGCTGAAACTGCTGTCCTTCGATCTGGCCGTTTCGCCAGATGCACATGTGACATGGGCGCATGATGTTGTCGGCAATTCGATCGCAACCGCAGTCTTCCCCGAAATGTCGGATCGCCTGCTGATCGAAAGCAGTCTGACACTTTCGCTAACCGCCGCGCGATGGCCGGTTTTCGCAATTTCGGCATCCGCGCTGACCTATCCGTTCCGCTATTCAGACGAAGACTGGACCGACCTTGGCGCATTAGCCTGCCCGCAATATGCCGACGGGGCCGGGCGCTTGTCGGACTGGGTTGCGCGGTTTGTGATGTACAGGCCCACCGACACGCTGTCGCTGCTGAAAGATGTCAGCAACGGCGTCTCGCAGCAGATCGCCTATCAAAGCCGCGAAGATCAGGGCACGCAGGGGCCACTGGAAACGCTGGACAGGGGCTGGGGGTCGTGCCGTGATTTTGCGGTGCTCTATGCGGAAGCGGTCAGAACACTGGGGTTCGGCGCGCGGATCGTGTCGGGTTATATGTTTGACCCGTCGAATACGCTTGTGGGGTCCGCGGGGCAAGGGTCAACCCATGCCTGGGTCGAGGTGTTTGTGCCCGGCGCGGGCTGGATATCCTTTGACCCGACAAATCGCGCCGTAGGATCGGCCAATCTGATCCCCGTGGCAGCCGCGCGCCATATTGCGCAGGTGGCCCCGGTGACGGGCAGTTTTCGCACCGCGCAGGGTGACATGCCCCGCATGGATGTCAGCATTTCTGTCGAAGAAATGCCCGATCCCATCATGCCCTGAATTGGCATGACATGCGCGCCATCAGGCGTTCATCCAGATATAGGCGGCCATCACCACCCCCGACAGCGCGATGGCCCCTGCCAGCCAAGGGCCTGCAATTTCAAGGACCGGAAGAAAGCGGCGCACCAGACGAAAGGGCGCGTTGGTTTCAGCCAGTCTGTTGCGCCCGAACCGCGCCACCCGGCCAAAAACTGTGGGGATCAACCCTGCCGCTATGCTGGAAATAAGCAGCGTGAACAGCGTTTTATAGATACGCGCGGCCAGATCACGGTCGCCGCCAAAAAGCGGCAAGGTCCGCTCTCCAAGAACCAGCAACACCACCACAATCGCGCCACAAACCCCGCTAAGCCAGATCAGACGCATCGCGCAGCACCGCCCCCGCGCGGCTGGCGGTCTTGTCGCGGACAGGTCAGGGGTTCTGCCAAACGCAATCCGGCCGACACCGATTGCGGTGCGGGCCAAGGTCCGAATGGTGGCATATCGGGGTGCATCACGGCGCGGCCTGCAATCAATCCACAGGTGTCAACGGCCCACGGCCCGCGAACCAGCTTTCAAGATTTGCCAGAACCAGATCGCCCATCGCATCGCGTGTTGCGCCCGTCCCCGACCCGATATGCGGCAGCAGCACGGCATTTTGCAGCGCCATCAAGGCCGCAGGCACGTTCGGTTCGTCGGTGAACACATCAAGACCGGCGGCACCAAGGCGCCCGTCTGCAAGCGCGCGCACAAGCGCCGGTTCATCCACCACACTGCCGCGCGCCACGTTGATCAACACGCCATCCGGCCCAAGTGCCTCAATTACGTCCGCGCCGACCAGGCCATCGGTCGCGGGGCCACCGGGCACAACAACGATCATGACATCACAGGCCCGCGCCAGCGCCAGCGGGGTGTCGTAATAGGTATAGGGCACGCCCTCCCGCGCCGTTCGCGTACAATAGGCCACGTCCAGCCCCATCGCGACAACCCGCCGGGCTATGGCATGCCCGATCCGGCCCAGACCCAGAATGCCGACGCGCCGCCCGCGCAACGAACGCGACAACGGGAACGACCCCGATGGCCATTTGCCTTCGCGCAGGAACCTGTCTGCCTGCGGGATCTGGCGGATTGTTGCAATCAACAGCCCGATGGCCAGATCTGCGACTTCATCGGTCAGGACATCGGGTGTGTTGGTGACAACCACATTCGCTGCGCGCGCGGCGTCTACGTCCACGTTGTCATAACCAACGCCGAATTTCGCAACAATCTCCAGCTTGGGCATGCGTGCGAACAAGTCTGCCCCGATTGCCATTGACCCTGCGGCGGCCATCCCGCGCACTTCGGCAAGAATTGGGGCGTTGGTTTCCAAGGCATCGGCACCAACCACATTGTAGCTGTCCAGCTGGTTGCCGGACGCGGGAAAGCTGGCGGGGACAAAAACTGCGATTTTTTCCATAGGGCGCTCCTGAACAAGGTTTGCGTAACGCTGCGGTCTTGTCTATTGATGATCTGTTTCAGCGCCATCCCCACCCGCATAGGGCGGTCACACCAAGCTCGTCAAGACTGGTGATGTGTTCGGCAAGACGTTCAAAGGCTGCGTGCGGGCACATCATGGGCCATATGGCTGGCATGGCGTTGATGCCATCTGTTTGGGGCGTTGCCCCGATGCGCATGGTATTGAACCCGCACCATGGCGCAAGATTTGACCTTGTTCCGCCTTGAAAGCGCGCTAAAACCATTATGCTAGCGCTATTTTGGCCCGTCAGGCTTGACCAGTGTGGGACGTGCGGCAATCGTAATGTTTGCGGTTCACACGCCCGCGACCCACCAGTTTGACGCGGCGCGCGCAAAACGAAGAAGGGACGCTGATGATTGTCATGATATTGGGCAGCGGCCCCGGCGTTGTGGTGTGCCGCGACTGGTCCCGCGGGGCGGTGGACCGGATTGTGGCAATCAACAATGCGTGGCAGGTGCGCCCTGATTGGGATTATCTGGTCCACCCCGAGGATTTTCCGAACGACCGTCACCCACCGGATACAGGCGCGGACAGGCAGATCATCACCGCCACCGAATATGTGCCCGCGAATAACGACTATGGCGGCATTATTTATGCAGGGGCCACCATGGCCTTCAGCGCGGGATACTGGGCGCTGGCGGCATTGCGCCCGACGGTGCTGGCCTATCTGGGCTGCGATATGGTTTATGACCACAAGACCACGCATTTCTACGGGACCGGCACCGCCGATCCGTTGCGCCCCGACCCCACATTGCAAGATCTTGGTGCCAAATCCGCACGGCTGGAACTGCTGGCCGCGCGGCAGGGTTGCGCCGTGGTGAACCTGTCTGACTGCGCGTCGCGGCTGGTATTTGCGCGCTGTGACATCGCCGATATCCACAAGCAAAAGCCCCGCGCGTTAAATCCCGCATCGATGGAGCGCGCATTGGGCGCAGAACAGGCGCTGGGCGCAATCTGCCCATCCGGCCGCTATTGGCAGGGTCCGGCGCTGGATGCGACCGCGCTGGCGGGGGTCGATCAGCTATGGCGCGATGCCCATGCTGCGGCCTGTGCGGGATCGCGCGCCGCGTAATGCCCGAAATACAGGCCCGTTTCGGGGCGTTACAGTCGGTCCGCAGTTCCATCGGATCGCCGCGCCACGATATAGGGGTTTTGCGGATGGGGGCCGAATACCTGCTGGTCAACAATATCGAAGCCCGCACCGCGAATGGCTTGCTGTAACTGGGCCTCAGAAAGTGTAGCCGCATCGGGGAACAGCCGGACAACCTGCAAGGCGCGAAACAGGGCGCGCAGCACGGGATTTACCCCCGCAAAGCACCAGGTTTTCGAAATCAGCACCCCACCGGGGCACAAATTCGCGTGGGCACGGGCAAGCAGGCCGGGCAAATCATCAACAAGATGCAGCACATTGAACGCACAAACCACGTCATAGGGGCCGTCGTAGAAGGCATTGGCCGCATCAACCACCTTGAACGTCAGGTTGGTGCCGCGCGGTTTGGCACTGGCGATGCGGACCATTTCCGCCGAAAAATCCGTGGCGGTCCAGTGCGCGACCTGTGGTGCAAGGCGGATCGCCGTGCCACCGGTTCCGCAGCCAAGTTCCAGCACGCGCGCCGATGGGGACAGGCGCGCCGCAGTCGCCGCAAGCATCGCTTCATACGCGGGCACATCTTTCAGCGGGCGCGCCGCATAGCGTTGTGCAATCCGGTTCCAGAACCTGCGGTTTCGATCCTGTGTCATTGCGCCCCCGGTCAGTCATGCAGTTCAGTAAAACGCGATTTCGCGCACATCAATTTCGGCGTCATGATCGCGCCCGAAGGCAACAATGGCAATGGATGTCAGGCTTCGCGCGCGGGGCGAACCGCGCAACAGCGCACCAGAAGGCGCGAAATTTTCCAATGGAATGCGTATTTCACCCCAGCCGCCGGTTACATCGAACCCTGCCTGATAATACTGCCATGGCAACATGGTGCCCCGTGTGCGCAGGTGCACAAAATAGCGCTGGTCATTGCCGCGAACCAGCAGCCGCACACCTACCGTGCCGTCTGGCGGTGGCGCGGACAGGTCCAGCCGCATCTGGATAAAGCCGCCATTATTTGCGGTGCTGACCCGTCCTGTCATGCGCGCGAAGGGGTGGGTGCCGTCTTGCAAAATGGTGACCTGTCCGGTCGAAATGCCCCCCATCACATTGTCCGAGAAGAACCGCCATCTTTTGTCAGGGTGCATGGTGAAATCCTCGATCAGCGTTTCGCTGGCCAGCAGGGTGGGCGCGGTGGCAACCATCAGGGCCGCCGATAGAACAAAAGCGATAAATCTGCGCATCCCTGCCCCCGGGTGTTATGTCGTATTGCCACCGGCCCCGCCCCGACACGAGGGGGGACGCGGTGTTTCATGCGTTCACCGCAACGATTTAGCCCGAAAACCGGAAAGAACAGCCAGTTTCTTCAGGTGATATTGCGCTGCGGTCACAACGGCCACCCGCAGGATATCCGTGCGGCAGAAATCCGTCACTAGCGCAGATCAGTGCCTTTCGACGGCTTGGCGCCGAACCGTGGCGGCAAATATCTGAATGTCCACGATAGGGTTAAAAAAACGCGACATCGCCACAAGGACCACTGGATTTGCGCTGACAATTATGCTTAAAACTTATGCTAATCAAAAAGGGAGGTTACCGTGCTACGTTCACTTTCACGTCCAGCCGTGACGCTGATGGATCGATACTTGCCCGATCCGTTTATCTTCGTTCTGATCCTGACCATTGTCACCGCCAGTTCGGCCATGCTGTTCCAAGGCACGGCGCCAATTCAGGTCATCCAGATGTGGGGCGATGGTTTCTGGGGGCTGCTGACATTCTCGATGCAGATGCTGCTGGTGCTTGTCACCGGCTTTATTCTGGCGTCCTCGCCACCAGTGAAGAAATTTCTGGCGTTTCTGGCCGGTTTGGCAACATCACCGGGGTCCGCGATTATTCTGGTGACCGTGGTATCGTTGATTGCATCATGGATAAACTGGGGCTTTGGCCTTGTTGTGGGGGCGTTGTTCGCGCGCGAACTGGCGCGGCAAATTCAGGTCGATTACCGACTGCTGATTGCTGCGGCCTATTCGGGCTTTGTGATCTGGCATGGCGGGCTTGCGGGGTCCATTCCGCTGACAATCGCCACGCCGGGGCATTTTACCGAAGGCCAGATTGGCATCATTGAAACCGGCATGACGATTTTCGCCAGTTTCAACCTTACGATCGTGGGCGTTTTGTTCGTCGTCATTCCGTTGACAAACTGGCTTATGGTGCCCCGCGCCGAAGAAAGTGTGTATGTCACGCCCGAACAACTGGGCGAAGAAGAGGCAGAAAACTTCGTCCCCCAGCGTCCGGCAGAGCATTTGGAAAACAGCCGCATCCTGATGTGGCTTGTCGGTATTCCGGGGCTGATTTTTCTGGCGCATTACTTCTTTGTGCGCGGCAGTGGCCTGAACCTGAACATCGTGAACTATCTGTTTTTGATGCTGGGCATCGTTTTGCATGGCACCGCGCGCAACCTGATGATTGCGTTGAACGAGGCCGTGAAGGGCGGCGCAGGGATTGTGATCCAGTTCCCGTTTTATGCGGGCATCATGGCGATCATGACGCAATCGGGGCTGGCGCAAAGCATGTCGGAATGGTTTGTGTCCATCTCGACCGCGACGACACTGCCGTTCTGGACATTCATCAGCGCGGGCATTGTCAATCTGTTCGTGCCGTCTGGTGGCGGGCAATGGGCTGTGCAAGCGCCGGTAATGCTGCCTGCCGCCGAAGCGCTTGGCGCGGATGTCGCGCGCGTTGCAATGGCGGTTGCATGGGGTGATGCGTGGACCAACCTGCTTCAGCCGTTCTGGGCGCTTCCCATGCTGGCCATCGCGGGCCTGAAGGCCAAGGACATCATGGGCTTTTGCCTGATCCATCTGGTCATCACAGGGGCGATCATCAGCACTTTGCTTGTGGTTCTATAGCACCATCATCCGGGCCATGTCGCAGGCCGCCATGGCCCGGAATTCTGTCGCCGCCATTGACGCGGCGGGATCGGCCGCGTAAAACAAGGCCCGCAACCAGAAGGAGATTTATGCGCAGAGGCTTTGACTGAACCGCACCCAGCGGTATCGTCCGGCACCGGAAAGGTGCCGATATTTCTGTGCTATCTTTCTGTGGAATTCTTATGAAGATCCAAAACGTAGTGATCCGGCCGTTTGATGCGGCGACTGACACCGAAATACTGTCGGGCATCTGGTTAGATGCGTCCCTTCTGGCCCATGCTTTCATCGGCAAGCAGCGCCTTGCCGAACAGCGCCAGCTGATCAAAACGCAATATCTGCCCAAGGCCGAAACCTGGGTGGCGTGCATCAAGGGTGAACCCGTTGGCTTCATCAGCTTGCTGGACAGCTTCATCGGGGGAATTTTTGTCGCCCCCCGCCAGCAAGGGCAGGGCATAGGACGCAAGCTGATTTCCCATGCGATGGGCCTGAAAGGCGCCCTTTCGCTGGAGGTTTACACCAAAAATGAACAGGCGGTCCGGTTCTATACCGTGCTTGGTTTCCAAGAGGTGTCGCGCAGGCCGGTCGATGATCAGGGCTTACCGTTCGAGAATGTCCGATTGCACCTGAACGGCCAAAGCAATTTCAGGAAAGACTGACAGGTTTTTCCGGTTCGAAGTTACGACAAAACAGAAGGTTAAAGCGTTTCTAGCGACTGAACGAGAAGCCGAAGTGCTTTAGCCGTGTGGCCGGGCGGCATTCTATGCTGTCCGGCCACACCCAGCGCCGTGACGGTTATTTCCTGCCCCGCTGGCCCTAAACTGCCCTTGCATCGGTGGTCGATGACTAGTGTATCGCTAATCGACGATATAAGACGATAGGACGCGGCATGCTGGATCAGGACACACCGGATATCTGCACTGCGCAGCAGATCGCCCTGATCGCCAAGGCCCTTGCCCATCCCGCCCGCGTGCGGATCATCGAATTTCTGCGGTCGCGGCCCGGCTGCATTGGCGGGGACATCGTGGAAGATATCGGGCTGGCGCAGTCCACCGTGTCAGAGCATCTGCGCATCCTGAAGGCCTGGTGCCTTGCAAGCGGCGCCTACAAGCCGATTGCCACGAAGCAAGGCCAACATCGCGACTGGCAGCTTTCCTAAAATGCTGCGCACGCAATGCTGCAAGGTCACAGGCGGCTGTCCGCCCGATACGAAGAATAATTACAGAAATGTACGGCGGTGTTACGCTGCACTGTCGGCAGGGCCGAGGACGTGGCGGGTTTGGCGGACAGGAGAGAAACCATGTCCATCGAAACTTTACCTGCCCTTCGCCCCACGCGTGCCCCTTGGAACAAAGGCCGCATCATTGGCCAGAAGCGGCCACTTCTTCCCAAGCATGTATGGTCCATCCGTGTCCGGCTGGAAATGGCTGACAACAGGCGCGATCTTGCGCTGTTCAATATGGCTGTCGCGAGCCAAACTCCGGGGGTGCGATCTGGTCTGCCTGAAGGTGAATGACGTTTACGCCGCAGGCCGTGTCAAGGAACGTGCTTCGGTCACGCAGAGCAAGACGCGCAAACCTGTCCGGTTCGAGATCACCGACACAACACGCGCGTCGCTGGAGCGATGGATCAAGGATCCTGAAATGATCGGTTGTGAGTATCTCTGGCCCAGCCGTCTCCATGCCAGCCCGCACCTGTCCACGCGCCAATATGCCCGGATCATGCGCGACTGGGTTCTCTCGATCGGGTTGGAACCAAGCGCTTACGGCACCCATTCTATGCGGCGCACCAAGGTTGCCCAGATTTACAAGAAGACCGGCAACTTGCGCGCAGTCCAACTGCTGCTTGGCCATACAAAGATGGACAGCACTGTGCGTTATCTCGGCGTTGATCTGGATGATGCCTTGTCCTTGTCGGAAGGGATCGACCTGTAAGCTGTGCCTGGCCGGTTCAGGTCGGCCAGGCATGTCGCCAAAAGCGACATTTCCTTGACTTTACACCGCGTGTCGCCTAAAGCTACATCATGAAGCAGATCAGCTACACGAAATCCGCTATTCGGGCGTTGGGGCGGATGTCGGCGAACACAGATATGCTGATCCGCACCAAAATCGAGGCATATGCGACAGACCCAGCCGCGCAGGCAAAAAACGTGAAATCCCTGAAAGGCCAAAAGGGGATGCGACTGCGTGTTGGGGATTGGCGGGTGATCATGGACGATCAGGGCAATGTCCTGGCCGTGCTGGACATCGGCCCTCGGGGCGGCATCTACGACTGAAAGGGAATGACATGAACGAAATGGTGACAATTCCACGCGAAGAATATGATCGCCTGCGGGCCGCGGCCGAAGATCTGGCCGATTTGCAAGATTACGACCGCGCCAAGGCTGCTTTGGCGGCAGGCGAGGACGAAT
>JAFIEO010000078.1 GCA_020832445.1 Paracoccaceae bacterium
GATTTGGCTGATGGCAGTTCAAGCCTTTGATGTCAGGAGTATGCAGCCTGCATAAACTGCATTCATATAACGCCGGATCGGCAGACCCCGGCCCACCGCTGGCGCGGGCTTTGTCCAAGCGCGAATGTCCGCAAAAGGCCAGAATCAACCAGCGTTGCTGTTGCATCTGACGTGACACTTCCGCGCATCACGGGCGCCAGGGCGTGGCCCGAAAGTCCCCCTCTTAGAGCATATCACGTTAATTCGCATTCACGAGATATGCTATAACTTATTGATTCCGCATGTTCGAGAAGTTCAAAATCGGTTTCCACTTTTGGGCAACATGCTCTAGCGTCCCTCAAATGCGGGCGGGCGCTTTTCCAGAAATGCCAGCACACCTTCCTTGAAATCACGGGTCTTTCCGGCCTCTGCCTGAAGCTGGGCTTCAAGGGCCAGTTGTGCGTCCAGTGTGTTCGACATGCTTGCGCGCACGGCACGGCGGATATTGCGATAGGCCACTGTGGGACCGTTGGCCAATGTGGCCGCCCGCGCCATCCATGCCGCTTCAAAGCTGTCATCAGGCACGGCTTCCCAGACCATGCCCCAGTCGGCGGCCTGACGCGCGGTAATGCGATCGGCAAACAGCATGGCCCCCATCGCGCGGGCAAACCCTATCTGGCGGGGCAGGAAATAGGTGCCGCCCGCGTCAGGAATAAGCCCGATGCGCGTAAACGCCTGAATGAACACCGCGCTGTCACAGGCGATGACCACATCTGCGGCCAGTGCCAGATTGGCCCCCGCCCCCGCTGCCGCACCGTTCACGGCCGCGATGACAGGAACCGGGGCGTCGTAAATCGCATGCAAAAGCGGCTCATATTCTTCGCGCAAGGTCCGTTCCAGATCGATCTGCGCGGCATTGCCGCCATCACCCAGATCCTGCCCCGAACAGAATGCCCGCCCTGTCCCTGTCAGCACCAGAACGCGCGCTTTCGGCGCCATGGTCTTGATGGCATGCGTCAGTTCTGCGCGCATCTGCTTGTTCAGCGCGTTCATCATTTCCGGCCTTGCCATGGCAACAATGGCAATTCCGGCGTCGTCGATACTGGTTGTCAGCGTGTCGTAATCCATGCAGGTCCCCTGGCGAAAATCCTGCGCTACCTTAGCGCAGTCATCAACAGGGGGAAGCCCGAACCACGCGTCATTCTTTCAGCAATTCCTGCAAGCGGCGCTTTTCTTCCGGGCTCAGTCCCGATTTGTCGGCTTCGGGTGCCCTGCCACGGCGGCGCAGGTATATCATAGCCGACCCCAGCGCGATCAGGAACATAACGGGTGCTGCCACCCATAAAATGATATTTGCCCCCTCGGTTGTCGGGCGCAACAGGACGTATTCGCCATAGCGGTCCACAATATAGGCAACAGCGTCTTCGTTGCTGTCCCCTTCGACCAGTCTTTCGCGCACCAGCAACCGCATGTCCCGGGCAAGATCGGCGTTTGATTCGTCGATGGATTCATTGCGGCACACAAGACAACGCAGGCCCGCCGAGATGTCGCGCGCCCGCGATTCCAGCACCGGATCGTCAAGAATTTCGTCGGGTTGAACAGCCCATGACGGGCTGCTTATCGCGATTGCCAGAACCGCCAGAAGGGTGCGAAACATGCTCATTCTGCCGGCACCGCGTCGGTGCGTGTTTTCCCTGCGCCTGCGGCCACACGGTAGCGCCGGTCGCTCAGGCTGAAGACGCCACCAAGTGCCATAAGGAAGCACCCGAACCAAAGCCAGTTTGCAAACGGCTTGATATAGGATCGCACCGCCCAACCCCCGTTATCTTGCGGATCGCCCAGTGTAAGATACAGATCGCGCGTCACGCGGTAGTCGATGGCGGCTTCGGTCGTGGGCATTCCCGCAATCGGATAGAAGCGTTTTTCCGGTTGCAGATTTGCAATGAACCGCCCGTCACGCCGCGCTTCGATAGATGCCATGGTCGACACGTAATTCGGCCCTTCAACACGGTCCACAGATGTCAGCGTCAGATCATATCCGCCATAGTGATAGGTCTCGCCGATCTGGACCACGCGAATATCCTCGGACTCCCAGCCAACAAGGGCCGCAACTGCGAACACGGTGATCCCCATACCCGCATGTGCCGTGGATTTGCCCCAATCAGCGCGCGGCAGGCGTGTGATACGTCCCAGACGTGCGCGCCAGTCACCCCGCCCCGTGCGCGTCCAGATATCGATGACAGACCCCAGCACGACCCACAACCCCAATGCCAGCCCGATAGGAACAAGCGTGGAATGTCCGGTCTGCAACGTCCATGTCAGTGCGCCCATGGCCACCGAAAACACCGCCAGCCCCCAGAGCGGGCGCATGGTCCGCGCCAGATTGCCGCGTTTCCACGGCAGCATGGCACCAATCGGCAACACCATGGCCAGTGCGACCATGAAGGGCGTAAACGCCATGTTGAAAAACGGCGGTCCAACCGACAACACCCTGTCAAACAGCATTTCCGCCACCAGCGGCCACATCGTGCCGATGAACACCACAAAGGACGACACGGCCAGCAACACATTGTTGATCACCAGTGCCGATTCGCGGCTGACGGTTGCAAAAACGCCCTTGGCCTCCAGCACCGGGGCGCGAATCGCAAACAGTGTCAATGCCCCGCCCATAAAGGCCGCAAGAATCATCAGGATGAAAACGCCACGTTCGGGGTCCATCGCAAACGCATGCACTGATGTCAGCAAACCGGAACGCACGATGAATGTGCCCATCAAGGAGAAACCGAAACCAAGGATGGCCAGCAGGATGGTCCAGCTTTTCAGCGTTTCGCGCTTTTCGACCACGATGGCCGAATGCAGCAATGCTGCGGCAAACAGCCATGGCATCAGGCTTGCATTCTCGACCGGGTCCCAGAACCAGAACCCGCCCCAGCCAAGCTCGTAATAGGCCCACCAGGACCCTGTTGCGATGCCGATGGTCAGAAACACCCATGCGGCCAATGTCCAGGGCCGCACCCAGCGCCCCCATGCCGCGTCAACGCGCCCTTCGATCAGGGCTGCCACCGCGAAACTGAACGCCATCGAAAGTCCGACATAGCCCAGATATAAAAACGGCGGGTGAAACGCCAAACCGGGGTCTTGCAGCAGCGGGTTCAGGTCGGTCCCGTCAAAGGGCGGAAAGGCCAGCCTTGTGAACGGGTTGGACGTGAAGATGGTGAACGCCATGAACGCGGCCGTGATTGCCGATTGCACCGCCAGCACCCGCGCTTGCAGGCTTGCAGGCAGATTGCCCCCGAACCATGCCGCAGATGCCCCGAACAGCGTCAGAATCAGCACCCACAGCAGCAGGGACCCCTCATGATTCCCCCAGACACCGGAAATCTTGTAGATCAGCGGCTTCAGGGTGTGGGAATTGTCCACAACCAGTTTCACGGAAAAATCCGACACCAGAAAGGCATAGGTCAGCGCCGCATAGCTGAAGGCCACAAGCCCGAACTGCACGCTGGCCATGGGATTGGCCACCAGCATCCAGTCGCGCCAGCCTTTATGCGCGCCAATAAGGGGAATGGCCGCCTGCGCAAGCGCAACAGCAAAGGCCAGGATAAGGGCGAAATGTCCAAGTTCTACTATCATGTTTCAAGTCTTAAACCAAACGCATGACTTGGCAAAGCTTTCTCGCACTGCAAATGCGCGACGGGTCGTCACAGGTTGGTGCGTGGCGGGGCTGTGGCGGGCGGGGTATTGTCCTTTGGTGTCGGGTGCAGGTGTTTGGTCTTGACCCCCGCGCCCCCGCACGACAGCGTGCAAACTGTCCAGCATCACGAAAGGGCATCAGGTGAGCGAAGAATTGTCCAGTATCGACCGCGTGCAGACATTGCTGCGCGCGCATGCCTATGTCGCCGACCGTGCGCTTTCGACAGTGGTGTATCTCGCGCTGAAGCTGCAACGCCCCGTTTTTCTTGAAGGGGAGCCGGGCACCGGCAAAACCGAAATTGCCCGCACCCTGGCAACGGCCCTTGGCAGGCGTCTGATCCGGCTGCAATGCTATGAGGGGCTGGATGCGTCCTCTGCGGTTTATGAATGGAATTTTGCCGCGCAGATGCTGGCAATCCGCGCCGCCCAGGCGTCCGGCGACACGCAGGCGATCAAGGACACGCTTTTTGGCCCCGAATTTCTGATCGAACGCCCGCTTCTGGAAGCGATGCGCCCCCAGCCGGGCGGCGCGCCTGTCTTGCTGATTGACGAAATTGACCGCACGGATGAACCCTTTGAAGCGTTCCTGCTCGAAGCGCTCTCGGATTATCAGGTCACCATCCCGGAACTGGGCACGATCAAGGCCACCGAGGCACCGATTGTTATCCTGACCTCAAACCGCACCCGCGAAGTGCATGACGCCCTCAAGCGGCGCTGCCTGTATCACTGGGTGGATTACCCCGCTTTCCAGCGTGAACTCGACATCCTGACCGCGCGCGCCCCCGAAGCCTCTGCCACACTCTCGCGCGAAATCGTGGCTTTCGTCCAGCGGCTGCGCAGCGAAGATCTGTTCAAGAAACCCGGCGTTGCCGAAACGATTGACTGGGCCAAATGCCTGCTTGCACTCGATGTCATGGAACTCTCCCCCGAGGTGATCGCCGACACCCTTGGGGCAATTTTGAAATATCAAGATGATATTGCCCGCCTGCAAGGGCTGGAAGCCAGCCGCATCCTGGACGAAGCACGCCAGTCCCTGGCCCCGTCATGATTTTCATTCTGGTCAAAATATCCTGGGGTGAATTGGCGCAGCCAAGAGGGGCAACGCCCCTTGATCGTGTGTGACACATGGCACGCTACGCGGACCTGTCCATCCCCGAAGATGGCAAGCTGGTGGACAATATCACCCATTTCGCACGGGCCTTGCGGCGTGCGGGCCTGCCGATCGGACCGGGCCGCGTCAGATTGGCAATAGAGGCGGTCGCCGCCGCAGGTTTTGCCCGCAAGCCAGACTTTTACTGGACCCTGCATGCGGTGTTTGTGAACCGCCCCGAAGAGCGGCAGGTGTTCAACCAGATATTCCGCCTTTACTGGCGTGATCCGCGTTATCTGGAACATATGATGTCGCTGATGCTGCCTGCGATCCGCAATGTCGCCGAAGAAAAAGCAGCCGAAGCAGCGGCAAAACGCGCGGCCGAGGCGCTTCTGGACGGCGCGCACGCCCCCGAGCCGCCACAATCAGGTGATGACAGCGACAATACCGAAATCCAGATCGATGCATCGCAGACGGCCTCTGCCGATGAACGGCTGCGGCATCTGGATTTTGAACAGATGTCGACACAGGAAATGGCGGATGCAAAGCGCATGCTGGCGCGGCTGCACCTGCCGGTCAGGCCGCTCAAAACCCGCCGCCTGCGTCCCAGCCCCGCAGGGCGCAGGCCCGACTGGCGTGCCAGCATGCGCGCTGCATTGCGTCATGGGGGCGAAATGACCCGCATCTATCGCCGCGCCCCCGCGACACGCTGGCCTGCATTGATTGTGCTGTGCGACATTTCGGGGTCGATGTCGCAATATTCCCGCATGGTGCTGCATTTTGTGCATGCGGTAGCCAACCGGCGCGGGCAGGGCTGGTCGAAGGTGCATGCTTTCACGTTTGGCACGCGGCTTACGAATATCACCCATCATTTGCGCAGCCGCGATGTGGATGCAGCCCTGAACGCGGCTGGCGCGCAGGCGCAGGACTGGCAAGGTGGCACGCGCATCGGCGCGTGCCTGCGTGCCTTCAATGTCGACTGGTCGCGGCGGGTGCTGGGGCAGGGCGCGGTTGTGTTGCTGATATCGGACGGGCTGGACCGCGATGATCCCGCACTTCTGGGGCATGAGATGCAGCGCCTGCACCTGTCGTCACGGCGGTTGATCTGGCTGAACCCGCTGCTGCGCTGGGACGCGTTTGCGCCGCGCGCGCGCGGTGTGCGTGCCATGCTGCCGCATGTGGACAGTTTTCGTGCAGGCCATAATGTGGCGTCACTGGACGCGCTGGCGCGTGCGATTTCCGATACCGATGACCACGGCGAGAAAGCGCGCCTTATGGCAATGCTCAACGATTGATCCCGCGCCCGCTTTGCTGCACCATGCAGGTCAGGAGGGCCACACCATGCAGATTACCGCCCACACAGACGGCCAGACAGTTATCAGCACGTTTGAAATGACACCGGGGACGTGCACGGATGTTCTGGATGCATTGAACGATGCCTATGACAAGGTGATCCGCTTCCAGCCCGGTTTTCTGGGGGGGGCCATTCATGTCAATGATGCCCAGACCCGCATTTCCACCTATTCGCGCTGGCAGGCGCGCGCCGATTTTCAGGCCATGTTGCGCACCCCCCAGATGCGCGAGCGCAACCGCGAAATTGCGCGGCTTTGCGCGCGGTTTGAACCGGTGTTGTATGATGTGGCCGCCGTTTTCAGCCCCGGCAAACCTGACGAGGCCCCGTGATTCGCGCATTTCTGGCGCTGGAATTGCCCCAGCACATTCGCAGCCAGCTTGTATTGCAGCAATTTCTGATGCCGGTTGAGCGCAGGCTACCGCCAGAGAATTTTCATATCACACTGGTGTTTCTGGGTGACAGCACGCTGCACCAACTGGAAGACCTGCATCTGGCCCTAAGCGGGTTGGCCATTCCCGCCTTGCAGCTACAGATCAGGGGGCTGGGGCTGTTTGGCAAGGACAGGCCGCATAACCTGCATGCCGTGGTCGCCCCGGACGAGGGATTGTCGCGGTTTCAGGCAAAGCTTTTGACCCTTGCGCGCGGCTGCGGCTTTCTCCTGAAGCCCCGCCGCTTTCACCCGCATGTGACATTATCCTATCTGCGCGAAGGCAGTTTTGACCGCATTGAACTGGAAACCGCAGTTGCGCGGGATGCGCGGTTCAGGACCGATCCGTTCGATGTGCAGGAAGTGGCGTTGTTCCGGTCGGTGCTGCGTTCTGACGGGGCCGTGCATGATGTTCTTGAACGCTATGGCCCCGCGCAAATTTGATGCGACATGCTTTAGAACCTGTAGCCATGCAGCTGCGCGCCGTTCTGGCGCAACCATGTCCGGTGGCGCTGAAAATCGGGCATCAGCCCCGCCACACAGGCCCAATAGGCGCGCGAATGGTCCATATGGCGCAAATGCGCGGCCTCATGCGCGGCGACATAGTCCAGCACCGGCGGGGGCGCCATGATCAGCCGCCATGAAAACATCAGCCGCCCGTCCGCCGTGCATGACCCCCAGCGCGACCGCGTGTCGCGCAGGCTTATGGCCGCGACCGGCTTGCCCAGTGCGTTCGCATAGCCCTGCGCCGCCGGAACCAGCGCCCCGCGCGCATGGTGCTTCAGAAACGCCGCCACGCGCGCAGGCGTTCTGGTGCCGTCCGGGTCGGCGGGGACAAACAGCGTGTGGCCGTCATGGTGCATGCGCGCCGTGGTGCCTGCGGCTATATGCAGGGGCGCGCCCTTGAACATGATGGTGCTGCCAATGGTTGCGGGCATTCGTTGGGGCACCCGTTCCAGTGCCTTGCGCAGCCAGTCCTGTTTTTCGGACAGAAACCCCAATGCCGTGGCCTTTGGCAGTGATTTCGGAATCGACAACGTTACGCGCCCGTCAAGGCCGGACACGCGCAGCGACATGCGTTTTATGCGTGCGGACCGGCGCAGCGTCACCTCGATCCCGGGGGTGCCGTCCAGTTCAACGCGTTCGGTCTGCTCCAGCGGGTTATTTGGCAATCGCGCCATGTCAGCGGTGTTTCATCTGTTGGCCTGAAGGCTGCGGGGGTGGATAGGGGGCTTTACAGCCCGCATCACTTATGGCACGGCAATTGGCTTGAAGGAAGGCACGCGAATAAAGGAAAACTCGATGTCCAATCCAGAATGGGGCGTAAAGCGCGTCTGCCCAGAAACGGGCAAACGGTTTTATGACCTGAACAAGAAGCCTATCATCAGCCCGTATACCGGAAAAGAAGTCACGGTCGAACCACCAGAGCGGCGCGAGTCGATGGTCGTTGCCATGGCCGAGAAGTCCAAGAAGAAACTCAAGGACGACGAAGACCTGCTGGTCGATGATGAAGATTCCGTCGACGTGGATGATGAACTGCTGGAAGATGAAGACGACGACACCGTCGCGCTGGACGATCTGGCAGATGTTGCCGGTGATGACGAAGATTAAGCTGTCAATTTTTTGACGGTGCCGGTTTTTCCTATTGCGTTGGCGGATTTGCTTTCGTAATAGGCGGGCATCGTCGGGAAGCTGGCGCAACGGTGGGGCCATAGCTCAGTTGGGAGAGCGCTTGAATGGCATTCAAGAGGTCAGCGGTTCGATCCCGCTTGGCTCCACCATATTCTACCTAGGGCGTTGAAAATACGAATCTATACCTAGTATCAGACACTTACATGCCAAATTTGGGCCACATTGGTGGGACACAAAGGAGGCATGAAAGACTTGGCGGATACTCTGCACCTTCGGTGTCGAAGCGGGACGTGGTACTACGTTCGCCGCGTGCCTAAGTTACTTGTGCCGATCATCGGCAAGGAATTTATCAAGCACTCGTTGAATACCAAAGACAAGGCGCAGGCGAAAAAGTTGCGCCCTCTTGAAGATATGCGAGCCGATGCCCAGTTCGTCGCCGCTGAAAATCAGCTTGCGCAACTCAGTTCGCCGCAGATCGCAATCAAGACACCATCTCTTGACGAGCTGATAAAGCGCTTTGCATTTAATCTGAGGCATATCCGGCGGCTTTGATGAAGTTCCAGCATTCTTGTGGGTCGAAGATGTTGCAGATGTCGCCCAGAGCTTCGAACAGAGCGTCAAAAGTTCTGGCACCGATCCGGCGCAGGTGGGCTTTGAGTTTGGAGAAAGCCATCTCGATGGGGTTAAGATCAGGGCTGTAGGCTGGCAGGAACAAAAACCAGCACCCTCGCTGT
>JAFIEO010000079.1 GCA_020832445.1 Paracoccaceae bacterium
GATTTGGCTGATGGCAGTTCAAGCCTTTGATGTCAGGAGTATGCAGCCTGCATAAACTGCATTCATATAACGCCGGATCGGCAGACCCCGGCCCACCGCTGGCGCGGGCTTTGTCCAAGCGCGAATGTCCGCAAAAGGCCACACTCAACCGTGAACAGCCCGCTTCTGCCCAGGCTTATTGTCATCCACCTTCGACGAACCGGACAAGGCGCGGCAGGCAAATCCGCTTCAGGTCATAATTCTCGATAATAGTGCGGCGTGCATTTTCGCGCATCCGGTCATAGCGATACGGCGCTTCCAGCGCGTCAACCAGCATTTCCGACCAGCGGTCTGTATCAAAGAAATCCACCAACCGGCCATTCTCGCCATCGGTGATGACCTCTTCCACAGGGCCCGTGCGCGATGCCACGACACAGGCGCCCATGCTCATGGCTTCCAGCAGCGACCATGATAGCACAAAAGGCACCGTCAGATACGCATGCACACGACTGATGCGCATGATCGACATGAAATCGGCATAAGGCACGCGCCCCGTGAAATGGACGCGCGACATATCCAGCCGCCCCTGCACTTCGCGCAAGAACTGGTCTTTCCAGCTGCCATGGCGGGGTGCAGCGCCGTAACTGACCCCATCGCCCCCGACAATCACCACATGCACGCCGGGGCGCGCTGCCATCACATCGGGCAGGCAGCGCAGAAAGATATGCGCGCCGCGATAGGGTTCCAGATTGCGGGCAACGAAGGTCAGAACCTCGTCGCCGGAATGCAGCAGCGGCCCGCCGGGCACCTGATAGCGCGCAAGCGGGTCCGGTGTCAGATAGTCGGTATCAATGCCGTCATGATTGATGGTTATCTTGTCGCGAAACGCGGCCGGAAAACTGTCAGCCTGCCATTCGGTGGGCGACAGTGCCGCATCGGCCTGCACCATGGACAGCGCCAGATGGGCCTGACGTGCCACGACCGAAAATTGCCCCGCAATATCATCGCGGCTGAATTCAGGGTCAAACCCCACATCAAGCCCCTTGGTGGCATAGTAGAATTCCGCATAGGTCAGCAGGCGGGCATCAGGCCAGACTTCACGCAGGAAAAGCGTTTCCCCCCAGCCCGAATGCCCGAACACAACATCCGGGCTGAAGCCTATATTGTCGCGCAACTGCACCGCCGCGCGCGCAGCGCGGTGCGCGCGGTCCGTCATGGCGGTATAGGTTGTGCCCATGCGCGACTGTCGCGGGTCGGGCGCAGGGTCGGGCATGGGGTAGCGATAGGTGCGCAACGCGGTTTGCCGCGTATTCTGTTCGGCGGTAAGTGCAAGAACATGATGGCCGCGCTGCGCAAGGGCCGGGGCCAGATGCCTGAACTGGCCGGGGAAGTTCTGATGCACGAAAAGTATTTTCATCAGCCCCCCAGTGTCGGTATCAGGCGGCACCAATCGCCGTAATGTCAAATGCGGCGGCAAGCAATTGGCGGGTATATTCGTGATTTGGGGCGTCAAACACCTGATCGGCAAGCCCCGCTTCCACCACATCGCCCTGTTTCATCACCATCACCTTATGCGACAGCGCACGCACCACGCGCAGATCATGGCTGATGAACAGATAGGCCAAGCCGTGCTTGCGTTGCAATTCCCGCAGCAATTCGACGATCTGGACCTGCACGGTCATATCCAGCGCGGATGTCGGTTCGTCCAGCACCACCAGTTTCGGGCGCAGGATCATGGCGCGGGCGATTGCGATGCGCTGGCGCTGGCCGCCCGAAAACTCATGCGGGTAACGTTCCATCGTGGCCGGGTTCAGGCCCACTTCTTCCATGATTTCTGCAACCAGTTCACGCGATGACCGCCCCAAAGGCACCCCATGCACGCCCAACCCCTCAGAAATAATCTGCTCGATTGTCATGCGTGGTGACAGGCTGCCAAACGGGTCCTGAAACACGATCTGCAAATCCCGCCGCAGCGCGCGCAAATCCTTGAATTTGCGGCCCTGAATATCCGCCCCGTTAAAGACAATTGGTCCTTTGCTGGAAATCAGCCGCAGGATGGCCAGCGCCAGCGTTGTCTTGCCAGACCCCGATTCGCCCACAACGCCCAAGGTTTCGCCGGCGCGCAGCGTCAGGCTGGCGTCATTGACGGCCTTTACATGTCCCACAGTGCGCCGCAAAAACCCGCGCTGGATGGGAAACCAGATGCGCAACCCATCGGTCCGCAGAATTTCCGGCGCGTTTTCCGGCACAGCGTCAGGCGTGCCGGTTGATTCCGCCGCCAGAAGTTTGCGGGTATAGGGGTGCCGGGGGTCTGCAAAAATCTGTGCTGTCGGGCCTTGTTCGACAATTTCGCCCCCCTGCATGACGCAAACACGGTCGGCAAAGCGCCGGACAATGTTCAGATCATGGGTGATGAACAGCAAGCTCATCCCTTCAGCGCGCTTCAGATCCACCAGCAATTCAAGGATCTGGGCCTGAATCGTGACATCCAGCGCGGTGGTCGGTTCATCCGCCACCAGCAATTCCGGCCCATTGGCCAGCGCCATCGCGATCATCACCCGCTGGCGCTGCCCGCCCGACAATTGGTGCGGATAGGCCGACATGCGGCTTTCGGCATCGCGTATGCCAACCTTGTCCAGCAGTTCCAGCACGCGCGCGCGCGCCGCTGCCCCTGACAGGCCCTGATGCAGCGACAGGCTTTCCATGATCTGCTTTTCGATGGTGTGCAGCGGGTTCAGCGATGTCATCGGTTCCTGAAAGATGAAGCTGATATCATTGCCGCGCACCTGCCGCAGCACTTTGTCATCTGCGCCCACCAGTTCGCGCCCCTTGAATGTGACAGATCCCGTCACATCTGCGGAATCCGGCAACAGCCCCACGGTCGACAATGCGGTGACAGATTTTCCCGAACCGGATTCGCCCACAATCGCAACGGTTTCCCCCTTGTCGACATGGAACGACACCCCGCGCACGGCATGAACGGGGTGGCCAGCCTGCATAAAGGTGACGGACAGGTTTTCAACAGCCAGACTGCGCGTCATGAAAAGGTCTTTCGCGGGTCAAAGGCATCGCGCACGCCTTCAAATATGAACACCAGCAGCGACAGCATGATCGCGAAGGTGAAGAATGCACTGAACCCAAGCCATGGCGCTTGCAGGTTATTCTTGGCCTGAAGCGTCATTTCCCCAAGGCTGGGCGCAGAGGATGGCAGGCCAAAACCCAGAAAATCCAGCGCGGCCAGCGACCCGATAACACCAGTCACAATGAAAGGCAGGAATGTCAGTGTGGCCACCATCGCATTGGGCAAAACATGGCGGAACATGATTGTGGTGTTCGACACACCCAGCGCACGCGCGGCGCGGACATATTCGAAATTGCGCGCGCGCAGGAATTCCGCGCGCACCACGCCCACAAGGCCGGTCCAGCCAAACAGCGTCATCAGAAACACCAATAACCAGAAATTCATCATGAACATCGAAGACACAATAATGATGATGTAAAGCGACGGCACCGATGTCCACAACTCGATCACGCGCTGGAACAGCAAATCCAGAAGGCCGCCGAAAAACCCCTGCACGGCCCCCGCCGCAATACCAATAACCGATGTCATCACGGTGACCACCAGCGCAAAGGTAATGGACAGGCGGAACCCGTAGATGATGCGCGCCAGCACATCGCGCGCGGTGCCATCGGTGCCCAGCCAGTGGCGGCTTTCGGGCGGGGACGGGGCCGCGCGCCCGATGTCATTGACGGTGTTGTAGGAATAGGGAATCAGCGGCCACACCATCCAGCCCGCTACAATTTCCTGCCCGTCGACGATGCCGGTGGTTTCTGCCTGCTCCATCGCTTCGCGCGGGTCGTCAAGGCACAGTTCCGCCCCGCCGGTGCGGATCAGGCATTGCACCTCGCGGTCGCGGTAGACGGCCTCTGTCCTGAAATCCCCGCCAAAGGCGGTTTCAGGATAGAAATTATGGATGGGAAAGTAATAGCCGCCCCGATAGTTGATGATGATGGGCCGGTCATTGGCAATAAATTCGGCAAACAGCGACAGGCCATAAAGCACAAGCAAGATAATCAGCGACCAGAACGCGCGGCGGTTAGCCTTGAAATTGGCCCAGCGGCGTTGGTTCAGGGGTGACAGCGTAATGCCAAAGCGGCGCTTGCGCTTGGGCAACCCTTCACCCACCGTGTCATATTGTGGCGCCGGTGGGGTGTGGATCAGATTGTCCGTGCGTTGATCCATGGCCTATGTCTCCCGCGATTCGAAATCGATGCGCGGATCGATCCAGACATACATCAGGTCTGAAATCAGCCCAACAACCAGCCCGATCAGGCTGAATACGAACAGCGTGCCGAACATCACCGGATAATCCCGCGCGACCACAGCTTCAAAGCCCAGCCGCCCCAGACCATCCAGCGAGAAGATGGTTTCAATAATCAGCGACCCGCCAAAGAACACGCCCACAAACACCGCCGGAAACCCCGCAATGACGATCAGCATCGCATTGCGGAACACATGCCCATACAGCACGCGACGTTCCATCAGGCCCTTGGCGCGGGCGGTTACGACATATTGTTTGCGGATTTCTTCCAGAAAGCTGTTCTTGGTCAGCAGTGTCAGCGTGGCAAAGGCCGATATGGTCGAGGCCAGAACCGGCAGCGTGATGTGCCAGAAGTAATCCAGCACCTTGCCCAACGGACTTAACTGATCCCACACGTCCTGCGGCGATGTCAGGCCACGCGCAGGAAATATCTGCCAGTATGACCCGCCTGCAAACAGCACCAGCAGCAGAATGGCGAACAGGAAACCGGGTATCGCATAGGCCACAATGATCAGCCCCGACGTGAAGCTGTCATACCGCGACCCGTCGCGCACGGCCTTGCTGATGCCCAGCGGGATAGACACCAGATAGGCAATCAGCGTGGACCACAGCCCAAGGCTGATGGACACGGGCAGTTTTTCGATCACCAGATCCACGACCGAGATGGACCTGAAATAGCTTTGTCCGAAATCGAACCGCATGTAGTTCCACATCATATGGATGAAGCGTTCCAGCGGCGGTTTGTCGAAACCGAATTCGCGTTCCAGCTGCGCAATGAATTCAGGGGGCAGGCCACGCGCGCCGGTATAGCGTTCATTTTCCATGGCGCCGACATTCACATCCGATGCGCCCCCGTCGAACGCGCCGAACACATTGCCTTGCCCTTCCATCTGGGCAATCACCTGTTCAATCGGGCCACCGGGCACGAATTGCACCAGAAAGAAATTGATGACCATCACCCCGAACAGCGTCGGGATGATCAGGGCCAGCCGTCGCGCAATATAGGCGCCCATGGTTACCTCAACGCGCCTGCCGCGCGCAGATCAGCGGCACGGTCGGCGTTGAACCACCAGAAATCAAGCTCTCCGGTGGAAAATGGCGGTGTCTCCTCATGCGGGCGGGCAAAAATATCCCAATAGGCCACCCACACCGTGTTGTTATAATATGCAGGGATCATGAATAATTCATGCCGCAACACACGGTCCAGCGCCATCAGCGCGGCATCACGTTCTTCGGGTGATGGTGCCATCAGCGATGCATCAATCACGGCATCCACAAGCGGGCTGGCCAGACCTGCGGGGTTGAACAGGCTGAATTCGGCAGCTTCCGACCCATAGCGCTGGAGCAACCCTGTGCCTGTATCCATGAACGCGCCGTATTGTTCGAAAATAATGTCATAGTCGCGGTTGCGCCGCCGGTCGGTATGTTGTGCGGCATCGATACGCTGGAAACGCGCGTCTATGCCCAGTTGTTGCAGGTTCTGGGTAAAGGTTTCGATAAGCGCATCCATGGTGGCCGACCCCGCGCTGGAAACGGGGATTTCAATGGTCATGCGGTTGCCAGCTTCATTGCGCAGCACACCACTGGCGTCAATACTCCATCCGGCTTCATCCAGCAGGCGGGTTGCTGTGCGAATATTGGCGCGGTCCACCAGCCGGTCGATACTGGATGTATGCGGCATGCGCGCAGGTTGTGTCAGCAGTTCTTCAGGCACCAGATCGCCAAGCGATTGCAGCAGTTCCAATTCCAGCCCTTCGGGCGGGCCATCAGCTTGCAAGGGCGTGCCTTGGGTGAAGGAGGCGCGTTGTTCAAACAGCCCGAATTGCAGTGTCTGGTTCGTCCATTCGAAGTTATAGGCCAGCGCGATTGCTTCGCGCACGCGCTTGTCCTGCAAGAACTCGCGGCCCAGATTGAACACAAACCCCAACGCAGTCGGCGGCGTGCCAACTGGCAATTCATCACGAACCACATGCCCGCGCGTGACTGCCGGGAAATCATAGCCCGTGGCCCATTGGCGTGAATTGTTTTCAGACCGGAATGTGTATTCGGCGGTCTTGAACCCTTCGAATGCGGCGGCACCATCGGCAAAATATTCAACGCGGATCACGTCAAAATTATGCCGCCCGCGATTTTGCGGCAGATCACGCCCCCAGTAATCGGGGTTGCGCCGATAAGTGATGCGGCGATTCACCTCGTAGCTGTCCAGCATATAAGGACCGGACCCCGGCGATGTAGTCATGCGCGATTCATCCAGCCGCGCGCCGGTCTCTTCATACCATTTCTGCGAAAACACCGGCGTGCCGCCCACCTGATCAATCAGCGACCGGCGCGAGATGCCTTCGGCGAAGGTGTATTTGACTGTGTGATCGTCCAACACCTCTGCATCGATGACACGCGCACCGACACCTTGGGCATAGGATGGCAGGCCCTGCTCCAGAAACAGGTTATGCGAAAACACCACGTCATGCGCGGTCACTGGCGTGCCGTCGGAAAACCGCGCTTCGGGGCGCATGTGAAAAATAACCCAATCCTTGGTTTCGGGGTATTCGACCGTGTGCGCCAGCAAACCGTAGCTTTCGCCATACACATCGGCGGGAACACCGCCGCCGCCCATTGGTTCCGCCGTTTCCAGCAGGCTTTCATACATGGAATTCGACAAGACGCCTGCACGGCCAGCGCGTGTGTAGGGGTTCATCGAATCGAATGTCCCCTGAAACGAGATCGAGATTTCACCCCCCTTGGGTGCATCCGGGTTCACATAATTGAAATGTTCAAAATCCGGCGGGTAGCTAAGGTCGCCATAGAATGAATACCCATGTGCAACGGTCATCTGCGGTTCTGCCGCGTCGGCGTCCGGGCGCACGGGGCTGGCCCAAATCGCCGCCAGCAACACCCCCGCAGCGGACACCCGCGCAACATGACGAATGGAAGAAAATCCGGCCATCACCACTGCCGATGTCGTCTCGCGTCCCTGATGCATTGAAACCCTCCGTGCTGTGCTGGCCTGTTGTTGTTTTGGCCACGCCTTGTTGGCATTATTCAGCTTTTCTGCGGCCCTGTCGATAAGCGCGCGCAACATTCAGCCTTATCACAAGGTAATTTGATTTCAGTTCAAGAAAAGCAAACAGACCGCCCTTATTCAAGGCGGTCTGCTGCAATCCGGTGGATTGACCAAAAGCGATCAGCTTTCGCTTTCGATATAGGCGATCAGGTTCGCGCGATCCTCGACACTGGAAATCCCGCGAAAGTTCATGGATGTGCCGGGGGCAACACCGCTTGGGTTCTCGATGAAGGCCGACAGGATCTCTGGTGTCCAGACATCCCCCGCCTGCGAAAGCGCGCCGGAATAGTTGAACCCTGCCACATCGCCAATTTCGCGGTTCACAATGCCATACAGATAGGGACCAACGCCGTTGCGCCCCTCTTCCAATGCGTGGCACGCGCGGCATTGCGACCACAGGCGCGAACCGGCGGCAGCATCGGCGATTTCATAGGCTTCGTCAAATGACAGCACTACGACATCTTCTACAGGTTCATCATCGGCGCCGGTATCGATGATATAGGCTTGCGGGGCGTTTGCATTGCGCGGCACATAAAGTTCCAATGCAGCCCAGTTACCCAGAAGGAAAACAAGTAAAGCGCCGCAAAATGCGGCAACGGCTTTGGTGATGACCATTGTGTCGAACATATCGCAATCCTGTTCTGAGCAAGTTTGAGCCTATCTATCCGCTTCCCCTTGGGTGTTTCAAGCGGTAGTTACCGCGACTAAATGCCCTTTTGGGCGGAATCTTAGAACTATAGGCGCAAACATGGCAGGAAAGATCGCATTTCAGGGTGAACTTGGGGCTTATGGACATCAGGCTTGCGCAGATGCGCGGCCGGATTATGACCCGCTTCCGTGCACGACATTTCATGACACAATGGCCGCAATCCGCGAAGGGCGCGCAGATTTGGGCATGGTTGCGGTCGAAAACTCCATCTACGGGCGGGTGGCTGACGTGCATTCCCTGCTGCCCGAAAGTGGCCTGCATATCGTGGACGAGGCATTTGTGCGCGTGCATGTCAATCTGCTGGGCGTGCGCGGTGCGACACTGGAACAGGTGCGCGAAGCCCATGGGCATGTGGTAATTCTGCCGCAATGTGGGCTGTTTCTGCGCGAACATGGCATTCAGGGCACCGTCAGCAGCGACAATGCCCGCGCCGCCCGCGAAATTGCCGAACGCAATGACCCGACCCACGCAGCCCTTGCCAGCGAGATGGCCGCGCAAATCTATGGTCTGGACGTTCTGGCCCGCCATATCGAGGACCACCCCAACAACACCACCCGCTTTCTGATCATGGCGCGCGATGCCGATTTCACCCGCCGCGGGGATCACGGCATGATGACCGCATTCCTGTTCCGGGTGCGCAACATTCCTGCTGCGCTGTACAAGGCGATGGGCGGGTTTGCCACGAACGGTGTGAACATGGTCAAACTGGAAAGCTACATGGTGAACGGGTCATTCACCGCAACACAGTTTTTCGCCGAGATCGAGGGGCACCCCGAAGATGACAATGTGAAACTTGCGCTGGATGAATTGCGCTATTTCACGTCCTATCTGAATATCCTCGGCACCTATCCGGCAGACCCTGCGCGTTACTGATGCGTTGTCACAGTGACCGCATCGGGCGCAACGAGGTGCATTTCATGGTCTGAAGCTGACACCCCAAGGTGCGGAATCAAGGCCGCAGGCCGCCGCGCCATCGGCGGGCCGTCCCGCGGCCTGCCGATTTGGCTGATGGCACACCAAGCCTATTATCTTGGGAGTATGCAGCCTGCATAAAGTGAACTTCACTGGCGTCGGATCGGCAGACCCCGGCCCACCGATGGCACGGGCTGCATCCAAGCGCGAATGTCCGCAAAAGGCCAGTTTCACCCAGCGCTTGGCCCAATATCCCGCCAGCCCATGCAAGGGCTTGGCTTATCCCATCACCGACAGGACTTTTGCCAATGCAGAGCGGGTTGTCATTCGCTCCAGATAGTCTGACAAGCGCGCCTCTTTCACCGGGAATTTGGCGACCCGCGCCCAGATGCCGCAATGGGTCAGGATAATATCGGGCACGGTCATCTGCCCGCCCATCAGAAACGGCCCTTCTCCCATACGATGCACCAGTGTTTTCTGGCTGTTGGTAAATTCCCAGATCAGCGAATCCTTGATCGCGGACTGGCGCATCTCGGCGGGCAAAACGAAACTGTGCCGCGCCGCCATCCACAATGCAGCGTCAAATTCATCCAGCAAAAACTGGGTCAGACTGTCCTGCCGTGCGCGGTCCAGCGTTCCGGCAGGGTAGGTCAGCGCGCCATGTTTATCGGCCAGATACTGAATGATCGCCGTCGAATCAGTGATAGGCGTGCCATCTTCAATCAGCACCGGAACCTTGCCTGCGGGGTTGAAGCTGACGACCCCTTCGGATTGCGGGGCGGCGGGCACATGCACATAGCTTTGGCCCAACTCTTCCAGCATCCACAGGACACGGGTGGCGCGGCTGTTGGCTTTTCCAATGACAGTATACATGGCAAACCCCTGTTCAGCGCCGCACCAGCATAGCCAGCCGGATCAGCGTGCGTTCCATAACCGCCATGCTGGGCGCGTTTGACGACGAACGCAAGGTCAGATCGGCGTCAATAATATCGCCAAGCGCGCGTTCCAGCCGTGCCAGCCCCCACTTGGACGCCTGCCCCAGAATCTTGTCGCGGCGTGGCCCGAAAACAGGCGGGCGCATCCGCTGAATTCCCGCCGATGGGCCGCCGGGGTCGCTGCACAGCGCGTGCAATGTCCGAAAATGGCGCAATGTCATGATGGCCAGCGTCACAGGGGCCACCCCTTGCGCTTGCAGCCGCACCAATAATGGCCCGACCTGCGCCGCCTGCCCTTCGGCCGCGGCGTTTAACACATCATCCACCGCCGCTTCGGTGCTGGTGGGGGCAACTTCGGCAATATCAGCGGGGGTCAGGGCGGTGGTGTCGCCATATTTATAAAGGGCAATTTTTTCGATGGTTTGCCGAAAATCACCGGGGTCCAGCACACGCGCCAGCACTGTCAGATCGCGCATGGCATCGGCATCAACCTGTTGCAGGCCCGCGGTTTTCAGCGCTGCTTCAATATCCTCGCGCGTGGGGGGATCGTCATAGATGGCCACAGCCCCTGCCGCCCGCGCCCCTTCAAACAGTTTGCGTAACTTGGACGAGGCTTTCAGCCCCCCCGCCGTGACAATGACCTGCGCATCGCCCGCGCGCCAGTCGGTCAACGCAGATGCAATGGCATCGGTTGCCATGTCGGTTGCATCCTCGACAAACACAACCCGCGCACCGGGAAAAAAGCCCTGCGCCTTGACCGCGTCCAGAAGCTGCGCGCCATAGCGGCGCAGTTCTGCGCCCTGCATCCGTTCCAACCGCATTTCTGATTCGCCTTGCGGGCCAATGATCGCGGCAACAAGTGCCTGACGCTTCATCGCCACCCGCATGGCATCATGTCCGAATATCAGCACCCCCGCCAGGGCCGGATCGGGCTTGGCAATCAGTCGGGCCAGATCACGGGGATTAAGCTTCATCCGGCCTGCGCAGCAATCAACCGCGTTGCCACCTGATCTGCCAGAATGCGCATCAGCCGGCGCTCGGCATCCTCGCGCGCGCGCAGTCTGGCCAGCTGCGTTGATGTTGTCGAATAATTGGTGAAATTGCGCACACTGCCCGAACTGACCGTCGCACCCCTGGCGCGATCCCTTAATTCATAGGTGACTGTGCCGATCACGGAAACCCGCGTTTCGCCCACCCCTGCCACACGCGCGGACCCGCGTTGTGATGTGGAAATGTCATAGCTTAAATCAAAACGCGGGTTTTCGGGGCGGCCAAGGCGTTCTTCAAGCGCCCCGACAAAACCGAAATCCAGCGAATCGCTCGGGTCTGCCGCGCGCACCTGCCCGCGCAGGGCCGCTCCCGCCCCGCCCGGCGCATAGGCGGGCGTAAACCCGCATGCGGCCAATGGCAAAACCGCAAGCATTCCCAGAACCTGTCTGCGTTTAAACAACGACATTCACAATCCGCCCCGGCACCACAATCAGCTTCTTGGGCGCGCTGCCTGCCAAAGCCTTGATCACAGCATCATCTGCCAGCGCTAGTTTTTCAACCTCTTCCTTGCTGGCATCGGCGGAAACCGCAATCTCGCTGCGGCGTTTGCCGTTGATCTGGATGGGCAGGATCACCGTGTCACGCACCAGCATGGCGGGGTCTGCCTGCGGCCATGGCGCTTGCGCAACCAGCCCTTCGCCACCCATGCGTGCCCAGATATCCTCGGCCAGATGCGGCACCATGGGGGCCATCAACTGCGCCAGCGTGCGCATGGCGGCCTTCTGCGCGGCCCCGCTGGCCTGCGATTTCGACAGCGTGTTGGTGAAGGCATAGAGTTCGGCAATCGCCTTGTTAAAAGTGAAACCCTCGATGGATTTGGTGATATCGGCAATGGCGCGGTGCATGGCGCGCATCAGGTCGGTGTCGGCATCCGTGGGCGTGCCGCCGGACATCGCGGCAATCCGGTCGCACAGCATCCAGACGCGGTTCAGGTGCTTGAATGCCGCTTCCGCGCCCGCGCTTGTCCATTCCACATCGCGTTCGGGCGGGCTGTCGGACATGACGAACCAGCGCGCGGTATCGGCCCCGAATGCGCTGATGATGTTGACAGGGTCCACCACGTTTTTCTTGGATTTCGACATTTTGGCGGAGGGGATGATTTCGACCACCCCGAGGAGATTTGCGACAGCTAATTCGAATTTGGCGTCTGTTCCAAGTTCACCATCGAACTCGGCAGAATCGACATACCTCTGCCAGAGCTCTCTAAATTCTGTTGTGCCAAATACTTCTTCAAGAACACCAACTCTCTGCCCATCTACCAAGGTCCCTATCAAGACCTCCTCAGGCAGGTGATACACAGGACGATGCTGTGCGTCGCGGGTCAGGTAAATCTCATGCGTCACCATCCCTTGCGTGAACAGCGCGTTGAACGGCTCGGACGCGGATTCGGGCAGGTGGCCGGTTTTCACCATCGCGCGGGCAAAGAAGCGCGAATACAGCAGGTGCAAAATCGCGTGTTCAATGCCGCCAATATACTGGTCCACATTCATCCAATAGGCGGCATCTTCGACATTGGTGGGCGTGTCCGCCTGCGGGCTGGTGAAGCGCGCGTAATACCAGCTTGAGTCGACAAACGTATCCATCGTGTCGGTTTCACGCCTGGCGGGTTTGCCGCAATTCGGGCAGGCGCAATCGCGCCATGTCGGGTGACGGTCCAGCGGGTTGCCGGGGATGGAAAAGTCAATAGGCGTGCCATCTTCATCATAGGGCAGCGCGATGGGCAGGTTTTCCTTACGCTCGGGCACGACACCGCAGGCATCGCAATGCACCACCGGAATGGGGCAACCCCAATACCGCTGGCGCGACAGGCCCCAGTCGCGCAGGCGGTATTTCGTGACACCCTGCCCCACGCCTTGCGATTCGCAGAACGCGATTGCGGCTTCGACCGCCTGTTCGCCTGTCTGCACCTCGTCACCTGCGAACCCGCGGATATAGCGCACCTTGTCGGTCTTGGGGGGGACAAACGCCACAGCATCAACCGGCGTATCATCTTCCAGTGACAAGAAGACATCCGGATGCGGCAGCCCGTATTTGTTGGCGAAGTCCAGATCGCGCTGGTCATGGGCGGGGCAGCCGAAAATTGCGCCGGTGCCGTAATCCATCAAGATGAAATTCGCGATATAGACGGGCAGTTCCCAGTCATTGTCGAACGGGTGACGCACACGAATTCCAGTGTCAAACCCGCGCTTGTCGGCCTTTTCCAGCGCTTCCTCGGTGGTGCCCAGCTTGCGGCATTCCGCCACAAAAGCGGCCACTTCAGGATCGTGGCGTTCCAGATGGCGCGCCAGCGGGTGGTCGGGCGACACGCCCACAAAAGACGCGCCCATCAACGTGTCGGGGCGGGTGGTATACACGTCGATCCGGTCAAAGCCTTCGGGCGTGTTCACTGCCCCGAACGCGAATTGCAGCCCGCGCGACTGGCCGATCCAGTTGCGTTGCATCAGGCGCACTTTTTCCGGCCAGTTTTCCAGCCCGTCCAGCGCGGACAGCAATTCTTCGGAATAATCGGAAATCTTGAAGAACCACTGCGTCAACTCGCGGCGTTCCACCTCGGCGCCTGATCGCCAGCCCTTGCCGTCAATCACCTGTTCATTGGCCAGAACGGTCTGATCTACAGGGTCCCAGTTCACAACGGCATTCTTGCGATACACCAGCCCTTCATGCAGCATGTCGATAAACATGGCCTGTTGCTGGCCGTAATAATCTGGCCGGCAGGTGGCAATTTCGCGCGACCAGTCAATCGACAGGCCAAGGGGCTTCATCTGGCCTTTCATCACTTCAATATTGGCCTCGGTCCAGTCATTGGGGTGGCCGCCCTGTTCCATCGCGGCGTTTTCCGCAGGCATACCGAACGCGTCCCAGCCCATCGGGTGCAGCACTGAAAACCCCTGCGCGGATTTATAGCGCGCCACCACATCGCCCATGGTGTAATTGCGCACATGGCCCATATGAATGCGCCCTGACGGGTAGGGGAACATTTCCAGCACATAATATTTCGGGCGCGCGGGGTCGCGGCGGGCCTTGAACACACAGGCGTCGTCCCATGCATTCTGCCATTTGGGTTCAAGTGTCTGGGGCTGATACCGCGCGTCTGGCTGGCTGGGCATATTCGTTCTTTCCTGTGGCATTCGGGCAATAGAAAACGCCGGGCGCGACCGGCCCGGCGCCTTTAGCGCTATGGTCGCACAAGGTCCAGCGGGTGTTAAAGCCCGCGGTCGCGAATGCGAAGCTGGCGCGCACGGGTCAGAATAGCATCTTCGACCGCGCGAATTGTTTCGCGGCTGGCAGGGCCGCTGCGGGTCATGATGGCCACATTCAGCGAACGCGCATCAAGGGCGGGGTCATTGACCAGAATCGCTGCGCGATACGCCTGCCCGCCCCCGGGCGGAGTGCCAAACCCTGTAACAATCACACCAGAGAAGGGGTCAACAGACTGGATCGGCAAGAAATCCAGTATCTCAAGCGAGGCATTCCACAAATAGCGGTTCACCTCGACCGATACATTCATGTCCTGCCCGCCGGAAAACAGGTCCCAGACAGTGGATTGTCGCGTTGGCCCGCCGGACAAGCGGTTCTCGGCGTGGATGTCTGCCGCCGCCTGCCGCGAACGTTCGCCACCCTGAAACATGTTTCCGAACCCGCCACCGCAGCCCGAAACCGCAAGCGCCAAGGCCAGAACTGCACTGCCGCGCAAAATACCTTTGAATACCATCGCAACTGTTCCCTGTCCGGTTTCGTGTATCTGTAGCCCGTTAGAACGGCTCAAACAAGGCCCCAGAAAGCACTCCGGGGCATGTCAAACGCGGTAACGTGCAGCTTTTCGGGTGAGAACGGTTTTTTTTGTAGCCAGCGCGGCGACACCACGCTTGGGGTGGCCCTTGCCCTTCAGGCCAAAAACCCTATGACCAAGGCAGCGTTTGGAAGGTGGGACATGACCGCGAAAGTTAATCTGATCAAACTTTGCGTCGGGGCACAGGATGTCGACGATCTGGAGCATTGGCAAAACAGCCCGCGGGCCAAAGGCCCCGACGGCCTGCCGCGCCACATAACCCGCATGTGGCCAAAGCGGGCCGAAGACCTGCTTGCGGGCGGGTCGCTTTACTGGGTTTTCAAGGGGTCCGTCCTTGCGCGGCAGCTTATTCTGCGCCTTGATGAGGTCACGGGCGGTGACGGAATCAGACGCTGCGCCATCGTGCTGGACCCGACGATCATTCGCACCGCTGCCGCCCCCAAACGCCCGTTTCAGGGCTGGCGCTACCTGAAACCGCAAGATGCGCCACCTGATCTGCCAAAGGCGCGCAAGGGCGATGATACGCTGCCGCCGGAACTGGACGCGGCGCTTGCAGAACTGGGGCTGCGCTAGAGCCTATCACGTTCATTCGCATTCACGAGACATGCTCTGACTTATTGATTTCGCATGTTCGAGAAGCTCAAAACCGGTTCCCACTTTTGAACAGCATGCGCTAACCCAGCCTGGACATGGCAGGGAATGTTTCCAGCAACCACCATGAAAATGCGGAAAACGCGCCCGTGACCAGTGCAATACCCACCGCCAGCAACAGCAGCCCCATAACCTTTTCGATCAGGGACATATGCCGCTTTAGCCGCGTCATCAGGGCCATGGAACGCTGTACAAAAACCGCAGCCAGCAGGAACGGCAGGCCCAGCCCCAGCGCATACACACCCAACATCGCCGTGCCGCGCGCCACTGTTGATTCTGTGGCCGCCAATGACAGGATCGCGCCCAGAACAGGGCCGATGCACGGCGTCCAGCCAAAGGCAAAGGCCAGCCCCAGCACATAGGCCCCGAAGGCAGAACCGCCACGGTCCCCCGCATCAAACCGCAAATCGCGCGACAGAACCGACATTGTCAGGAACGCAGGCGCCGCCATATTCGCACGTTCAAACCCGGAGGCGGCCATTTGACCAACCGCCCTGTAGACGCCCAGAAAATGCAACCCGAAGGCAATGACCACAACACCCGCAATCTGGCCAAACATTTCGGCGTTACGCAAGAACAGGTGCCCCATGGTTGACGCAGTGAACCCAAGCAACAGGAACACCGTCGACAGGCCCATGACAAAAAACAACGCAGGCAAAATGGCACGCCTGCGCGCACGTCCGTCGCCGGTCATGTCCTGCATCGAAATGCCACCCATATAAGCCAGATAGGGCGGCACAATAGGCAGCACGCAGGGCGAGAGAAACGACAGCACACCTGCCCCCAGCGCGATAAGCAGCGCGGGCATCATGGCAGCATCAAAGACGTCTATTCCAAGCATGTGGCGCTTTGCTTTCAAATCCGTGCAAAACAGTTAAGTGGGCTTACACCAAAGGTCATTAAACTGCACGTCACATTCATGTGGCATGCGTCAACATGGCACAGATCAATAAACAAAGGGGCACCTTGCGGGTGCCCCTTTGTTATCAGATTTTCAGCGACCACCAGCCCCGGCGCTTGGGGGCGGGTTTGGCCGGGGGTTCATCCGCTTCCGCCACAGGTTTAGCGACCGGCGCTTCGTCGGCTTTCGCTTCTGCGACATCCGCAGGCTGGTCCGGCACTGGCGCAACCGCTTCCGGTGGCAGCCCGGCGGTCGTTTCCGCCACGATAACTGGCGCTGCATCCTGAACGGCTTGCTCCGGCTCTGCTGTCGCTTCTTCGGCCACAGGGTGCGCAACGGCGACGAATGTTTCGCTTTGCTCCGCAGGCGCTGCATCCGCAGGCACGGCTTCTGCGGGTGCAGCAACCGCATCGGCAGTCGCGTCGGACGCTGCCTCTGGCGTTGCATCGGGAACGGCTGGCGCTGGCTTGCGGCGTGTGCGCGGCTTTCTGGCCGGTTTTGCCTTCGGTGCGTCTGCATCCTCGGCCTGTGCAGCTTCCGGCTGTGCCCCGTCCTGCGCATCTGCGGCAGGTTGTGATTCGGGCGCTGGATCTGCCACTTTTTTCGCACGCGGTTTGCGTGTGCGCTTGGGTTTCGCAGGCGCGCTTTCCGCATCGGCAACCACCGTATCGGCGGATACATCCGCCTGTTCGGCCGCTACAGCCGGTTCGGGCGTATCAACAGGGGGCGTATCTGCGGCGTCTGACTGATCGGAGTCGTGTGCATCGGAACCGTCCGCGCCATTATCCTTGCCACCGCGCTTGCGCCTGCGACGACGGCGCTTCTTGCGCGGCTGATCTGACGCTTCTTCGGTTTCCTCCGGCTGGTTGACGACGGCTTCTTCCACCGCGTCTTCTTCTTCCGGGTCGGACATATGGCTGGCGTTCAGTGACACCACAGCAACGCTTGGCTGCACAGAAACCCGCGTTGCGGTCTTCAGTTTTTCAAGGATGAAATCAGGGCTGACCATCAAGGGATCAGCTTCCAGACGGACAGCCATGCCATAACGCGCTTCAATCTGGGCAATATGTTCGCGCTTGAAATTGAACAGGAAATTCACCGCGCCCGCAGGTGCGCGCAGCAAAACCTCGCGCGATTTGCCGCGCGTGCCTTCTTCTTCGATCTGGCGCAGGATGGTCAGGCCCATGCTGTCATCAGACCGGATCAGGCCCGTGCCGTGGCAATGCGGGCAAGGCTGGGTCGTTGCCTCCAGCATACCGGGGCGCAACCGCTGGCGCGACATTTCCAGCAGCCCGAAACCGGATATACGGCCCACCTGAATACGGGCGCGGTCCGATTTCAGCTTGTCCTTCAACATCTTCTCGACAGACGCGTTGTTCTTACGCTCTTCCATGTCGATGAAGTCGATGACAATCAGACCGGCAAGGTCGCGCAACCGAAGCTGACGCGCGATTTCGGCGGCGGCTTCAAGGTTTGTCTTGACGGCGGTATCTTCAATCGACCCTTCGCGCGTTGCCCGGCCGGAGTTGATGTCGATCGCAACCAGCGCTTCGGTCACACCAATAACAATATACCCGCCCGATGGCAGCTGCACGGTGGGGTTGAACATGCCACCAAGATAGCTTTCGACCTGATAGCGGGCGAATAGCGGCATTGTATCGTTATAGGGTTTCACGTTCTTGGCATGGGACGGCATGATCATTTTCATGAAGTCCTTCGCCACGCGGTAGCCTGCCTCGCCCTCGACCAGAACCTCGTCAATCTCGCGGTTATACAGGTCGCGGATGGAGCGCTTGATCAGGTTGCCTTCTTCATAGATCGGGGTTGGCGCGATAGATTTCAGCGTCAATTCGCGGATCTGTTCCCAAAGGCGGAACAGGTATTCATAGTCGCGCTTGATCTCGGCCTTGGTGCGGTTCGCACCAGCGGTGCGGATAATCAGGCCCGCGCCTTCGGGCACTTCGATTTCGTTTGCAATGGCCTTCAGCTTCTGGCGGTCAGCGGCATTGGTGATCTTGCGGCTGATACCGCCGCCGCGCGCAGTGTTCGGCATAAGCACGCAATAGCGGCCCGCAAGTGACAGGTATGTGGTCAGCGCCGCGCCCTTGTTGCCGCGTTCTTCCTTGACGACCTGCACCAGCATGATCTGGCGCACGCGGACGACTTCCTGAATCTTGTAGCGGCGCGCGCGGGGCTTGCGGCGGACCTGCACTTCTTCTGTGGGGTCACCACCTTCGGAAACCGCCTCGATCCGGTCATCGTTTTCGGCCGCATGATCCGCAGCGCGGTATGTTTCATCCGACATGTCATCAGCTGCATCGGCTGCTGGCAGTTCAACGTCGGCTGGCGCTGTATCAGACACTGAGGCTTGCGCCGTGGCGGGCTGTTCAGCTTGCGCGGCACCGGCATCCGGCGCGGCGGTGCCGAAACCGTCGTCAATCAGCGTGCCCGCGTCGCTGTCTTCACCATTGTCCAGAATATCCATTCCCGACACGTCACGGGTTTCCACCGTGTCGGAACTGCTGACGCTTTCTGCCTTGGCCGCAGGTTTGCGCCGGTTGGACGAACGGCGCGGTTTCTTCGCGGGCTTGTCGGTCTTCTCGGCGCTGGGGGCGCGATCATCATCTTCCTGCTCGCGCACGCTTGCACGTTCCTCGGCCAGCAGGGCCGCGCGATCTTCTGCCGGAATCTGGTAATAATCCGGATGGATTTCATTGAACGCAAGGAAACCGTGCCGGTTTCCGCCGTAATCAACAAAGGCTGCCTGCAACGAAGGCTCGACGCGCGTTACTTTTGCAAGGTAGATATTGCCAGCTAACTGGCGACGGCTTGCGGTTTCAAAATCGAATTCCTCGACCTTGTTTCCGTCCACCACCACAACGCGGGTTTCTTCCGCGTGGGTGGCATCGATAAGCATTTTCTGTGCCATATAAATCCATTGCACGCAGCACCTGGCGGGCTGTGCCTGACCTGTCTTCCTGTGGAAGGATCAGAACCACACCCGCCATCTGGCGCGTGACTTGTCTGAGAGTATAGCAGGCGTGGCGCAAACACCGCCGCTGCGGTCAAGGAATCTACCCTTTCGCGGCGGCATGGTGGTTTGTTTTCGACACCTGTCATCATGTTTCCTGAACACCGCAAATCTGCGATGCGTTTTAATTGTGCCCGGGCCGCAGTCATGCAGACCGGACAATTGAAGCCTTGCGGCCTATCCATCTGCGGAGGATGAAGAGGGGGCCAGAGAGGCGCGCCATTCTTCCAACGCAGCGAAATTCGTTCGGACCGCTGTATTTTCCACAGCACATCCTTACACGTTCAACATAAGGGCGAATGTGACAAAAAGACAATGGCGTTTTTCACATTGCGCATGACAGCGGCCCTGCAAGGCCGAAAAATCCATCAAATTATGTGTTTTCCAGCCTGATTGGCCCCGCAATGCCCCTGCCCGCGCGGCCAAGGAACGAAGGCGTCATGCAAAAAGGGCTGGCGCCGCACAGCCTGTCAGGCAACACGGCACCCGCCAGAAGGGTCAGGGTTGGACATATTCCGACCGCACCAACCCGTATTTCGCCATCTTTTCGTTCAACGTCCGGCGCGGCAGGCGCAATTCTTCCATCACCGCCGTAATGGACCCTTTGTGACGGCGCATGGTGTTGTCGATCAACATACGTTCAAACGCTTCCACATGTTCTTTCAGCGGTTTGCCTTCGGTTGTCATGACTTCGCTGGACGCTTCGTTATCTGCCATGATCAGCGACATCAGCGCCCCGTCTTCGCGCCTGCTTTGCAAAACGGCGCGTTCGGCAATATTGACAAGCTGCCGCACATTTCCGGGCCATGGGGCCTGCAACAATTGCGCGGCTTCCGGCATGCTGACCACTGGCGCGGCACAACCGTATTCATCGGCGAATTGCGCCAGATAGGTTTCGAACAGGGCCAGAATATCCTCTCCGCGCATGCGAAGGGGGGGCAGCAGCAGCTTATGCGCTGCAAGCCGGAAATACAGATCGGGGCGCAAGCCGTCCTCGATTGTCTGTCCGGCGGTGTGGCTGTTGCAGACCGCCACGATGCGGGTATCAGGCGGCGTGCCCTGCGCGTTCAGATAGCCCACCAGCCGCGCCTGTGTGTCGGGTGACATGGCTTCGATATCTTCCAGAACCAGGGTGCCACCGCGGGCTTCTTCAACGACGGGCTTTACCGCGCCATCCTCCAGCGGGCCAAACAGGCGGGCAACCAGATCGGCCTCGGCATGGCCCGCACAACTGACAGACACCAGCTTTCGCCCCGCGCGTGACCCCACCGCATGCAAGGCATGCGCCACCAGCGTCTTGCCGGTGCCGGTTTCGCCGTCAATCAGCACATGCCCGTCAGCCTGACCAACATCCAGTATATCCTCGCGCAAGCGCTGCATCACATCGGACGCCCCGACCAGACGGCGCATGATGGTTGTTCCGTCGGACAATTCATGCCGCAACGCGCGGCTTTCCAGCGACATTGTGCGCGCCTTCACGGCCTTTTCAGCCAGGGCCATCATTTTTTCAGGATCAAAGGGTTTTTCCAGAAAATCGAACGCGCCCAGACGCATGGCTTCGACCGCGATGGGCACATCGCCATGGCCGGTAATCATGATGACAGGGATAGTGCTGTCCAATGCCACCAGTTTTTTCAGCAAGGTCATCCCGTCCATGCCCGGCATGCGGATGTCCGTAATGACGACACCGGGAAAATCCGCGCCGATGGCGGCGAACGCTTCCTGGCCGTCGCTGTAAGTTTCCGTTTCGAACCCCGAAAGCGCCATCCACTGGCTGATGGACTGGCGCATATCCTGTTCGTCATCTACGATGGCAACACGCATGTGGCGGGTCATGGTCTTTTTTCCTCTCGGGCGTGCGCCCTCTTTTTCAATCCTGACAAACGGCCCTGACACCATACGGTCACTGGCGGGCCGGCGATAGGTTCAACACAAACTCGTTATTCTGCCGCATCCTTTTGCGCGGCGTGGTATCTGGGAAACTCCACCTCGAAGACCGCGCCGCCTTCGGGTGTGTTCATGGCTGTCAACCGCCCGCCGTGGTCGCCGACAATCCCGGACGAGATTGCAAGCCCAAGGCCAACGCCCTGCCCCGCTGTTTTGGTTGTATAAAACGGCTCGAACAGACTGTCGATATCGGCGATCCCGTGGCCATTATCGCGCACGGTCAGGTTCGTTGTTTCACCCTGACTTATCAGAATGTCGATTTGCGGCGCATTCACCCCGCGTGTGGCATCCACTGCGTTGCGCACCAGATTCAGGATCACCTGCTCCACGCGCACGGAATCGCCCAGTATCATGACCGGCTCGGGGGGGACGGTGCGCACCACCAGAACACGGCAATCACGCAACATCGGTTCCATCATGGTCAGCGCATCACCAAGGCAGGTGCGCAGATCGATGGGTGCAAAAGCCTCTCCTCCTTTGCGGGCAAAGGATTTCAGCGTGCGGGCAATCGCGCCCATGCGGTCTATCAACCCGTCGATCCGCTGAAAGGACGCAAGCGCTTCTTCTGTGCGCTTGCGCTTCAACAACAGCCGCGCACCAGCAAGATAGGTTTTCATGGCCGCCAGTGGCTGGTTCAACTCATGGCTGACCGACGCCGACATTTCCCCAAGGCTGGCCAGCTTGGCCGATTGCGCAAGAGTCTGCTCGGCCACCGCCAGGTCCTTCTGCACCCGCAATCGCGTTGCGATTTCACGTTGCAGGCGGGCATTCAACGCCCGCAAATCCTGCGATTCCCGCTGGAACAGGGCCGATTGCGACCACGCGCTGCGGCTGACCAGATAGAACGTCAGCGCAAGCAGCAAGGCAAAGCCCGTCAGCACAAGCGCCAGCGCCGCATTCACCCGTTCACGCACCGAATCATAACGCGTGAAACTGACCAGCCGCCACCCCCGGAACGGCACACGCACTTCTGACTGCAACACCGCTTCGCCACGCACGAATGTGTCCGGTGTGGTCTGCGCCCAATCCGCTGTGGCCCGCAGCGCGCGCGCAATCGCAGACGGTGCATCGCGCAGGGCCAGCGCTTCGTCCAGTGAACGCCCCCGCCAGCGTGGCTCAGTCGCCAGAATAATGCGCCCGCTTGAATCCATCAGCGCGACCGCATCGGCAAAGCCTGCCCAACTGCGTTCAAATTTCGACAGGTCGGCATCGACAACCACGACACCAAGAACATCGCTTGCCACCCGGATACTGCGCGCAAAGGAAAACCCGAAGCCCCCGCTGTCCAGTTCCTTGACCATGAACACCGTGTCAGAGGTGCGCCGCGAATCAACAAATGCCTGATCGCCGCTGCGGTTCTTGCCCAGATGCACGCGATCCGTTGCGCCGACCACGCGCCCGCTATTGTCCAGAAGTTCGATAGAGGCCGCGCCGATTTCACCCTGCAAATCAATCAGGCGCTGCGATGTGGTCGCAAAATTGCCTTCGCGCAAGGCGACAATCAATTCAGGGTCGCGCGCCAATAGCAGCGGCACCACCGAATTTCGCTGAAGTTCAGACTGGATATTGCCCGAATACAAAACCAGCCGCAATTCAGCCCTGTTGCGCGTCGAATCCGTGAACCGTTCGGACAGCCACGAATTCATGAACCAGATCAGCCCGATACCGACCACAATCAAAAACAGAATAACCACCCGCCCCCATAGCGGGATTCCCAGTATACTGGTTCGTCTGTTGTCTAGATCAGGTGGCATGGCCATACCGCGCAGAATATGTCGAATGCTGCGCGCGCTCAAGCATCGCGCGGGGCCTGCACATTCAGGCTGGCGCGAAAGCGCCTATCAGCCCCTCGAACATGGCACGGCCATCAGTGCCCCCATGCACAGGGCTGAAAGCGCGTTCAGGATGCGGCATCATGCCCAGCACCCGCCGGTTTTCCGAAAGAATACCCGCGATATCCGCAGCGGACCCGTTGGGATTGTCCAAATAGGTGAACGCCACGCGCCCGTCCCCCTTCAGCCGCGCAAGGGTTTCGGGGTCAGCGGTATAATTCCCGTCATGATGCGCAATCGGAACCGTGATCTGCGCACCGGCACCGTAGCCCGCAGTAAACCCGCTATTGTCGGCGTCCACACGCAGGGCCACAGGCTTGCAGATATATTTCAGGTTGGCATTGCGCAGCAGCGCACCGGGCAAAAGCCCCATTTCAACCAGCACCTGAAACCCGTTGCAAATGCCCAGAACATGGCCGCCATCTGCCGCAAAACCAGTGATGGCGCGGGCAATGGGGGAACGCGCGGCAATCGCGCCACAACGCAGATAATCGCCAAAGCTGAAACCACCGGGAATGCCCACAATATCGGTGCCCGCAGGCAATTCGGTGTCCTTGTGCCAAACGCGCGTGACCTGTGCGCCGACCCCTTCAAAGGCCACGGCAAGGTCACGGTCGCAATTCGATCCGGGAAAAGTGATGACAGCAGCTTTCATCGCGCGCGGCTCCGTCCTTGGCATGCTTTGACCGCGCTTTAGCGCGAATACGCCCCCTGCGCAAAGGGAAACACCCAATTCAGGCAGCAAAATCCGAAATCACGGCAACACCGGGGGCCATGGGGCCATCAAACAGGGCCAGTTCCGCGCCCGCCTGCGACAGCGCGACCTGCCGCGCGATCATCGGCATGAAATCCACCAACCCTGCATCAATCATGCCCAGAAGCGACGGGTATTTATGCGCAGGCATGCCGCGCGTGCCAAAAAGTGCAAGGTTTTTCTGGTAAACCGCACTCATGTCGATTTCCATGTGCGCGGTGTGGCCCACAGGCATGCCCACCTGCACATGCCGCCCCAAGGGCCGCAGACAATGCAGCGATGCGTTGGTCGTCTGCGCAATGCCCAGCGCCTCGACCGAGACATGGGCACCACCGCCGGTAATGTCGCGAATGGCCTGCGCCACATCGCCGCTGCGGGCATCAACGGCGGCCTCCGCGCCCAGTGTGCGCGCATGCTCCAGCTTGTCGGGCACGATATCAACCACCACCACACGCGCGCCCAGCGCACGGCCCAGTATCAGCGTGGCAAGCCCGATGCCGCCCGTGCCATGCACGGCCAGCCATTCCCCGGGGCGCAGGGCAGCACGGTCGGTCAGCGCATGAAAGGCCGTGGTCACGCGGCACCCCAGCCCTGCGGCCAGAACCGGCGACATATCATCTGGCAGGCGCGCAAGGTTATGCGCATGGGGCACGCCCACATATTCGGCGAAGGCACCGGGTTCGATAAACCCCGGCAAACGCTGGTCGGGGCAGGTATTGGACACACCGGACCGGCAGGCAGGGCATGCCCCGCATGCAAGGATAAAGGGCGCGATCACCTTGTCGCCAATGGCCCAGCCACTGCGCGGGCCAGCCGCCACAACCTGCCCGCAATATTCATGGCCGGGGATCTGACCGGGTTTCACGCGCGGGTGTTCACCCACCCATCCATGCCAGTCGGACCGGCAAATCCCGCAGGCAAGCGTGCGCAGGACCACACCATCTTCTTCGCAGACGGGGTCCGCGACAGATTCGATGCTAAGATCCTTGCGATATTCCCGTAAAACCGCTGCGCGCATAATGCCCCTCATCCGCCAGATACCGGGGCCAATGCTGCCTGCAAAGCGCAGGGGCGTCAATCACCCTTGCGGCCGGTGTCAGGCCTGCTCGATGTGGTAGCTTTCGATCACGGGATTGGCCAGCAGCTTTTCGCACATGTCATGCGCTTGCGCGCGCGCCTTGTCGGCATCGGTTTCGGCCAGATCAAGTTCGATCATCTTGCCCTGACGCACGCCATTTACGCCCTCAAACCCCAGCGCGCCCAGTGCATGGCGCACAGCTTCACCTTGGGGGTCCAGAACGCCAGCTTTCAGGGTTACGAATACACGCAGTTTCATGGGCGTCGGCGCCTTTCAGTTCATCAGTTTGGGTTTGTTGAAGGGCGTGGGCGATTTGGGCATGACACCCAACCGCCGCGCAACTTCGGAATACGCATCGGTCAGGCTGCCCAGATCGCGGCGGAACACGTCCTTGTCCAGCTTCTGGCCGGTTTTCATGTCCCACAGGCGGCAACTGTCGGGGCTGATTTCATCGGCAACAATCAGGCGCTGCATCTCGCCATCGAACTGGCGGCCGATTTCAATCTTGAAATCCACCAGTTTGATTCCCACAGCCAGCATGACGCCCGACATGAAATCATTCACGCGCACGGCCAATGACACCATGTCGTCAAGATCCTGATGACTGGCCCAGTTGAAGGCCAGAATCTGGTCTTCGGTCACCAGCGGATCGCCCAGCGCATCATCCTTGAAGTAGAATTCGATAATCGGGCGCGGCAGTGGCGTGCCTTCTTCAATGCCCAGCCGTTTGGAAATTGACCCGGCGGCGACATTGCGCACCACCACTTCCAGCGGAATAATCTCGACCGCGCGGATAAGCTGTTCGCGCATGTTGATGCGCTTGATGAAATGCGTGGGCACACCAATCTGGCTCAGACCCGTCATGAAGAATTCGGAAAGCATGTTGTTCAACACGCCCTTGCCTTCGATCACGTCGCGCTTTTCGGCATTGAACGCGGTGGCGTCATCCTTGAAGTATTGCACCAGCGTGCCCGGCTCCGGCCCTTCATACAGAACCTTGGCTTTGCCTTCATAGACTTTGGTGCGGCGGGCCATGGTATTCTCCGATCATGGAACATGCGTGTAAGGGCGGCTGCTTCAGCTTGCCTATATCGTAGCACCGCACGCGCCGCAAGCGGCGGTGTTTGCGCCCGCGGGCAGTGATTTCGCCTTGCAGTGCAGGCCACCAACATCCATATATTTTGCAATATCATACGATCTTGCAATGAAATACGAGGGCCGAAATGACATCTTTAAACGACCGTGAACGCGCATTTGAAAACAAGTTTGCCCATGATCAGGAAATGATTTTCAAGGCTGTTGCCCGCCGCAACAAGAAACTTGGGCTTTGGGCCGCTGGCCTGCTGGGCAAAACAGGGGATGATGCCGAAGCCTACGCAATGGACGTGATCCGCGCCGATTTCGAAGAAGCGGGTCATGAGGATGTGGTGCGCAAAGTGTCCGCCGACCTTGCCGGAAAAGCAGACGAGGCAACGATTCGCGGCATGATGGCCACAATGCTGAGCGAAGCAAAAGCCGAACTGGCCGAAGGCTAACCCGGGGCTACATGAATTTCACGCATGTTCTTCATGCGTAATATGAAATTGCCGCAAGGTTTGACATGTGGCATAGGCCCACCAAAGCGGGAGCGCGGATACGCCTCCCGCTGTTTCGTAATCCGGAGATGCGCTTGATGACAGATGCCCTAAGCAAAATGCTGGCCGAACGGGACTGGATCCTGACGGACGGCGCAACAGGCACCAACCTGTTCAATATGGGCCTTGCGTCCGGTGACGCGCCGGAATTGTGGAATGTGGATGAACAGGACAAAATCCGCACGCTGTATCGCAACGCGGTCAATGCGGGGTCCGACCTGTTTCTGACCAACACATTCGGCGGCAATGCCAGCCGCCTGAAGCTGCATAGCGCTGAAAACCGCGTCCGCGAACTTAACCGGCTTGGGGCTGCACTGGGCCGCGATGTTGCTGACGCGGCAGGGCGTCCGGTTGTCGTTGCAGGCTCTGTCGGTCCGACGGGAGAAATCATGGCCCCCATCGGCGCGCTGACCCACGAGTTGGCCGTTGAAATGTTCCATGAACAGGCCGAGGGGCTGAAAGAAGGCGGCGCAGACGTGCTGTGGGTGGAAACCATTTCCGCCCCTGAAGAATACAAGGCCGCCGCCGAAGCCGCAGCGCTTGCGGGCATGCCATGGTGCGGCACCATGAGTTTCGACACCGCAGGGCGCACGATGATGGGCGTCACATCTGCGGCGATGGTGCAAATGGTGGGCAAGCTGAAGTCACAGCCCTTGGCCTTCGGGGCAAATTGTGGCGTCGGCGCATCGGATCTGCTGCGCACGGTTCTGGGCTTTGCCGATGCGAACGCGCCCCTGCCGCTGATTGCCAAGGGCAATGCCGGTATTCCGAAATACCATGACGGGCACATCCATTACGATGGCACGCCTGAATTGATGGCAGATTACGCCGTCCTGGCGCGGGATTGCGGGGCCACCATCATTGGCGGGTGCTGCGGCACCATGCCAGACCATCTGCGCGCCATGCGCCACGCGCTGGAAACCCGCGACCGCGGCCCGCGCCCCACGCTGGAACAGATCACGGCGGCACTGGGCGGGTTTTCATCGGCACTGGACGGAACAGAGGCCGCAGGCACAGCGCCAGAGCCACGTCGCGGGCGCGGCGGCGGGCGCAGACGCCGTGACGCGTGACAAAACTGCCGGAAATCACATGAATGCGACTGCACGGGTCGCCACCAATCGTGCGCATGTCGCAAATGGAATAGTGGCCTGCGGCAATCTGTCCGAAAGCAAAGCAATAGTGGTCCAACACGCACCAAACCGCGTGACCTAAGGGGTAGCGAATATGTCTGAAGAAGATGACATCATCCTTGCTGATCTGTCTGACGACGAACTTGTCGAGCAGATGATGGATGACCTTTATGATGGCCTGAAAGAGGAAATCGAAGAAAGCGTCAACATCCTGCTGGAACGCGGCTGGACCCCCTATGACATTCTGACCAAGGCGCTTGTGGCCGGCATGACAATTGTGGGCCATGATTTCCGCGATGGCATCTTGTTCGTGCCCGAAGTGTTGCTGGCCGCGAACGCGATGAAAGCGGGCATGTTCATCCTGAAACCGCTGCTGGTGGAAACAGGTGCCCCGCGCATGGGTAAAATGGTGATCGGCACCGTCAAGGGCGACATTCACGACATCGGCAAGAACCTTGTTGCCATGATGATGGAAGGTGCGGGGTTTGAGGTCATCGATCTGGGCATCAACAACGCGGTCGAAAGCTACATGGACGCGCTGGAAAAGGAACAGCCTGATATTCTGGGAATGTCCGCGCTGCTGACCACCACAATGCCCTATATGAAGGTGGTGATCGACACGCTGATCGCCCAAGGCAAACGCGACGATTATATCGTTCTGGTGGGCGGTGCCCCCCTGAACGAAGAATTCGGGCGCGCCATCGGGGCTGACGCCTATTGCCGCGATGCAGCCGTTGCCGTGGAAACCGCCAAGGATTTCGTGGCGCGCAAACACAACCAGATGGCAGCGCACTGATCACTGCCCCTGCACAACGATGAATCTATGGCAGGCCGGACGGGACACCCCCATCCGGCCTTTGTGCAATAACCCCTGACAAGAATTTGCAGCATTCCCGCCTTGAGTTCACGCACCAAGACGCTAGGCTTCGCATCTGTCGCGCTGCATTGCGGCGCAAGACCGCCCGCGCATGTTCGGCGCAAAATCCGCTTGCAGGAAAGCCACATCATGACATCCGCGCTGACCATAGAACGCCTGTGCAAAACCTTCGGCAAGGGGCCGGATGCGGTGCAGGTTCTGGACAATGCCAACCTTGAGGTACCACAGGGACAATCCCTTGCCCTGACGGGGGAATCAGGCAGCGGGAAATCAACCCTGCTGCATATCTGCGCCGGGCTGGAGCCGTTTGACAGCGGCAAGGTCGTGCTGGCCGGGCATGATATTGCCGATGCGGATGACCATGCACGCGCGACATTGCGGCGCGGCACAGTCGGGCTTGTGTTTCAGCAGTTCAACCTTGTGCCATCGCTGAGTGTGGCGGCCAATCTTTCGTTTCAGGCGCGTCTGTCGGGGCGGCATGACCCAGATTTCGTGGCTGAACTTGCGCAGCGACTGGGCATTGCGCAACTGATGTCGCGCTACCCTGAACAACTGTCAGGCGGCCAACAGCAGCGCGTGGCGATCGGGCGCTGCCTCGCGGCGCGCCCCCGTCTGGTGCTTGCTGATGAACCCACCGGCAATCTGGACGAAGCCACCGGCGATGCCGTGCTGGACCTGATGATGGAACTGGCCGCACAGGCGGGCACGGCGCTGTTGCTGGTCACGCATTCCACCCGTCTGGCGTCACGGTGCAACGCGCGGGTGCATTTGCGGGCGGGCAAATTGCAGGTGCCCGTGTGACCCGCGCCGCATTGCAGGCACTGCTGTCACACTGGGTGCGCAGCCCATTTCAACTGGCCATGCTGCTGGCGGGTCTGGCGCTGGCAACCGCGCTTTGGTCCGGTGTGCAGGCGCTGAACACCGAAGCGCGCACCGCCTATGCAACCGCCGAAAGCCTGCTTGGCGGGGGCAATGCGGCGCGACTGACCGCGCCCGCAGGCCAGATACCCGAAAGCGAATTTGCCCGCCTGCGCCGCGCGGGCTGGGATGTGTCGCCAGTGGTGGAAGGGCGCATGGCCATGGGCCAAACGCGCGTCACCGTACTGGGGATCGAGCCGCTGACCGCGCCCGCTGGTGGCACCAGTGAAGAACTGGTCGCACCTGATGTGACAGATTTTCTGGCAGGGCTTGGGTTTGCGCATCCTCAGACGCTGGACGAAATAGGCCCCCGCGCGCTGGACCTGCGCCCCAGTCAGGCCGTTCCTGTGGGCACGGTCCTGATGGATATTGCGCAAGCGCAGGCCCTGCTGGACAAGGTCGGGTTCATCACACACCTGACACTGGCGCCTGTGCAACGCGACGGGCTGACACCGCTGGCCACGCTGGCCCCCGACCTGCGCCTGACCCCGCCTGAAGATGGTGCCGATCTGGCGGGGCTGACGGACAGCTTTCACCTGAACCTGACTGCCTTCGGGCTTCTGGCCTTTGCGGTGGGGCTGTTCATCGTGCATTCGGCAGTCGGGCTGGCGTTTGAACAACGCCGCACCATGTTTCGCACGCTGCGCGCGCTTGGTGTGCCGCTGCGTCATCTGGCGTTATTGCTGGCCGCAGAACTTGCGCTGTTTGCGGTGCTCGCGGGGGTAGCGGGGCTGGCGTTGGGGTATCTGATGGCCGCAAGCCTGCTGCCCGATGTGGCGGCCACGTTGCGCGGCCTATATGGTGCCCCTGTTCCCGGTGCGCTGCAATTTAACCCTGCCTGGGCCGCGGCGGGAATGGCCATGACACTGGCGGGCACGGCGCTGGCGGGCGCGCAGGCGCTGTGGCAGTTGTGGAGGTTGCCGGTTTTGGCCCCTGCACAACCGCGCGCATGGGCGCATGCCGGTATGCGCAGCCTGCGCCTTCAGGGCGGGGTGGCGGTGGTGCTGGCCATCACGGCAGTCATACTGGCGCAAACGGGCGGCGGGTTGGTGACAGGGTTTGCGCTGCTGGCGGCAGCGTTGCTGGCGGCGGCGCTGATTATGCCACTGGTGCTGGCGGGCGCGCTGGCATTGGGGCAGGCGCTTGCGCGCGGGCCGGTTGCGCAATGGTTCTGGGCCGACAGCCGCCAGAACCTGCCGCGCCTGTCACTGGCGCTGATGGCGCTTTTGCTGGCATTGGCCACCAATATCGGCGTGGGCACAATGGTGTCGTCATTCCGCACCACATTCATCGGATGGCTGGACCTGCGCCTTGTCGCCGAAGTGACCGTCACCCCCCGCACCCCGTCCGAGGCCAGCGCCCTGCAAGACTTCCTGCAAGACCACGCCGACGCAGTTCTGCCCACGCAACGCATGGACGCCCGCCTGGCCGGACAGCCGGGGCAGATTTACGCCATGAAGGACCACGCCACATTCCGCGACAGCTGGCCGCTACTGGATGCGGTGCCGCAGGTATGGGACCGGCTGGCCGCTGGCGAAGGGGTGCTGATCAATGAACAACTGTTCCGCCGCGCGGGGTTGCGCCCCGGCACCGCCATGCTGGACCTGCCCGAACTGGGCGGGGTGCCTGTGCTGGGCGTCTATCCCGATTACGGCAACCCGCGGGCGCAGGCCATCATCGGGCAGGACCTGTTCAGGGCCACGTGGCCGGAAACACCTATCAGCCAGTTCGCGCTGCGCAGTGAAACGCCACAGGCGTTGATCGCGGTGATCCAAGACGAATTCGGCCTGCCAAGTGGCCAGATAACGGATCAGGCACAGGCCAAGGCGCTGTCAATGTCCATATTTGAACGCACCTTCATGATAACCGGCGCGCTGAATGTGCTGACATTGTCAATCGCGGGCATTGCGCTGTTTGCAGCGCTTGTCACGCTGTCGGGCATGCGGCTGGTTCAGCTTGCGCCACTATGGGCGCTGGGGCTGACCACGCGCAGGCTTGCCGCGCTGGAACTGGCGCGCGCGCTGGTGCTGGCGGGCCTGACGCTTCTGTTCGCGCTGCCGGTGGGTTTGATGCTGGCCCAGATTCTGCTGGCCGTCATCAATGTGCAGGCTTTTGGCTGGCGCTTGCCGTTGCAGCTTTTCCCTGCCGATTGGGCACGTCTGGCGCTATGGGCGGGGTTGGCCGTGCTGGCGGCGGCGGTGCCGCCCGCCTACCGCCTATGGCGGTATGGGCCGAACCAGTTATTGCGGGTATTCGCACATGAAAAATAAGCCCTATTCCCCGATCGTTGGCCGGATTGCGGCCCTTTTTCTGCTGATGATCACAGCAACGCAAGGCCACGCGCAAGGCTTTGCAGGGTTGGGCACAACGGCTGACGGGTTTGCAGTGCCCGAACGCGGGCGCGCGCTGGACTTTCCGCAAGATCATGGCGCGCATCCGGATTACCGCATTGAATGGTGGTATCTGACCGCCACACTGACCGGCGATGACGGGCACGATTACGGGGTGCAATGGACATTGTTCCGGTCTGCCTTGCAACCGGGCGACAGGGCGGGTTTCGCCTCGCCGCAGATATGGATGGGGCATGCGGGCCTGACCACGGCGGACAACCATTTTGCCGCTGAAAAATTCGGACGTGGCGGCACGGGGCAGGCAGGCGTCACGCTGGACCCGTTCGCGGCCTATATTGACGACTGGCACATGCGCAGCCGTGCGGATGCGGGCGCCGACCCTTATGACCGGCTGGACATACGCGCCACTGGTCCCGATTTCGCGTTTGATCTGGACGCGCAGGCACAGGGGCCATTGGTGTTTCATGGCGATCAGGGCTATTCGGTCAAATCCTTTGATGGTCAGGCCAGTTATTATTATTCGCAGCCGTTCTATGACATCAGCGGCACGCTTCATCTGCCGGACGGGCCTGTTTCCGTGACCGGTCAGGGCTGGCTTGACCGCGAATGGTCCAGCCAACCCCTGTCGGATGATCAGCAAGGGTGGGACTGGTTTTCGTTTGCTTTTGACGACGGTCACAGGATGATGGGGTTTCAGTTGCGCGGCGCGCAGGTGTTTACGGCAGGGACATGGATCACGCCAGACGGGGCCGCAACACCCCTGCCCGCGGGTGCGCTGCAATTCACACCACTGGGCACAGAACGGGTTGCAGGGCGCGATGTGCCCGTGCGCTGGCGTGTCGACTGGCCCGACGGGGGTGTTTCCGTCACAACCGAACCGCTGAACCCGCAGGCATGGATGGACTTGTCGGTGGGATACTGGGAAGGACCGCTGCGTTTCAGCGGCAGCCATACGGGACGCGGCTATCTGGAAATGACCGGCTATTGACGCGGCGTTCAGGGTGACAGCGCGCCGCTTGCGCGGTTAACGTCCCCCAATCCTGAGGAGGTCCCCATGTCGCACTATCCCTATATGTTTGCCCCCCTTGATCTGGGCTTTACTACCTTGAAAAACCGCGTGCTGATGGGGTCCATGCATACGGGCCTTGAAGAACGCGGCGACTGGAACCGTGTTGCGGAATATTACGCCATCCGCGCGCGCGGCGGCGTGGCGCTGATGGTCACGGGCGGCATGGCCCCCAACCCTGAAGGGGGCGTCTTTCCGGGGGCGGCGGGACTGTATACCGCGCAGGATATTGCCAATCATCGTCTGGTCACGGACCGTGTGCATGACGCAGGCGGCAAGATTGCCATGCAGATATTACATGCAGGGCGGTATGCCTACGGGCCTGACTGCGTGGCCCCGTCGCCCATCAAATCCCCGATTTCGCCCTTCAAGCCAGCGGAGTTGGATGAGGACGGCATCGAAAAGCAGATCGCCGATATGGTGACCGCCGCCGTGCGCGCACGTGACGCGGGCTATGACGGGGTCGAGGTGATGGGGTCGGAAGGGTATTTCATCAACCAGTTCCTGTGCGCGGCCACCAACCACCGCACCGACCGCTGGGGCGGCAACTATGACAACCGCATGCGGCTGGCAGTCGAGATTGTGCGCCGCGTGCGCGCGGCAGTGGGGCCTGATTTCATACTGATCTACCGCATTTCGCTGATTGATCTGGTGCCAAACGGACAGACATTTGACGAAGTGACACGCCTTGCGCAAGCCATTGAAGCCGCAGGTGCCACGATCCTGAACACGGGCATCGGCTGGCATGAAGCGCGCGTGCCCACGATTGCTACATCGGTGCCGCGCGCAGGCTGGGCGTGGGTCACGCGCAAGCTGATGGGCAAGGTGGGTATTCCGCTGGTCACATCAAACCGGATCAACACCCCCGATGTGGCCGAGCACCTGCTGGCAGGGGGCGCGGCAGATATGGTGTCCATGGCGCGCCCGTTTCTGGCCGATCCCGATTTCGTGGCCAAGGCCGCAGACGGGCGCGCCGCCCAGATTGCGCCGTGCATTGCGTGCAATCAGGCCTGTCTGGACCACACGTTTCAGGGCAAGGTGTCCACCTGTCTGGTCAATCCGCGCGCCTGCCATGAAACCGAACTGACCTATGACCAGACCACCACACCCAGAAATGTGGCCGTCGTGGGTGCAGGGCCTGCGGGGCTGATGGCGGCACTGGTGGCGGCAGGGCGCGGGCATAGTGTCACCTTGTTTGAAGCGGATGGTCAAATTGGCGGGCAGTTGAACATGGCCCGCCAGATCCCCGGCAAGGAAGAATTTCACGGGCTGGTCGACTGGTTCACCACCAGTGTGGCCCAGTCGCAGATCAAGCTGCGCCTGAACACAAGCGCCACACCTGAATTGCTGGACGGGTTCGACGATGTGGTGATTGCAACAGGTGTCATCCCGCGCGACCCGCAGATTGACGGGCAGGACGCGCCCCATGTGCTGCGCTATACCGATGTGCTGCGCGACAAGGCGCAGGTGGGCGCGCGCGCGGTTGTGGTGGGTGCAGGCGGTGTGGGGTTCGATGTCGCCGAATACCTGAGCCATGACGGCGAAAGCGCAACTGAAAATCTGGCCCTTTGGCAGCGCGAATGGGGCGTGGGCGACCCGTCGGATGCCCCCGGCGGGCTGGCCCCGGATGGCCCGCACCCCCAACCATCCGCAAGGTCAGTGACATTGGTGCAGCGCAAGGCGGCCAAACCCGGCAAGGGGCTGGGCAAAACCACTGGCTGGATACACCGCGCCAGTCTGGCGGCCAAAGGCGTGCGCATGCTGGGCGGCATGGAATACCGGCGCATCACCGCAGAAGGTCTGGTGGTGCTGCGTGACGGGGTGGAAGAAACGCTGCCCGCAGATACCGTGATCCTGTGCACAGGGCAGGAGCCGTTGCGCATACTGGCCGATACACTGATCGCAACCGGCAAAACCGTGCATGTGATCGGTGGGGCGGATGTGGCGGCCGAACTGGATGCCAAGCGCGCAATCGATCAGGGGGCGCGGCTGGCCGCAACGCTGTAACCCGCGCCCATATGGCCCACCCGCCCGACCCACGCCGCGCAGCATAACTGCGCGGCTTGCCATATGGGCGCGGTGCCACGCATTCCGCTGCCCGATTGCGCGAATCAGCGCGCACAAACATGCGACGCAACGTGAATGGACAAATGCACCCCTTCTGCTAATGTTTATGAAACTGAAGGAGTTTTGCATTGGCCCTACCCCTTGCCCCCATCGCCGTGGTCGCTGTGAAATACGGCGCCCTTGCCCTTGCAGGCTACGCACTGGCCCGACAGGTCCGGCCCGGCCATATTGCCCAACCTGTTGAAGATGCCATGGACACCCTGCCCGAAGGACTATGCATCACACGCCCGCGCGACCGCGACCAACTGAACAGCACGGCGCGCATCCGCAGAACCATCAGGCTGGGGCAAGATGGCCGCGGCGTAGAACTGGATGCAGCGTTTCTGGCGCGCATCAAGCTGCGGTGGGTCTGAATGACACTGACGCTATATTACAGCCCGACATCACCCTATGCCCGCAAGGTCATGGTGCTGGCGCACGAAGCGGGCATCGCTGCCGACATCGACATCATAACGGGTTCAGGCACGCCACTGGATACCGGACAAGCCCCCGTGGCCCATAATCCGCTGGGCAAGGTGCCGACACTGGCCCGCCCCGATGGCCCCGCGATTTATGACAGCCGCGTCATTTGTGCCTATCTGGACCAGTTTGCGCAATCTGGCCTTTATCCGGACGGCGCGCGGCGCTGGGATGCCCTGACACTGGAGGCCACGGCAGATGGTATGCTGGATGCGGCACTTGCCATGGTCTACGAATCCCGCCTGCGTCCGGAAGACATTCGCTTCGCCCCGTTTGTCGAAGGGCAATGGCTGAAAATCGCGCGCAGCCTTGATATGCTGGAAGCGCGCTGGATCAGCTATCTTGCAGGGCCGGTTTGCATCGGGCAGATCGCGACAGCCTGTGCATTATCCTATCTGGACCTGCGCCATAACACGCGCAACTGGCGTGACGGACACCCCACACTGGCAACATGGCATCTGAAATTTGCCCAACGCGACAGCATGCGCGCCACCGAGCCACCGGCCTGAATACAGCCATGGTTGCGCGGCGTTGTGATGTTTCGATCTGCCCGCGACAAGGTCATGTCTGTTACGGTTGCGCTCACAGTGTGGCATCTGAACCAGAATTACCGGAAAAACCACTCCCCTGCGACACCATTGCCCGCTTTCGCGGCTGGACGGGCTATGGATTCCCCGCTAAATACCCAAACCATAGGGCTACGGCTATGTCGTGGCCCGATGATTATTTGCAGCCCTCGTACCCATTGAAAAGGGAGAATGCTTGTGTCCCACGCTGATGACAACGAAAGCACCCGTAGGGATTTCATCTATTACGCCACAGCAGGTGCGGGCGTTGTAACAGTTGGCGCCGCTGTCTGGCCACTGGTAAACCAGATGAACCCTTCTGCTGATGTTCAGGCACTTTCATCGATTTTTGTCGATGTGGGCGGTCTGGAACCCGGCGGCCAGATCACCGTCAACTTTCTGGGCAAGCCGGTGTTTATCCGCCGCCGCACCGAAACCGAAATCGCCGAGGGCCGCGCCGTCACTCTGGACGATTTGTCCATTGACCGCGCATCGCAAAACCCCAACAAGCCCGGCACCGATGCGCTGGACGAAAACCGCACCATGGATGATGCGGGCGAATGGTTGGTGATGACAGGCGTGTGCACCCATCTGGGCTGTGTGCCGCTGGGCAATGGCGCGGGCGACTTCAACGGTTGGTTCTGCCCTTGCCACGGGTCGCACTATGACACGGCAGGACGCATCCGCCGTGGTCCGGCACCCGAAAACCTGCACATCCCGCCAGCGTCTTTCGTTGACGACACGACAATCCAGCTCGGCTAAGGGAGGAAACACCTATGTCTGGTATTCCACACGATCATTACGAGCCGACGACGAACGCTGAAAAGTGGGTTCATCGCAGGCTGCCTATCGTCGGTCTGATCTATGATACAATCATGATCCCGACCCCCAAAAACCTGAACTGGATGTGGATTTGGGGTATTGTTCTGTTCTTCTGCCTTGTGCTGCAAATCGTGACCGGCATTGTGCTGGTGATGCATTACACGCCGCATGCGGACATGGCATTCGCCAGCGTCGAGCATATCATGCGCAACGTGAATGGCGGCTATATGCTGCGCTATCTGCACCAGAACGGCGCGATGCTGTTCTTTGCGGCCGTGTATATCCATATTTTCCGTGGCCTGTATTACGGCAGCTACAAATCCCCGCGTGAAATCACATGGATTATCGGCATGTTGATTTACCTGCTGATGATGGCAACTGCATTCATGGGCTATGTGCTGCCATGGGGCCAGATGTCATTTTGGGGTGCAACCGTGATCACCGGGCTGTTCGGGGCGATCCCCGGCATTGGTGAAGCGCTGCAAACATGGCTGCTGGGCGGACCTGCTGTCGGCAATGCAACGCTTACCCGCTTCTTCTCGCTGCATTACCTGCTGCCGTTCGTCATTCTGGGCCTGTCGATCCTGCATGTGTGGGCCTTCCACACCACGGGCAACAACAACCCGACCGGTGTTGACGTGCGCCGCAGCTCGAAAGAAGAAGCCGCGAAAGACACCCTGCCGTTCTGGCCCTATTTCGTGATCAAGGACCTGTTCGCGCTGGTGCTGATTCTGGCTGGTTTCTGGGCGCTTGTGGGCTTCATGCCGGGCTACCTTGGCCATGCTGACAACTATATCGAGGCAAACCCGCTGGTGACGCCGTCGCATATTGTGCCGGAATGGTATTTCCTGCCCTTCTACGCTATTTTGCGGGCCTTCACTTCTGATGTGTGGGTGGTAATTGCAGTCAACTGGCTGTCATTTGGTATCATTGATGCGTCGTTCTTCGGGGTTCTGGCAATGTTTGCCGCGATCTTCGTGATGGCGCTGGTGCCGTGGCTGGACACATCATCGGTGCGTTCGGGCCGGTACCGCCCGATGTTCAAATGGTGGTTCTGGCTGCTGGTGGTCGATTTCTTTGTCCTGATGTGGGCAGGGGCCATGCCGGCCGAGGGGATTTACACCGATATCGCGCTGATCGGCACGGCCTATTGGTTCGCATATTTCCTGGTCATCCTGCCCATCCTTGGCGTGATCGAGAAACCCTTGCCACAGCCCGAAACCATCGAGGCCGATTTCAAGGCCAGCCTGAAAAAGAAATCTGGTGGTTCCGGCCCCTCGCCCGAACAAATCCCGGCCGAGTGAGATAAGGAAACAGGAGAGATATGATGTTTAAGAAACTCGCTGCTTCCGCCCTCATGGCAGCTACTTTGGCAGCAACCCCGGCCTTTTCGGCCGGGGGACTTGGCGAAATAACGGATTACAGCTTCTCGTTTGAAGGGCCGTTTGGTGTCTATGACCGCAACCAGCTTCAGCGCGGCCTTCAGGTTTATACCGAAGTATGCGCCAGCTGCCACGGGCTGGAATACGTTGCCTTCCGCACACTAAGCGACCGCAACGGGCCTGAACTGCCTGAAGACCAGATGCGCGCCTATGCCGAAATGTTCGAGATCTGGGACCCGGAACTGCGCGACTGGCGCACAGCATCCGGGCCGGACCATTTCCCCGAATCGCAATTCGAAGGCGCGCCCGACCTTAGCCTGATGGCAAAGGCGCGTATCGGGTTTGAAGGGCCATATGGTCTGGGTCTGAACCAGCTTTTCCGTGGATTGGGCGGGGCAGAATATATTGCTTCTTTCCTGACCGGTTACACGGATGAAGAAGACTTTCAGGCAGGTGCATTGTTCTACTACAACAAAGCCTATGATGGTTGGGTATCGATGAGCCCCGTGTTGTTCGATGACATGCTCGACTATGCAGACGGCACACCGGCCACCGAAGAACAGATGGCCAAGGATGTTGCGGCATTCCTGATGTGGACTGCGGAACCGAAGCTTGTCGAACGCAAGCGCGCCGGTTTTGTCGGCGTGATCTTCCTGTCGGTTCTGGCCGCATTGCTGTATCTGACCAACAAACAGCTTTGGGCACCGATCAAGCGCGCAGCGAAGGAAGACTAGGTTCAGCACCTATATGGTTTTCAACACAAAGCGCGCCGCACCCGGCGCGCTTTTTCGTTTGCGCTTTTCAATCAGGCGTGCAGATTGTAGCCCTTGACCCCCAGTTCACATGTGAAAGAAACCCCGATGTCGGACAATCTGCGCGGCGCTGTTCTGATGTCCCTTGCCATGGCAGGGTTCGCATTGGAGGATATGTTCATCAAGCTGCTGGCTGATGCGCTGCCCGTCGGGCAGATACTGCTAATTCTGGGGGCTGGTGGTGCAATCGCTTTCGGGGCCGTCGCGCGCAGCAAGGGCCAGCAACTGCTGTCGCCTGCCCTGCTTACGCCCGCGCTGCTGTTGCGCAATGCGGCCGAACTTGTGGGCACAGTGGGGTTTGTATTGTCGTTCGTGCTGGCCAGTCTGGCCACAGCATCGGCAATATTGCAGGCAGCGCCGCTGTTTGTGACACTTGGTGCCGTGCTGTTTCTGGGCGAAAAGGTGGGCTGGCGGCGCTGGACAGCCATTGCAGTGGGCTTTTTGGGCGTCATGTTGATCGTGCGGCCGGGCATGACGGGGTTTGAACCCGCATCGTTATTCGCTGTTGTCGGCGTCATCGGGCTGGCGGGGCGCGATCTTGCAACGCGGGTTATCCCGGCCGCGGTTTCCAGCTATCAGATTTCATCCTGGGCATTCGCAATGATGGTGCCAGCCGGCTTCTTTCTAATGTTCGTCATGGAAGGTGCTGCGGTCATGCCCACATTGATGCAATTGCTGTCGCTAACCGCAGCACTGGGGATTGGCGTGTTGGCCTATTATGCCCTTGTGGCTGCGATGCGTGTTGGCGAATTGTCCTTCATCACGCCCTTCCGGTACACCCGCATGCTGTTTGCATTGATTGTCGCGGTTCTGGTATTCGGCGAACGCCCCGACGGGCTGACCCTGATCGGCGCGACAGTCATTGTTGCGGCGGGCATGTTCACACTGTGGCGCGAAACGAAAGTGACCTAGAACTTGTCATGATCTGCCGCTATACGGGGGCGAAAGCGTTTTCAGCGAATAGGGGCAGAACATGAGCACGATTATAGACATCATTGGCCGCGAGATACTGGACAGCCGGGGCAACCCCACTGTCGAAGTGGACGTTATCCTTGAAGATGGCACCATGGGCCGCGCGGCGGTGCCTTCGGGCGCATCAACCGGCGCACATGAAGCTGTGGAGCGGCGCGACGGCGACAAGTCGCGCTACATGGGCAAGGGCGTTCTGGACGCGGTGGCCGCAGTGAATGGCGAATTGGCCGAAGCGCTGGTTGGTTTTGACGCGACCGAACAAGTGGCTATTGACGCCGCCATGCTGGAACTTGACGGCACCCCGAACAAGGCCCGACTGGGCGCGAATGCCATTCTGGGCGTGTCGCTGGCTGTGGCCAAGGCCGCCGCAGATTATACCGGCCAGCCTCTGTTTCGCTATGTCGGCGGCACATCCGCGCGCACATTGCCGGTTCCCATGATGAATATCATCAACGGGGGCGAGCATGCGGACAACCCGATCGACATTCAGGAATTCATGATCATGCCCGTGTCCGCGACAAACATTCGCGACGCCGTGCGCATGGGGGCCGAGGTGTTCCACACCCTGAAAAAGGAACTGTCCGCCGCAGGCCTGTCCACAGGTATCGGCGATGAGGGCGGTTTTGCCCCGAACCTGTCATCCACCCGCGATGCGCTGGATTTCATCCTGAAATCCATTGAAAAAGCAGGCTACAAACCCGGCGAGGATATCTGCCTTGCGCTGGATTGCGCGGCCACCGAGTATTTCAAGGGCGGCAAATATGAAATGGTGGGCGAAGGCAAATCCCTGACGCCGGCTGAAAATGTCGATTATCTGGCAGCACTTGTCGCCGATTACCCCATCATCAGCATCGAAGACGGTTGTTCAGAAGATGATTGGGACGGGTGGAAACTGCTGACCGACAAACTGGGCGGGACCGTGCAACTGGTGGGCGACGATTTGTTTGTAACCAACCCCACACGTCTGGCCGAAGGCATTGAAAAAGGCTGCGGAAATTCCCTGTTGGTCAAGGTCAACCAGATCGGCACACTGACAGAAACACTGGCAGCCGTCGACATGGCGCACCGTGCGCGGATGACCTGCGTGATGTCGCACCGGTCCGGCGAGACGGAAGACGCAACCATTGCCGATCTGGCGGTTGCTACAAATTGCGGGCAAATCAAGACCGGATCGCTGGCGCGTTCCGACCGGCTGGCGAAGTATAACCAGTTGATCCGCATCGAAGAAATGCTTGGTGAAACTGCCATTTTCGCGGGCCGCAGCATCCTGCGCTGACCCACGCCTGTCACGCAGCAGATCAGCCCCGGATGCTGGTCTGCTGCGCCTGGCAGATCTGGGGGCAAGCGTGAAAACCACCCATACCTTAACCATGATTTAAGAATTATTGTTTTTTAACAAAGTATTAAAACTTACCCTCTAGGGTAGATATTCTGAACTATGTCCGGAAATCATACATTTGGAGGGGAAGATGCCAGTTCTTCCAGCAGTACCCACAATTGGACCAATCTCGCCGGGTCACCGTGAACCGTTGGGCCAGCTCATGCAGCCACACCCGTCGCGTGGGGTGGCCGCTACAGGAACGAACATCACCACCACAGCAGTGCAGCAAGGTCAGGCGTTGACAAAGACAGACCTTGCCGCCCCCCGCCCCGTGCTTCATCCGCATGACAAGCGCCATCGCCTTGTTGGCCCACCGCCATCATTCGAGGTGAATGTTATCCAGCATCTGCGTGAAAGCCTGACAGAACCCCCGGTCAATCCTGACAGCATGGAAATCAGCACGGCGCCGCCTGAAACGATTGGGCGAAAGGACCGCTATGGGGCTTATAATATCCTTTCAGAATTACCCGCCAACCCTGATGATGACCCCGAAACGCATGTAAATATCAGCGTGTAGTTTGCGGTTTACATCTTTGCAACTTGCAAAGTTCATATCTGAAACGTAGTATTCGCCAACGAAAATTCGCGGATTCTTTCTATGTTTTCATTCAGTTGGTTGGGGCATCCTTCAGGGCAACGGGTTGCACCGTGATGGATTGTCTCTCCACCGTGGTTATTGACACATCCATTGTGGTAATTCTTGTAATCCTGTTGGGGGTGGCAATCATGACATACATGGTTGCCAGACAAACGCATTTTTCGGGCCAGGGGTTTTGCATTGGGACGCATGTGGCCATGCTGGGCTGGCTTGCCTCTGCCGTTCTGGAAATGTCGGCGACGACTGAACACTGCAAAATTGCATTTGCACTATTGGCATGGCCGTCCATTGCTGCATTGCCCACGGTTTGGGCTTTTTTCCTGTATGCATATGCATTTGGACGGAACAAAAAACTGGCGCATTGGGAATGGGCGGCACTGGTTGGCGGGCCATTGATCGTGGCTGTCATGGCGTTCAGCAACCCGTGGCATGAACTGCTATACGGCCCCGAAACAACCATGCTGGAAATTGATGGCCGATTGGCGGTGCAGTATCAGCATGGACCACTTTTCTACCTAGCCGCCGCTTATCTGTATTTGTTTCTAATCGCCGCGATTGGTGTCGGCATTTCCGGGATGTGGCTTGCCAATCCTGCGTATCGGGGGCATTTCGCGGTCCTTATCGCAATAACGGCATTCCCTGTTGCCGGAAACCTTGCCTATATTTTTGGCGGGGTGACGATACTGGGGTTTGATCCGACACCTTTCATGTTCGCTTTGGTGTTGTTCCTGTTCACATGGATGATGACTGTCACGCGCCCTTTCGATCTGTCGACAATCGGGCGCGACCTGTTGTTTTTTACCACACGCGACCCGACGATAATGATCGACACAAACGGCTGTGTGATGACAACCAACGCAGCCGCGCGCAGGGTATTTGCCAAGGCAAACATTCATCTTGAGCGCGGAAAATCCTTGTCAGCGCAATCCCCGATAACACCGTTGCTGCGCTCTGCGGTCGGGAATGAAACGCCCCCACAGCCGATCCGTCTGACAATTCTGGACCGCACATATGTGGCACAAATGCTGGCGGTGAACCGCCCGCTTGCCCGCAACGCGCAGCGTATGGGATGGCTGATCTCCTTGACGGACATTAGCGATGTCCTGACCTTGCAAGATGAACTGCGCGGCGAACGTGATTTTCTGGCGCATGTTCTTGAAACCGATCTGGCGGGGATGCTGGCGTTTGGATATGATGGGCGCATTGTGTTCGCCAATTCAGAAGCAGAACGCTTGCTGGGTGTCGAACCGGGTGGTTGCATCAACCGACACTATGATGAACCCGGTTGGGGTATTACAGCGCTGGACGGTAGCGACATACGCCCGCAAGACCTGCCAATCGCCCAAATTCTTGACGGCGACATATCCTTGCGCGATGTGCGCCTGTCAATTCTCCGGCCGGATGGCGAACGGCGCGCGATATCACTGAATGCAACGCCGTTGCGCATTGCGGGAAATCCCGCGCGCGCAGTATGTTCGATTGTAGACATTACAGACCAACTCGCGACAGAAGTCGCGCTGCGCGATGCGGTCACCCACGCCGAGGCCGCGAACGCCGCCAAATCGGCTTTTCTGGCGAATATGAGCCATGAAATACGCACCCCATTGACAGGTGTGCTGGGTATGGCGGATCTGCTGGCCCAGACAGAGCTGACGCCCGGCCAGAAGCCTATGATTGAAACAATTCGTAACTCCGGCTGGGGATTGCTGTCGCTTATCAATGACATTCTGGATCTGGCCCGCATCGAGGCGGGCAAACTGACACTTGACCCGCGGCCCTTCCGGTTGAACATACTGATGCAGCAGCTGGAATCCCTTCACATTGCTTCTGCCCGCGCGAAAGGGATTGAACTTGGTGTGACATATCGGGACGGAGGCGGGATGCTGCGCATGGGTGACATCACCCGCGTCATGCAGATTATGCAAAACCTTGTCGGAAATGCCCTGAAATTTACGGAAAAAGGGCGGGTCACAGTGCAGTTCGATGCAACAGATCCGGAATTCGTTGATTTCATTGTCAGCGATACCGGCATTGGCATGACACAAGAGCAATCGATCCGTGTTTTCGACGAATTCGAGCAAGCCGAGTCCGGCACAGCCCGCCGCTTTGGTGGAACGGGGCTTGGGTTGTCGATTGTCCGGCGGCTTGTGGACATGATGCACGGAACCATCACAGTGAAAACCGCACCGGGCGAAGGCACCGAAATCGCCTTTCGGCTGAAGCTTCCGGTTCTTCAGGGAGGCGGTGCGGCAGATTTCGTTCCGGCGCAATCCGGCGACGATACGGAATTTGACACAGCCAAACTGGTCGGGTGCAAAGTGCTGGTCGCTGATGACACGCCGACCAACCGTATGGTGATGCAGATTATGCTAAGGCAACTGGGGGTGGAGACAGTCCTTGCCGAAGACGGGCTTCAAGCCTGCAAACTGTGGCAAGAACAGGAGTTTGATCTGATCATTCTGGATATTTCCATGCCTGTTATGGATGGCATAGAAGCGCTGCTCACCATTCTACGCGAAGCCGAAAGAACCGGCCGCCCCAAGCCCCGCGCCATCGCGGCCACGGCCAATGTCATGAAAGAACAGACCGCAAGCTATCTTGCTGCCGGTTTCATAGACGTACTGCCAAAACCGATCAACAAACAGAAACTGGCCCGCGCCCTGTCCAAGGCGCTGAACTGAAATCCGGTCCACGATGTCGCCTTGCAGGGGTGGCCCAATCCGGTGCCTGACAGCGATACGCCCTAAACCAGGCGCGACACATCGACCGCGGCGCGCACGAAATCGGCAAATAGCGGGTGGGGATCAAACGGTTTTGATTTCAGTTCAGGGTGGAACTGGACACCAATAAACCAGGGGTGGCCTTCATGCTCCACAATCTCGGGCAGTTTTCCGTCTGGTGACAGGCCTGAAAATGTCAGGCCGACACCTTCCAATGCGGCGCGGAATTGCGTGTCCACTTCATAGCGGTGACGGTGGCGTTCCTCGATGCGGGTTGCCCCGTAGATACGGGCAACGTTGGACCCTTCTTTCAGATGCGCGGTATAGGCCCCCAAGCGCATGGTGCCGCCCTTGTCATCGCCCAGCTTGCGTTCAACCTTGTGGTTGCCCTGCACCCATTCCTTCAGGTGATAGACAACAGGGGTAAAGCGCTTCTTGCCCGCTTCATGGTCGAATTCTTCGGACCCTGCATCTGGTATGCCTGCCAGATTTCGCGCGGCTTCGATACAGGCCATCTGCATGCCCAGACAGATGCCAAAATAGGGAATCTTCTTTTCACGGGCATAGGTGGCGGCGCGAATTTTGCCTTCGGTGCCGCGTTCGCCAAACCCGCCGGGCACCAGAATCGCATGGAACCGCTCCAGCGCGGGGCCAGGGTCCTTGCTGTCAAACACCTCGGCGTCGATCCATTCGACATGCACCTTCACGCGGTTGGCTATGCCACCGTGAATCAGCGCTTCCTTGATGGATTTATACGCATCTTCCAGCTGGACATATTTGCCAACGATGGCGATTCGCACTTCGCCTTCGGGGTTTTGCAGCCGGTCCAGCACATCTTCCCATCGGTCCAGATTGGGGCGCGGCGCAGGTGTTATGCCAAACGCATCCAGAACCGCCTGATCAAGGCCGGCACGGTGATAGGCCAGTGGCGCTTCATAAATGGATTTCAGGTCATAGGCGGGGATCACGGCTTCGGGGCGAACATTGCAAAACAGGGCAATTTTCTGGCGTTCCTTTTCCGGGATCGGCTGTTCAGACCGGCACACCAGCACATCAGGCGCAATCCCGATGGATTGCAGTTCCTTGACCGAATGCTGCGTTGGTTTGGTTTTCAATTCCCCGCTGGCTGTCAGATAGGGCAACAATGTCAGATGCATGAAAATGCACTGCCCGCGCGGGCGTTCATGGCTGAACTGGCGGATGGCTTCAAAAAACGGCAGCCCTTCGATATCGCCCACAGTACCACCGATTTCGCACAGCATGAAATCAACCTCATCCTCGCCCACGGCAAGGAAGTCCTTAATCTCGTTGGTGACATGGGGAATGACCTGAATCGTCTTGCCCAGATAATCGCCACGGCGTTCCTTTTCCAGCACGTTGGAATAGATACGCCCCGATGACACCGAATCAGTCCGCCGCGCGGCAACACCAGTGAACCGTTCATAATGCCCAAGGTCCAGATCGGTTTCTGCGCCATCATCGGTGACAAACACTTCGCCGTGTTCAAACGGGGACATGGTGCCGGGATCGACGTTCAGATAGGGGTCCAGCTTGCGCAATCGCACGGTAAATCCCCGCGCCTGCAACAAGGCGCCCAGCGCGGCGGATGCCAACCCTTTGCCAAGGCTGGAAACAACACCACCTGTTACGAAAATATAGCGTGCCATGGTCGAAACGACCCCCCGTGATCATGTATTTCGGCGGATGCGGGGCTTGCAAAAACCCCAAGTATCACGGGGTTCAAGCCATAGCCCAAATCGCCCGCGACTACAAGCCAGCCGCTAGATAAGGGCGCAGAAAAAACACGCCCCGCAATAATTTGTGGTTTTGCCTTAGTCTGCGGCCGGCGGGGCCAGCGTATCATCAGCAGCCGGCGGCGGCAGCAAGCTGTCGGTCGCAGGCAATGTGGGCACGCTTGAACTGGACGGCGTCGGAACACCCAAACGGTCCAGAACGGACACACTTGCAGATTGCTGCGCGGCAATGACCGTCAGTGTCAACGATGTCGCGATGAACGCGATTGCCAGACCCCATGTCAGTTTCGCCATTGCTGTCAGCGGCGGACGGCCTGCCTGCGGGCTGCCATCACCACCACCAATACCCAAACCACCCCCTTCGGAGCGCTGCACCAGCACCACGCCAATCAGCGTCAGCGCCAGTAAAAGATGGACAATCAGCACGACATTTTGCATCAGGAACAACCCGCTTTTTCTGTTCTCGCCTACTTAGGCGCTTGGGCCATTGCCCGCAACCCCTGTTTCCCGCACTGCGCAGACGGGTGCGCATGTTATTTCGGGTTTCACAGTGCGCAGCGAAGCGTTATGACGGGCGGCGGTTTGCAAGTCAAAGGGGACCATTCATGGCCAATGTCGTGGTAGTCGGCGCCCAATGGGGTGACGAAGGTAAAGGCAAGATCGTCGACTGGCTGTCGGAACGTGCCGATGTGGTGGCGCGGTTTCAGGGCGGCCATAATGCCGGGCACACGCTGGTTGTTGATGGCAAGGTCTACAAGTTGCATGCGCTGCCTTCAGGCGTGGTGCGTGGCGGCAAATTGTCGGTCATCGGCAACGGTGTCGTGCTGGACCCCTGGCACCTGCTGCAAGAAATTGAAACAATCCGCGCCCAAGGTGTGGACATCAGCCCCGACACGCTGATGATTGCCGAAAATACGCCCCTGATCCTGCCATTCCATGGCGAGTTGGACCGCGCCCGCGAGACGCAGAATGCCGTTGCCAAGATCGGCACAACCGGGCGCGGCATTGGTCCCTGCTATGAGGACAAGGTCGGGCGGCGGGCAATCCGCGTCGCGGATCTGGCAGATGACGCAACACTGCAGATGCGCGTGGACCGCGCGCTTGTGCACCACAATGCGTTGCGGTCCGGGCTGGGGCTGGAACCGATCGACCGCGAAGCCCTTGTCGCACAGTTGCGCGAAATAGCACCCCGCATTCTTGAATTCGCCGCACCCGTCTGGAAAGTGCTGAACGACAAGCGCAAGGCGGGCAAACGCATTCTGTTTGAAGGGGCGCAAGGCGCGTTGCTGGATGTCGATTTCGGCACCTATCCTTTTGTCACCTCGTCCAATGTCATCGCAGGACAGGCCGCAACCGGCGTAGGCGTTGGTCCCGGCGCGATTGATTTCGTGCTGGGCATTGTCAAAGCCTATACCACCCGCGTTGGCGAAGGCCCCTTCCCGACCGAGCTGGATGATGCTGACGGCCAGCGTCTGGGCGAGCGGGGCCGCGAATTCGGCACCACCACAGGCCGCAAGCGGCGCTGTGGCTGGTTCGACGCCTGCCTGCTGCGCCAGACCTGTGCAACCAGTGGCGTGAACGGCATAGCCCTGACCAAGCTGGATGTGCTGGACGGCTTTGAGGTGCTGAAAATCTGCATTGGCTATGAACTGGACGGCCAGCGGCTGGATTACCTGCCAACAGCCGCCGATGCACAAGCCCGCTGCGTGCCGGTCTATGAAGAGATGCCAGGCTGGAGCGAATCCACCGAAGGCGCGCGACGCTGGGCAGACTTGCCCGCGAATGCCATAAAATATGTGCGCCGCGTGGAAGAGTTGATTGATTGCCCGGTCGCACTACTTTCAACCTCACCTGAACGCGATGACACAATCCTAGTAACGGACCCGTTTGCAGACTGATGACATTATCTTGGAAAGCCAGAAGACGTTGGGCGCTTTTTGCGCTGGTGGTGGCACTGCCGCTATACATAGTCGTGACCGTCAATGTGATTGAACTGTTTGACCGCCCGCCCTTTCTTGTGGAACTGGCCATCTATATTGCACTTGGCATTGTATGGACCTTTCCGTTGAAACGGCTGTTCAAAGGGGTAAGCCAGCCTGATCCCGATGCGCCAAAGGAATAAGGCAGCCATCCGGCATATGTATTAGAGCATGTTCGAGAAGCTCAAAACCGGTTCCCACTTTTGAGCAACATGCTCTAAATATGCAAAAGGCCCCGAAACGATTGTTCGGGGCCTTTTGCTGTTATGTACCTGAGGATCAGTTTGTGGCGTATTGGCGTGCAGGCGCGTCATATTCGGAACTGGGCGACAGTTTGAACATTCCGGTTTCCGCACGTTCAAGACGCTCTTCACGCAGAATAGTGCCGAAGCCACGCAGCATGTCTTCGCGCGATACGGTCTTGCCGTCATTATAGGCAAGAACATACTTGATAAGATCGGTGCGTGAAAACTCTGCCTGGCCCTGAATATGGGTGATATAGGCTGCGGCGGCCTCGATCTGTTCATCCAGCAACCATGCATCAACATCATCGGCAAATTTCTTGAACGCCGCGATTGTGTCTGGTGTTGCGGTTTTCAACGGTGCTGATGGTGCCTGTGCGTCCAGCGACACCTCAACGCGGCGCGGGCGCACACGCTGGGCGGCTGGTTCAGGGTCAACGCGTTGTTCGGACACCAGAACCAAAGGCGCGCGTGGTGGTGCGCCACGCTCTGCACGCCGGTTTCCAATTGCGGCAGGGCGGCGCGGGCGCGCGGCACCCTTGTCCACATCACTCGCAGGCGCGGCTGTATCTGCAACCGGCTGCTGTTGCACAGCAACAGGGTCTTGCGCCACTTCAGGCGTGCTTTCGACCACGGGTTCTGCGGGTTCCACAGGCGCGGGGGCAGGTGCGGGGTCATTTGCAGGAACGTTTAGCGGGGCGATATCCGCTTCGGAACCGGACACAGACTCTGTTTCCTGTATGTCTTCCTCAGATGCGCGTTTGCCGGTCGTGCGTGACAAGGCCAGTTCATGCGGATCAGGCATGCCGATATCTTCGCGATATCTGTCGATTTCTCGGGCTTCGGCGATATCACGACGGCGCGGACCCGTTGCTTCTTCTTCCGCACGGGTTGCTGTCACTGCAAGGCTCAGATGCTCGAACGCTTCGCGCCGGCGGCGCGATTCGGTTTCGTTCAGTTGGCTCTGGGCTTTCTCCATCAAGCGGTCAGCGGTATTTTCTGTATTCTCTGCCAGTGCATTCTGGCGCGTTTTCATAAAGTTGGGGTGCTTCAGCACGATTTCTTGTTCGATCTCGGCCAGTTCCTGCACAAGGCTTTGTTCATCTGCGCGGCCAAGGCCGGTATCGCCCAGAACATTCCGAATCTGCGCGCGCAACTGGTCGATTGAAGCGCGCTCCACCTCGGCTTCGGCGTGTTGGTCCAGGGCCTGTTGCAGTTCGGTGTCGAAATCATCGTCATCATATTCGGCGAATTCATCGCTTTCGCTCTGGGTCGCTTGCGGCGCGTCAGGGTCCGAAAACACATTCTCGCGTTCAGCGGCGGGCGCGGTGTCATCTTCAAAGTCGTCATCGTCGTCGAAATCGTCAAACGTGTCGGTTTCTACGTCATCCGCATCCTCATCCAGAAACTCCTCAAAAGCATCATCATCTTGCTGTGCGGTGGGGGGCGTCTCTTCGGGATAGTCATCTTCATCGAACATACCGGCATCGTCACCGACCTCGGTTGTTTGGGGCGGGGTGCGCATCCCGGCCGCCGGGCGCATATCGTCAAAGCCATCCATGTCGTCATCATCGAAATCAAATTCCGATGACAGCAGACGCGCGGCATCCTGCGCGTCTTTGGTGACAACAGGATCGGTGCGCGGTTCGTGCAACGCGGCAGGCATATCATCAGCCAAACCCGCTTCAGGTGCATCGTCGAACTCCGGTGTGTCGTCTTCGTCTTGTTGCTGTGCCAGAAACTGGCGAATCTCGTCCTCTCCTGATGTATGCGCGGGCGCGGCGGGCTGCACGTGATCAGGTTGTGCAGCATCCAGTGCAGGACGCGCCTTGTCTTGCCCTTCTGCAAGGGCAACTGCGGCACGAATGCGCGCCAGCTTGTCACTGATTTCTGCAATGTCCGTGGTTTGCGGGGCTTCAGCAGCCGTTTCAGGTTCCGGCGCGGCGGGCGGCGGGGGCGTCGGCGCACGCGCGGGTGTCGGCGACAGGTCTGCGGTCAGGGAACTTAGCGCAACAGTGGCGGGCATCGCAGTAGACGCTGTGGCAAACCCCATTGTTGCGGGCGCGGTGGCAGGCGGTTTCTGTGCTTCTGGGCGCAGGACAATGCCGTTATCCTGCACATGCGATTCGACACGGCGCTGGATTTCACGTTCGGCGATGCGGTGCAGCATATCTGCATCCGGTGTCGGTGGCTCTGCACCGAAATAACGGTCATCTGCGGCCAGATCGCGGAAATATTCCGCAATCGCCTTCATCGTGCCAAAAGGTTCGTCGAATCCTTCCAGAGTGCAAGAGAAGGTTCCATAGGAAACTGTCAGTATTCTGTTCGGGCCTACCATAACGACGCTCGCTTTTTACCTTATACACTGGCAAACTCGCGCAGCACATGAGCGATTACATGGTCGGACTAGGGTAATTTGGTGATCGGATTATGGCCAATTCCCGCAAGCCCGCCATATTTAAGAAAGTTAGCAAAGTGTCCGTCCTTGTCCATTCTCAATATGGCGTCACACTGGTCGGCGGGGCCGATTTCGCGACCACGGATCTGCAAGATGCCCTGTCTTTGGCACCGTGTCTGGTGGCTGCGGATGGCGGGGCCAATATGTTGGCTGATACCGGCCATACCCCGCAGGCCATCATTGGCGATATTGATTCCCTGCGCAGCGATCTGCGGCACCGGATGCACGATAAAATTCACAAGATAGACGAGCAGGACAGCACGGATTTCGACAAATGCCTGACCCGAATTGACGCGCCGTTTGTGTTGGCATTGGGGTTTTCGGGATCGCGGCTGGACCACACGCTGGCGGCAATGTCATCACTTGTGCGGTTCGGCTCGTCACGCGTGGTGCTGGTGGCAGAACACGATATCTGCTTTGTCGCGCCCCCACATCTGACATTGGACACCACCAAGGGGCAACGCGTGTCACTGTTTCCCATGGGCCAATGTGCAGGGCGTTCAACGGGCTTGTTCTGGCCCATAGACGGGCTGGATTTTACACCGTCGGGGGTGATTGGCACATCCAACACGGCCGTTTCCACACAGGCAACACTTGCATTTGACAGCCCCCGCATGTTGGTCTTGCTGCCACATGCGCAGTTGCGCAGCACAATCGCGGCCTTGATGACAAGTCCCGACTGGCAGGGCTGACGGGCAGACCGCGCGGCTACAGCAACGCGCCCAAAGCCACGCCCACCCCCACCAGCCCCGCGCCAAACGCCGTCCATAAAAACGGGTTTGGTCCGCGTGCAGGCTGTGCTGGTTTGTCACTATTGGCCTGCGCGATCAACGCATCCTCAACCAGGCGCGGCAGGCGCGGGCCAAAACGCGACAGAATTTTTGCCGTCAGCACCAGATCACGCACAACCGCCTGCGGCCCGATATGGTCGCGAATATATTCTTCGACCACAGGTTTTGCGACATGCCACATGTTGATTTCGGGGTTCAGCGACCGCGCCACCCCTTCAACCACAACCATGGTCCGTTGCAGCAATATCAATTCGGTGCGGGTTTCCATGCCAAATCGTTCGGTCACATCGAACAGATAGGCCAGCAGCCGCGCCATGGAAATATGCTGCGCATCCATGCCGAAAATGGGTTCCCCGACGGACCGCAGCGCGCGCGCGAATTCATCAATGTCACGGTCAGCAGGGACATAGCCTGCCTCGAAATGCACTTCGGCCACGCGGCGGTAATCCTTGCGGATGAACCCGAACAGGATTTCGGCATAGGCACGCCTGCTATAGGTGTCGATCCGGCCCATAATGCCAAAATCCAGCGCGATAATCTCTCCCGTGGTCGTTACCTTCAGGTTGCCCTGATGCATGTCGCCGTGAAAGAACCCGTCACGCAACGCATGGCGCAAAAACAGGCTAAGGATGCGCACACCCAGTTCACGCCGGTCCAGACCCAGCGCATCCAGTGCGGCATTGTCCCCCAGCGGCACCCCTTCGGCCCAGTCCAGTGTCATGACGCGGCGCGACGAATACGCCCAAACGGGCTGCGGCACGCTGAAGCCCGCATCATCAGCGGTATTCGCGCCAAATTCCGCCGCCGAGGCCGCTTCAAGCCGCAAATCAAGTTCGCCTTCGACTACGCTTTCGAAATGGGCAATCACATCCAGCGGGCGCAAACGGCGCGTGGACGGCAACAGCCATTCAATCATGCCCGCAGCAAAATAGAACGCGTCAATATCGGTGCGAAACGCGCGCTCCACCCCCGGACGCAGCACCTTGATGGCCACTTTCGCGCCGGTGCTGACCAAACGCGCGGAATGCACCTGCGCGATGGATGCCGCCGCAACGGGTTCCGACAGATCGGTGAATATGGTGTCAACAGGCGCTTCCAGATCCTCGGCAATGACCCGCATGGCCTGCGCGCGCGGAAAGGGTGGCAGTTGATCCTGCAAATAGCGCAACTGTTCGGCCAGATCGGGGCCGACCACATCGGGGCGTGTGGCCAGCGTCTGGCCGAACTTGATATAGGCCGGACCAAGTGCGGTAAGGGCGCGCACCAGCGGCGGCTGTGCGGGATCGCCTTTCAGGCCCAGAAACCGGAACGGCCACCCCATGACGCGCGCGGCAAAACGCAGGCGCGGGGGGGCATTCATCGCCTCCAGCACCACCTGCATGGCGCCTGTGCGTTCAAAGGTGGCCCCCGTGCGCACAAGGCGCCAGAAATTATGCGGACCGCGCATGACTAAATTTTCCAGCCGGAATGCAGGGCAGCAATGCCCATCGACAGATTGCGGTATTTCACCTGTTCAAACCCTGCATCTGCGATCATGGCGGCAAACCGGTCCTGACCCGGAAATTTCCGAATTGATTCGACCAGATACTGGTAACTGTCGCGGTCATTCGCCACGATCTGCCCCATAACGGGAATCACATTGAACGAATACAGATCATAGAGTTTCTGCAACCCCTCATTGGGCAACTGGCTGAACTCCAGCACCATCAGCCGCCCCCCCGGACGCAACACGCGATATGCGTCGCGCAGCGCATCCTCAATGCGGGTGACATTGCGAATACCAAAGCTGATTGTATAGACATCAAAACTGTTGTCGGGAAATGGCAGGGCCATTGCATCGCCCACGGTCCAGTCCAGCGCGTGCGACAGGTTTTCAGCCTCGGCGCGCTTTTGCCCCTCGATCAGCATGGATTCGGTCAGGTCCAGCACCGTTGCGCGCGCGCCATCACCCGCGCGCCCCAAAAACCGGAACGCCACATCCCCGGTGCCGCCCGCCACATCCAGCAGGCGCTGGCCGGGGCGCGGCGCCAGCCAATCCATCATCGCATCCTTCCAGACACGGTGAATGCCCATCGACATCAGGTCATTCATGACATCATATTTCGACGCGACACGTGTAAAGACGCCATGCACCATGCCGGCTTTCTGATCTTCGTCCACGGTCTGGAACCCGAAATGCGTGGTCTTGTCGTCCTGCGTCATGCGTCTTGCCCTTTGACTGCCCCTTGTCGGGGAACTGTTACACTCCTTATAGGGGATTGGGGGGGCGTGACAATGCGACCCGACGACCAGCCTTGGGGGGAATGATGCCCGAACTGCCCGAAGTGGAAACCGTGCGCCGCGGCCTGCTGCCAGCAATGGAAGGGGTGCGCATTGCCCGCGCAGAGTTGCGCCGCGACGGGCTGCGCTGGCCCTTTCCGCCGGATATGGGCACAAGGCTGGATGGGGCGCGTGTTCTGGCATTGCGCCGCCGGTCAAAATACCTGCTGCTGGACATGGACAGCGGGGACACACTGATTATCCATCTGGGCATGTCGGGGCGTATGGTTGTGTCTGGGCTGCGCGGCACGCATGCGCCGGGGCAATTCCATTTTGACCACCCGCCCGTCGAAAAGCATGACCATGTGATATTTCATATGGAAAATGGCGCGCGCATCACATTCAACGACCCGCGCCGCTTCGGGGCAATGGACCTGTGCACCACCCAAACGCTGGACCAACACAAACTTGTCGCAGGCCTAGGCCCTGAACCCTTGGGCAATGATTTCAGCGCGCCCTATCTGGCAGATCGGCTGAAGGGGCGCAAAATGCCGATCAAATCCGCATTGCTGGACCAGCGTATCATCGCCGGATTGGGCAATATCTATGTGTGCGAAGCGCTGTTTCGCGCGGGAATCAGCCCGACCCGCGCGGCAGGGCGTATCAGCATGGCACGCATCGAATCACTGGCCACTGCGATTCGGGCAACCTTGCGCGATGCCATCGATGCGGGGGGATCATCGCTGCGCGATTACCGGCAGGCCGATGGTGAGCTGGGCTATTTCCAGCATGCTTTTCGCGTCTATGGCCGCGAGGATGCAGCCTGTATGACACCGGACTGCAAGGGAAATATCCGCCGGATCGTGCAATCGGGGCGGTCCAGCTTCTATTGTGCGCTGTGTCAAAGATGACTTGAACCCCAATGCCAAGCTGTTATGCCAAGATGCTGATTGCAACAAACAAGGTGCCGCCTCATGGCCTATGAAACGCTGATCGTCGATATTTCTGACCATATCGCACTGATCCGGCTGAACCGCCCCGAAGCCCTGAACGCGCTTAACTCCACGCTGCTAAGCGAACTTGCCAAGGCCCTGACAGAAGCCGACCGCAACGACAAGGTGCGCTGCATCGTGCTGACCGGGTCCGAAAAGGCATTTGCCGCAGGTGCGGACATCAAGGAAATGGCGGACAAAGGCTTTGTGGATATGTTCCAGGAAGATTTCTTTGCCCCCGAAACAGAAGCCATGCTGCGCGTGCGCAAACCCATCATAGCGGCCGTGTCCGGCTATGCGCTGGGGGGGGGCTGCGAACTGGCAATGATGTGCGATTTCATTATCGCATCCGATACCGCGAAATTCGGCCAGCCCGAAATCAACCTTGGCGTGGTGGCAGGTATTGGCGGCACACAGCGCCTGACGCGCTTTGTGGGCAAATCCAAAGCCATGGACATGCATCTGACCGGCCGCTTCATGGATGCGGACGAAGCCGAACGTTCGGGCCTTGTCAGCCGCGTTGTGCCCGTCAAGAAACTGATGGAAGAAACCATGGCCGCCGCAGCCAAAATCGCCGAGAAAAGCCAGATCACCGTCAAGGTCGTCAAGGAAGCGGTCAACCGCAGCTATGAAACCACCCTGCGCGAAGGCCTGCTGTTTGAACGCCGCGTCTTTCACATGCTGTTCAACACCGAAGATCAGAAGGAAGGCATGTCTGCCTTTCAGGAAAAGCGCACCGCGCAATTCCGCGACCGCTGAACTTTCGGCTTTCCTTTTGGTGCGCGCTGGACTATAGGGCGCGACACATGCGCGTGGGCCCGCTTAAGGCAAGAAATGTCACCTGTTCTTCGGACAGGTCGGGTCTGTGGTGCAATAGAATTGAAACAGACCCGAAAGTAGACCCGCAATGGCAAATACACCCCAGTCTAAAAAACGCGCTCGTCAGGTTGAGCGCCGCACCGAAATCAACAAAGCGCGCCGTTCGCGCATTCGCTCATATCTGCGCAAAGTAGAAGAAGCGATTGCATCTGGCGATCAGGCTGTCGCGGCCGCAGCATTGCAGGCAGCGCAACCCGAACTGATGCGCGGCGTGACAAAAGGCGTTTTGCACAAAAACACCGCGTCCCGCAAAATGTCGCGACTGGCATCGCGCGTGAAAGCGCTTGGCGCCTGAATACCGGCACAGCACAGTTTTTTGCAAAAGGCGCAGCATCTGCGCCTTTTTTGCATTCCGGCCGATGCCTACAATATCCTGCCCCGACCGTACCGCGCATCTGTCCGATGACATAATGCATTCCGGCCCGAACCGGGGCAGCGGGTGTCAGCACAGTTTTTCGTGCGGCCCTGCCCCGGAATGCGGGCGTGACCTGAAACAGACAGGCTTCGATTCTTTGCCCCCCGAAATGCTGTCAAGCACGATGTTCTGTTGCGCGCTGCACAAGCAGATTGCTATGCATGCGTCTATGTAAAGAATCTGTCCTGGGGGGGACATCACCATAGTTATGAACCGGCAATTGTCGGGTCTGATATTGTTGCTGCTTTGTCAGAACCAATCGCTTTTTGTTGCGGTCTGGTTCCTGCCCCTCCTGACCATGTAAAAAACCGCAGGGCGTCCGTCAGGCCGGATGACTGCCTTGTGTTCGAGTAAAAAAGGCTGTCGGTTCCCGACCGGCCTGTTCAGGGTTCTTTGTGTGCGTTGATGGATGGGATGAACAAGAATGCGGGCTGGGGCATAATGATATCAGAACAATGGGCACGGGTTTCGGCGGAGTTGCGGTCAGAGATTGGCGAAAACAATCACAAAAGCTGGATAGAGCCTTTGGAATGCGTAAGCCTGAACGCAGGTGTTGTAGAATTTCGTGCGCCATCGCGATTTGTAGGCGACTGGGTAAAGCGCAACTATCAAGACCAGATTTTCCAGCGCTTGCGGTCTGACAATCCGGCGGTTTCGCGCATCGAATTCAATGTGGGCACACAGCCGCGCAGCAAACCCGCCGCTGCCGGATCACGCCCCGCCGACACGCCTGCTGCTGCCCAGCGCGACACCAACCTTCAAGGCGCGCCACTGGACGGCAAGTTCAATTTTGACAATTTCGTTGTCGGCAAACCCAATGAACTTGCCCATGCCGCCGCCCGCCGTGTCGCAGATGGCGGCGATGTCACATTCAACCCGCTGTTTTTGTATGGTGGCGTGGGCCTTGGCAAAACCCACCTGATGCATGCAATCGCATGGGAATTGCAGGAAAGGCGCCCCGACCTGCAAGTGCTATATCTGTCGGCAGAACAGTTCATGTACCGGTTTGTTCAGGCACTGCGCGACCGCCAGATCATGGATTTCAAGAACCTGTTCCGGTCTGTTGATGTGCTGATGGTTGATGACGTGCAGTTCATTGCAGGCAAGGACAGCACACAGGAAGAATTTTTCCACACGTTCAACGCGCTGGTGGATCAGAACAAACAGATTGTCATTTCCGCAGACCGCGCCCCCGGCGAGATCAAGGAACTGGAAGACCGCATTTCGTCGCGCATGCAATGGGGTTTGGTCGTGGATTTGCACCCCACAGATTATGAATTGCGCCTAGGCATCTTGCAGCAAAAGGCCGCACTGTTTGCGCAGACCTATGGTCCGGTGCGTATTGGCGACGGTGTTATCGAATTTCTGGCCCATCGCATCACCACCAATGTGCGTGTGCTGGAAGGCGCGCTTCAGCGGCTTTTTGCGTTTTCCAGTCTGATCGGACAGGAAATCACCATGGATATGGTGCAGGATTGCCTGTCTGATGTCCTGCGCACATCCGACAGGCGCGTGACAGTGGAAGAAATCCAGCGCAAGGTGGCAGAGCATTTCAACATCCGACTGTCGGATATGCTTGGCCCCAAACGCACCCGCACCATTGCGCGCCCGCGCCAGATTGCCATGTACCTGGCCAAAGAACTGACATCGCGCAGCCTGCCCGAAATCGGGCGCAGGTTTGGCGGGCGTGATCACACAACCATTTTGCACGGCGTGCGCAAGGTCGAGGAAATGCGCGGTTCTGACAACCAGATGGCGGAAGATATAGATCTGTTGCGCCGCCTGTTGCAAAGCTAAGTAGCAAACACCATAAAAACCCTTGTCCCGCCTTGTTTTTTGGCTAGGCTACGCCTCCCCAAGGCGATAAGTCGGGGGGCAAGGATAGGCGAAGGGACAGGGGTATGAAGATCAGTATCGAACGGGCGATTTTGCTCAAGGCCGTCTCTCAGGCGCAATCAGTGGTGGAACGGCGCAATACGATCCCGATTCTGGCCAATGTCCTGATCGAGGCAGAGGACGCACAGGTCAGCTTCCGCGCAACCGATCTTGATGTGGAAGTGATGGACCGCGCGCCTGCGATGGTTGAACGCGCCGGCGCCACTACTGTGTCAGCCGTCATGTTGCACGAAATCATCCGCAAACTGCCCGATGGCGCACTGGTCGAACTGGTGGACGACCCGCGCACGGGGCGGCTGCAAATTTCGGCGGGCCGGTCGAATTTCTCATTGGCGACATTGCCGAAAGAGGATTTTCCCGTCATGGCCTCCAGCGAATATTCGGCCAATTTCTCGGCGCAGGCCAAAGATTTGCGCCGCCTGTTCGACAAATCGAAATTCGCAATTTCAACCGAGGAGACCCGCTATTACCTGAACGGTGTCTATATGCATGTCGCCGAAGGTGAAAACGGGCGCGTGCTGCGCTGTGTGGCCACGGACGGCCACCGCCTTGCGCGCATTGACGCGCCGCTGCCCGAAGGCGCGGAAAACATGCCCGGTGTCATTGTCCCGCGCAAAACCGTGGGCGAGCTGAAGAAACTGCTGGAAGATGACGACATGCAGATCGCCGTGTCCGTGTCGGAAACCAAGGTGCGCTTTGCCACGCCCGATATTTCGCTGACATCCAAGGTGATTGACGGCACATTCCCCGATTACACGCGCGTCATTCCCACCCAGAACACCAAGCGGCTGGAAGTGGACGCCAATGAATTCGCGCGCGCCGTGGACCGTGTTGCAACCGTATCATCGGAACGCTCGCGCGCGGTGAAGCTGTCTTTGGAAGAAGACAAGCTGACACTGTCGGTCAACGCCCCCGATTCGGGTGCAGCCGAAGAAGAACTGATCGTGGCTTATGGCGATGAACGGCTGGAAATCGGGTTCAACGCGAAATACCTGCTGGAAATCGCCAGTCAGGTGGACCGTGAGAACGCCGTGTTCCTGTTCAACGCCTCCGGCGATCCGACATTGATGCGCGAAGGCAACGACACCAGCGCGGTATATGTCGTCATGCCAATGCGGGTATGACCCGCCACGCACCAGACCCGAAGCCCCGCCCTTGCGGGGCTTTTTCTTGCTGGCATTATCCGGCATTTCTTTCTACCGCTGGGCCATGAGTGTTTACATCCAATCGCTGACACTGTCGCATTTCCGGTCGCACCGGCGCACGCAGATCGCCTTTGATGGCAGGCCGGTGGCGCTGTCCGGTCCCAATGGTGCGGGCAAGACAAATGTATTGGAAGCGGTGTCGCTGCTGTCGCCCGGGCGCGGGTTGAGGCGCGCCGCATCTGATGACCTGTCGCGCAAGCCGGAATTGCTGGGCTGGAAAATCATTGCCGAACTGTCCACCGCCAACGGGGCGCGCAATATCCAGACATGGGCCGAATCCGGCCAGTCGCGGCAAGTGCGCATTGATGACAAGGCGGCACCGCAGGTTGCGCTGGCCAGTCTTGTCGGCATGGTCTGGCTGACACCGGCCATGGACAGGCTGTGGCTGGAAGGGGCCGAAGGGCGGCGGCGCTTTCTGGACCGGATGGTGCTTAGTTTTCGCCCCGAGCACGCCGCGCAGGTGCTGACCTATGAAAAATCCATGCGTGAACGCAACAAGCTGCTGCGCGACGGGGTGGGCGACGGGGCTTGGTATAGCGCGCTGGAGGCACAGATGGCGCAGGCCGGGGCGCAGATCAGTGCGAACCGGCGCGCGGTCATCGCCAACCTTGCCACGCATGCCGACCATGACAGCCCCTTTCCCGTGGCCGATCTGATGCTTGATTGCAGCGCCCCGCAGGATGAAGGGGAACTGGCGCGCGCCTTGGCGGATGGTCGCCGTCAGGACATGGCGGCAGGGCGCAGCCTGACCGGCCCGCACCGTGCCGATCTGCGCGCCATCTGGGCCGCCAAAGGGATGGAGGCCGCGCAATGCTCCACCGGCGAGCAGAAGGCCATGCTGATTTCCCTGATCCTGTCCAATGCCCGCGCGCTGGCATCAACCGGCACTGTGCCGCTGCTGTTGCTGGACGAAGTGGCCGCCCATCTTGACGCGGACCGCCGTGCCGCGCTTTATGACGCCATATGCAGCTTGCACGTTCAGGCCTTTATGACGGGCACCGGGCGCGAGTTGTTTTCCGATCTGGGCGCACGCGCGCAGCATTTTTCCGTGACGGACGCAGACGGACGTTCGCACCTTGTCGAAAGCACATCATGACCCTGCCTGTTCAGCGCGTTACCCTGATCACCCTTGGCGTGGACGACCTGCCGCGCGCCCGTACGTTTTACCAAGCACTGGGCTGGAAACCGGCCGAAGCGCTGGAAGGGGTTGTGTTCTATCAGATGAACGGGCTGGCGTTGGGACTGTTTGGTCGCAAGGAACTTGCCGCAGATCAGGGGCGCGCGGGCGCAACGCTGGGCACAGGCGCCATGACGCTGGCGCAGAATTTCAACAGCCCAGCCGATGTAGACACCGCCTTTGCCGCTGCACTGGTCGCAGGGGCGCGCGCCCTGAAACACCCCGAACCCGTATTCTGGGGCGGGTATTCCGGCTATTATGCCGACCCTGACGGCCATGTCTGGGAAGTGGCGCATAACCCGTTCTGGCCCTTGGCAGATGACGGCACCCTGACCCTGCCGGAGGCCCCATGACAATTACCCTGCTAGAATTGTTGTTTTACGCGGGCGCGATTGTCATCCTGTTTCTGACCCCCGGCCCTGTCTGGCTGGCCCTGACGGCGCGCGCCATGTCGGGCGGGGCCGCATCCGCCGCGCCGCTGGCCGTGGGCGTGGCGCTGGGGGATCTGTTGTGGCCGCTGGCGGCTATCTTCGGGCTGACATGGATTCTGACACTTTACGGTGACCTGCTGGAATTGATGAAATGGGTGGCCGTGGCCATGTTTGTGGTCATGGGGGTGCAGTTGATCCGGCACGCGCATGGCCGCATTGCCGCCGACAGCCGCCTGACACGGCCCGGCCATATGGCGGGGTTTCTGGCGGGCGTAACCGTCATTCTGGCCAACCCCAAGGCGATCTTGTTCTATATGGGCGTGTTGCCCGGCTTTTTTGACCTGACGCGCATCACCACTGCGGATGTGGGGGCAATTCTGGCGGTATCCGCGCTGATCCCGATGATGGGTAATCTGGGCATGGCGCTGGCTATTGGAAAACTGCGCAACCTGCTGAAATCAGGCAGGGCACTGGCGCTGACCAACACCATAGCGGGCGCGCTTATGATTTGTGTGGCCATCGGGATCGCACTTACCTGACCACGTCATTGCCCGCGAATAAGCGCTTCCATGTCTATGGGGCGCGCCTCGCCCGCCAGAACGCTGCGATAAACCATCAGCGATTCTGCGACCCGCATGATATAGTTGCGCGTTTCGGCAAATGGCACGCTTTCCACCCATGTCACAAAATCAACCGACGGGTCGCGCGGATCGCCCAGCCGTTCGATCCACTGGCGCGGGCGACCCGGTCCCGCATTATAGCCCGCCGCAACCAATGCCAGAGATGGGCCGAATTCCGCGCGCAATTCATCCAGATAGGCCGCGCCAAGGCGCGCATTCAGTTCGGGGTTGCGCGTCAGGTCAGCAGGCTGGAACGGCACGCCCAGCTTGCGCGCCATCATCTGCCCCGTGCCGGGCAAAACCTGCATCAAGCCGCGTGCATCAGCGGGGCTGACAACGGCTGCGTCAAATTCGCTTTCGCGCCGCGCAATGGCCTTGATCAGATCCATCGGCACATCAAACTGCGCCTGCGCAAGGTCGGTCACAGGGAAATAGGCGCGCGGCAGGACAATTTCGGACTGAACCGCAATTTTCGCCACGTTCAGGGCAAAATTCGGCTCTCCCAGCGCCAGCATCAGATCTGCCAGGGCCCCAAGCTGCGCTTCGGTGTCCAACTGTCGTGCCAGAAACAGCACAAAACGGCGTGCTTCATACCATTGCCCGGCATCGCGCAGCAAAAGTGCAGCGTCCAGCAGGTCCGATTGCGCCAGATCGGTGTCACGCCAATGCGGGTAATCCGGTGCGTTCAGCAGGCTTGCATCCAGTGTCTGGCCCAGATGGCCCGCGGCAAGCTGGCCATAATAGCTACTTTGATGTTCAGCGGCGAATTCATAGGCCGCTTGTGCGGAAATCGGGTCATTCAGCGCCTCATGCGCGCGCCCTTCCCAATATCCGGCACGGCCAAGGCTGATGGGGCTGTTCACCCGCACGCGCAGGGCACGAAAATGACCCAGCGCCGCCTCTGGCCGGTCCAGATGCACCAGCGCGATGAACCCTGCCAGAAATTCCAGATCGACGAAATGCAGCCCGTCTTCCAGCCCGTGCGGCGTGGCCAGATCATAGGCACGCTGGTAATCGCCGTCGGACATGGCTGTGCGCACCAAAAATACGCGCCGCGCGCCCCATGCATCAGGCTGGCCCAGCCCTGCGGGATGGCGCGATTGCGCCAGCAACAAATCCGCCGCCCCGTCCGCATTGCCCGCCCGCATGCGGAATTCGAACCTGTCGCGCATCAGGCCGGGGTGCTGCGACAGATCATCGGGCACTGCCGCCACCAGCGCATCCACACCCTGCGCCCGGTCCTGCAACGCAATACGCGCACGGGCAAGGCGCTGCTGCCCTGCATCCAGCCGGTCCAGATGGCGCTGCGCGCCCTGCCGGTCACCGGCCCAAAGCAGCATGTCCACGCGCGCCGCGTCCAACGCCCGCAAGCCATCCCCGAAGGCGCTGTTCAACTGCGCCTCGGCTGATGTGCCAAGGGGCATGGACACCCAGATTTCGCGTGCCATGTCCAATGCTTCATCCGAGCGGTTCAGATTGCGCAGTGCCAATATCAACGCGACATGGCCATCTTCGGTCAGGGGCGTGCGGTTTTCGAAGAATGACAGAATTTCCGTCGGGCTGCGATCTTGCAAAAACCCTTCGGCATGGCGCTGCACTGTGTTGATCAGCGGCCAATGCCCGCGACGGTCCAGAAAGGCCAGAAAGTCCGCATACTCCCCCTGCCCGTCGCGCAGGGCCTGCCATGTTATCAAGGCCTGCGCGACCGCGCCGCTGGATGCAGCCATTGCCTGCGCGCCATCCCAGTTTCCAGATGCGGATTCCGCCAGTGCAAGGGCCAGCATTCCCGCCTCTCGTGACGGGGGGGGTGCGGTTTGCGCCTGCGCAGCAGACCCCGCCAGTGAAAGGAAACCGGCCAGAATCCAGCCCGAAACACTGGATTTCCGCCACATTCCACCCGACTGCACCATGTCACCAACCTCTTTTCACCTTGAAAATATCTGCCGTTAGTTCTAACCGCCTGTGACACAGTCACAACACACATTTGCGAAAGGCTCGGGTCTGTGGTTGACCCGATACCACCAAAGAGGGAGGCGCGCATGCAGATCAGAGGCTCCATTCCGGCACTGGTCACACCGCTGAAGGACGGCGCGCTTGATCTTGACGCGCTGCATGCGCTGATTGACTGGCAGATTTCCGAAGGATCGCATGGTCTGGTCCCCGTGGGCACCACCGGCGAAAGCCCCACCCTTAGCCATGATGAACACAAGCGTGTCATTGACGAAGTGGTCAAGGCCGCTGCCGGGCGCGTGCCGGTGATTGCCGGTGCAGGGTCCAACAACACGCTGGAAGCGATGGGTTTCATACGCCATGCCGAAAAGGCAGGGGCCGATGCCGCGCTGGTTGTGACGCCCTATTACAACAAACCCACGCAGGAAGGGCTGATTGCCCATTTCAAGGCGCTGCACGATTGCAGTGACCTGCCGATCATCATCTACAACATTCCCGGCCGTTCGGTCGTGGACATGTCCCCCGAAACCATGGGCAGGCTTGCAGAACTGCCGCGCATCATCGGGGTCAAGGATGCAACCGGCAAGCTGGAACGTGTCAGCCTGCAACGCATGACATGCGGGCCGGATTTCATCCAGCTGTCGGGTGAAGATGCCACAGCGCCGGGCTTCAACGCGCAAGGTGGCGTCGGCTGCATTTCGGTCACCGCCAATGTTGCCCCGCGCCTGTGCGCGCAGTTCCAGCAAGCCAGCCTGTCGGGCGATCATGCGCGCGCGCTGGAAATCCATGACATGCTGATGCCGCTGCATGTCGCCATTTTTGCCGAACCCGGTCTGGTGGGGGCAAAATACGGGCTGTCGCGTCTGGGCCGCTGCCGCGAAGATGTGCGCCTGCCGCTTCTGGGCCTGACCGATGAAACCAAAAAACTGATGGATGCAGCCATGCGCCATGCAGGGCTTGTCAACTGACGCGCCATTGGGCCTGATCTGATCCGCATTATGATGCCCTTGGTGCAGGAAATTGCGCCAGGGGCTGTTCTATGTTCCTGCCCCATGGGCAAACCCTATCAAAGCTTGCGCAAAAGCCGGTGGCGCATGTATACATAAGATGGCCATGCAGCGGCATGGGTATGTATACCTAACGGGGGTGTAGGAAATGGACGCACAGACCGGCACATCGACACACGCCCAGCGCGCCCTGATTACCTTGCGCCAACGTATTCTTAGCGGCCAGCTGCCGGGCGGAACCCGATTGTTTGAAGTGGCGCTGGCCGAAGAACTGGCCATTTCCCGCACCCCTATTCGCGCGGCCCTGTCACAACTGGCAGAAGAAACCCTGCTGGAACGCGCCAAGGGTGGAGGGTTTGTTGTGCGCAGTTTCAAGCTGGCCGATGTGGTGGACACAATCGATTTGCGCGGGGTTCTGGAAGGAACCGCCGCGCGCTATGCGGCTGAACGCGGGGCCGATGCCGCGCTGCTGGAACGCGCGCATGTGGTTCTGCGTGGGATTGATGCTGTTGTATCGGATCAAAGCATTGATATGGATGCATATTCCGCGCTGAACAGTGAATTTCATCTGCTTCTGGCGCATATGAGTGGCAGTGACATTCTGCAACGCGAAATTGCGCGGGTAACGGCACTGCCCTTCGCGTCCCCCTCGGCGTTTCTGGATGACCACACGCGGATTGACACATTGCAAAAGACACTTGGCGCGGCCCAAGATCAGCACCGCGCTATCATTGATGCGATTGAGCATCGCGAAAGCGGACGTGCCGAATCACTGGCGCGCGAACATGCACGCGCGGCGCGCCGGAACGTGGAATACCTGCTGTCACACGAAGCGGCCCTGCGTGAAGGCGTCGCCAGCCTTGCGCTTTTGTCCAATTAGAACCGCCTCCTGTATACATCTACGCATGAAATCCGCAGTCGTCCGGCGTTTTCTGCTTGCATATCCAGTCATTTCTTTTAGTTTCATGTATACATCATGTTTCTGGGAGGGTTTCAGATGACTCAAAGTCTTGCCACCAAAATGGCAGCCGCCGGTAATCCGGTGCAAATGCTGCGCAATTCCAAAGTCGGGATGTATGTCTATCCCGTAGTTGCGCCCGAATTTTCCAACTGGCGGGTAGAACAGGAAGCATGGCGCAAGTCAGTCGTGCTGTTTGACCAAAGCCACCACATGGACGAACTGATCGTCGAGGGGCCACAGGCAACCGAATTCCTGTCCCATCACGGCATCAACAACTTCGCCAATTTCGACCTGAACCGTGCCAAGCACTACGTTCCGGTCACGCCCAATGGCCATGTCATTGGTGACCACATCATCTTCCGCGAACGTGAAGACAAATACATCCTTGTCGGACGCGCGCCAACATCGAACTGGCTGATGTTCTGCGCCGCGCATGGCAACTGGAATGTGCGCCTGCGCTATGACCCGCGCAGCCCGTCCCGCCCCGAAGGCGAGCGCGTTCTGCGTGAACATTACCGCTTTCAGATCCAGGGACCGGACGCGCCGAAAATCTTTGAAAAGATGAATGGCGGCCCGGTTCAGGACATCAAGTTCTTCCATGTTGACTGGATCAATGTCGGGTCAAAAAAGGTGCAGGCGCTGCGTCACGGCATGTCCGGCGCGCCGGGTCTGGAAATCTGGGGTCCGTATAAGGACAAGGACTATATCCACTCAACCATTCTGCAAGCTGCACGCGATGCAGGTGTAAATCTGGTGCAATGCGGCAGCCGCGCCTATTCCACCAACACGCTGGAATCAGGCTGGATTCCGTCGCCCCTGCCGGGCATCTACACCGGCGACGGCATGTTGGCCGACTACCGCGACTGGCTGGGCGCTGACAGCTATGAAGCATCCGGCGCAATCGGCGGCAGCTTCGTTTCCGACAATATCGAAGATTACTACGTCAACCCGTTCGAGTTGGGCTATGATTTCTATATCGGTTGGAAAAAGCCCGATTTCATTGGCAAATCCGCACTGGAAGCGATGAAAGGGTCGGCGTCGAACCGCAAGAAGGTCACGTTCGAATGGAACCGCGAAGATGTGCTGAAGGTCATCGCCTCTGCGTTCGATCAGGGCACGCCTTACAAATGGATCGACTTTCCGCAACCGAACTACGCATCGTCCAGCGCTGATATGGTCATGCATGGCGACAAGATGGTGGGTATGTCCATGTTCAACGGCTACAGCTTCAATGAACGCTGTGTGCTTAGCCTTGGTGTGGTCGACCAATCCGTTCAGGTCGGCGATGTGCTGACCATGAAATGGGGCGAGCCTGAACCAACTGGCAAAACCTCGACCGAGGAGCATAAGCAGACCGAAATTCGTGTGCGGGTGTCGCCGACGCCTTATGCAAGTGAAGCACGCGAAAACTATGCGGATAGCTGGCGTTCCAAAAGCAGCTAACCCCCCCCCGACAGACCGGCGCCCGACGGCGCCGGTCACCCCAAGACTACAAACATGACTGGACGGCGAATGACCCGAATCCTTCTGATACCGGGCCTGATCTGTGATGCCCATGTCTGGGACGCCACGCAACACGCACTGGATGATCTGCCCATATCGGTGGCCGATGTCACCACGCAGGCCAGCATTCCCGACATGGCGCGCGACCTGCTGGCCCGCCATGACGGGCCGCTGGTTGTTGTCGGCCATTCGATGGGCGGACGTGTTGCCATGGAAATGGCGCGCATGGCCCCCGAACGTATCCGCGCCATGGCGCTTTTGAGCACCGGCATGCACCCCCGCAAGGATGGCGAGCAGGCAAAGCGCCAGTCCATGATCGATCTGGCCTATGCGCAAGGCATGGACGGGCTGGCGCAAGCATGGCTGCCCGGCATGATGGCTGAAGGGCTGACGCCTGACCCTGTCGTCATGGACGGGCTGACACGCATGGTCTGCCGCATGACACCTGAAATTCACGAGCGCCAGATGCGCGCGCTTTTGGACCGCCCCGATGCCAGCGCGTCCATTGGCGCCTATACAGCGCCATTGCTGTTGATGGTCGGGCGTCAGGACCAATGGTCGCCCATCGCACAACACGAAGCGATTGCGCAGCTTTGCCCACAGGTACGGCTGGAAATCATCGAAGATGCCGGCCACTTCGCCCCTGTCGAGCAGCCCGCCGCCGTGGCCGGATTGCTGGCCGGATGGGTCCGCAGCCTGAAACCACTTGTTCAAGAGGCAACCCAATGACCGACCCGGACCGCATTCCCGACACCCCGCTGTTTGACCGCCCCCGCAGCAATTCAGGCTATGCGCTGAACAAGATGGCCATGGGCCTTAGCACCCCTGACGGGCGCGCGGCATTTATCGCGGATGAAGACGCCTATCTGGACCGCTATGCCCTGACACCTGCGCAGCGCGCTGCCGTCAAGACCCGCGACTGGGCGGAAATGGTGCGGCTGGGCGGCAACCTGTTCTACATTCTGAAAATTTCCGCCGTGGACCCGACGCCCATTCGCGAAATCGGCGCGGCGCAGGCGGGAATGGGTTTGCAGGAATTTCTGGACACAAGATTGGGGAAAGTCACCAATGGCTGAATTGCTTGCCGGGCTGGGCACCAGCCATGTTCCTTCCATCGCGGCGGCGCTGGACAAGGGGTTGCGCAACAGCGTCGAATGGAAACCGTTTTTTGATGGCTATATTCCGGCGCAGGACTGGATTGCGCAGCGCAAGCCCGACATCGCAGTAGTGATCTATAATGACCACGGCAATTCCTTCTTTCTGGACCGCGTACCCACATTGGCGCTTGGCGTGTCCGACATTTACCGCCCCGCGGATGAAGGCTGGGGGCCGCGTCCCGTGCCGGATTTTCAGGGCGCGGACGCGTTCGCATGGCACTTGGCCGATCGCATGGTCGAGGGGCATTTCGACCCCCTGATCTGTCGCGAGTTGGACGTGGATCACGGACTGCAAGTCCCGATGGAGCTGACATTCGGCAGGCCGGATGCGTGGCCGGTCAAGGTTGTGCCCATTCTGATCAATACAATCCAGTATCCTATACCAACACCACAACGCATGTGGGATCTGGGGCGTCTGTTGCGCCGCGCTATTGAAAGCTACCCAACAGATGAAAAAGTGCTGGTCATGGGCACAGGCGGGCTGTCGCATCAGTTACAGGGCGCACGCGCAGGGTTCATCAACCCGACCGCCGACCGCGAATGGATTGCGCGCATCGGGTCCAACCCCGAACGCTACCGCACCATGTCGCGCGAAGATTACGTCGAGGAATTCGGGTCCGAGGGCGCAGAGCTTATCATGTGGCTGGTCATGCGCGGGTGTATGGATGACACCGTCACCACATTGTTCGACCATTATTTCGCGCCCGCATCCATGACCGGTGCAGGCATGGTTTTGCTGGAGAATACGCGCTGATGTTCTTTCTGATGATCTGCAAGCATAATGACGGTCCAGCGGTGGCCGCATTGCGCGACGAATTGCGCCCGCAACATCGCGACTGGGTCGCGTCCGGCGGGAATGGTCTGGCGGTGGTGCTGACAGGCAGCGCGCTTTGGAATGACGCGGGCCAAGGGTTTGGCAATTTCGGCATTTTACAGGCCGAGAGTGAAGCCAATGCCCGCGCCTTTGCCGAAGGGGACCCGTTTGCAAAAGGCGGCGTGGTGCGCGACATCGCCCTGACACGGCTGGCCGATACATTCCGCGCCGAGCGCATTACACCCCTGACCGTAGGGTAAAGCCCGCACCAAGGCGTGATCGCGTCAGGCGGACACGCAAGGCTGGTTGATACGTGGCCTTTTGCGGTCATTCGCGCGGGGACAAAGCCCGCGCCAGCGGGGGGCGGGGTCTGCCGATCCGGCGTTATCGGGATGCAGTTTATGCAAGCTGCACAATCCTGAATTCAAAGGCTTGGCCTGCCATCAGGTTATCGGCAGGCCGCGGGACGGCCCAACGATGGCGCGGTGGGCTGCGTGAATATTCCACGGCACTTGACCACCTGTTCCACGAACATGTGGCCAGTCATTCCATGACATGTGGCCACCCCCGGTGAGGTGATCTGCGAGGCTGTTTGTTCATGACGTGATTTTCACGCCTGGGTCAATGCCGACGGCTGATGCGGCTTTGTCCATGGGGGGGCCGCGCACCCGCCGCAGCGCTTGTCATATAGCTGGCGGCGGCGGGCGTGTGGGTGGGCCCTGTGGGCAAAGCCAGAGCGTGCAGTGATGATCATTGTGCCGCCTCATTGGTGTCGGCGACTATCCCAGGTCGCGGGGTTTTGCGCATGGAGGGGCCGTCGAGCGCGATCCGGTGGGCGTGATTGAGCTGCTGCCGGTTTCGTGGACAGCTGGTTAAGCTAGCATAGCGCGTGCCTCGAATTCCATAGGGCTTAGATAGCCCAGTTTCGAGTGCCGTCTGCGCGGGTTGTAGAAGCGCTCGATGTAGTCGAACACATCTGCG
>JAFIEO010000021.1 GCA_020832445.1 Paracoccaceae bacterium
GGGGCGCGGGGGGGTGTCGGGGGCTATGGTTGGGGGGGGGGGGGGTTGGGTCCCTTACCACACCGCGGGGGGTGGGGCAATGGGGGCGCGCGCGCCCCCTCTTGCGCGCGAGGGCGCGCGCAATTCACCCCCCTGCGGATATTTGAACCAGACTGAAACAGGGCATTGAAAGCGCTAACAGTTCCATTCCCTTTGTTTACCGCGCCCGTTCAACTGGTTATGAGGGTCGCATTCAGGAGGAACCGCACCCATGTCCCGCAAATCGAAGTTCACTGCCGAAGAGGCCTTGGCCTATCATCATGCGCCCACGCCCGGCAAATATGAAATCACCGCATCAAAGCCGATGGCCACGCAAGCGGATCTGTCGCTGGCCTATAGCCCCGGTGTGGCGATTCCTGTGCAAGCCATCGCGGATGACCCGCAGGCGGCGTATGATTACACCACCAAGGGCAATATGGTGGCCGTGGTGTCGAACGGCACAGCCATTCTGGGGATGGGGAACCTGGGGGCGTTGGCGTCCAAGCCCGTGATGGAAGGCAAGGCGGTGCTGTTCAAGCGCTTTGCGGATGTGAACGCGATAGATATTTTGCTGGATACCGAAGACCCTGACGAGATTATCAATGCGGTCAGACTGATGGGCCCGACTTTTGGCGGGATTAATCTGGAAGATATCAAGGCACCGGAATGCTTTATCATTGAAAGCCGGTTGAAGGAGATCATGGATATTCCGGTATTCCATGATGACCAGCATGGCACTGCCGTGATTTGTGCCGCTGGTCTGATCAATGCGCTGGAATTGTCGGGCAAGAAGATTGAGGACTGCAAGATTGTTCTGAACGGGGCGGGCGCTGCGGGGATTGCCTGTCTGGAGTTGATCAAATCCATGGGCGCGCTGCACGATAATTGTATCATGTGCGACACCAAGGGTGTGATCTGGCAGGGTCGGAGCGAGGGGATGAACCAGTGGAAATCCGCGCATGCCGCGCGCACCGACGCGCGCACGCTGGAAGATGCGATGGTGGGCGCGGATGTGTTTCTGGGCGTTTCGGCCAAGGGCGCGGTGACGCCCGCGATGGTTGCCGCCATGGCTGATAATCCGGTCATTTTTGCCATGGCAAACCCCGACCCCGAAATCACACCGGAAGAAGCGCAGTCGGTGCGCGCCGATGCGATTGTGGCAACGGGGCGCAGTGATTACCCCAATCAGGTGAACAATGTGCTGGGGTTCCCGTATTTGTTTCGGGGCGCGTTGGACATCAATGCGCGCGCCATCAATGACGAGATGAAGATCGCCTGTGCGCGCGCGCTTGCCGAACTGGCGCGCGAGGATGTGCCTGATGAGGTTGCCATGGCTTACGGGCGCAAGCTGAGTTTCGGGCGGGATTATATTATTCCCACACCGTTTGACCCGCGATTGATCTATACAATTCCCCCTGCGGTGGCCAAGGCCGGGATGAAAACCGGCGTGGCGCGGCGGCCCATTGTGGATATGGACGCCTATGTGCAGTCGCTGAAGGCGCGGATGGACCCGACCGCCAGTATTTTGCAATCCATCCATGCGCGGGCAAAGCAGGCGCAATCGCGCATGATTTTTGCCGAGGGCGATGATGAACGTGTCTTGCGGGCCGCAGTGGCCTATCAGCGTGGTGGCTATGGGCAGGCGCTGGTTGTGGGGCGTGATGATGATGTCCGCGCCAAGCTGGAGGCCGAGGGGCTGGGCGATGCGGTGCGCGAATTGACAGTGGTGAATGCCGGAAACACACGCCATCTGGAAACGTATAAGGACTATCTGTACGCGCGCCTGCAACGTCAGGGGCATGACCAGAAGGATGTTCACAGGCTGGCCGCACGCAACCGTCATGTATTTGCGGCGCTGATGCTGGCCCATGGGCACGGCGATGCGCTGGTCACAGGGGCTACACGCAAATCCGCCCATGTTCTGGGGCTGATCAACCATGTTTTCGACGCGCGTGCGCAAGATGGCGCGGTGGGTGTGACAGCGCTGTTGCACAAGGGCCGGATCGTGTTGATTGCCGACACATTGGTGCATGAATGGCCGTCCGAGATGGACCTTGCCGATATTGCCACGCGCGCGGCATCGGTCGCGCGGCATCTGGGGCTGGAGCCGCGCGTGGCTTTCGTCAGTTTCTCGACATTTGGCTATCCGGTGTCAGAGCGTGCCGAGAAGATGCACCTTGCGCCGCGCATTCTGGACGCGCGCGGTGCGAATTTCGAATATGAAGGCGAAATGACGGTTGATGTGGCGCTGAACCCCAAGGCAGCGGCGCATTATCCGTTTTCGCGCCTGACAGGTCCGGCGAATATTCTGGTGGTTCCCGCGCGGCATTCTGCGTCGATCAGTGTGAAGCTGATGCAGGAAATGGCGGGGGCGACAGTGATTGGCCCAATTCTTGCAGGCGCGCCAAAGCCCATTCAGATATGTTCAACAGGGTCCACAGTCAGCGACATTGTGAATATGGCCGTGATGGCGAGTTGCGAGATTGTCTGAAAAATGGAGCGGGATGTGCAAATCTGGTGTTTCGGTTCCATCAATATCGACCATGTGCACAGGCTGGACCATTTGCCCGATGCGGGCGAAACGCTGGCCAGTCGTGATTACACGGTGCAGTTGGGGGGCAAGGGCGCAAACCAGTCGGTTGCAGCGGCGCGTGCGGGCGCAACGGTGCGCCATCTGGGGGCTGTGGGCGCTGACGGGCTTGATATGCGCGATGTGATGACGGGCTACGGTGTTGATTGCGGCGGTGTGCAGGTGCTGGACAGTGCCACGGGTCATGCGATTATCATGGTCGACCAGTCGGGCGAGAATGCCATTGTGCTGCATGGCGGGGCCAATCATGCGCTGGCGCTTGATCCCTTGCTGAGTGCGCTGGACGGGGCGCAAGCAGGGGATTTCCTGCTGATGCAGAATGAAACCGCGTGGCAGCCTGAAATTGCCGCCGCCGCCAGCGCGCGTGGCATGAAGGTTATTTATTCCGCAGCACCTTTTTCGGCTGAAGCGGTGCAGGCAGTGCTGCCTTTTGTGTCCATGCTGATGATGAACGACATAGAGGCGCAGCAATTACAGGACGCGCTGGGCGTGACGCTTGCGGATTTGCCCGTGGGGAACGTGGTTGTCACGCATGGCGCCAAAGGGGCAAGCTGGCACAGCAAGGGACGCGCTGAAATATTTGTGCCCGCGCTTTCGGTTCCGGTTCTGGACACCACGGGCGCAGGCGATTGTTTTGCAGGGGCGTTGGTTGCCGCATTGTCAGACGGGAAAGGCCCCGCTGATGCGATGCAATTTGCAGCATGCGCTGCGGCGTTGCAGGTGTCGCGCGCGGGTGCGGCCGCGGCAATGCCCGACCGCGTGCAGATTGACACCTTAGCCGGCGAAAGCGGCTGAACTGCCCCAGACTTCGCGCACGCGCTGGTCACGACCGCAGCCCTCGCGGTAGCTTTTGTAAGCGACGCGCCGTTCGATCCAGCCGAAACGTGTCAATGTGCGTTCCGCGGAATTGGCGTAGTTCTGATGAAAATCATCGGCTTCATAGAAGGTCGTCGCCGCGCGCACAGGGGTGGCAATGCTTTCGCCCAGTTCGGCCTTTGCCGCAGCGATGGCGGCATTCGCCTGTTCGGTCTGATCAGGTGTCGCAAAAATGGCGGTCGAATAATGCGCGCCCCGGTCACAGAATTGCCCGCCCGCATCCAGCGGATCAATGGAGCGCATGAACATGTGCAGGATCTGGTCGTAACTTACGCGCGCGGGGTCAAAGCTGATGATGGCTGCTTCTATATGGTCGGTGCGTCCGCGCGCAACATCTTCATAGATGGGATCGGGCGTTGTGCCGCCGGTGAATCCGACACGCACATCCACCACGCCATCCACGCGCCGGAAATCTGACTCGACGCACCAGAAACACCCCCCCGCAACGATGGCGGTCTGGACCTGTTGCGCGGCGGCGGGCAGGGCGGGGACAAGTGCGGCGATCAGCCAGAATGCAAAAGCGTGCAGCTTCATTTTCAGTATCCTTGGGCTTGAGTTCGTGAATGATACGTCACAAAGTCAGGATTTGGTCAGTTTCGGTTATCACAAGGGGGTGAAAACCGCACAGGGCCTGCGTGGAAATGCGGAATTTCCGGTCAGCGCGCCCCTGCCTATATATGCCAGAGCATATCCCGTTCATTCGTATTCACGAGATATGCTCTAACTGATTGATTGCGCATGTTCGAGAAGCTCAAAACCGGTTCCCACTTTTGAGCAACATGCTCTAGCAGCCACAGAAAGGATAAAACATGCGCGCCGACACGACACCCCGCACCGGTCCCATGATTGGCCATGTTCACCTGAAAGTCGCTGATCTGGACCGCGCCATTGAATTTTACCGGCTGTTGGGGTTCGACGTAACCCAGCGATACGGCGCGCAGGCGGCCTTTATGGGTGCGGACGGGTATCATCATCATATCGGTCTGAATACATGGGAAAGTGCGGGCGCGGCACCGGCCCCTGTCGGGCATACGGGGCTGTATCATCTGGCGGTGCTGTATCCCGACAGGGTGTCACTGGCGCAGGCGCTGAGGCGTGTTGTGCAAGCTGGCGTGCAACTGGATGGCGCTGCCGATCACGGTGTGTCCGAAGCGCTGTATTTCCGCGACCCGGACGGAAACGGAGTCGAGATTTATATCGACCGCCCCCGTCAGGACTGGCCCCGCGATGCGGCGGGACAGTCGAAAATGGGCAATGCGCGGCTGGATGTTAGCGCACTTCTGGCCTTGGCGGACACCGCGTGACAGCGGCCTAGATCGGCAGGCCGCGCATCAGGCGGGGCAGATCACCTGTAAGCCCGGCCGCTTCGCGGATGAACCGGCGGCGCAGCCCTGGCAGGGATTGCACAACCCCCATGCCCAAGCCTCGCACGCCGCGCATCAGTGCGGAATCGTTGGAAAACAGCCGGTTCACGCTGTCGGTGCCCACCGCCATCATCATGGTGTCAAACCGTCGCCATTGTTGGTAGCGTTCCAGCACGATCGGGCTTGCGATGTCCTCGCCACGCCGTGCGGCCAGTATCAGCACCTCGGCCAGGGCTGCCACATCGCGCAGGCCGAAATTGAACCCCTGACCTGCAATCGGGTGCATGCCATGCGCGGCATCGCCCACCAATGCCAGACGCGGCCCGATAAAGCTGTTGGCAATGGTCAGGCGCAACGGATAGGCAAAGCGCTTGCCCGCCAGCGCGATATCGCCCAGAAAATCGCCAAAGCGCGGGCGCAGGGCTTCCAGATAATCGGCATCATTCATGGCGTGGATTTCAGCGGCGGTGTCTGTGCGTTCGCTCCAGACAATAGACGACCGGTTGCCGGGCAGGGGCAGAATGGCAAGCGGGCCTGCGGGCATGAAGAACTGATGCGCACAGCCGTGATGCGGGTGATCATGCGCAATTGCACAGACCAGCGCGGTTTGCCCATACTCCCAGCCGGTGCGTTTGATGCGTGCGCGCTGCGCCACGGCACTGTCGCGCCCGTCACAGCCCACCAGAATACGCGCGCGCAATACCTGCCCGTCATCGGTGGTGGCGCTTACGCCATTGGCGTCCACCTCCTGCGCGATCACGCGGCGCCCCTCGATCTGGGTAATATTGGGGTTGTCATCCATCGCAGCCAGCAACGCGCGGCGCAGATAGCGGTCTTCCAGCATATGGCCCATGGGGCCTTCTTCAATCTCGGCATGGTCGAAATGCAGGAAAAACGGTGCCGCCCCTTCGCCTGCACGCCCGTCGCTGGCCTTGATCTGCAACATGGGCTGCGCTTCACCTGCCACATCCGCCCAAATGCCGATCCCGTCCAGAACACGTGTGGATGCCAGTGCCAGCGCATAGGCCCGCCCGTCAAATTCCACGCCTTCGCGCGTGTCGCGCGGCAGGGCGTCAATTACGGTGACCCGCAAACCGCCCTGTGCCAGTGCCAGCGCCAGTGACGGGCCATTCAGCCCACCGCCTACGATTAAGATATCAGCATCATATGTCATGGTGCAGTTATGGCATGGCGCACAGACTTGTCCATGCGGCAAAGCGCCAAATTTGCGGTTCCCATTTCATCTTGCGCAAAATACTCTCTGGGGGTCCGGGGGCAGACAGCCCCCGGCGGCACGCAAAAATCAAGGACACCGCACCATGACCGAAGACTGGCTGACCAGAACCGCCGCAGATCAGGGACGCGCCATTGATGCGGGGGATCTGTGCCCGCTTGCCCTGACCGAAGCCTATCTTGCGGCCATAAAGGCACATTCCGCAGGGTCGCGCATTTACGCGCGCCTGACCGAAAGCCGCGCGCTGGATGAAGCGATTGCCGCGCGTGACCGCGCCCGCGCCGGTTTGCGCCGTCACCTGCTGGATGGCGTGGCCCTGTCGTGGAAAGATCTGTTCGACACCGCGGGTGTGGCCACCGAAAGCGGGTCAGCGGTTCTGAAGGGCCGCGTGCCCGATCATGACGCCCGCCTGTTGCAGACCATGACGCGCGCAGGGACCATTTGTCTGGGCAAGACACATCAGACGGAATTTGCCTATTCCGGTCTGGGGCTTAATCCGGTGACAGCCACGCCGCCTTGTGTGAATGACCCTGACGCGGTGCCGGGGGGCAGCTCGTCCGGGGCGGCCGCGTCGGTGGCGTTCGGGCTGGCGGCAGTGGCTATCGGGTCCGACACGGGCGGGTCGGTGCGTATTCCAGCGGCGTGGAATGATCTGGTGGGTCTGAAAACCACGCATGCGCGGCTGACGTTACAAGGTGTGGTGCCGCTTGCGCCAAAATTCGACACCGCCGGCCCGCTGGTCCGCAGTGTCGAAGATTGCGCGCTGGTTCTTTCCGTGATGGAGCACCGCCCCGCGCCCGATTTGCGCGGCGCCAGCGTGTCGGGGCGGCGGTTTCTGGTGCTGGATGGTGCGCCATTCGACGGAATTCGCGATCTGCCCGCGCAAGCCTTTGAAGCGGCGGTTGATGCGCTGGCCAAGGCGGGCGCGCAGATCACGCGCACATCATTGCCCTGTGTCAGCGATGCGCTGGCGCTGTCGGCCGTAATTTACACGCCCGAATGTTACGCTGTCTGGCGCGACCAGATCGAAGCTGCGCCCGAAGTTATGTTTCCGCCGGTTCTGGAACGCTTCCGGTCCGGTCAGAACCATCTGGCCAGTGACTATATAGCGGCATGGGACGCGTTAATGCGCCACCGCGCGACATATCTGGCGCAAACTACCGGATATGATGCAGTGCTTCTGCCAACCGCGCCCAATATGCCGCCCAATGCGCAGCGCCTGATGGATGATCATGCTTATTTCACCACTGAAAACCTGCTGACACTGCGCAATACCCGCATTGGCAATATGCTGGGGCTGTGCGCACTGACCCTGCCCACGGGGGTGCCGTCGGCTGGCATAAGCCTGATGTGTCCGCCCATGGCGGATGATCGCCTGTTGCGCCTTGGGGCGGCGGCAGAAGCGGCGCTGTCCGTTCGGTAGACATTCACCACCCCAACCGGACCGCAACCGATAGCGGGTAGTGCGCAAGGCTACCGCCATATATGGTGGTGCCTTCGCGCTATCTACGAAAATGCCACAATTTCGCGGGGTTATTGGCAAAACTTCAGTCGTTTTTCTGGACGGGGCGGCCCCTGCGCGTTATCCTACACCCAATAATGGGGCAAAAGACCCCGAGCAGTCGAGGCAGTCCATGGCATACCCAGAGCGGTTTTCGAACCTGCCTGAATACGCATTCCCGCGCCTGCGCGCGCTTTTGGATCATCACCAGCCCGGTGGTGCCCCTGTCGCCATGACAATTGGCGAGCCGCGCCACGACATGCCGCCCTTTCTGGCGGATGTGTTGAATGCGAATATCGGCAGTTTTGCAAAATATCCCGCAAACGAGGGCATTCCCCCCCTGTTGCAGGCAATTCAAGGCTGGATTTCAAGGCGTTACGGCGTGTCCTTGATGCCGGAAAACCTGATGGTTCTGAATGGCACGCGCGAAGGGTTGTTTAACGCGGCGCTTGCCCTGTGCCCTGAACGCAAGAACGGGCAGACCCCTGTTATCCTGACGCCCAATCCGTTTTATCAGGTTTATGCGGTCGCAGCCCTTGCTGTGGGCGCAGAGCCGCGTTTTGTTGCGGCAACCGAAGCCACCGGCCATTTGCCCGATTACGCAAGCCTGCCCGCCGATGTGCTGGACCGCGTTGCGATTGCCTATGTCTGCTCGCCCGCCAATCCGCAGGGGTCGGTTGCGGATGCTGCCTATTGGCGCGCGCTGATCGCGCTGGCCGAAAAGCACGATTTCCGCATTTTTGCCGATGAATGCTATTCCGAGATTTACCGCGACACCCCGCCCCCCGGCGTGCTGGAAATTGCCGCCGAAATGGGTGCCGACAGCGAACGTGTCTTGTCGTTTCATTCGCTGTCGAAACGGTCGAACCTGCCGGGGTTGCGGTCGGGTTTTGTGGCGGGGGGCGTGGAATGCATACGCCGCATCCGGCAGTTGCGCGCCTATAGCGGTGCACCACTGCCCGAACCCTTGCAACATGTTGCCGCCGCCGCTTGGGCGGATGAGGCGCATGTGGACCGGTCGCGGGCGCTGTATCAGCAGAAATATGCGCTGGCAGATCGTATCATGGGCAATGTGCCCGGATATGCGGGGCCATCGGGCGGGTTTTTCCTGTGGCTGCCGGTGGATGATGGCGAAGCGGCCGCACTGAAGCTGTGGACGCAAACCGGCATCAGGGTGTTGCCCGGTGCTTATCTGTCACGCGAAGTGGACGGGTTTAACCCCGGTCACGGGTTCGTCCGCGTGGCGATGGTGAATTTGATTGATGAAATGCAGGACGCGCTGATCCGGTTGCGCGCCTGTTTGTATAGTTAAACCCAAAGGGCGCGTCAGATGGCATCTTACAATATTGACAAGCGCGATCCGCTTCTGGACAGCAGGTTGCAGGCGATTTTGCAAAAGCGCGGGCGTGAACTGGCTGGTCTTGGGCTGGGGGTGCTGGCTTTTGTCTTTGCGCTGATGCTTGGGTCATATTCGCCGGCCGATCCGGGCTGGATGGTGACAAGTGATGCGCCTGTGCAAAATTCGCTGGGGCGGATCGGTGCGGCCATTGCGTCGCCGCTTATGGTTATTGCCGGTATTGCGTCCTGGGGGATTGTTCTGTTTCTGGGCGGCTGGGGCCTGCGTCTGGTGCTGGGGCGCGGCCATGAGGCGGTTCTGGGGCGCGGCGTTTTCCTGCCGCTGGCGATTGCAGTGACATCCATCTGGTGTGCCAGTTTTGTGCCTGCCGAAAGCTGGGACATGCTGTATGGCATGGGCGGTGTGTTTGGTGATACGGTTCTGGGTGCGGTGGTCAATGCATTGCCCATGTCACCCGCAGCCGGTGTGGGCTTCATGTCGCTGTCGATGTTGTTTGCCTGCCTGATGGTGTGGGGGTTCGTGATGGGCGTCAGCCAGCACGAGGCGCTGAGCTTCGCGCGCTTCCTGCTGACAGGTGTAATTCTGACCTATGCCGGCGGAATGGTGCTGCTGCGCGGCGGTATCTCGGGTGGGCTGCGTGGTGCGCGGGCGGCCAGCGGGGCCGTGGCGCGTAAAGTGCACGACCACCAGCAAGCGCGCGCCGAGCAGGGCGCATATCGCGCCCAACCCGCGCAAGCCCCCTATCATGACCGCGAACCTGTGGTTCACCGCGCGCATGCCGCGCATGAACCGGTTCTGACGCGCCGCAACGCGCCCGTTATTCGTCCAGCGGCATATTCCAATGATGACTGGCATCAGCATGAAGACGCCGTTTTGATAGATCCGCTGGTTGCCGATATGCCGCCACCTGCGCCACAGCACCCGCGCGCACACTATAGCGCGCCACCCGCAGAAGAGCCGCGCGGTGGCATTCTGTCCAAACTGAAATCCCTAAGCATGCGCGGCGCGGAACCTGCCCCCATGCCCGAACCCGAATTGGTTGAGCGGCAGCCCCATAGCGCGGCCATGTCGGCGCAAGCGCCCGCTGCCGACCGGATCAGCAGCCGTATTGCCGATGCGGTGCGCCATCGCAGACATGCAAAACCCGTGCAGGTGTTCAACCCCAACCTGCGCCCGCCGCCTGTGACAGCAGGCCAGCGCATGGTTCAAGAACCGCCCCTTCAGGCCCCGGCGCGGTCGCCCCATCACGTTCAGGCACCGCAGCACGCACCTGCGCAACCGCCATTGGCCTCTGCCACGCTGACGGCACAGATGGCGGCACCGGCGATGGGCAATGTACCTATGCCTGATTGGATGATGGCCGCCCAGCCGGTCACCCCCGCCCCCGCCCCGATGGATGAGTATTCAACCCCGCAACCATCTGCACCGATGTCGCAGGAACCCGCGATGACTGTGCGGCCCGGTCAGGTTTTGCAGCGCCGTGTCGTGGCAACTGCGCCGGTCAAGCCGCAAACCTCGCGTCAGGCCCGCGCCGAGGCAGAACCGACATTCCCCTTCGATACCAGCGAGTCTGTGACCTATGAACTGCCGCCGCTGTCACTTCTGGAAAGCCCCGGCAATGTTCAGCGCTATTCCCTGAGTGATGAAGCGCTGGAAGAAAACGCGCGGATGCTGGAATCGGTTCTGGATGATTACGGCGTGCGTGGTGAAATTGTCAGCGTGCGCCCCGGCCCTGTTGTGACGCAATATGAACTGGAACCTGCGCCGGGGCTGAAAGCCAGCCGTGTCATCGGTCTGGCCGATGACATTGCGCGGTCCATGTCGGCGCTGTCGGCGCGGGTGTCCACCGTTCCGGGGCGGTCCATCATCGGGATTGAATTGCCCAATGCACACCGCGAAAAGGTGGTCTTGCGCGAAATCCTGTCGGCGCGCGATTTTGGCGACACCCAGATGCGCCTGCCATTGGCGCTGGGCAAGGGGATTGACGGCGAACCCATCGTCGCCAATCTGGCCAAGATGCCGCATTTGCTGATAGCGGGGACCACGGGTTCGGGCAAATCGGTGGCCATCAACACCATGATCCTGTCGCTGCTGTACCGGCTGACGCCGGATGAATGCCGCATGATCATGATTGACCCCAAAATGCTGGAACTGTCCGTCTATGACGGCATTCCGCATCTGTTATCGCCCGTTGTGACCGACCCCAAGAAGGCGGTTGTCGCGCTGAAATGGGTCGTGGGCGAGATGGAAGAGCGCTATCGCAAAATGTCCAAGATGGGCGTGCGCAATATCGAAGGGTTCAATGGCCGCGTGCGCGAAGCCCTTGCCCGCGGCGAGATGTTCAAGCGCACCATCCAGACAGGGTTTGACGATGACACCGGTGACCCTGTGTTCGAGACGGAAGAGTTCGCGCCTGAATTATTGCCCTATATCGTTGTTGTTGTGGACGAGATGGCAGACCTGATGATGGTCGCGGGCAAGGAAATCGAGGCCTGCATCCAGCGCCTTGCGCAGATGGCGCGTGCATCGGGTATTCACCTGATCATGGCCACGCAGCGCCCGTCGGTCGATGTGATCACCGGCACCATCAAGGCAAACTTCCCCACGCGGATTTCGTTTCAAGTGACCAGCAAGATCGATTCGCGCACCATTCTGGGCGAACAGGGGGCGGAGCAATTGCTGGGTATGGGCGACATGCTGTATATGGCGGGCGGCTCGCGCATTACCCGCATTCACGGCCCCTTCGTCAGCGATGAGGAGGTTGAGGAGATCGTCAACCACCTGAAATCATTTGGCCCGCCCGACTACAAATCCGGCGTGGTCGATGGGCCTGAATCCGACAAGGAAGCTGATATTGATGCGGTTCTTGGCCTTGGCGGTAATACCACCGGCGAAGATGCGCTGTATGATCAGGCGGTGCAGGTGGTTATTCAGGACCGCAAGTGTTCCACCAGCTACATTCAGCGCAAACTGGGCATCGGCTATAACAAGGCCGCGCGTCTGGTCGAGCAGATGGAAGATGAAGGGCTTGTCACCCCTGCAAACCACGTTGGCAAACGCGAGATCCTGATCCCCGAACAGGGCTGATGCCCCCTGTGCGGCGGCGGCCAAGCTTATCGGCAACTCTCTGCCTTGTCAGGTGGCGTGATCAGATCGTGGCTTTGCCGCGATTGCATACTGCATTATTTAGGATGACATGAGTATATCACGCCGTTCCCTTCTTCTGTCCCTGCCAGCGCTTGCGCTGGTCCGGCCAGCCATGGCCCAGGCTATTCCGCTTGCGGAAATCTCGGCCTATTTTAACAGTTTCACCACCGCCGAAGGGGAGTTTACCCAGATAAACCCCGACGATTCACTGGTGACAGGGCGGCTGTATATCCGCCGGCCCGGCCGCATGCGGTTCGAATATGACCCGCCCGAAGATGCGCTGGTCATGGCGGGGGGCAGTCAGGTGTCGGTGTTTGACGGGCGGTCCAATCAGGGGCCAAACCAATACCCGTTGCGCCAGACGCCCCTGAACATCATTCTGGAACAGAATGTGGATTTCCAGCGCGCGCGCATGGTCGTGGGCCACACGGTTGACGGCGATGTGACAACCGTTGTCGCCCAGGACCCCGACAACCCGCAATACGGGTCCATCCGCCTGAATTTTTCTGCCAACCCCACGGAATTGCGCCAATGGGTCATCCGCGATGACACCGGCGCGGAAACCACCGTTATTCTGGGCAATATGCGCTTTGGCGGGCAGTTATCGGCGCGGTTGTTCGATGTGGTGGCAGAAACCGAACAACGGCGGCGGTGATCAGGGTTTGGCTGGCTGCTGCGCGGGTTTGCGCAGCGGCTTGAACTGGGTGAAGTCGAGGGCAGAGAGGTCTTGCGGGCGCTTCGATCCAGATTCTTTGTGCGATATAGATTCTGTCACAATTTAATTGCGCACATACTGGCGGAACTTATAAATTTTTACTGTCTAAAATGTGCAGCAGGATTTATTAAGAGAAGGACATTATTTTTTTCTACGATATCAATTGATTTTAGAAACTCAACGGCGATAGCTGATATCGTTGCTGACAAGAAATTCCATCGGTGCGGTGGGCTTCTGAATAGCGAATTCGTGTCCGCTGACTTCGGGATTTTCTGAAAATTCACAAAAGTATAATCTTGAAAAGCGATTTTAAAAAATGCTGAAATGTCAGAATCAACGTGAGCCCCGATTTCGTTGCGAATATCTCTAAGAAGCTTTTCTCGTGAAAAGTCCTCCTTTAACATATTTGATACGTCCAAGCCGTAAAGGGCCGATGCTTGACTACCAAAAATCACCTTCTCCGTCTTCCACCTTTGTAGGTCTAGGATGTTAAAAATGTGATTTTTAAAAACAGTCGGTACAATCCGAGTGCCATACTCTGTTACCTCCAAGACCGTAAGCGGAAACGGATCAGGTGTTCCATCGCTACTTCGTCGATGACTTAACATCTTTATCTTGCGGCCTTGTGTCGCAACGGGAAGTTCATCCAAAAGTATTCTTTGAAGAAGGCTGGCGACAGTTCTGCAAGCAAGGTTGTTACCTTTTTCGATCGCCAGAATACTAGCCCTTAGCTCCACAAGTGATGATTTCATCAACTCCAGTTTATGCTGCTGGTTTCTTTCGAGGCCGCTGCTTTGGCGTTTTGATTTTGGCTTTCTTGAAAACAATACCTCACCTCGTAAACTTCTTATACTTCACCCGCTTCGGTTCCAGCGCGTCCGGTCCCAGACGCCGTTTCTTGTCGTCCTCATAGGCCGCGAAGTTGCCCTCGAACCATTCGACATGCGCCTCGCCTTCGAACGCTAGTATGTGCGTGCACAACCGGTCAAGGAAGAAGCGGTCGTGGGAAATGACCACGGCGCAGCCTGCGAAATCTTCCAGCGCCGCTTCCAGTGCTTGCAGGGTTTCCACGTCCAGATCGTTGGTCGGTTCATCCAGCAGCAGCACATTGCCGCCTGCGCGCAGCAGTTTGGCCATATGCACGCGGTTGCGTTCACCCCCTGAAAGCAGGCCCACTTTCTTTTGTTGGTCGCCCCCTTTGAAGTTGAACGCGCCCACATAGGCGCGGGAGTTCACCTCGGCATCGCCAAGCTGGATGATGTCCAGCCCGTCGCTGATTTCTTCCCACACGGTTTTGTTCGCATCCAGCGCATCGCGCGACTGGTCGACATAGGACAGCTGCACCGTGTCGCCGAATTCGATGCTGCCCGCGTCGGGCTGTTCCTGTCCGGTCAGCATGCGAAACAGCGTGGATTTGCCCGCGCCGTTGGGGCCGATCACACCGACAATACCGCCCGGTGGCAGCGCGAAGGACAGGTCTTCGATCAGCAGGCGGTCGCCATAGCCCTTTTTCAGGTTCTCGATCTCGATCACCTTGCCACCAAGGCGGGGACCATTGGGAATGATGATCTGCGCGCGGCCGATCTTTTCGCGTTCGGACTGGCCTGCTTTTTCCTCATAGGCGGCAATCCGTGCCTTGGATTTGGTCTGCCGTGCTTTCGCGCCTGCCCTGATCCATTCCAGCTCGCGTTCCAGCGATTTCTGGCGCGACTTGTCCTCGCGGGATTCCTGGGCCAGGCGTTTGGCCTTTTGTTCCAGCCATGCGGAATAATTCCCTTCATAGGGAATGCCGCGCCCGCGGTCGAGTTCCAGAATCCAGCTGGTGATGTCATCCAGAAAGTAGCGGTCATGGGTGACAATCAGGATGGTGCCCTTGTATTCGATCAGGTGTTTTTGCAGCCATGCGATGGTTTCGGCGTCAAGGTGGTTGGTCGGTTCGTCCAGCAGCAGCATGTCGGGCGCTTCCAACAGCAGCTTGCACAGCGCCACGCGGCGTTTTTCACCACCTGACAGGGTTTCGACGGATGCCGTATCGGGCGGGCAGCGCAGTGCCTCCATGGCGACATCGATCTGGCTGTCCAGATCCCACAGGTTTTCCGCGTCGATCTGGTCTTGTAGCGCGGCCATTTCATCGGCGGTCTCGTCCGAATAGTTCATGGCCAGTTCGTTATAGCGGTCCAGCTTGGCCTGTTTTTCGGCCACGCCCAGCATGACATTGCCGCGCACGTCCAGTGTGGGGTCAAGGTCGGGTTCCTGCGGCAGGTAGCCCACTTTGGCCCCTTTGGCGGCCCATGCCTCGCCGGTGAAATCCTTGTCGGTGCCTGCCATAATGCGCAGCAACGTGGATTTCCCCGCGCCATTGACGCCCACAACCCCGATTTTCACGCCCGGCAAAAAGGACAGGCGAATATTTTCAAAGCATTTCTTGCCGCCGGGATAGGTTTTGGACACACCATCCATGTGGTAGACATATTGATAGGACGCCATGTGCTTTCCTTCGTGTGAAATGGGGGGTTTGCCTTCCCTAGCGCAAGGACGGGCCGTGCTGCAAGCGGGACAGGGCGAAAATGGAAAAACCCCCGCGGCCTGCGCGGGGGTATGTCTTGGGGGCAAGCGGTGCCTTAGTTGGCGACCGGTGCTTCGCCTTGTTGGGCGCGCAATGCGGCCTGACGCTGGATTTCCTGCTTGTACAGCGCCAGAAAATCCACCGTGTCCAGATTCAGCGGTGGGAACCCGCCATCGCGCGTGACATCGGAAATGATGCGGCGTGCGAAGGGGAAAATCATGCGCGGGCATTCGATCAGCAAAAACGGGTGCAACTGTTCGGCGGGCACGTTTTCAATCAGGAAAACACCGACATAGTCCAGTTCCACAATGAACAGCGCCTGATCATCTTCCTTGTTCTTGGATGTGATCTTGAACTTGGTGGCGACTTCATACTGGTTTTCCACGTCGCGCTTGTTCGCATCAAGGCTGACCTGCACCTGAATATCGGGCTGGACATTGCTACCTTGCAGTTTTTTCTGCGCAGCGACATTTTCGAATGACAGGTCGCGCACGAATTGCGCCAGAACGCGCATGTTCACTTTCGGGGTTTCGGCTGGCTGTGCGCCGTTGGTTTCTTCTGCCATGTGTACCAGGCTCCTGTTGATGGACAATTATTCTTCGGCGCGCTTGTAGCAGGGGGGCGCGGGTGGCTCAATCCCGCTTTTGGTTTGGTGGCAGGTGGTGTGTGTTTTGTGGTGTATCCGGCTGGCGGACATAGTCGCCGTCAATCACATCATCGCGTGCGGGGCGGGCCGAATGTGCGGCGCGTGCGTTCAGGACCAGACGCGACAGGATCAAGGCGCGCACAGGCGGCAACAGCAGCAACAGCCCAAGGGCATCGGTGAAAAACCCAGGCAGCAGCACCAGCAACGCGCCAATCATGCGCAGGGCCGAATGTGCCATGGGGCTTGCGGGGCTTGCATCGCGCGCAAGGGCCGCGCGCACGCTTTCGGCATTGCGGTAGGGTTCCAGACGCATAAGCACCAGACCCAGCGCGCCGCTTAGGAAAACCCAAGCCAGCGTTCCAATGACGCCGATTTCGCTACCGAATTGAACGAAAAGTGCGATTTCAACGACCGGAATGGCCAGTATGGCTAACAGAATCCACATCTTTCGGCCTCTCGTCTGAAATGATGTTACTTTGGAAGGTAGACTTGACCGTCATCGCGCCTTACATAAGCACTTGAACCGCCATACCAACCCCTGGCCGAGGTAACAATGGAACCCGCCGTGATCCAGCTTCTTATTCTTGCAGGCATTGCTGTCTTTCTTATTTTGCGTTTGCGCGCTGTTCTTGGAACACGCGACGGATTTGAATCCAAACCCGTTCAACGCGGTGACGGCACGTCGGAACCGCTGTCAAAACCACGATTTGAGGTGATTGACGGTGGCCCCGACACCGATATTACCGACCATGTGCCCGAAGGGTCCGACATGGCCAAAGCGCTTGCGCGGATGAAGGCGGTTGATCCTGATTTCGGTGTGGGTGATTTCCTTCAGGGGGCCCGTGGCGCATATGAGATGATTCTTATGGCGTTCGAATCCTCGGACATGGATTCAATCCTGCCGTTCCTGTCGCGTGATGTGTTCAACAGTTTTGACGAAGTTGTGCAGTTGCGTGAACAGCAGGGCGTGCGCGTGGATGCTTCTTTCGTGGGGCTGCGCGAACTGGATCTTGTGGGTGCCACATTTGACGACGACACCAACGAGGGCGAGATCACGATCAAGTTTCTGGGTGAATTGACATCTGTGGTGCGCAAGGTTGACAGCGGCGAGATTGTCGAAGGTGACCCGAACGAGATCAAGCGCCAGCGCGATGTCTGGACATTTGCCCGCGACATGACGGCAGACAGCCCGAACTGGAAACTGGTCGCCACCGGCGAGTGACATTCGGAGGCAGGGGATGACCCGCAAATCCCGCAGGTTGCATCCCGACGATCTTGAACTTTGGGGCCGCGTCGCGAAAAGCGCGCGGCCTTTGAAGTCCGATCTGGCAAAAGCGTTCGAGATGCCGGATGTGGCGCAACAGGTGTTCACACCCGCGCCCGAAAAAAAGCCAAAAAAAGCGCCGCGCCATCAGGGAGGGACCATTCTGCGCCCCACGCCCCCTGGTGCGGCAGTTATGCACGACATTGCGCCCCCGTTATCAGATGCGTTGGCGGGCGCGGCTGTCAGCATGGACAAGCGCAAATTCCAGCGCATGACCAAGGGCAAGTTGCAGCCCGAAGCACGCATCGACCTGCACGGCATGACACTGGCGCAGGCGCATGCGGCGCTGAACGGGTTTATCCTGCGCGCCCAGTCGCAGGGGTTGCGGCTGGTGCTGGTGATTACCGGCAAGGGCAAGACTGTTGCCGATGACGGCCCGATCCCGCGCAGACGCGGGGCGTTGAAACATGATGTGCCACAATGGTTGCGCATGGCGCCGCTGGCAGGCGCGGTGCAGGAGCTGCGCGAGGCGCATCTGCGCCACGGGGGCAGTGGTGCGTATTATGTCTATTTGCGCAAGGCACGGCCGTGACGTCGGATTTGAGTATTTTTTGCAAGATGAAGGGGCAGGGCGGCCCCTTGGCAAGTGGCCGGATTTGCGGCAAAGGAGCATGTCCGAGCAAGAGGCCAGACAGATGACATTCCGTTTCGATATATCCGCGCGCGATGGCCGCGCCCGCAGCGGCACCATTCACACGCCACGCGGCGACATTCGCACACCTGCCTTCATGCCGGTAGGCACGGCGGCAACCGTCAAGGCGATGATGCCGGAATCGGTGCGTGAAACGGGTGCGGATATCTTGCTTGGCAATACCTATCATTTGATGCTGCGCCCCACTGCCGAACGCATTGCGGATTTGGGCGGTTTGCACAAGTTCATGAACTGGAACCGGCCCATATTGACGGATTCGGGCGGGTTTCAGGTTATGTCGCTGGCCAGCCTGCGCAAGATGTCGGAGGAAGGCGTGCGTTTTGCCAGCCATATTGACGGGTCGCGCCACATGCTTAGCCCCGAACGCTCGATGGAAATCCAGCGCTTGCTGGGCTCTGACATTGTGATGTCATTCGATGAATGCACCCCCTTTCCCGCAGATGAAAAGGTGGCGCGCGCGTCTATGGAACTATCCATGCGCTGGGCCGCGCGGTCGCGCGCGGCGTTTGGGTACAGGCCGGGACACGCGCTGTTTGGTATTCAGCAAGGGTCGGTTTACCGTGACCAGCGCGCCGAAAGCGCCGAGAAACTGCGCGGGATCGGATTTGACGGCTACGCCATTGGCGGGCTGGCTGTGGGCGAGGGGCAGGAGGTGATGTTTGAGGTGCTGGATTATGCCCCCCCACAACTGCCGGATGACAAGCCGCGCTACCTGATGGGGGTGGGCAAGCCGGATGATATTGTGGGCGCGGTCCAGCGCGGTGTCGATATGTTCGACTGCGTTCTGCCATCGCGTTCGGGGCGCACGGGGCAGGGCTGGACCGCGCGCGGGCCTGTGAACCTGCGCAATGCGCGACACCGCGATGACCCCCGCCCGCTGGAAGAGGGCTGCACCTGTCCCGCCTGCCGCAACTACAGCCGTGCCTATTTGCATCATGTCATCAAGGCCGATGAAATCATCGGGTCGATGCTGCTGACATGGCATAATCTGGCCTATTACCAGCGGTTGATGCAGGGGCTGCGGGACGCTATCGTGCAAGGTAGTCTTGACAGGTTCGCAGCTTCCTTCCATGCGAGGCGTGCCGAGGGTGATATAGACCCCATCTGACATACAGGAGGGCCGAATGGCCGCTGACATGCTTTCGACCGTGGTAAAGCCGATTCACAAGGAGGGATACAAGTTCATCCCCGTATTTGCGGCGGTCACGCTGGTTTTGTTCCTGATCTGGCAACCGCTGGGATGGGTTGGTGTCGGCCTGACGGTGTGGTGCTACTATTTCTTCCGTGACCCTGACCGACAGACCCCTGTGCGCGAAGGGCTGCTGGTCAGCCCTGCCGACGGGGTGATCTCGCTGATTGAACCCGCTGTGCCGCCCGCCGAGCTGGAGATGGGCGACCAACCCCTGACGCGCGTTTCGGTGTTCATGAATGTGTTTAACTGCCATGTGAACCGCGCGCCCATCGCGGGGCGGGTGGACAAGATTGCCTACCGGCCCGGCAAATTCCTGAATGCGTCACTGGACAAGGCATCGGTTGATAATGAGCGTAATTCCATGGCACTGGAAATGGCGGACGGGCGCAAGATTGCCGTGGTCCAGATTGCCGGATTGGTGGCGCGGCGCATTCTGTGCGAAGTTGAAGAAGGCCAGATGCTGGACACGGGCACACGTTTCGGGATGATTCGGTTCGGATCGCGCGTTGATGTGTATTTGCCCGACGGGGTGGAACCGCTGGTTGCCCTTGGCCAGACAATGATTTCTGCCGAAACAGTGATCGCCGATCTAAGCAGCACCGAGCCGCGCCGCATGGCGGCGATACGCTGACATGACACCGCGCCGCGATACCCTGTCCTTCGTGCAGCTTGTACCCAATCTTGTGACCATCATGGGCATGTGTGCGGGCTTAAGTGCCATTCGCTACACGTTTGACGGCCGGTTTGAACTGGCGGCAGCGCTTATCATTCTGGCGGCCATACTGGATGGCATGGACGGGTTGCTGGCCCGCAAGCTGAATGCGGCCACGTCCTTTGGTGCGGAACTGGACAGCTTTTCCGATTTTGTCAGCTTCGGGGTGGCCCCCGGTGTTTTGGTGTTTGGCTATGCACTGACAGGGCCTATGGCGGGTTTCGGCTGGGTATTCGTGCTGGTTTTTGCGGTGTGTGCCTGTCTGCGGCTGGCGCGGTTCAATATCAGCCGCACCGCGCCCGAAGACTCAGGGCACCGCCATTTTGTGGGCGTGCCTGCACCGGCAGGCGCAATGCTTGGGTTGTTGCCGGTCTATGCAGGGCTTGCCGGCCTTGTTGATCCGTCGCGTTTTCCGGTGCTGACAGCATTCTATCTGGCGGTTGTGGGTTTGTTGATGGTGTCGCGCCTGCCAACACCGTCGCTGAAGGGGATCAGGATCAAACGCGAATACGCAATATGGGTGCTGGTCGGCATGAGCGTTTTCGTGGGCCTGTTGTTCTTGCGGACATGGATCACGCTGGTTGTAACGGATTTGATTTATCTGGGCGTTCTGGGCACTTTGGCAATGCGGCATTTGCGGAAACAAAAAGGCATCAGTTAGCGGGCGTTTTTTACCGATACCTGCTTGACGCGGGCAGACGCTTCGCATAATTGGACGCCATAGCGCGGTTGTAGCTCAGTTGGTTAGAGTACCGGCCTGTCACGCCGGGGGTCGCGGGTTCGAGCCCCGTCAACCGCGCCATTAAAAAACTCCTGCCTTTCGGGCGGGAGTTTTTTGTTTTTGCCAATCAGTGAAAATTCTGAACCTGCGGTTAGGGACGCGGCATTTGCGCGCCCGTTATGGCGGCAACCGCTTGTGGCACCAAAGCGCCCCGATGGCCGATAACTTCGCGGCTAAGGGCATGGCCTGCACGAATGGCGGTGCTGCAATCTGCGCCGTTCAGCCAGGCAGCCAGATAGCCCGCGTTGAAACTGTCGCCGGCCGATGTGGTATCAACAGGGGTTTCCGGGGCCAGGCCGGTGATGTCACCATGGCCGTCAGTGCCGCCAAAACACATAGGCCCGCCCCCGTTCTTGACCACCACATGACCGGCCCCAAGCGACAGGTAGCGCGCGATCGTGGCCTGCATGTCGGTATCGCCGAAATGGGTGGCTTCGTCGTCAAAACTGGGCAGGACCAGATCGGCAAGGGCGGCGGTGCCCTCGATACCGTCGCGCATGGCGGCGGCGTTGTCCCACAGGCGTGTGCGCAGGTTCGGGTCAAACACCACTTGCGTGCCCGCCGCGCGCGCGACACTTAGCGCGTCAAGCAGGGTTCTGCGCGCCGGTGCGGGCAGAATCGCGATTGTAATGCCCGACAGATAGGCGATTTTGCACCCTGCAAGGGCAGTATGCAGCAAGGCGGGATCATCGGCCAACGCCTTGGCCGCGGATGTGTCGCGCCAGTAGCTGAAGCTGCGTTCACCGTTATTCAGGCTGATGGCATACAGCCCGATTTCGCGCACAGGATCGCGGCTGACATGGGTGGCGTCAATGCCTTCCGTGGCAAGAAAATCCAGCATGCGTTGTGAAAAATCGCCCTGCCCCACGCGGGACAGATAACCGACTTTCCAGTTGTCCCCCAGAAGGCGGCGCAGATACCATGCTGTGTTCAAGGTATCGCCCGCAATGCCAAGCCGCCAGTTATCCGGCTGGTCGGATTGCGACAGTTCGACCATTGCTTCGCCGATGGACAGAATAAGCGGTGTTGTCATGTGTCATGTCCCATCTTGATTTCGACCGCAGTTCTGCGGGCGTGCGGCGCAGTCTTGGGGTCAAACTGGAATATTAGTTGACCACCTATGTCAACCGTAGCGATGCAGATGTCAATCTGCTGGCGGGATGTGCGAATGGCCGCAGCATATCGGAAAACGGTAGCGGTGGTCGAGATGGCCTGTAGGGGACGCCCAAAGGCGCGGAATCAAGGCCGCGGGCCGCCGCGCCATCGGTGGGCGGTCCCGCGGCCTGCCGATTATTCTGCTGACACGCCAAGCCTATGATCTTGGGAGTATGCAGCTTGCATAAAGTGCATTCCTTGAATGTCGGATCGGCAGACCCCGGCCCACCGATGGCGCGGGCTTTGTCCAAGCATGGGTGCCGCACAAAACACAGACCCGCCATCAAGGCGGGTCTGTGGCGGTTACTGGAAGCCCGGCAATAGTTAATGCACCAGCGTCGCCCGTGGTGCGCTGTCATCGCGTGACAACTGGCCATTGACGATCAGCCCGTCCGGCCCTGATGTCACTTCGACTGTGCTGCCGTCCAGAACTGTCCCGCCCAGCAGCATTTCGGCAAGCGGATCTTGCAAATAGCGCTGGATCACCCGTTTCAGGGGCCGTGCGCCGTAAACAGGGTCATAGCCCTTGTCCGCCAGCCAAGTGCGTGCCCCGTCATCCAGTTCCAGCGTGATCTTGCGGGCCAGCAGGCGTTTGAGCAAACGTGCCATCTGGATGTCGACAATCGCATCCATATCTGCCCGCGCCAGCCGGTCAAAGATGATGGTTTCATCCAGCCGGTTCAGGAATTCGGGGCGGAAATGGGCGCGCACAGCGTCCATCACCTGTTCGCGCGCCTGTGTACCGTCACTGCCTTCGGGCAGCTGCGACAGCGCTTGCGAGCCAAGGTTCGAGGTCAGGATGATCAGCGTTTGCTTGAAATCCACCGTGCGGCCATGCCCGTCGGTCAGAACCCCATCATCCAGCACCTGCAACAGCACGTTGAACACTTCGGGATGTGCCTTCTCAACCTCGTCGAACAGCACAACCTGATAGGGCCTGCGGCGCACCGCTTCGGTCAGGACGCCACCTTCTTCATAGCCGACATAGCCGGGGGGTGCCCCGATCAGACGGCTTACAGCGTGTTTTTCCATGAATTCCGACATGTCGATGCGCACCATCGCGCTGTCATCATCAAACAGGTATTCGGCCACCGCTTTGGTCAGTTCGGTTTTGCCCACGCCGGTTGGCCCAAGGAACAGGAAACTGCCAAGGGGGCGGTTTTCGTCGTTCAGACCGGCACGCGCGCGGCGCACGGCATTGGCCACGGCGCGCACGGCGGTGTTCTGGCCGATTACGCGCTTGTGCAATTCATCTTCCATGCGCAGCAGTTTGTCGCGTTCGCCTTCCAGCATTTTGGATGTGGGAATGCCTGTCCAGCGTTCCACGACTTCGGCAATCTGTTCGGGGCGCACGGCATCGGCGACCATTTTCTGGGCCTCGCGGGCTTCTGCGTCAGCCAGCTTGCGTTCCAGTTCGGGGATTTCGCCGTATTGCAGCCGACCGGCGGCGGCAAAGTCACCGCTGCGCTTTGCGGTTTCCAGATCGATGCGCGCACGGTCCAGATCTTCCTTGATCTTGCGCGCTTCTTCCAGTTTGTCGCGTTCCGCCTGCCATGTGGCTGTCAGTTCGGCGCTGCGTTCTTGCAGGTCGGACAATTCGCGTTCCAGTGTTTCCAGCCGGTCGCGGGATGCGGCGTCATCTTCCTTGCGCAGCGCTTCGGACTCGATCTGTTTTTGCAAGATGTCGCGGTCCAGCGCGTCCAGTTCTTCGGGCTTGCTGTCTACCTCCATCCGCAGACGGCTGGCGGCTTCGTCCATCAGGTCAATGGCCTTGTCGGGCAAAAAGCGGTCGGTGATATAGCGATGCGACAGCGTGGCCGCTGTCACCAGCGCCGAGTCCGAGATGCGCACACCATGGTGCAGTTCGTATTTTTCCTTGATGCCGCGCAGGATGGAAATCGTATCCTCGACCGTGGGTTCTTCGACCAGAATTGGCTGGAAGCGCCGCGCAAGGGCCGCGTCCTTTTCGACATGCTTGCGGTATTCATCCAGTGTCGTTGCGCCCACGCAGTGCAATTCACCGCGCGCCAGCGCCGGTTTGATAAGGTTGGCGGCGTCCATCGCCCCTTCGGATTTGCCAGCACCGACAAGGGTGTGCATTTCGTCGATGAACAGGATGATTTCGCCATTGGCTGCCGTGATTTCCGACAAAATTGCCTTCAGGCGCTCTTCAAATTCGCCACGGTATTTTGCACCGGCGATCAGCGCGCCCATATCCAGCGCCATCAGCTTTTTGTCGCGCAGGGATTCGGGAACATCGCCATTGATGATGCGCAGCGCCAGCCCTTCGGCAATGGCGGTTTTACCGACACCGGGTTCACCGATCAGAACGGGGTTGTTCTTGGTGCGCCGCGACAGAACCTGCATGGAGCGGCGAATTTCTTCGTCACGCCCGATGATGGGGTCAATCTTGCCGTCACGCGCGGCCTGTGTCAGATCGCGGGCGTATTTCTTCAGCGCGTCAAAGCTGTCTTCGGCAGACGCACTGTCAGCGGTGCGCCCCTTGCGCAGGTCGTTGATGGCATTGTTAAGTTTTTGCGCGGTCACGGCACCTGCGTCCAGCGCATCCTTGGCATCGGATTTCACCAATGCCAGTGCGGTCAGCATGCGTTCAACGGTTACAAAACTGTCGCCAGCTTTCTTGGAAATCTGGTCTGCCTGATCCAGCACCTTGGCGGTTTGCGGGTCAATGTAGATCTGGCCGTCGCCGCCGGACACTTTCGGGATTTTTGCCAGCGCAATCTCATTGGCCTGCATCACGCGGTCGGGGGCGCCACCGGCGCGCTGAATCAGGTTGGCGGCCATGCCCTGATCATCATCCAGCAGGGCTTTCAGCAAATGTGCGGGCGCGACGCGCTGGTGATCTTCGCGCAGGGCTATGGTTTGCGCCGCTTGCAGAAAACCGCGGGCGCGTTCGGTAAATTTTTCCAGGTTCATCTGTACTCTCCTTCATAAGCGCCCTGAAATACGGGAACCGCCTGACATTCAGCGCGGCACCATGTCGGGCCTTGAAGCTTATTTGGGAAGGCTTGCATGCTGTTGCAAGATGGGCACAGTTGATAAGATCGAATTTTGATCAGGCGGGTGGGTTGGGTACCTCAGACCAGTCAAGGCCGGTTCCGCGATAGAGTGTAAACCGCGTCCAGTCGGCGGGGGTTTGCGGATCCTGCGGCATCTTGCGGAACCCCAGCCTGTGAACCAATCGCAGCGACGCCGTATTTTCAACGTGAATGCGCGCCACGATCTGTTGAAGGGCAGGGAATTTTGCAAAGCAGCGATAGGCAAACACGCCCACCATGGGCGCAGACAGCCCCTTGCCCCAATAATCGCGCCCCAGCCAATAGCTGATTTCGCCGGAGGCAGGCGGCGTGGCGCCCTTTGCCCATTGCAACCGGACCTGACCGATAAGCTGGTCGTTCCAATATGCGGCCCGAACCTTGTGATGTGCCGCCTGTTGGGACAGGGCAATCAGGTCCTGCGCCAGTTCAAGTGACAGGGGTGCCGGATATTCCTCGGGCATAAAGCGCCACAAATCGGGATCATCCAGCATTTGCTGATACGCGGGCGCATCGTCATGGTGCCAACCATCGAATTTGAATGCATCCCTCAGGCCGTCCGGCGGGGCGCGCAGCGGCAATGAATCAATCTTTTTGCCGCGCAATGTATCCGGCACGTCCCTGTCATGGGGTGCCATATCCTGCGGATTCGGTTCTGATGTCATGTCATCCAGTGGCACGGCTGATTCTACCCTTCGTTCTTGGTTAACAAGATAGGCAAGCTATCGCGTCAGAGCAGCCAAAAGCGGTGCAAACTTTTCGTGAACGGCACGAAATTTCACAGAATTGTTCGTTCAAGCGATACAGTTTGCACAGTCCGGCCCGTTTGTTCACAGCACCAATCAAGCAGCGCACAGATATCAACAGGCAAAGCTTCTGCCATGCCATCGGCAAAGGCAAGAAACATATCCATATTGGGTTGGCGCACCGCTGTCAGAACAGGAATGTCCTGTGCCAGCGCCTGCCCGATCACGGATCGAAAGCCGCGCCCTTCTGCTTCGGCCTTGCCGAATTTGTTCAGGATCAGCAGTGCAGGTCTGGCGTCAAGCGTTGCGGCCACCAGCCCGACAGCCGTTTCCAGCCCGTGCGCGTCCAGCCGGCACCCGCTGGCATGAGGGCCAAGATTGTGGCTGATGCGTATGTGGCGTGACTGGCCAATGACCTGCAAATCCATATCGCACGGGCGGCCCTGCGTGGTTTCGCGGTTGATCTGGACCACACCGGCCAATGGCCAGTCGGCCGCCATAAGCCGATGGGCCAGTTCAGCCAGCAGCCTGTCGGCATTGCCGCGCCCCTGTGCAGAAATATAGCCGAGCATCTGTCTGCCCTTCCGTGCAAGCCGTGTTATATCGCATGTACACTGACGCCGTCATAAGGGCCAGTCTGCATCTGCGGCACAGCCCGCAAAGGTGCGCCGAACAAAGGGACCGCGGATCATGATTTTGGGTGTTGTGCTGGCAGGCGGGCAGGCCACGCGTATGGGCGGCGGCGACAAAGGGTTTCGCACCCTTGCAGGCCAGTCCCTGTTTGCACATGTGCTGGACCGCCTGACGCCGCAGGTGGCAGGTGTGGCGCTGAATGCGAATGGCGATCCGGCGCGTTTTGACATGCTTGGCCTGCGGGTTCTGGCAGATTCGCTGCCGGATTTTCCCGGCCCGCTGGCGGGCATTCTGGCGGGGATGGACTGGGGCGCGCAGGCGGGGGCGGCGCAAATTGTGACAGTTGCGGCCGACACGCCGTTTTTTCCGCGCGATCTGGTGGGCCGGCTGCAAGATGCGGCAGGCAGATCAGGCGTGGCGGTGGCCGCAACGCGGCAAAATGGTGTGTTGCAGCGCCACCCCACATTCGGTTTGTGGCCCGTCGCCCTGCGCGATGATCTGCGGGCGGCATTGAGGGGCGGAACGCGAAAGGTGTCGATTTGGGTTGACCGCCATGATGGCGGGGTTGCGGAATTTGACACCGCCCCGTTTGACCCGTTTTTCAACATCAACACCCCGAAAGACCTGATCACCGCAGGCCAGTTGGCAGCGCTGCGATGAGGGGGGGCGCACCAGCAGAAGGGACGCAGCATTTCGACCGGGTTGTGGTGGTTGACTGGTCGGCCAATTCAACCCCCAAACGCGGCGCGGATTCCATCTGGATCGGCAGTGCGGGCGCGGGTGCGTGTGCACCTGAAAATCTTGCCACACGGGTTCAGGCCATGGACGTGCTGCGCGCGCGCATTGATGCCGGAATTGGTGCTGGCCAGCGTGTTCTGATCGCGTTTGACATAGGTTTCGGGTTTCCGCGCGGTTTTGCGCAGCATCTGACAGGGCAGGCCAGCGCGCTTGCGGTCTGGGACTGGCTGGCGCGGCACATTACGGATGACGCGCGCAATCGCAACAACCGCTTTGAGGTTGCAGCCGCGATCAACCGTGAATTTCCGGGCGTCGGCCCGTTCTGGGGGCGGCCAACGGGGCGCGTGTTGCCGGAGCTGCCGGAAAAAGGTTTGGCGCGGCATGGTCACGGGCTGGCGGAATTGCGCGAAACCGAAGCGCTGTGTTCGGGTGCACACCCTATGTGGAAGCTTTATACCACCGGTTCGGTTGGGTCGCAAAGCCTGTTGGGGATTGCGCATCTGGAAGCGTTGCGCGTGGAGTATGGCGCAGCGCTGTCAGTCTGGCCGATGCAGCCTGCGGATGCGCCGGTGGTGGTTGTGGAAACCTATCTGTCGTTGATTGATGCGGCCGTGCGCAAGGCACAAGGGTATGCCTGCAAGGATGCGGCACAGGTGGATTTGCTGGCGCGTGCGCTGCACAGGTCCGATATGTCATCGCTGATGGTGCCCCCTGCCGCAGCTGCGGTGTTGCGTGAAGAAGGGTGGATTCTGGGCGCCGGGCATCATGCCAGCCTGTTGAAAGCACTGGACGGCGCGGAATAAAAAGGGGGGGCGCATATGGCCCCGCCCACCCACCCACGCCGGTCGCTGATTGCGCCCGGCTAGGCCACATGCGCCCCCCCCTTTTTGCGCGCGCGGGCCTTGCGCTGTTGCCGCAGCCGGATAAATGCAACGGAAAATTGCCCATTGTCGCGGTTATGTCCCGCGGTGACCCCATTCTTGCCCGAATTGGCGGCGATGGTGGCACGGTAAAACTGGTAATCCGGGGCGTAATGATGGACAGACTGACCGAGATGGAAGCCTTTGCGACGGTAGTGGACCAAGGCGGGTTCACGGATGCGGCGCGCAAGATGGGCATATCGAAATCGGCGGTATCCAAGCATGTATCGGCGCTGGAAACCCGCCTTGGCGCGCGCCTGCTGAACCGCACGACACGCAGGGTAAGCCCCACAGACATTGGCCTTGCCTATTACGACCGCGCGCGGCGGGTGCTGAATGACGCGGGCGAGGCCGACAATCTGGTTACGGCGATGCAGTCGGCCCCGTCAGGGATTTTGCGCATTGCGGTTCCCACGGATTTTGGCGCCGCGCATGTGTCCCCGCTATTGGGGGAGTTTCTGGAACGTTACCCGGATGTGTCCGTGAACATGGTTCTGAAAAACCGCTATGTCGAGTTGATCTCGGAAGGGTTTGATCTGGCCATTCGCATGGGTGATATGGATGACAGCAGCCTACGTGCGCGCAAGATTTGCGAAACAACCCAGCGTCTTATCGCGTCGCCTGCGTATCTGGCCGAACATGGCCGACCTGCGCGGATTGATGATTTGAATGATCATCGGTTGCTGTATTATTCCCACAATGCGGCAACATCGGTCTGGCGTATTACCGCCCCTTCCGGTGAGGTGCGTCAGGTGCGTTCGGCGACATGGTTTTCCGTCAATGACGGGCAGTCCCTGCTGAATGCCGCCATAAACGGGCTTGGAATAGCCTATTTGCCCAGCTTCCTGTTTTCGCAGTCCATGAAAAGCGGCCTTGTGGAAGATGTGATCCCCGACCTGCCGCGCGATGTTCAGGCGATGCATGCCGTATTTCCGGCCGGACGCTACACGCAACCCAAAGTGCGCGCGTTGATTGATTATCTTGTCGAGAAGCTTGGAAACCGCAGCGCGAATGCGTGGTAGGTCGCCGCCGTAAAAGATGCATATGGGGCAGTTTCAGTCCCGATGATAGGGGCTGCCCGCCAGAATGGTCGCGGCGCGGTAAAGCTGTTCGGACAACATCACACGCGCCAGCATATGGGGCCAGACCATGGCCCCGAACGACACCAGCTTATGCGCGCGATCCCGTAAATCGGGGTCCAGCCCGTCAGCACCCCCGATCACGAAGGCCATGTCACTTATGCCAGCATCGCGCCTTGTGGCGATATGCTGCGCAAATTCGCGCGACGACATGACCTGCCCGCGTTCATCAAGGGCAATGAGTTCTGCACCATCGGGAATGGATTTTTCCAGCAATTTGGCCTGCGCGGCAGGTGTCGTGGCCTTGCGGTCGTCCAGTTCGTGTTCCAGACACGGACCAAGCGACAGCGCGCGCCCTGCCTTGTCGAAACGCGCAAGATAGTCATCTATCAATGCGCGTTCCGGCCCTTTGCGTATGCGCCCTATGGCGCAGACATGCAGTCGCATCAGGTGGCAGGCACTCGGCCTGCATCCTGCCACATCTTTTCAAGCTGATAAAATTCCCGCACTTCAGGGCGGAAAATATGGACTACAACATCGCCGGTGTCGATCAACACCCAGTCGCCTGTTTCCTTGCCCTCGATCCGGGCTGTCAGGCGGTAGGTTTCTTTCAACCGGTCCATCAGTTTCTGTGCCATGGCGGCGACTTGTCGCGTCGAACGACCGGAAGCCACGACCATGTGATCGGCCATGGCAGATTTCGACCGCAGGTCGATGGTTACAATGTCTTCGGCTTTATCATCGTCAAGCGAGGTCAGAACCAGATCCAGAAGCGCATCACTGCTTAGGGTGGCAGGTGCCGAGGGTGCCGTGCGGGCCGCAAGTGCGGTAGGTTCTGTGGTAGACAGAGAACTGTCCTCCTGATGTGTAAATAGTTGACGCCCTCAATTTAACACCATGCTGGTGGTTTCTCAATCATGCAGATGGCCCCATTGCGGCGTTGTGGTCACTTTTTGCGTAGAAATTGCATGAAGGACCCAGTGTGAAGCGTTGCTTACGGTTTGATTCGGGCGTATGACAGCGGCCATGAAACGTTATTTCGACATGACAGACCATGCGCGCCTGCCGCAACGCTTTCAGCGTGAAAACCGGTCTGTGCTGGCACGACTGCGCTGATCTGCCCGCGCCAGCCTTTGGGCTGCCCTTTCAGCACCGCCAATTCCTCTGATCGCAAGAGAGATCGCCATGACTGTAGCCAAAACTCTGTATGATAAAATCTGGGACGCCCATGTTGTCCATCAGGACAAGGACGGCACCTGCCTGCTGTATATCGACCGTCATCTGGTTCATGAAGTGACCAGCCCGCAAGCCTTTGAGGGGCTGCGCATGACGGGCCGCACTGTGCGCGCACCGGAAAAAACCATTGCTGTGCCAGACCATAACGTGCCCACAACGCCCGATCGCGAAAACGGGATTGAAAACCCCGAATCCCGCATTCAGGTGGATGCATTGGACAAGAATGCGCGCGAATTCGGCGTGAATTACTATCCGGTGAACGATATTCGCCAAGGTATCGTGCACATCGTTGGTCCCGAACAGGGCTGGACACTGCCGGGCATGACCGTTGTTTGCGGCGACAGCCACACGGCCACGCATGGCGCATTCGGGGCGCTGGCGCATGGCATTGGCACGTCAGAAGTGGAACATGTGCTGGCCACGCAAACGCTGATCCAGCAAAAGTCCAAGAACATGAAGGTGGAAATCACCGGATCACTGCGCCCCGGCGTGACGGCCAAGGATATTACCCTGTCTGTCATTGGTGTGACGGGCACGGCTGGCGGCACCGGCTATGTGATTGAATATTGCGGGCAGGCCATTCGCGAATTGTCGATGGAAGGGCGCATGACCGTGTGCAACATGGCCATCGAAGGCGGTGCGCGTGCCGGTCTGATTGCGCCGGATGAAACGACGTTCGCGTATGTCAAAGGCCGCCCGCATGCCCCCAAAGGCGCGCAATGGGATGCCGCGCTTGCATGGTGGAAAACGCTGAAATCCGATGATGATGCGCCGTGGGACAAGGTTATCACCCTGAAGGGCGAAGATATTGCGCCCGTCGTGACATGGGGCACCAGCCCCGAAGACGTGCTGCCCATCACCGCAAGCGTTCCCGCGCCTGAAGATTTCAGCGGGGGCAAGGTGGATGCCGTGCACCGTGCACTGGATTACATGGGCCTGAAGCCCGGCCAGAAGCTGACCGACATTGAAATTGATACGGTTTTCATCGGGTCATGCACCAATGGCCGCATTGAGGATTTGCGCGCAGCCGCCGCAATTCTGAAAGGCAAGAAAATCAAGCCGGGTCTGCGGGCCATGGTTGTGCCCGGTTCGGGGCTGGTGCGTGCGCAGGCCGAAGAAGAAGGGCTGGCGCAGATTTTCATCGATGCAGGGTTTGAATGGCGCCTTGCGGGGTGTTCCATGTGTCTGGCGATGAACCCCGACCAGCTTAGCCCCGGCGAGCGCTGCGCGGCAACGTCAAACCGCAACTTTGAGGGGCGTCAGGGTCGCGGTGGCCGCACACATCTGATGTCACCCGGTATGGCTGCGGCTGCGGCAATCACGGGGCGCCTGACGGATGTGCGCGAACTGACGGGCGAACCGGTTCTGACCGGGTAACACTGATGCTGCGCCCTGCGCATATGAATGAAAGGTAGACGTCGATGGACAAATTCACCACACTTTCCAGTGTTGCCGCGCCCATGCCGCTGGTCAATATCGATACGGACATGATTATCCCCAAGCAGTTTCTGAAAACAATCCAGCGGTCCGGTCTGGGCAAGAACCTGTTTGATGAAATGCGCTTTGATGATGATGGAAATGAAATTCCGGATTTTGTGCTGAACCAGCCCGCCTATCGGCAGGCGCAAATTCTGGTTGCAGGCGACAATTTCGGCTGTGGATCATCGCGCGAACATGCGCCATGGGCGTTGCTGGATTTCGGCATTCGCAGCGTGATTTCCACAAGCTTTGCGGATATCTTTTACAATAACTGCTTCAAGAACGGCATTTTGCCTATCGTTCTGCCACAAGAGCAGATTGACGTTCTGATGGATGATGCCCGCAAAGGCGAGAATGCGCGCATTGCTATCGATCTGGAATCACAGACAGTGACAAGTGCCGACGGACAGCAATTTCATTTTGAAATTGACCCGTTCAAGAAGCATTGTCTGCTGAATGGTCTGGATGATATTGGCCTGACCCTTGAAAAAGTATCTGCAATTGACAGCTTTGAAGCGCAGGCAAGTCAGGCGCGTCCTTGGGTCTGATTGCCCTAGAAGCGTTGAAATATGGCTTTTTCCAGACGGCACCCCCCGCGGGTGCCGCTTTTTTTCCACAAATTTGATGCAAAGTCGTGACAGTTCGACCGTGAAATAGCCACAGCCCTGCGCGATATTGAAAAGGGACTTGCTAGGATGGCGGTAAATGGGCAACTTTGTGGCAAAAATAAGGCGGGCGCTTCCGGATACTCTGGAAATTTCGCGTTCTGTCGGTAAAACGCGTTCCGCTTCGTCGGGAAGGCGCGGCAAAAGGCAAGGTAGCAGGTCGTCCATGTCCCAGGTGGCAAGCGCATTCTTGCGCGGGTTTTCGGTAGTTGTTCTTATTCTGGTGCCCGCGCTGCTATTGCCCGGAATCTCGCCGGATATTTCACAAGGTCTGACGCTGATTGCGCTGATTGCGGGGGTTGTGGTTGTTGTCGAATATACCGCGCGCCATCCCGGCCTGATCGAATTTCGCGATGCGAAACCTTATAATCGGGGCCGGTTCGCGTTGTTATTCGCAATTGTTCTGGCCCTGACGCTGATGCAGCGCGCTGTCAGTTTGCATGATGGCCAGCATGTGCCGCAGATTGCCATGTGGCTGGGCGCCGCGCTTGATTTTAACTTCAGCCCGGTTCGCATGCTGCGTGCGGCCCTGCCCGGGGGGCTGACACTGGAACATGAAGCAAATGTGCAGGCTGCGGCCTCTGTCGCGTTTGTGCTGGCCCAGCTTGGGCTGCTGGGGTTTTTGGCGGCGGTCTATCTGCGCTACTGGCCCAACCGTAGTTCGGTTCTGAATGTCTGGGTCAATTTGCCCAATTTCGACCCGACCAAAGGCATTGACGTTGTCCACCGGCTGGAGCGTGAGGGGCAGGTTAACATTTTGGTAGGGATTATCCTGCCATTCTCATTGCCGGTCTTGCTGCATATTTCCAGCCTGCTGGTGCAGCCCTTGACCCTTGAAACGCCGCTGTCACTGGTTTGGGGTGTTGCATTATGGGCTTTTGTGCCGGTCAGTCTGGTGATGCGCGGGGTTGCAATGTACCGCGTTGCGCAGCTTATCCGCGCCCAACGCCGGCGCATAGCGGATGCGGAATCGTCGGTGCCCTTGCCAGCGCGGTCTGCCTATTCCTGATATTTCTGGCCGGTGCTGTCGCCGCGCAGACGCCACGCCTGACCGCAGATCTGCGGCTGGCCTTCTGGCGGGTTGATCTGGGTGGCCGTGGCCCCGGACTTGCCTTGCGTGACATTCTGGGCCGTGACCCCGCCCCTGTTGCCAAGGCGCAGCTTATCGCACATGTTGCGCCCGATGTGCTGGTTCTGTCGGGCGTTGATCATGATCATGGCAATGTCACCTTGCAGGCGTTTCGTGACCTGATCGCAGACCATGGCCATGAGATGGCGTATACCTTCGCCTTTGCCTCGAATGCCGGTTTGCGCACGGGGCTGGACATGACGGGGGATGGTCGCACAGCCGGGCCGGATGATACCCAAGGATATGGCGACTTCAGCGGCCAGAAAGCGCTGGCCGTTCTGTCGCGCTATCCAATCCTGCCAGAGCATTCGCGCGATTTCAGCGATTTCCTGTGGCGTGATCTGCCCGGCAACCTTAGCCCGTATCGCCCTGAAGGGTCCATGCCGGACCCCGCCCGCGATGCGTTGCAGCGACTGTCCAGCACCGGGCATTGGGATGTGGCGCTGGCGTTGCCGGATGATGGGCGGCTGCATCTTCTGGTCTATCAGGCGGGGCCGCCGGTTTTTGGCGGGCAAAATGACCGCAACCTGCACCGCAACCATGATGAAACCGCGTTCTGGTCGTATTTCCTGAATGGGGCCTTGGCCATGTTGCCGCCTGACGCCCCGTTCGTGCTGATGGGCGGCAGCAATCTGGACCCGTTTGATGGTGACGGGATGCATGATGCGATGCGCAATCTGTTGGCCCACCCCGCCATTCAGGACCCACAACCGGCCAGTGATGGCGCGGTGCACGCCGCCCGAAATGGTGTTGGCAGCCAGCATAGTGGACCGCATGCCCATGACACTGTCCACTGGCCGCAGGTTCCGGGGCCGGGGAACCTGCGTGTCAGCTATATCCTGCCCGCGCGGGGCGTGTCAGTTACCGATTCAGGCGTGTTCTGGCCCTTGCCGGATGCGCCAGGCGCCGCGCTTCTGGGTCAACCGGACAATCCGCCAACGCGACACCGGCTTGTCTGGATGGATATCGACGCGCATCATCCGTAGCGGCAAGCCTAGTCTGAACCGGCCTTTGGGGTGCCAAGCTGAACCTGCGTGCCCCACCCATGGCATGCCGCCAGAACAGGGGCGGGCGGGGCGATGTCCGTATAAAAGCTGTCCAACTGCGCCAGCGATCCGATACGCGCAGGCGCGCGGCGCTGAAACTTGGATCTGTCTGCAACAAGAAAGCTGCGCCGCGCCTGTTTCAGGATGGTCTGGCTGACACCCACTTCCTGAATGTCAAAATCCAGCATGTCCCCGTCTTCATCCAGCGCCGAGCAGCTGATGACCGCAAGATCAAACTTGAATTGCGCGATGGCCTGCGTTGTCACCGTTCCGACCAGCCCGCCATCCGACCGCCGCAGCAGCCCGCCGACAAGGATGATCTCGCAATTCGGGTTATCGACCAGAATATTGGCAACATTCATATTATTGGTCAGCACCATGATATCACGGTGGCTCATCAATGCACGCGCCACAGCTTCGGTCGTGGTGCCAATGTTCAAGAAGACCGAGCACCCGTTGGGAATGTCCTGAACGCACCGCGCAGCGATGGCCGCCTTGGCCGCATCATTCAGGCCGCGCCGATCCTCATACCCGATATTGGCGATGGTTGACGGCATGACCGCCCCGCCATGCACGCGTTCAATCCTGCCCTGATCGGCCAGTTCGGCCAGATCGCGCCGGATTGTCTGTAATGTGACGTTGAAATGCGTGGCCAGCCCGTCAACGGTTACACGGCCATCACGGCGTGCGATGCTCAGAATTTCGGGCAAACGCATATTCTGTGACAATCCTGTCTCCTGCGCAGTAAGCTGATTCGCAATGGGTGTATGTTCGTTTTTTGCCTGATTTTGGATAACCGAACATAGAGCATAGAAAAAATGCAGCATATCAGCCACTATTTTATTCGGTTATAACTAAACAACATAAACGCGCAAAATTTCGTAATTTCTTGCGCGCTATGCGGCGATATGGCAAGTATCCGTGGTCGCAAACCTGCACACGAAACCGGAGGGCGCATGCCACGCAATCAACAGCCCAATGCCGCTGGGCAAGATGTCCATGATCTGCTGATTATTGGCGGCGGCATAAACGGCTGTGGTATTGCGCGCGATGCGGCCGGACGCGGGTTGTCGGTGGTTCTGGCCGAGAAGGGCGATCTTGCGGGTGCCACGTCTTCTTCCTCGACCAAGCTGTTTCATGGTGGTCTGCGCTACCTTGAATATTTCGAATTCCGTTTGGTGCGCGAAGCGTTGATTGAGCGTGAAACACTGCTGCGCGCAATGCCGCATATCAGTTGGCCCATGCGTTTTGTGCTACCATATCATAAGGATATGCGGTTTGAAAGCGACACCCCAACATCGAAACTTTTGTCGCTTTTCATGCCATGGATGAAGGGGCGGCGACCGGCGTGGCTAATCCGGCTGGGGTTGTTTTTGTATGACCATCTGGGTGGACGAAAAATTTTGCCGGGCACATCAACACTGTCCTTGGCCGACACACCCGAAGGTGCGCCATTGCAGGCGCGTTTTGCCAAAGCCTATGAATATTCGGATTGCTGGGTCGAGGATTCGCGCCTTGTGGTGCTGAACGCCCGCGATGCCGAAGCGCGTGGCGCAACCATCCTGACCAGATCAGAGGTGGTGTCCGCTCAAGTGCAGGACGGAATTTGGCATGTTTCGGTCAAAAGCGAAGATGACACGAAAACCCTGCGCGCCAAAACACTGGTCAATGCCGCTGGCCCATGGGTCGGCGACATCATCCATGGCAAACTGCGCCTGAACAGCCGCGAGAATGTGCGTCTGGTGCGGGGCAGCCACATTGTGACCCGCAAACTGTATGATCACGACAAATGCTATTTCTTTCAGGGATCGGATGGCCGGATTATCTTTGCCATTCCTTATGAGCAGGATTTTACGCTGATCGGCACCACGGATGCCGAACATGCTGATCCGTCCATCCCGCCCATCTGCACGGATGAAGAACGCGACTATCTGTGCAAATTTGCAAGCCAGTATTTCAACAGCCCCGTGACCGCCGATGATGTCATCTGGTCCTATTCCGGTGTGCGCCCGCTTTATGATGATGGCGCAAGTTCGGCAACTGCGGCAACCCGCGACTATACGCTGAAGATTGACCAGTCCGCCGGCGCGCCGGTGCTGAATGTGTTTGGCGGCAAGATCACGACCTACCGGCGGCTGGCCGAATCCGCCTTGGACAAGATCGCGCAGGTCATGCCGGTCGGGGCCGGACGGTGGACCGCTGGCGTAGCGCTGCCCGGCGGTGATTTTGCGCATAACGGTGTCGCGGACCTGATCGCGGGTTTGCGCCGCGACTATCCGTTCCTGACTGATTTCTGGGCGCGGCGTCTGGTGCGCGCCTATGGGCAGGACGCGCGCAAGATCCTTGGCAATGCCAATGCAGTGGGGGATCTGGGCCGCGATTTCGGGGCAACCCTGACCGAAGCTGAAGTCAGCTGGATGATAGCGCGTGAATATGCGCGCACAGCAGATGACGTGCTTTGGCGGCGCAGTAAACTTGGTTTGCGCTTGACGGCGGATCAGGTTGACGACCTGACCGGCTGGATAGCGCAGCACATTGATGCGGGCACCTAAAGTTCACCTGCGTTCATTCGCATTCACGCCACCCACTCTGAAAGCTTGGCAACGTGTGTCCGCGAAGCGCAGAACCGGTTGCCACTTCTGCGCGACATAGTCCAGACACTGGCGCAGGGCGGCACCATCAGCATTGCGGTGCAAATTTACACGCATGAATTATACTGACAACGATTTGGCATTGGTTGATGCGGTGCTGTGGTCTATCTTCGCGGTGCCGATATATTGCCCAAGGATAGCGCACATGCTGACCCTTCTTTGTCATCGCACGGCACCCGGTGCGCGGGATGTGTTGACGCATTTCTACCGTGTAGAGGTCAGCTACAACCTGTTTGGCGAATACACTGTCATTCGCGAATGGGGTCGCGTCGGGTCGCGCGGGCGTCATGTCAGTGAATGGTTTGCAAACCTGCGGGACGCGGTGCTTGTTGCAGACAGCTCTGCGCGGCGGGCAACAAAGCGCGGATACGATCTGACACAAAAGGACTTTGTGACAGGCGCCTGATCAGTGTGTGCACTTTTCTTCGTGCTGTGCGTTCTAGCGATTGCTGTAATAGCAGCGCGCGGACAGCCCTGATATTGTCGAATACCGCTCCAGGCGTGACAGACGCTGATGCATCGGGCTTGGTGGCAGGCGAACGCCAAATTCCCGCGCGGCGATTGCATAAAGATTAAGGGCATATTGATGCACAAAATCAAGTCTGTCCGCAGGGTCAGTGCTGAAACTGGAACCGCGGTTTCCAACTGCCCGAAAGGCCGCATGGTCGCGAATTCCCATCTCTGTTTTCTGAACAGCAGCCGCAAGGCGCGGGCCGAGTCTGGGATCAGTGAAATAATTTACGCCCCATTCACGGGCAACCAGCGCATAAGACAGTGCCGGATCAAGACCATAGGTGTGATACCAGAACCCGCGCACCCCCCTGTAGGAATTTTCGCTGATATATCCCGAAGGCTCTATATGTTTCAGAAAATCATTCCGGCGGGCAGATAATTCCCGTTGTGCAAGGCCCATGTCTTTCTTCAGGGCCGCATAAGCAAGCCGCGCCAGACCCATATTTGCGAAATCATAAACACCACCCGGATCTGCCGCCAGTTCCGGTGCAACAAACTTTTGATAGGCTTGATCAAACCATGGGATCAATACCTGACGGTCATCATCTGACATAAACGATTCTAGAACCGCAGCAGATATCAGAAGATTGGCATACATCCGCGCGACAAACCGCGGGGTGTGCGAAGGGCAAGGCGTATTGGCCCCTTGCGAATAACATGGTGGTCCTTGCATCGCTTGGGCGCGCGTCAACAAGCCCGGCTCGTTCAGATAGCGCTGGTTGCGTGCCAGTTGCTTCAGGCCGTCAATGATTGTGCGGGCAAGCTGCGCATCCGTGGTGGCTGCCGCTGCATAGCTGTTGAAAAGCACGGGCTGCCAGTTTGCGCTATATGCTTCGTGATTTACCGTCAGCGATGTAGACCGCCGTAGATCGGCGACATAGCGCGTGCTGTTCGTGTTGAGGCGGGCAAGTGCTGCCGCAGCCGCTGACTGGCTGCGCCCGTTGCCGCGTTCATCAACCGCGCAGGATGGTCCAAGCGTCTGCGCGATGAAGAACCTGGGCGGGGCCACTGAACCTCTCGACCTCACATCGCCCGGCGTCCCCTCCATGCAGGCCGATAGCGCCAGAAGCGCTGCTAAAGCCAATACTACCGGGCGCATTGCCTGACCTTTCGATTTATGAATATCAGAAACATAACTTCAGGTTCACATTTCGGTCAACTGGAACTAACAGGTGCGCTGAACGCGCAGCAACCCTCTAAATGTGGTCGGATTTGGCCCAACAGGACTCACGAATAAGATTCGGGTCGGCCGCGTCATACTTTTGAAATTGTCTATCGCACCAAAGTGACTGTGTTGATGGCATCGATGCGCGCCCTGCGCCAGACCGGCGAAGCTCAGGCCTGGGGCGCGCCTTTCTCTAGAGCATATCACGCTCATTCGCATTCACGAGACATGCTCTAACTTATTGATTTCGTATGTTCGAGAAGCTCAAAACTGGTTCCCACTTTTGTGTAACACTCTAGAATTGCCTCTACCTTTTCGCCCGAGATGGATCGCGTAAGTGCAGTGAAACCGCCCCGCTGCAGCATGTTACGGGCCGTATCATGGATAACGCGGCTGATTACGCGCGCGACAGTCGCGAACGGCTTGCCGGCGCGTCTGCACCGTCGCTTCAGTATGGGGTTCTGGCATCTTGAACCCATGGTTCTGACGCTGAATACGACAATCGTGCTGCCCGTCCCCATCCGCACGCTGTGCCGCGCGGTGGCCGAAGTCCTGCTGATGACCCCCGATTACCTGCTGCAAAAGGTCGAGCATGTGGCCGACGGCGTTCTGAAGGAAGAAGGGTTCAGTGGTTATCGTGCCTATGTCGTGCGGGCAGGGCGCGGCGCGCCGGTTGGAAGAACGGGACGCTTTGCGCGACCGCATGGGTGCAGCTATTGGCGGCGACCCGCGCCACCGCTGGCTGACCATCGCCTTCACCACCGGCCCCGACCGTGCTGGTTGACGGGTGGTGCCCGTATCGCATTCCATAGCAGTTCTGCCCACAAAGACGGACAAATCGGCGCACGGAATTTTGGGATAGGACACTGGCGAAGGTGTAGTGGATAGCACCTTGCCACCGCGCCCGACGTCGCAGAATTGTCAGGCGTCGCCTTGGTTCAGAGAACCAGACAGCCTTGCCAGCCGCAGCTATTGTGGTCAGTCGGATGTGGCCAACCGGCTTGCACGCAATTGATGCAACGCAAAGACACACTTTCCCGGGCCAGCTATTGTCGTGTGCAGGGCCTTTCACATTGTGACTGGAATGCATCTGCAAAAATGGCGACTTCAGCAAACGAGGAGGCATCGTGAGCACGCGGCAAACCCCACCAGAACAGCCTGACCCGCAGGGATTGCCACGCATATTGTGGCCGTTTGTGTTCGGGCTTATTGCGCTGACGATCCTGTTGACCCAACAACCCGGTGAAACAGGGGAAACCAGAACGGTTTCCTACAGCGAAGTCAAAACCCTGATCCGAAATGGTGATGTGCGCGAAGCAACGCTTGAAGAAACGGCCATTGTCGCAGTGCTGCATGATCGCACGGCTGACGGGGCGACACGGCTGCGCGCGGTCACCCCGCAGCAGCCTGATCCGGCGCTATTGCCGCTGTTGGAAGATATGGGTGTGACCGTCACCGCCGAAGCCCCGCGTGCCCCGTCAACGCTGATTTGGTTCCTGCCGTGGATTTTGATCATCGGATTCTATTTCTGGCTTAGCCGTCGCATGATGGGGGGCATGGGCGGTGGTTTTGGCGGCGGGGTGCCCGGCGGGATGGGGGATTTCCTAAGCGGGCGGTCTGCGAAACCGACCAAACCCACCCGCAAGGTGACCTTTGGCGATGTTGCAGGGCAGGATGAAGCCAAGCGCGAAGTGTCGGAACTGGTTGAATTCCTGCGCGATCCCGACCGTTTCCAGAAAGTTGGCGCAACCGTGCCGCATGGCGTGCTGCTGATGGGACCGCCCGGCACCGGCAAGACGCTTCTGGCGCGCGCATTGGCAGGCGAGGCTGATGTGCCGTTCTTTTCCACATCCGGGTCTGAATTCGTGGAAATGTTTGTGGGTGTTGGCGCCGGGCGGGTGCGCAAGATGTTTGAAGCCGCGCGCAAACAGGCCCCTGCCATTATTTTCATTGACGAGCTGGACAGTATCGGGCGCACGCGCGGCACCGGTCTGGGCGGTGGTCATGACGAACGCGAACAGACGCTGAACCAGATACTGGCCGAACTTGACGGCTTCAGCGCACGCGAAGCAGTCGTGGTGCTGGCTGCCACCAACCGCCCCGATGTGCTGGACCCTGCATTGCTGCGCCCCGGTCGGTTCGACCGCCATGTCACCCTTTCGCTGCCCGACAAGGACGCACGCCGCGCGATTTTGGATGTGCATATCAAGGATCTGCCGCTACGCCATGATGTCGATCTGGATCAGGTTGCCGCTGGAACGCCCGGCTTTTCCGGGGCGGATCTGAAGAACCTGCTGAACGAGGCCGCGATCACTGCCGCGCGCCGCCATGCTGCCGACATCACCCCCGACGATCTGGATGAGGCCCGCGACAAGGTGATGATGGGCACCGTGCGCACATTGGCCATCCAGCCTGATGAGCGGCACAGGCTTGCGGTCCATGAAGCCGGACATACCGCAGCGGCGTTTTATAACCCCGGCGGCGATCCGATCTACAAGGTGACGATCATTCCGCGCGGGCGCAGCCTTGGCAGCACGCATATGCTGCCCGCCCATGACCGCCATACCCTGGCCGAGGCGTATTTGCGCACGCAACTGGTCACGCTGCTGGCGGGACGGGCGGCGGAGAAACTATTGCTTGGCTCGGTCAGTTCGGGCGCTGATGATGATATACGCCGCGCCACAGCACTGGCGCGATCGATGGTGGCGCGCTGGGGGATGGACCCTGATCTGGGGCCGGTCGATCTGCGCGACAGCGAAGATCACCCGTTTCTGGGTCAGCAGATCGCCCAGCCCAGAAGTTTTTCTGATCAAACGGCAACGCGGGTTGATCAGGCGGTGATGGCGCTGCTGAATACAGCCGAGACAGCGGCCATCCGGCTGATCGAGGAGCACCGCGACCAGATCACGCAACTTGTCGCCCGCCTAGAGGCTGAAGAAACCCTTGATCTTGACGCCATCCGCGCCTGCCTTGACCCTGACACCAAGATCACGCCTTTCGCGAAACACCGCACATAATCCCATAACAGGATATCATGCCCATGACCCGCCCCCCCAAGCGCCCCGGAAAACCCAAAACGCAACTGGACCCGTCCGGCACGGCCCAGATTCCCGTGGTCACTTTGCCCAATGCAAAGATGTCGTCACCGCGATCTGCGCAGGCCCCCGCGCATACGCACCAGAATTTCGACCGTGCCGCACGCGGTGTTATGGCGCGGCTTGGCGGGGGCGTGTCCACCCATGCTTTCACCGAAGCCTGGAGTGACTGGGCGCAGCACATGGCCCGTTCGCCCGGCCGCCAGCTGGAACTGGTGGAACATGCGCAGCAAAACGCGATGAAGCTGATGGGGATGATGACCAGCCCCAACGCCGCGCCGCCTTTTGAACCCAAGGCCTATGACCACCGCTTCAATCATCCTGACTGGCAAAAACAGCCGTTCCAGATGTGGCAGCAGGGGTTTCTGGCGGTGCAGGACTGGTGGGACCACGCCACCGAACCGATGCGCGGCCTGCGCCTTGAAGATGCCGAGCGCACACGCTTTCTGGCCCGCCAGATGCTTGATCTGGCCGCGCCGTCCAATTTCCCGCTTCTGAACCCCGAAATCCTTGAAGCCACCCGCAAGGCCGGCGGGCGCAATCTAAGCGACGGGATGGCGCATTTCGCGCGTGACATGACCAAAACACTGACGCGGCAGCGCGATCCTGCCCCGAAGGGTTTTGAGATTGGCAAGGATCTGGCCTGCACACCGGGTCAGGTGGTGTTTCGCAATGATCTGTTCGAGTTGATCCAGTATGCCCCGCAAACCAAGCAGGTGCAGGCAAAACCGATCCTGATCGTGCCTGCATGGATCATGAAATACTACATCCTTGATCTGTCGCCCCATAATTCGATGGTGCGATATCTGGTTGCGCAAGGGTTCACTGTCTTCATGATCTCATGGTGCAACCCGACCGCCAAACAGGCAGAACTGTCGTTGGAAGATTACCGCAAACGCGGCGTCATGGCCGCGCTGGATGCAGTCTGCGCCATTGTGCCGGACACCCCGGTTCACGCGGTAGGCTACTGTCTTGGTGGCACGATACTGGCGATCACGGCCGCGACAATGGCGCGTGATGGTGACGCGCGGCTGGGGTCGGTGACGCTGATGGCGGCCCAGGTGGATTTCGTGGAAGCCGGTGAATTGCTGATGTTCCTTGATGAAAGCCAGATTGCCTTTCTGGAAGATCTGATGTGGGAACAGGGCTATCTTGACCGCCCGCAAATGGCCCGCGCCTTTGCGGCCATCCGGTCAGAGGACCTGATCTATACCCGCAATGTCCAGCGCTACTTTCTGGGCCGCGACGATCTGCCAAGCGATATCGGGGTGTGGAATGCCGACACAACGCGCATGCCCGCGCGGATGCATTCGGAGTATTTGCGGTCCCTGTTTCTGGAAAACCGCCTGACCGCAGGGCGTTTTGCGGTCGAAGGGCGCGTGATCGCGCTGAAGGATATTGCCGTGCCCGTTTTTGTGGTGGGCACGGAAACCGACCATATCGCGCCGTGGCGATCGGTCTATAAAACGCAGTTGTTTACGGATTGCGACCTTAGTTTCGTGCTGACCAAGGGCGGCCATAATGGCGGCATCCTCAGCGAGCCGGGCCACAAGGGCCGACATTACCGCATTTCGCACCGGCCCAAAGGGGCGTTGTATCTTGGCCCCGATGCCTGGCTGGACCAACATTCGCCCAAGCCGGGGTCGTGGTGGCCGGAATGGGCGGCGTGGCTGACCGCCAAAGGCGGCGAAGTGGTGCCCGCCCCGGCTATAGGGGCCGCCGAGAAGGGCTACGCCCCCATATCGGGCGCCCCCGGAAGCTACGTCTTTCAGCCATAGGGTGTTGCATCGTCGCTGGCCTGTCAGCCCAGGATCGCAGACCGGCCAGCGCACGAAAAAATACACCAGAGGGGGCAAGAATAACAATATAGCGGGCAAGGATTATGCCCGCACACGAATGCAGACACAGGCATTCCGTATCAACGCCACGCGTCAAAGGGTGTTTAGCCATCGGGTTGATAGTGCTACATATCGCAGACATCCACGCGCGTCGGGCAGGTTTGAATATCGGAAGCGGCACTTCATTGTTGCGCGGGAAAGTCTGAACTGGAATTGCAAAATGATCCGTAGGATAGCTTGTGCTCTTACATTTCTGGCATTCAGCATGTGCGCATCATTTCCCGGTGCTCTGGCCAGGGAGTTGCATATATTAACCTCTTACGAGGCAGATTTCGTTTCGCGTTTTCTGGAAGATTTTTCGAACAGGCACCCTGAAATTTCAGTATTCCACTTAAACAAGAATACGAATGCCGCCGTGGATGAACTGATACGCGGGAATGCCCGGCAGTTTGACATTTTCTGGGCGTCATCATCGGAAGCATTCGAACTGCTGGACGAATATGCGCGGCTGACAGATCTTGGATTCGGCATGCATGCCGATTTTGCCTTTTCTGCCGTTGGCTGGGCGTGGAAAAGCGGCACGGATATGTCCCCCCCGTATGATTGGAACGACCTTCTTGACCCGGATTATTCCGGCCGGATTACGATGTCGCATCCCATGCGATCGGGCACGACCCATAGTCTGATTGAAACGATATTGCAGGATCGCGGCTGGGAATCGGGCTGGGCGTATTTGTTGCAACTCGCGGGCCAGCTTAAAAGTATCTCTGCCAGGTCTTTCGGTGTGCTGGAGGGGCTGGGTGATCGACATGATATTGGTCTGACGATTGATTTCCTTGCATTGCAGCGCGCCGATCAGAATGTCTTGTTCCGCTATGGCCGCCCGATCATTATCAGCCCCGCGCGGGTTGCCGCGCTGCAAGGCGGCAAAAACCCTGACGCGGCCAGACTATTCATTGATTTTCTTCTTTCGGTTGACGGGCAACGCATTCTTCTGCGCCCTGATGTCCGGCGCATACCCATTGATGATGACATCAGGGCCGAGCTTACTGAAAGTCTTATCCCGGAAATGCGCGCCGCTTTGACGTTTAGCTGGTCGCGCTACGATCCGGAACTGGCCCGAAAGCGCTATTGGCAAGTAAACGAGATATTCAATATCTTCATTGCGCGTGATTTCCTGCGCCGGCGCGACCTGTGGCGGCGGTTGAACGATCTGGACCCAAGGGCGGTGCAGGACCGGGCCACGATTGCGCAAATCCTGACCCATATGCCTGTTACTGAAGCAAGCTTGCGACTGGCCGTGCCGGGGGGCAATACGCTGCTGTCATGGCAAGCTGAATCCAGACGCCTGCTGGATGCGGCAGAAGCGCGTTTGCACAATGCCGAACAACGACGATGAGGCGCTCCATTTCCATCTGGACCCGCCTGTTCTTGGGGATCGGGGCAATCATTATTATCGCGGCAGTCATCCTTGGGGCAGGGATGGCCCTTGTGCTGCGTGCCGAACGCGACTTTGCCAGTCTGGCAGAGGACCGGATTCCCCGCGTTGCCGTCGCGGGCGAGCTGGCAGAGTTTACGGGCGAATTGGCCGCGCTTTCGACGGCCATCATGGCCGAGGGCCAGAAACCTGACGGGCAGATGCAGCCCTTCGTTCACCGGATCGAAAACACCGCCGCCGGTCTGGCAGATCTTCTGCGTGGTCCGGTCCTTTTCGACACACCGGAGGCTGATACAATGGCCATCGCCGAAGTGGAGTTGCGTGACAGTTTGTCGAGGGTCATCGAGGCGTCGATGGAAAGCGCGCGGTTGTCATCTGTCTTGCAACAGGCGGATGAGCAGCTGCGCTGGACTCAGGTCGATGTGCAGGATCAGGCAAGTGCGTTGCTGGATGATATGTCATTCAATATGGATGCCAGCTTGCGTATTCTGACGACCGCGCCGGACACCGCGCAACTGGGCGCAGTTGAACGCGAGCTGGGGATAGAGCGGCGCCAGCGTGACAGGCTGCAACGTCTGGCGTCAGAGGCAGCGACGCTGGCTGCGCTGCTTTTGCAGGCCCGTGCGTCCGGCAGTGTTGTTGCGCTGGAACAGGTTGAAATACTGGGTCAGGACACGCTTGATATGATCGCGCTTGCGCGCACCGATTTGCCCGATCGTATTGAAATAATGTTCCTGCTTCAGTCGCTGGACAATCTGGTGGAACTTGCCCAAGGCCCCAACAGCATTTTTGTACTGATGCATGAACAGATCCAGTTGCGCGAACAGATCCTGGATGCGCTTGCCCGTGCGCAGGACAGTCTTGGAACATTGCAAACGCAGCTGACGCATCTGGGGCAGGCAGAACGCCTGGCGGCGCAAACACGCGCTGATGATGCCGCTCGGCGTATGCTGCGCGGTGCGACCGGGCTGGGCGTGCTGATATTCGCAGGTGCCGTATCTGGCGCGGCAATCCTGTTTTTCTTTGTGCGCCAGCGGATCGTCCGGCGTATCCGTGAACTGACGGACGATCTTATGCATATTGCATCGGTCGAATTGTCATCATTGCCCAAAGCCGGGCATGGCGCAGATGATTTCGCGCGAATGGCGCATGCTGTCGATATGTTCCGCACTGCGGTTCATGATCTGAAGACAACGCATCTTGAGTTGTCGAATGAAGTGCGCGAAAGGCGACTTGCCGTCGAGCGGCTTGAACAGACCCAGCGCGAACTGGTTCAGGCGGGTAAAATGGCAGCCCTTGGCCAGATGTCTGCCGCCATCAGCCATGAGATCAACCAGCCCCTTGCCGCCATGCAGCACCGGCTTCATGGTTTGCGACAGGCCCATGCGGAAACAGGGCCGGCATTAGACCGCATAGAGGCGCTGATGCGCCGGATCACGCGAACGATAAATCATTTGCGCCGAATTGCCCGCCGGGCAGAATACCGGCGTGATACTGTTTGTATGCGCGAGCCGCTGAACGCCGTTCTGGACCTGCTGGCACATCGTTTGAAAGAAACCGGCGCCAGCATTCATATTGCTGGGAATGTCAACGAAATGCGCGTTGAAGGGGACGAGATTCTGATCGAGCAGGTCTTGCTGAACATTCTGTCCAATGCGCTGGATTCGGTCGAGGAAGCGGATGGCGGGGACGGTCGCATTGTCGTCGCGCGCAAGGCCGATTCCGGTGCTGTTTTGTCAATCACAGATAACGGGGTTGGCCTGCGCGGCCTGAGTGGCGCTGCATTGATAGACCCATTTTTTACCACTAAAGACGTTGGCAAGGGCCTTGGTCTGGGATTATCCATCGTGTTCAATGTGATGCAGGACATGGGCGGGCATCTTAGCATCATGGCGGGGGACAAAGGGGGGGCAAAAGTGCTGTTGCGCTTTCGTCAGGGCGGGGGAGAGTGTGGAAATGACGCGCAAAATGACGGTAATGCTGATCGAGGATGATCAAGACCTGCGCGAGGCAACCTGCGAAACGCTGACGGGCGCCGCCTTTTCTGTCCACGCATTCGGACATGCACAGGCGGCACTGGACACCCTGAATACCATCGCGCCCGATGTAATCCTGTGCGATATGCGCCTGCCCGGAATGTCGGGACTGGACCTGCTGGATGTCGTGCGCCAGCAGGCCCCCGATATTCCCTTTGTGCTGATTACCGGACATGGTGATGTGGGCAGCGCGCTTCGTGCCATGCGGGCGGGCGCGCATGATTTTCTGGAAAAGCCCTGCCAGCCCGAACTGGTCATCGATATCTTGCGGCGTGCTGTTGCCATGCGCAGGCTTTCGCAGGAAAACGAGGCGCTGCGCGACAGGCTTGCAAGCACAATTGCCCCCGAAGACCGGCTGCTTGGCAAGGCACCTGTCATGGCAGACCTGCGCAGGCGGGTGGCTGCGCTGGGTGGTTTGCAGGTTGATTTATTGATTGCGGGCGAAACGGGCACTGGCAAGGAACTGGTTGCGCGCGTCCTGCACGCCATTTCTGCGCGGCGCAAGGGGCCGTTTGTGGCTGTGAATTGCGGCGCGCTGAACCCGGCAGAAATTGATCGCGACCTGTTCGGGGACGCATCTGTTATGGGACGGGTGGCGCGCGCGGCGGGTGGCACGCTGTATCTTGACGAACTGGAAGCCATGCCAGAGGCTTTGCAGGTGCGTTTGCTAAGGGTTGTGGATGCACGCGAAATATCACCGCTTGGACTGCCGCCACAGAAGCTTGATCTGCGCATTCTGGGAAGTGTCAAAGGGGACCCGTCGCAGCTTGTTGCGCAAGGGAAGCTGCGTGCCGATCTGTTTCACCGTTTCAATGCGGGGGCGCTGCGCCTGCCACCCCTGCGCGAGCGCACTGGTGATGCGGAAATGTTGCTGGAGCATTTTGTCGCCGAGGCCGCAGAACGCCATGACCTGCCGGTGCCCGACATCTCCACCGTGCTGCGCAGGCAAGCAGGCTGGTATGCGTGGCCCGGCAATGTCAGGGAGGTGCGAACAGTTGCAGAGCGTCTGGTAATCGGCCTGGACATCTCGCTTGAAGAGGCGATGGAAGAGCGCGCGGTTGTGTCCGAAGGGTTTGATGCTGCCATGGAAGGCTTCGAATCGCGCCTGCTTCAGGCCGCTTTATTGCAGGTGGGGGGGCGGAAAAATGACGCCGCTGCGCTTTTGGGGATACCCAGAAAACGCCTTTATTTGCGCCTGCGCCATCACGGGTTGGGGTGAATGGGTCGTATCTGACCCATTTGAAGGGTCAGGAATGACCCAAAAAAATTAATAAAAACATATGTTTGCAACTTTTTTTGGCATTGCGCATAGTGACTGTGCATTGCGAGGAGGCAATGCGCACCCTGACTTTCAGGCCAAGGGAGGGCCCCGTGAAAAAACTTATGTTTACAACCGCGCTTGCGCTGGTTTCCAGTGCTGCCGCGCAGGCGGATACTGTTGTCGTCGTGACATCGTTTCCCCAGGATCTGACCAATCCGTTCAAGGCCGCATTTGAAGCGGCGCACCCGGAACACACGCTTGAAGTGGTAAGCCGCAACACCAATGCGTCCGTGGCTTACTTGCAGGAAACCCGCAGTTCCAACACCACAGATCTGTTCTGGGCCTCGGCGCCCGATGCGTTTGAGGTGCTGAAATCCGAAGGGTTGCTGGCCAATGTCGGGATCAGTGTCGATGGTATCCCCGATGCAGTGGGCGGCTATCCGATCAATGACCCGGACGGGTATTATTACGGCTTTGCCGCGTCCGGCTACGGGATCATGTACAACACACGGTATGTGGCAGCAAATAATCTGCCCGTCGCGCAGGAATGGGATGACCTGATGCGCGCGGAATATAACGGGCATGTGGCGATGTCTTCGCCCTCGCGTTCGGGCACGACCCACCTGACCGTGGAAACCCTGCTGCAAGGTGATGGCTGGGAAGAAGGCTGGGCCAAGTGGAAATGGATCGCGGGAAACATGAACACGGTGACCGAACGCAGCTTTGGTGTGCCTGATGCTGTGAATTCCGGATCTACCGGTTTCGGGATCGTGATTGATTTCTTTGGTCTTGCGTCAAACGCATCGGGTTTTCCGGTCGAACTGGTGTATCCAAGTCTGACCGCGATTGTTCCGGCAAATATTGGCATCGTTGAAAACGCACCCAATGCGCAGGGTGCGCAGGATTTCGTGGAATTCGTGCTGTCCCCGGAAGGCCAGCAAGTGCTGTTGAATCCCGCAATCATGCGTCTGCCTGTGAACCCAGAGGTGTATGCAGACGTGCCTGAAGGGTTTCCGAACCCGTTTTCGGAAGATTTTGCGCCGGGGGCGATTGCCTTTGATGTCGATATATCGGGCGCGCGCTACAACCTTGTAAATTCGATGTTTGACGTGATGATCACCTACCGGCTGAATGATCTGCGCGCCGCGGTTGCGGCTGTTCAGGCCGCTGAAGCCGTGCATGCGGACAGCGACAATGCAGAAGCGCTGGAACTGATCGCAGAAGCCCGCGCATTGGTCGAAGCACTGCCCATCACCGAAGAGCAATCGCTGGACCCCGCTTTTGCCGGTGTATTCCAGATTTCGCGCAGAAGTGCGGACATCGCTGTTGTCGGCCGGCAGGCCGAAGTTGAACAGGCATGGGATGGTTTCACCGTCGCCAACTATGCGAAAGCCAAGGAACTGGCTGACCGCGCAGCGGCTATGCGCTGAACCTTCTGCCCGCCCTGAAATACGGGCGGGCATCACTAGCCCAGGGAAAAAATCATGTCAGATATGCCACAACCGGCCCGCGGTGCCGGACGTTTCACGCTGTTCCCCCGCCTGTCCGGTGTCGCAATTACAGGTATCTTGATTGCGATCTTTCTGATGGCGTTTCTGGTCCTTCCGGTCATTCAGGTGATCTATGTTGCGTTTCTGGACGCACAGACCGGGGCAATGACGCTTCAGAACTTCCGTGATTTCTTCAACACATCGCTGTTTCGCGAAAGTTTTGTGAACTCGTTCTATGTGTCGGCCATGTCGGTGGTGTTTGCGACAATTATCGCCTTGCCGCTGGCTTATATCACGACGCGTTTCAATTTTGCGGGCACTGCGATTATTCAATCGCTCGGGTTTATTCCGCTGATCATGCCGCCTTTCGTCGGTGCTGTCGCGATGAGTCTGCTTTTCGGGCGCAACGGAACAGTCAACTTGTTGCTGGATCAGTATTTCGGCTTCAAGGTGCCCTTCATGGAAGGGTTGAATGGCGTGATATTCGTGCAGTCGATCCACTATTTTCCATTCATTCTGATCAACCTGTCAGCGTCACTTCGCAATATCGACCGGTCCATGGAAGAAGCTGCGCAGAACCTTGGGTCATCGGGTATGCGCATGTTCCGGCGCATCGTGTTTCCATTGGCCATGCCCGGCTATCTGGCCGGTGCCGCTTTGGTGTTCATCAAGGTGTTTGACGATCTGGGAACGCCGTTGTTGTTGAACGTCAACACGATGCTGGCCCCGCAGGCTTACTTACGCATCACGGGCGTCGGCATCAATGATCCGATGGGTTATGTGATATCCTTCATTTTGGTCGCCTTCTCGATCTTTGCGCTTTGGACATCTTTTCTGTTCATGCGCGGCAAGGATTACGCGACCGTGCAAAAGGGCGGGGGCGGGCTGTCAAAGCGTGATCTTGCCCCGCGCGAGAAACTGGTCGCATGGGCCGTTATCCTGTTCATTCTGGCGCTGGTTCTGGCCCCGCATTTCGGTCTGATGCTGCTGGCATTTGGCACGATATGGTCATTTTCACCACTTCCCGACGGGTTCACGTTGCAGCATTTCGGAACTGTTTTCACGCAGTCATCGCAATATATCTGGAACACGATCCTTTATGCGGGGTCGGCGGCCATTATCGATGTCATCCTTGGCGTCGCCATCGCCTATATCGTGCTGCGCACCGGGCTGATCGGGCGCAAGTGGCTTGACTATATGGCCACGGCAGCGCTTGCGGTGCCCGGTGTGGTTCTGGGTATCGGGTATCTGCGCATGTTCCATGGGGTTCAGTTGCCCTTCGGACTTGGCCAGATGTCAAGTTTCTGGGGGCTGATCATTGTGGCACTGGCGGTGCGGCGCCTGCCATATGCGCTGCGGGCGTGCATGGCTGCCCTGCAACAGGTTGCCCTGTCGCTGGAAGAAGCCGCCGAAAGCCTTGGCGCGAATAAATCCAGCACTGTGCGGCGCATCGTGGTGCCGCTGATGACGGGGGGGATTCTTGCCGGGTTTGTCACCAGTTTTGCGACTGCGGCTGTGGAATTGTCTGCAACGATCATGCTGGTGGGCAGGGCATCTGACGCGCCGCTCGCCTATGGGATCTACCTGTATATGCAATCACCCGCGGGGCGCGGGGCAGGTGCGGCACTTGGCATTCTGGCCGTCGTTATTGTGGCGCTGGGCACCTACCTGTCGCAGCGCATCATCGAAAAAGACCGAAACCGCCGGGCTTCTGCCCCGGGCGCAGAGCAATAAGGAAAAACGCCATGAAAAAAGCTGGCATCCGCATTGAGAACCTTCACCTGTCCTTTGGCGATACAACCGTTCTGGCCGGGATAGATATGGAGATCCACCCCGGTGAATTCTTTGCCTTTCTTGGGCCGTCGGGTTCAGGGAAATCCACGCTTCTGCGCGCCATTGCAGGGTTCGGGCCGCGCCCGAAGGGGCGTATCCTGATAGATGGAAAGGATATTGCAGATCTGCCACCGTGGAAGCGCAACGTTGGCATGGTGTTCCAATCCTATGCGCTGTGGCCGCATATGACCGTGCGCCAGAACGTAGCGTTCGGGCTGGAAGAACGCCGCATGCCGCGCGCCCAGATTGGCCCGAAGGTCGAGGCCGCGCTGGAGTTGGTGGGATTGTTGCATCTGGCTGAACGCATGCCGTCGCAATTGTCTGGCGGGCAGCAACAACGGGTTGCGCTTGCTAGAACCGTGGCAATCGAGCCGCAGGTGTTGCTGCTGGATGAACCCTTGTCGAACCTTGATGCGGCCTTGCGCGTCCAGATGCGGCGCGAACTTTTGTCACTTCAGCGCAAACTGGGTCTGACAACAATTTTCGTGACGCATGACCAGGAAGAAGCAAACACCACATCAGACCGTATGGCGGTGCTGGATGGGGGGGTTATTCAACAGATCGGCACCCCACAAGAACTTTACGATACGCCGGTCAACGGCTTTGTCGCGGGGTTCTTGGGAACCGCGAATGTGCTGTCGGGGCATATGAATGACGGGTGCTTCGTGACCAAAGGTGGCAACCGGCTGGCCGTTGACAACTACAGGGACAGCGCGCGCCGTATCGTGCTGCGCCCGCAAAGTGTTTCCCTGACCGAAGAAAAGCTTGGGTCCATAGCTGGGAAAGTCACCCACCGCGAGTTTCTGGGCAGCCAGATCCGCTATCTTGTAGGAACCGCAGATGGCGAGATTATCGTGGATACCTTGCATCATGCGGGGCAGTCCGGGCATGCGATTGGTGCTGATGTCATGCTGATGATCGACAGCCAAAGCGCGTCATTGCTGGACTGAACATGGCAGCGCTTTGGTTCATAAGGCATTTCCGGACCCCGTGGAATGCAGAGGGTCGCTTGCAGGGCCGGCGTGATATTGCGCTGGATGAGCCGCTGTGCAGCGGTGATCAGGCCGCGCTTGCGCATAATCTGTCGGCGCTTGACGGAATGGTGTTCGCCGAAGTCTGGACATCGCCCCTGAAACGGGCGCGACAGACCGCAGCGCTTCATGGTCATCACACCGCCCTGTCGCAAGAGGCGCTGCTGGAACTTGATTTCGGCCCGTGGGAAGGGCGCACATGGACAGAGCTTCACGCCGCCCACCCGGATCATTGGAAAACCTCGCCCGGCAAGCTGCCGCTGGGCGAGCCGTTTGATGCGTTCGAACAGCGCGTAAGTGCAACGCTGAACGCTGTCTGGAACCGGTCCGGCCCACCGGTTCTGGCGTTTGGTCACGGGGCTTGGGCAAATTGCGCACAGGCCGTCATGGCAGGTGCAGCGGCGTCCAGAATGAATGAATGGAATACCAGCAATGGCGCGCTTGTTGTGCTGCGCCCCGCGTCAATCAGAAAGGCCCTTCCATGACAGCAATCGTATTTGACCTTGACGGCACACTGATTGACAGCGTTCCTGACATCCACAATGCAGCGGTGCGGATGCTTGCAGACGAAGGGCGTGCCCCGCTGGATATGGCCAAGATACGCAGTTTCATCGGCAATGGCGTGCCCGCTCTTATCTCGAAGATCATGAATGAAATCGATGAGAACCCCGAAGATCATGCGCGCCATGCCATTCTGGAGCAGTGCTTTATGCGGCATTATATGGCCGCGCCCGCGGTGCTGGGCCGTCCATTCGACAATGTGCAAAACGCATTGGAAGCGCTGACGGGAACGGGTTTCAAACTTGCAGTTTGCACAAACAAGCCAGAGGGAATTGCCAGACAGATACTTCAGGATCTTGGTATCGACTCATATTTCAAAACTGTGATCGGGGGCGATAGCCTGTCTGTGCGAAAGCCCGACCCGGCGCCGTTACAGGCGGCAATCAATCAAGCGGGTGCCAAAACGGCAATCTATGTGGGCGACAGCGAAGTTGATAGTGAAACTGCCTTGGCCGCAAATGTGCCGTTTGTTCTGTTTACGCAAGGGTATCGAAAGGGTCCGATAAGCGAAATCCACCATGAAGCCGCATTCCCGGATTTCACGCAGTTGCAAGGTATCATCCAGACGCTGCGGGATAATGTGTCCGGCCACCGCGATGACAGCACACTTCCCCGCAGAAGTTAGGGAACAAAGTTGCAGGTGCAACCGGCCTGCTGTTATGTGGGTATGCCGTCCCTGAGGCATACTGGCCGTGTGCCCTGTAATCTGGAGAGAGCAATTGCCAAGCTGGATCGAATCCCTTTAAGACCTGCACGCCCATTACGGACAACCCGCAGAGGCATCGCAGATCAAGGTCACGCAGTTCATGACACCGGCCTACCGTGCCCATATCGGATGTGCCCGTTTTTGCGTGCTGGCAACAATCGGGCCGGAAGGCACAGATTGCAGTCCCCGCGGTGATGAAGGGCCGGTTGTCACCATTCACGATGATCGCACCCTTCTGCTGCCGGACTGGAAAGGCAATGAACGGATTGATTCACTTCGCAATATTGTCCGCGACGATCGTGTCAGTCTGTTGTTTCTGATTGCGGGGTCCAATGTTGCGATGCGGGTGAATGGCAGGGCGAAGGTGACAGCCGATCCTGAAATTGCGCAAAGGTTTGAACGTCAGGCAAGGTCGCCCCGCTCGGTTATCGTGATCCGGATTGAACAGGTGTATTCACAATGCGCCCGCGCGCTTATCCGATCCGGGCTTTGGACGGACCACCACGACACGACATCCCTGCCAACCGTCGGGGATATGCTGAACGAGATCACATCAGGCGAGTTTGACGGCGCACGCTATGATGCTGAATGGCCGGATCGCGCTGCCCGCACCATGTGGTAGCGCCCTAACCACCAGATGGAACCCGCCTCAGGGCTGGGGCTGTTCACGCCTTTCGGAACGGTCAAGGTAAATGCACACACTTGAACGGCAAGGCGCTGTGCGACATTCGACCTACCGGTGAAAACTGGTTCCGGGGCTTGAACCGGAACCGGGCAAAACGGCGAAGCCGGCGGTCTCACGACAATAAAATCCCAAAGCATATGTTGCACCTGCGCTTCGCGATTCCAAAACCAGCCCGCGCGCAAGCCCGAACTCAAGGTTTATAAAGCCCTAGTGGGAGTCAATAGGCCAACCACAGTCAGCCAATCTCAACATAAATCTGAAAACTGTAAGCGACTGAACTATAAACAGAATATTTCCCGTGTGGGATCGTTGGCGATACAGTCTGGTGATACACTGTCACACCATTTCAAGGGTTACACCGTATTTGCGTTCCCGTGACTGTTGTCTGTCGGGCGGGAACGCCCCGCGCCCTCGTCAGCGCGGGATCTCTTATAACCTCTTCAACTCGGTTCGAGTTTCTCTTGGTCTGCGACCATTCTGCCCTGATCTCGGGCGTCCTCTGCTTTGGCATCAGGATCTGGTGCAGGGGGTGTGACAGCCAAACGGTCCAGGTAAGACTGAAGGACTTCACCTGTCAGCACCCCCGTTTCAAGCAGGCAAACAAGGTCCTTTTCGTAATCCGCCCGACGCGAGGCACTTGGAACCCGCGACATTGCTGCCGCACCACCAGTGCCATGGATCGTCAGCAAATGCGGAATAGCCCGACCAGTTATGTATCCTGCAATCGCATGTCCACATTCATGAACGGCAATCTGCCAATGCAGTGATTTATCGATGAATGGGCGGCGGTTGCGGATTGCCTTCTGCAGATCATCAACCACCATTTCTAGCTTGTTCTGCCGTGCGATCGCACGGGCATCGCGTACAGTGGCGGCAACTTCGGCGCCGGTCATTCCCGTCGCTGCCAGAGCTGCCTTACTCAGATCGACCCCCTCAAGATCCCTGTGCAAATGCCAGCGCTATGCTTGCGGCATAATCTCTTGGGTGGGGTGGTCGATCGAGACCAACCGGTCGAACTGGCCCGGCCGGCGCAGGGCTGTGTCGGTTTTGTAAAGGTGATTTGTCGCAGCGACAACGACCACGCCTTCCAGCCCGTTGAACCCATCCAGGCAATCGAGAAAGCCGCCGATGACAAGGTCGGTCCAACTGCTGTACGCTGATATCCGAGGCCTGCCCGGGCTATTTTGGTGATCATGGTCAGGTCGGCGTGACCCAGCCGAACAATGGGCTGGACGTATTTTTCGGCGCGACCGAAACGAATGTCGAATTCATGCCTGACATTGCCGACCGCGACACAATACTGCTGGACGGTAACATTCTGCCCTGTGGCGGCTTCCGGCAGGTTTATGCGCCGAGAACCGGGCGGGCGCTTGGCACATTTGCAGATGGCGGGTGTGCGGTCATTGACAATGCGTCCGGCAAGGGCCGGACCCTGCTTGTTGGCGCTGGTGTCTGGACTGGGCGGGTGTTGCGCCGCGCGTGGAGACGGGGCAACCCGCATCTGGTCGCGCGCCTGCACGACGGCGAAGGGAAGCAGTTTCTGTGGATCGTGAACCCCGACCGCAGCGCGCAATCGGGACGACTGAAGGTTGACGGTGCCGATGTGCAGGGCCGCGCCCTGTGAGGGGAACTGACCAGCGCCAATCGCCTTGTGGTCCCGGGGCGTGACGCCATAGTGCTGGAGCTGAGTAGTTAAAGCATATGCACAGCCACAACTGTCACATTGATCCCGTCTGTATCAGCGCGTTCAGAATCAACGGGTTTTCTTCACAAAAGTAGTCACGACCAAGCGAATTGTTGCAGTAACGATCGCGGCAACCCAAGATCGTGCGTCGTCCATCGGGCGTGAACCGATGGGTGCTCTTTCCGAACGCATCAATGTACGGCTCGACAGAGGACGCAGCTTTTCAACGCGCTTGCAGATGAGTTGGAAACCTTGTCAAAGACAGATGTGTGTTGATTGTCATCCAGATCTGACCCGCATCACTCTGGCACATTGCGATGCCGTCGGAAGCGGGAGTTGTCGACCCCATCCGCTCTCAATGACAATTTTGGCAGTTGCCGGGTCAGGTCTTTGTGACAAGCAGCATCTAAGCGGCCACAATCAGGACGCGGGAACAAGCCTTGAAGTGTGCTTTGCCCTGTCAATGATATCCGGCGCAGGGGCTTGAAGCCTGCGGCCATACAGGCACAGGCCGCGCTATATTCATGTCAGGCCTGCGCCTGCGGGAACATCTTTTGTGGACAGATAGGCAGGCAGGCCTGCCACACTATTCGAATAATCGCTGCGAAACGGGACATATTCTGCGGCTGACCTGTTCCAAATTTGGCGCTGAAGGCGGCCTATATCCGCGCCATAAATATGAAGGCTGACTGCCATATCCCCCTGTGCGCATTCGACCTGATGGAAGGCACCAGGTGCCGCATCTGCCATGGTTACTTCGCCAGGCTTGCGCAGGCGTGACAGTATCTCGACAGGGGCCGCAGACAGGTCATCAGGTACCTTATACAGATATTCGCGTTCGACCCCTTCCAGACATGAGAAAACACACCAACACCGGTGGTTATGGGCGATGGCCGCTTGCTGGGCCATGAATATGTCAAGAACGATGCAAAGATCCGCAGCCTCGGACAGGTATAGCAGGTATGACGCGTAGGGCGCGTCTTTTTGAAGTTGCAGAAACCGCGGATCCGGCATCTTCCAGTCGGCGACGAAAGCGCGCGTCAGATCGGCAACCCTTGCTTGCGTGTCATCATGATCAACAGCCATGGTGCAGGCCCTTGCAAAATTGATGAATCGCGTATCACCAGCAGCCACTGCCGGGGAAGAGATGCCCTCGTGAATGAAGGTTTTGTTCATAGTCCTGTCTCCCAATACTGGCAGCACAAACGCCAAGCTATACTGACCTGATCCGCAATCTATTCATAGGGTTTTTGTGGCGTTGTCCGGTCCGACACTGCGTTGCACTGGTCATCGCCGCGTGACCGCCAGCGTTGCGACAATAATGATCGCCGCGCCCGAAAGCATGTGGAGTGTTGGCACTTCGGCAAAAAAGAAATACCCGACCGCAGTCGACAGGACGAGCGAGCTGTAGCCGAGCGGTCCCAGCACGCCGGACTCGCCCCAGTAATGGGCGCGCAGAAAACAATATTGCGCAGCTTGCGCGAAAGCCCCGATCAGCAGCAGGACAGGCCATAATGCGCCCGGCGCTTGCCATGTCAGCGCAGCGGGCAACGCGGTGACTGCGCCAATTCCTGCGGTATAGGCAAGCATCATCACCAGCGCGGATTCCTCGCGCATTTTGCGGGTTACGATGATTGCGCCGGTCCCTGCGAAAATTGTTACCATCAACGCCCAAAGCCCGGAATTGACCGCTATTTCCCCCGGTTGCACCGCCACCAGCACGCCTGCCAGTCCGACCATGCCCGCGAGCCAATGCGCAGGGCGTACCACCTCGCGCAGGATCAGCGCGGCCATGGCCATCATGATCAGCGGGCGGGTGAAACTGATTGCTGTGAACAAGGCCAGTGGCAATCGCGCAACGGCATAGAAACTTGTCACGATGGCCGTGGCCGATAACGCGACGCGCATCGCGTGCAGTCCCGGCTGGCTGGTGCGCAATTCGGCCCGTCCCTGCCACAGGAAGGGGGACAGCAACACAAGCCCCGTCAGCGCCCGGATGCACACGATCTGTACGGCGGGAAAATCGGCACCCATCGCCTTGACGATGGCAAGCGCCCAGATGTTCAGCCCCATATCGGCCAGCAGCCATGCCGCCCCGCGCAGATTGTCGCGTTGGGGCGCAGGGTCGGGCAGGGGGGCCGGGCCGGGGCCGGGGCGGGGAATGGGCGTCATTCAGGCCCGCCTGCGCGGCGCGATCATGTTTGCCATCAGCCGGAACGCCCCCGGAACCAGCGCTTCCATTTGTAGATGCACGATCAGGGCGCAATGGGTGTGGCGACCAGCACCGATTTCGGCCGACAACAGCGCGCCGCGATGCGGGGCTTCTTCAGGGTCCGCCATTTCCAGCAAGGGTGTATAGGCGGCATCCCAGCTTTTGGCAAAATATAGCCCCCGTTCCTTGACCCAGCCGTTCCAATCATCTGGACTGATGGGGTTGGGACCGGTCAGCACCGGATGATCAGGGGCAAGATGCGTCACTGTCGCCGTTTCATCGGTGACGCGCCAGCGCAGCGATGGCTGCCCCACTTCCAGCCGCGCGGGCGGAATCGTGTCGGGATTCCAGTTGTCCCACGGCCGATGATACAGCGTCAGCAAGGTGCCGCCACCGGCGACCCATGCCTTCACAACCTGCATGAATCCTGCAAGCTTCGGCACTGTTTTCATGGCGAATATGCCGATGACGAGTGTGTCTAGTCCCGCAAGCATGCCGGCGGACAACGCAGACGGGTCCAGTACAGTCACATCTGCGCCCATCGCCTGCATCCAGTGATCGGCGCGGTCATTGCCGCCACCGATATAACCTATGCGCGCCGACGCAAGCGCCACATCGGCGACCCTTAGCCGCAGCACGGCGGGCGCGCGATGCACAAGCGGGCCAGTGTGGGGATATGATATATGCGTGGCCCCCTCGGCGGGGTTGCCCGCGACGGTCACGGCAAGACGGGACAATTCCGGCACTGGCAAGGGCGGTGGGGTCAGTGTCGCGCCACCATCTGTCGTTTCGCATGTCCAGCCATCGGGCAGGTTGATTGCCGCGCCATCACTTAGACGAAGTGGCGTCGCACGGGGGTCGCGCGCGTTCACGAAAATGGCCTGCGGCGTGATTTCGGCAAGCGTTGCGGGCAGCACCAGCAAGGGGGATTCCAGCGGCAGATGTGCTGTCAGTTCTTGCCCCGCAAGGATCATCGTCAGGGCCATGTTTACCGGACCGCAAGGACCGTTGGGCTGGTGCAACAAAGGGTAGGGATCGGCGGCTTGCGCGTCGGGCGGCAGGTGCAGCGCGTCATCCGTAGTCCGCCAGCCATCCGGTATGGCCCAGTCCAGCCGTGCCGTCACCGGTCCCTGTGGCGCATGCAGCGATAGTCGCGCACCGATTTGTCCGCCGGGGTGCGCGTGATCGGAGTCAAGGCGCGCTTCGGCCCGAATACCTGCGGCAAGACGGATCACGTGGGCAAGCTGTGCTTCCTTCAGGCAAAGACGATGCTCCAGCACATCGGCCAGATCGGGCGGGCAGGCCGCCCGCGCTGCGCGTAACGCCACCAGCGCACGCCCGGCAGCCGCCAGTATACCTGCCCGGTCGGGAAAAGCTGCGACAGTTTCCGCAAGCGCCGCATCAAGTTCGGCGCAAGCAGGCAAGCCTGTGGCAATGGCAGCAAAGCTGCCGGGCAGGTTGTCGGTAATCGCGCCTGTGTCATCACCAACCGTGCTGATCGCCAGATGCAGCGGCCAACCGGCCCCTTCGGTCGGGCCGACCCAGCGCCCCATCCCCTGCGTTGCATGAAGGACACGCGAATGCTGGCCGATTTCGGCCCATGTCCAGCCTGACAGCGGCTCACGCCCATGGCCCGCGATACGCACTGTCTGGGGTGGGGGCGGCTGATCGTCGTCATATGCCGTTCCCGCCCCCGACCATCCTGGCAGATACAGTTTGGACACCTGCCACGGCTTGCCTTTGGCCTCGAAATTCGGGTCGGCGGCGGCTGCAATTACGTCATGCGCGGCCTGTGTCATGGCGCGGTGGTGGCCGTGTTGGCCCGGAATATCCAGAAAAGTCGGGCAGATAATATCGGGCCGGTCCGCACGGATAATTTCGGCAAAGCGACGCAGGGTGCGGGTGTGACCCCATTTCGCCAGTGTCTCGACGCCGGATTTGGAAAACCCGAAATCGGTGATCGTATCTTCGGGGCTTTCCGACAGCCAGTGCATCGTCATGCCCAGCACATCACAGGCGCGCGCCATTTCCGCAGTGCGCAGCGTTCCAAGAACAGCACCTGCTTCGCGCCCGATGTCATTCTGGCCGCCTTCGCCCCGTGTCGAGCAGGCATAGGAAATCGACAGCCCGTCGCGGTATGTCAGCGCAGCAAGCATTCCGCTGGTTTCATCATCGGGATGGGCACCAGTATTCATGAAACGCACGATACTTCTGAGCGGCTGAAGCGCGCGCCACAGCATCAGCGCTTCGGGTTTGGTGCGCTGTGCAAGGAGCCTTGCGGAATCTGACATCGGCACTGAGATTACCTTTCTGTAAGTCGTGAGCGGGTCTTGCGTCGTTTCGATGAAGGCGGGGTTTTCGCGGGCGTCACGGCGCAGGGTCCAGTCGTGGTGTGACAGTATCGTGGATCACCAGCGCTGCACCGCCGAGCGCGCCAGTCATCCGCCCCGAGGCCCCGCGCAGAACACGCGGGCGCGCGCGATCCCGTCTGCGTGCGACAGACCCGCGCGGCAGATCAAGGCGTGCAATCAGATCGTCCAGCAACCGGTCGGGCAGCGCACCGCCCAGCACGACGGCTTCGGGGTCAAACAGGTTTTCGAGCGTCCCAATCACCGGTGCCAGCAGGCGCGCAGCCTCGTTCAGCCATGCATCAAGCGCTGCATCCTCAACGGCCAACAGGCGCGCCGCCACCGCGTCGGTCTGCCCCCCGCCGGGGGGCGTGTCCGGTGACAGCAAGCCGCGCGCGGCCAAATGGCGGCGCAATGCCATGCGGCTGGTATATTGCTCCAGACACCCTGTATTGCCACAATCGCAGGGCAACCCGTCCGGCACGACGATGACATGGCCGATTTCGCCTGCGTTTCCAAAGGCACCGCGCATCGGCTGGCCCTGCGCGATCACGCCAAGGCCAAGGCCGGCGCCAAAATAGAGATAGCAAAAGGTATCCAGCCCTTGCGCGGCACCAAGCATTGCCTCGCCTATTGCAGCGGCGGTTGCGTCCTTTTCTACGATCACCGGCAGCTTAAGCGCCTCTGCTGCCTGCGCTGCGGCGTCATCAAAGCCCTGCCAGCCTGTCAGAACAGTCGCGCCCGCAGCGCTAAGTCCCTCGACGCCGAAGGGGCCGGGCAGCACCAGCCCAGCCCCCAGCACGGGCACTTCACATTGTGCCCGTGCCTGACCGGCCAGATCTGCCATCAGGGCGAACACGGTTTCGGGGTCGGATGCAGGCAGCGGGGTCTGTGCCTGCCATAGCACGGTGCCTGCCAGATCCGTCAGCACCGAGAGCAGCGCGTCGGGTCGAACCTCGAAGCCAAGTGCCGCAGCGCCTGCTGGGTTGAACGTATACAGGACAGGTGGCTGCCCGCGCGCAGAACGCCTGCGTCCGGCGGGGACGACCAGCCTGTCATGTTCCAGCTCTGCGATCAGGTTCGATACTGTCTGTGTGCTCAACCCGCTGGAGCGGGCGATCTCGGCGCGGCCCGCGCCATCGCTTAATTGGACATAGCCCAACACCACCCGCCGGTTATGGGCTTTGGTGCGTTCGGCATTCGTGCCGGCAATCTGGGTCTGGCGCGGCGGCATGGTATCTTAACTCAAAAGATTTGAATTAAGTATTGATCTTTGCAGCGAAGCCGTCAACACTCAACTTCAGAAACGAGAGGTCCCGGGCACACGCCGCTTAAGGGAATCCCAAGTCACCGGGCCAAATGTGCCCAAGCGATAGGAGAGGAAGACACATGAAATCCATGAGGAAAATGGCGCTTGGCCTGACAACGAGCGTTGCTACACTGATCTCGGCGCAGGCTGTCAGTGCCGTCGAGATAGAATACTGGCAATATATCTTCGACACGCGCGTTCAGGCGATGGATACCCTGATAGAGCGCTTTCAGGAAGAAAACCCGGGAATTACCGTCCGGCATTCGACCTTTCCGCTTGCCGATTACCGAACGCGCCTTGCGGCAGCGATTCCTGCGGGGCAGGGGCCGGATGTGATGCAGCTTTTCTATGGCTGGCTGGATGCCTATGTCGACGAGGGTCTTGTGCAACCCCTGCCGACTGACGTTTTCGCGCCAGAAATGATCGAGGAAGAGTTCTTCCCCATGGTTGCCGCGATGAAGCGTGATGGTGCCTATATGGCGCTGCCTACGGCCGTGCGTTCGCTTGCGCTGTTCTACAACACCCGCCTGATGTCTGCTGCCGGTTTCGACACGCCACCTGAAACACTGGAAGAAATGGTCGATATGGCGCGCGCCATGACTGTGCGTGACGGGTCGGGCAACATCACGCAGGTCGGCATTACAACGGGCATGAACGCGCAAGATCACCACTGGTTCCGAGAAGTTCTGACCCGTCAATTTGGTGCCGAACCCTATCTGGATAACTACCGCACCGTGAATTACGCGACGCCCGAGGGTGTGGCCGCTTTCGAGTTCTATACCGGGCTGGAAGCGACAGAAGGTGTGAGCCAGTCAGGTTTCATGGATGAGCCACAGGCCGCTTTCCGTGCCGGGCGTGCGGGGATGCATATCGACGGCTCGTTCCGGATTGGCGCGCTTGAGGGGACACGCGGGTTGGATTGGGGTGTTGCGGCACTTCCGGCCAGTGCAGATGGTGTGACCGCGAATTATGGCAGTTACTGGGTTAACGCGATCACCAACCGCGCGCAGGGTGAACGCAAGGAAGCAGCGGTCAAGTTCATGGAGTTCGTCACCTCGGAAGAGGCGATGCAACTGTGGCTTGATGTGGTGGGCGAGCTTCCGGCGCGTCCTTCGGTTGCATTAACCGACGAAAACCTTGCCAATCCGGTCTATGGCCCGTTCATCGAAGGTTTGGCCACAGCGCAAACGACACTTTTTCTGGATGAAACGGCGCAGCGTCAGGTGCTTATGGATGCCGTGCAGCGTGTTCTGCTGGAAGGTATGTCCCCCGCTGACAGCCTGATGGTTGCGCAAGAAGCCGAACAGGAAATCATCGACCGGCTTGGTGGAAACTGATCTGCGCAAAAGCTGCAATTCTGGCGCGCGCGCATTCAGCGCGCGCCCCTGATCACACCTGATTTGGGTCTGACTGGCATATCTGGATTGTGCTGAAGGCGGACTGTCGCCTGAAAACCTGAAAACAGGTGCCTGCCCACGTGCCGTTCCGTCATCCGTGCCGCGGACCGGGAAACTATAAAGCGGAGTCATGCTGATGAACCTTTACAGCCGCCTGTCGATCGAACGCAAGCGCACCGTCTGGGCGTGGGCGTTTCTGTCCGTGCCCATATTTTTCTATGTCGTGATCCGTTTCTACCCGACCGCCGATGCAATGGTGCTGAGTTTTCAGAACTGGAATCTGCTTGGCGCGCGGTCTTGGGCGGGGCTTGACAACTATGTGCGGCTTTGGGGCGATCCGGTGTTCTGGAAGGTGTTTCGCAATACCTTCATGTATCTGATCCTTGGCACGCCAATCTCGCTGGTGATCAGTTTTGTCATTGCCTATAATCTGGACAAGACGCGTTTTCTGCATGGCACATTAAGAGCGCTGTATTTCCTGCCCTTCCTGACCACGGCGGTTGCGATGGCCTGGGTCTGGCGCTGGTTCTACCAGCCGGTTCCCATCGGGCTGTTCAACAACATCCTGTCAAGCGTGGGGATCGGACAGGTCAGATTCCTGAACTCGACCAGCAACGCGCTGCCATCGGTTCTGGCGCCCGCGATCTGGGCAGGGCTTGGGTTCCAGATCATCATCTTCATGGCCGGATTGCGGGCAATCCCCGTCAGTTATTACGAAGCTGCGCGCATTGATGGCGTGTCGAACTGGACAATCCTGCGAGAGATCACATTGCCACTGCTGAAACCGACCATCGTGTTTCTGGTGGTGTTTTCGTCAATCGGCTTTTTGCGCATCTTCGATCAGGTCTTCAATATGACAACGAACGACCCCGGCGGGCCGCTTAATTCCACAATGCCGCTGGTTATGATGATCTATCAGACTGCGTTTTCAAGCTATTCGATGGGCTATGCCGCCGCACAGACAGTGGTTCTGTTCACTGTGCTGCTGGTGGTCAGTCTGGTGCAACTGCGCATCCTGAGGGACCGTTGAGATGAGTGATACACAAATACGGGCGTCCGCCGATGCGTTGATGCGCCAGTCCACCACCTACAAGCCCCCGCGTGATCCGGTGCAAATCATACGCTGGACGCTGCTGTTCATGGGCGCGGTCGTGATGGTGATGCCGATTGTCTATATGCTGTCAGCCTCGATGAAATACCCGCATGAGATGTTCGACCTGAACATCATTCCGCGCGAACCCACCTTCGAGAACTATATCTATGTTCTTGCAGACGGACGATTCATCAAGTGGTTCGTCAACTCGCTGGTGATCGCGATCATTACAACCATCTCGGCTGTGTTTTTCGACGCGCTTGTGGGCTACACGCTATGCAAGTTCAGGTTTCGGGGGCGTTATCTTATCTTCATTGCGATCCTGTCGACCTTGATGATCCCCACAGAAATGCTGATCCTGCCATGGTATATGATGTCGCTTCATTTCGGTTGGCTGGATACTTATTGGGGCATCATGTTCCCGGGGCTGATGACGGCCTTCGGCACGTTCCTGATGAAGCAGTTTTTTGAAACCGTCCCCGATGATTTTCTGGAGGCCGCGCGCATTGACGGGTTGAATGAATTCCAGATCTGGTGGTCTGTGGCGATGCCACTTGTCACCCCGGCATTGTCGGCGCTGGCGATCTTCATTTTCCTTGGCAACTGGACGGCATTCATCTGGCCCCTGATCGTGACAACCGATCAAGCCCTTTATACGCTGCCCGTGGGGCTGACGACTTTCTCGGTCGAGCAATCGGTGCAATGGGAACTGATCATGACCGGGGCGGCGCTTGCCACAATCCCCACGCTGATCGTGTTTCTTGTGTTCCAGCGCTATATCATCCGGGGCGTGGCGATGGCAGGGCTGAAAGGATGAGTGACATCACCCGCTTTCCCGATCCGGTCTATCAAGAAACGGTGCTTGCGCCCTTGTTTGAAGGGGCGAAGGCGCATTATGCAACCCATATACAGGCGATCAACCGCGCGCACCTGGTGATGTTGTCAGAAACCGGTATCCTGGCGCAGGACACCGCCGGTGCACTGGCCCGCGCGTTGACCGCGATCGATGCCGAAGTGGACGTTCCATCGCTGACCTATACCGGAGAGCATGAAGATTACTTCTTTCTGGTCGAATCCGAACTGAAGCGCCGACTTGGCCCTGATGTCGCGGGCGCGCTGCACACGGCACGGTCCCGCAACGACATGGACCATACTGTGTTCAAGATGGCGCTGCGGGGCAGGGCCGATGCGGTCATGTCGCAGGCCATTGCACTGACGGATGCGCTGATCGCCACAGCGCGGCGCGAACGTGACACGTTGATCGTGGCCTATACCCACGGCCAGCCTGCGCAACCTACCACATGGGGGCATTATCTGGGTGCCGTGATCGAGGTGCTATTGCGGGATCTGGCGCGGCTGGATGCGGCGCGCAGCGCGCTGGATCATTGCCCCATGGGGGCCGCCGCGATCACCACCAGCGGGTTTCCCATCGACCGCCATCGCATGGCCGGATTGCTGGGTTTTACCGGACCGCTTGAAAACGCCTATGGCTGCATTGCGGCGGTGGATTATGTCACCGGCCTCTATTCGGCGATGAAGCTGATCTTCCTGCATCTGGGACGCGTGCTACAGGATTTGCAGTTCTGGACCGCGTTCGAGGTCGGCCAGCTATATGTGCCCAACAGTTTTGTGCAGGTTTCCTCGATCATGCCGCAGAAACGCAATCCCGTCCCGATAGAGCACCTGCGCCATCTGGCCAGTATGACAGTCGGGCGCTGCGATGCGGTGGTGAACACAATGCACAACACCCCCTTTACCGACATGAACGATTCCGAGGGCGAGGTGCAGGTCGCGGGTTACGCGGCATTTGACAGTGGTGCGCGCGTTCTGGGCCTGCTCTGCGCGCTGATCCCGGCCTGTCGGGTGCGCGATGACCGCGTTGCTGCGAATATGGATGCGGCCTGCGTCACTGTCACCGAACTGGCGGACACTCTGGTGCGCGTCGAAGGGTTGAGTTTCCGGCAGGCGCATGAAGTTGCCGCGCTGACCGCGCGTGCGGTTATCAAGGCAGGCCAGCCGCTGGGCGCGGGCTATGCCGCGTTCTTTGGTGCTTTCGAGGCTGAAATAGGTCGCACACCCATGCTGGACACCGATGCTTTTACAACGGCCGTCAGCCCCGCGCATTTTGTCGCCGCCCGCACCCGCTTTGGCGGGCCTGCGCCCGCGCCGATGAACGCAGCGCTTGCAGGCTATACCGAAGCCCTTGACAGACTGCGCGCGGTTCAGGCCGCCCGCCTTGCCTGTATTACAACTGCCGAAAGTGCGCGCGATGCCGCCTTTCGCCGCCTGACCGAGGAATAGACATGGCCACAGTTACCCTACGCAATCTGGTCAAGGCCTATGGCAAGACCGAAGTGCTGCATTCGATCAATCTCGATGTGGCCAACGGTGAATTTGTCGTGTTTGTAGGCCCATCAGGCTGCGGAAAATCCACGACCCTGCGCATGATTGCAGGGCTGGAAGAAGTCACATCAGGCGAGATTTTGATCGGTGACAAGGTGGTGAACCATCTTGAACCCAAGCAGCGCAACATCGCCATGGTGTTTCAGAATTATGCGATCTACCCCCATCTGACGGTGCGCAAGAATATCGGGTTTGGTCTGCGTACATCCAAGATGTCCAAAGCCGACAAGGAAAAGCGCATTGACGAGGTTGCGGGCCTGCTGTCGATGACGGACTATCTGGAACGCAAGCCCGCACAGCTTTCGGGGGGGCAGCGGCAGCGTGTGGCGATCGGGCGCGCAATGGTGCGCGACCCGTCGGTCTTCCTGTTCGACGAACCGCTTTCGAACCTTGATGCGCAGTTACGCACCCAGATGCGGCTGGAAATCAAGAAGCTGCACCAGCGTGTTGGTAACACGATCATTTTTGTGACCCATGATCAGGTCGAGGCGATGACCATGGCAGACCGGATCGTGATCATGAAAGATGGCCATATCCAGCAGATCGGCACCCCCGCCGAAGTGTTCCACAGGCCAGCCAACACTTTTGTCGCGCAGTTCATCGGTGCGCCGTCGATGAACATGCTGGATGCGCGATGGCAGGGCGGGCGACTGCATCTGGCCGGGCAGGACCTGACGGCCGACCTGAATCTTCCGGATGGCAGCGCGCTGACAGTTGGCATCCGCCCCGATGATCTGATCGTCAGTGAAACGCCGGGGCTGTTTTCCGGCACCATCAATGTGCTGGAACCCTTGGGCACCGAAACGCTGGCCTATGTGGATATTGGCAACGGGTATGAGGTGATCGCCAAGGCGTCGGGGCGCATGCCGCCGAAACTGGGCGCGCATGTCGATCTGGTAGCGGATTTGGCGAACATGCATCTGTTTGACCAGAACGGAAAGGCGATCAGCTGATGCGTTTGGCGACGGCATCATACCGGACAGGCACGATTCTGTGTGCCGGTCGATTGTATTGCGATCTGATCATGTCAGGTCTGCCAGCAATGCCTGTTCCGGGAAGAGAGGTCTATGCAGGTGCGCTGACACTTGCGGCCGGCGGCGGGGCCTATATCACCGCGGCATATTGTGCGGCGCTTGGGCGGGTGGCAGGTCTTGCCGCGCATCTGCCTGCCGAACCTTTCGGGGCAGCACTGCACGATGAACTGGCCACGGCGGGGCTTGAACTCAGCCTGTGCAGCCCACCCCCGAAGGGCGTCGATCCGCAGATTACCGTTGCCATGATAATGAATGATGACCGCGCCTTTCTGACCCGCCGTGCCGGACCTGCCCTGCCAACAGGTCTGGACGACGCGCTGGGTCAGGCAGGATATGGGCATCTGCATCTGGGCGAACTGGCAACACTGGTCGAGTATCCGGGGCTGGTACGCGCGGCCAAGGCGGCGGGGATGACGGTTTCGTGCGATTGCTCGTGGGATACAGCGGTGCTGGAACGCAACGATCTTCCGGAACTTCTGGCAGGGGTCGATGTGTTCCTGCCCAATGCATCCGAGGCCGAAGCCCTGGCGCGCCACGCACCACTTGGCGTGCACGCACCACTTGTCGTGGTCAAGGACGGGGCGCGTGGCGCATCTGCGCTGTCAGGCGGGGCAGTGATACAGCGCCCGGCGCGCGCCACGCATGTCGTCGATACTGTCGGCGCGGGCGACGCCTTTAACGCAGGCTTCATCGACGCATGGCTGGCGCGGCGCCCGCTGCCGGAATGCCTTGATGCGGGACATGCGGTGGCGGCAGCGGCCCTTGGACGCCACGGTGGCGCGCGGGGGCTTGGCGCGTTGGTGCCCTTGCGCCACACGGCCCACCGCGCCGCCGAATAACCGACCAGCCGCTTTATGCGCCATCAGCGTTTTCCGGACGCAGCAGATTGCAGACGCTACATTTCGCGTTGTGGTCAAAACTACAGCATATATTGTGGCCGGGATTTAGTAGCCTTTCTTTAAACAAGCCGCTCCCTGATCTTGCTGGGGTCCCGCAAATGCCGCGCAACTGACAGAAGCCAGAGAAAGACCTTATGGAAACGTCACCATGGCGCGGGATCATTCTGAAATGTCTCAGCGTGTTGCTGTTCATTGTAATGGGTGCGCTGATCAAGGTGACCGGGGCAGGGGATCAGCCGGTCCCGCCCGGCCAGCAGGTGTTCTTCCGGTCCATATTTGCATTGCCGCTGATCGTTGGCTGGTTGCTGTTGCAAGGGAAGGGGCAGCTTTATGAAGGGCTGCGGACTGACCGGCCGGTTGGCCATTTCTTCCGCGGAGTTATCGGAACGACCTCCATGGCGCTGAGTTTCTGGGCCTTATCCCTTTTGCCCTTGGCAGAAGTGACAGCGATTTTCTTTGCGGCGCCTTTGCTCATCGTGATTTTTGCAGGCATGTTTCTGGGCGAGGATGTGCGCCTGTTTCGCCTGTCGGTGGTGGGGCTTGGTCTGACCGGGGTGGTGATTGTCATGTCACCGCAACTGACAGGGCCCGCTGGCGCTGACCATCTGCGCATACTTGGCGCGGTTGTGGCGCTTGGTAGCGCGGTCTTTACTGCATTGGCACATATTTTCATCCGCAAATTGTCGTTGACTGAATCCACAACGTCTATTGTGTTCTGGTTTACGATCACGTCGGCGGTGCTAAGTTTGCTGACGATCCCCTTTGGTTGGGTGACGCCACAGGGCATGACGCTGGTATTGCTGATTGCAATCGGTCTGGTCGGGGGGTTGGGGCAGATTTGTCTGACCTCGGCCTATCGACATGCTGATGCATCTGTAGTCGCGCCGTTTGAGTACAGCTCAATCCTTATTGCTATTGTCATCGGCTGGAGTTTTTTTGGAGAAGTGCCAACCAAAACAGTGCTTTCTGGCGCCGCCGTTATCATGCTGGCCGGTATACTTATCATCTGGCGAGAGCATAAGCTGGGGCTGGAGCGGGGTAAGGCACGCAGATCGTCCACCTTGCAAGGATAAATTGTCAACATCCGCCCGGGCTTGCGAACTGGAAGATGCACCGCGGAACAGGTGACTTATGGCAATGCTGGAGGGCTATTTCGCCGCCTCTGCCCTGCACAACCATGGCGGCCTTTCTGTTTGAACATCCGAAGCATGATGGCAATCAACCCCAAGGGTTCTTGCCTACACCCACGCGTGCCAGATCTATGGACTTGCCGGCAACCGCTTGCCGCTTTCACCATCGAAGTAGTGCAAATTCGCGGAATCATAGGACAGGTGGATGGGTTGGTCCTGCCGTCTGGATCACCTTCCACTGACGGGGGATCACTTCCAGCGTCTCGGTGACATCCTCGTCCATCTTCACGATGCAATCTGAACCACAGCAACCGCAGGTGGTTGGCGCCTCAATCACCACACGTTCGCGCGGCAGGTGGTCGGGAAAGGGTTTGCGCACTGGCTTGCGCCGCGTGAAGGCGCGCACAGTGCTGGTGGTGTCCGCAGCAGCGGCCGCTTCAGCCGCAAGCGCATCTTCGGTGGCAGCGGCTTCCAATTCCTCAAGCTGCAATTCCAGTTGATCGATCAGTCGCGCGCGGCGCTCGGAGGAGATACCGTATTTGTCGCGCCGCAGCTTAGCGATCTCCAGCTTCAATTCCTGAATCATCGCTTCCGTGCAGGATGCCAGGGCACGAACTTGCACCAATTCGGCTTCCGCCGCCTGTGCGCGGGCCTGTGCAGCCTCAGCCGTGGCAGTCTGCGCAGCAAGTGCGGCGCGCAATTCAGCGATTTGCAAGGCGGCATCTGACATGGCAATTCTTTACCACAGACACCACGAAATGCCAATAAAAACAGGTGCTTCCCTGTGAATTAACCAGCCGTTTTAGGCCTTTGTGTCCAGCGCGGATTTCTCCAGTCATTCGTCGGTGATTTGATCCCCGGGATCAAATCCTGATCCTCCTCATCCCTCCAGAAGATAGCCGAGTTGTGCGGCTGATATCGCCACCGCCGTCCCATCCTGACTAACAGGCCAAATGAACTTGCCCGATTCCAGGCGCTTCACATACAGCGACATACCGACGCCATCATGCCACAAAAGTTTCACCAGATCACCTTTGCGGCCACGAATGCAAAAGATCTCACCCGCATGCGGGTCACGCCCAAGGCCCTGCTGAACCGCCAATGCCAAGGTGTTCATCCCTCGCCGCATGTCCGTCACACCACCTGCGATCCACACCTTCGTGCCAGCCGGAAACGCGATCATGGCCGCACCACCAGGCCATTGAGCAAGCACGCAGCAGCTTCCATATCGAAATCCGCCGGGATCGTCACACGACATCGCGCGCCAAGATCGATTGTTATCACGGGTGGCAGGTCTTCAGAAGACGGCCCATCCTCCTGCGGAACAAGGCGCATGAAGTGCGCGGCGCATCCAAGCATCCCAAACTTGTGCCGATAGCGCCAATCGTAGAGCATCGACCGCGAGATCTCATGGCGCCGCGCAACTTCGGCCAATGTCACGCCGTCGCAATGGCTTTCTTCAACGATCCGGATCTTCTCCTCATCCGTCCAACGGCGGCGACGGCCAGTGTCAGAAACTGACAAAACTTGAATGCGGGGGGTGTTCTCGTGTGCGTCCACAAGGACACTCGATATACAATCACAACAAAAACCCGCCATACGGCCCTCGGCGAATACTTACACATGAGTCACCCTTGGCACGGAAATGGTGGGGGTACAGATGCCACGCCCGAAACCGTGCCTTCCGCGATCCCGACCAGATGGCCACCAATGTGAATTCCGGCGATCTGGCAACCTTGGGTCAGGCCATCGCCTACTTCTCCATTTTCCTGATCCCGCTGATCATGCGCCAGATCACCGGGAATATTCAGTTGGCCTCGGTGATGGCGAAGCCGCCTATGAAGTCGCAGCACTGCACACGCAGAGCAATACGCGAAAGCGGTCGGTCACCGTGCAGACCGCAGACTGTGGGCGCATAGTGTCACTCCGGCATGCTCAAAAGCTCGGTTTTGAGACCTCGTTGCTTGGCGCTCTCACGGACAGCCTCGCGAATTGTCTTGTTTCGCTTCAGGAGGCGCCTGAAGCGCACCTCGTCGAGGATCAGCAAGGTCGAGTGGCTTAACGCTGTTGCTTGCGTGCGGCGCACTTTGCGGCTTAAAAGCGCCAAGGCAAGCGTGACGGTGCCACGAAGGCCGCCCCACAGGATTGAAACGCGATTGGGCCGGTCCACGTGCGGTGACAATCGCAGCGCCGTCAAAAGTGGCAGCACATCCCAGACCTCGCGCAGGTTCGACCAGTTTACCGGCGATAACCGCCCTGGTCCGAGAAGGTTCAGCGTCATGCCTGCCATCACAACGGCAATGACCTGGGAAACGCCCGGCAGGCGATCCGCGACCAGAAAAGTGATATAAGGTAGCGCCACAGTGAGCGAGACCTGCGCGCGTGGAAAGCGCGCGGGCATGGCAAAAAGTGCGATGTAGATCCGTGATTTGGCATGCTTGACTATCCATTCGATGAAGGCATTCAAACGAATGTGCGCTGCATCACAATGGTGTTCAGAGCGAGGCTGTGATCATGCAAAGAGAGCAATCGCGACATTCCGGGTTTTAATAACGCTTTTTCAATGTCATGGTCTGATTCCGAAATCTCAACAAATATGGAATCCGCACACGCCATGCTCAGATCTATACTTGTTGCTTCTGATCTATCGTGCCGCTCCAAGCCTGCTGTCGCGCGTGCGGTGCAGATCGCTGAAGGGTATTTATGCAGCCAGATTGCAGGCTTTGATTTGTCATCAAAAACAGAAGTTGTGGTGAGCATGGGTCATGCCTTTCATGTGATTTGCGAACAGTCACACGACTGCAAGGCCGACATGATCGTGCTGGCCGTGCCGCCGCAGGCATGATCGCCCGCATCCCGCATATCCCGTTTTGCGCCGCGCCGCAGCGCGAAGGGTAGCGCATGTCCCAGCTTGCAATGGTCCTTATCCTGCTGGGGGCGGCGGTGGTGATGTTCGCCATCAATCGCCCGCGCATGGATGTTGTGGCCGTGATCATGATGGTGGCGCTGCCGATGACCGGCGTGATTACCATGTCCGAAGCGCTGGTCGGACTGTCTGACCCCAACATCGTGCTGATCGCAGCCTTGTTCATAATCGGCGAGGCTTTGGTGCGCACGGGTGTGGCACAGCGCTTGGGCGATTGGCTGACTGCACGGGCCGGTGCCAGTGAGGCGAAGTTGATCTTCCTTCTGATGGTGATCGTGGCGGGGGTCGGCTCGTTCATGTCCTCGACCGGGGTGGTGGCGATTTTCATTCCCATCGTGCTGCGTATCGCGCGGAATGCACGCATTCCGGCGGGGCGGCTGATGATGCCCTTGTCGGTTGCAGCACTGATCAGCGGGATGATGACATTGGTGGCCACCGCACCCAATCTGGTGGTGCATTCCGAACTGATGCGGCAGGGGCATGAGGGGTTCAGCTTCTTCGCATTCACCCCCTTTGGCGTGCCGATTCTGGTGCTGGCCGTTCTCTATATGCTGTTTGCGCGACGCTTTCTTGCCCCCGGCCCCGCGCCCGCGTTGCCAGAGCGCGCGGCACTGACCGGGTGGGTCGCAGATTACGACCTTGCCGGACGCGAGCATCGCTTGCGGTTGCGCCCCGGATCAATGCTTGCAGGCAAGCGGCTGGACAGTCTGGACCTGCGCGCCAGCGCGGGCATCAACATTGTCGCCATCGAACGTGGCAGCCGGTTTCGCCGCAAGCTGATCCATCCGCGCGCCCAGACAGTGCTGGAGGGGGGCGATATCCTGCTGATCGACCAGCGGGCGCGCGCGGATGCGGCGGGCTTCGATCTTGACAGCTTTGCGCAGACACATGACCTGATTGCTTTGCCGGTTTCCGGACAGTGGTTCACCGACACGGCGCAGGAAATCGGCATGGCGCAGATCATGGTGCCGCCGACCTCGCGCCTGATCGGCAAGACCGTGACCAAGGCGGGGTTCCGCAGCACTTATGACCTGTCGGTGATCGGCATGAAACACGGCACAAAACCCGTGCCCGAGGGTGTAATTGACGAGCCGCTGCGCGCGGGTGACACGCTGCTGACGGTTGGCCCGTGGCGCGCGATCCGCAAGCTGACGGATGAGCGGCGCGACCTGATCCTGCTGGACCTGCCCGCCGAGTCCGACGAGGCTGTGCCCGCCCGCCACCGCGCCCCGCTGGCAGTGGGGGTGCTGGCGCTGGTGGTGGTGCTGATGGTCTGGGGGATCGTGCCCAATGTGCAGGCCGCACTGTTTGGATGCCTGCTGCTGGGGCTGTTTCGCTGCATCGACATGGCGGGCGCCTACCGGTCCATCCACTGGCAAAGCCTGATCCTGATTGTGGGCATGTTGCCGTTTTCGCTGGCGTTGCAACGCACCGGCGGGGTCGAGATTGCGGCACAGGCGCTGCTGGATGTCCTCGACGCAGCCTCGCCCCGGCTGGTGCTGGCCGCAATCTTCGCGGTCACGGGCATCTTGGGGTTGTTCATCTCAAACACTGCAACGGCTGTTCTTATGGCACCCGTTGCCCTGGCTGTGGCGTCGGCGCTTGACGCCTCGCCCTATCCTTTTGCGATGACCGTGGCGCTGGCGGCCTCGGCGGCATTTATGACCCCGGTTTCGTCGCCGGTGAACACGCTGGTGGTTGGGCCGGGCAATTATCGTTTTGCCGATTTTCTTCGCATGGGTGTGCCGTTTGCGGTGATCTGCCTCGTTACCAGCGTTATCCTGGTTCCGCTGGTCTTGCCATTCTGAGAGGGAAAAACGGTAGCACGACAAAGGGTCAACACTCGAATATTCTCATGATTGGTTTGGGAAAAGTCGCTCAAAAGGGTTGCCGCAAAACGCCGCGCACGTTCTTTTTGCGGCACTATTCAAGGGCTTTTGCTGTAGAATAATCCAGAGATTTAGACTGACTTCGACCCTGCGCTGCGTGGCGCTTGAGTGGCCACGCCAGGGAATACTGCGCCATAGGCCGACCGGCAGGCAAGGGCCGGGCATGTCGTTGATACAGTCAATCTGCGCCGTGGAAGCGCCCCCCCCCAGCAGTGTTTCGCAAGCTGACGTGGATGGCAGATCGACACTGGCCGGCACGAACGCAGTGACGGGTGCACAATCCAACCCGCAGAGCATCGGTAAGGCATGCGTTCGTGCCCAATTTTTTGGCGATGGAAATATCATGCGGATATCTTGCGTGCAAACATCATGCGGGATCGGGGGAGTTTATATCATAAAAGTCAGCATGCGCAGTGGCCTGATGCCGTAAATAATATATTGATAAATAATAATAAAAATGCAATTTGTGACGCATGGATAAGTTGGCCCCAACACTGCGGCTACAACGGGTTTTCACCTTGGGTCGGCTGAAATCTAATATTTAGCAAGAAATAATCTACTTTGCTCAGTCCGGCATAGCGTTCAGCTTTTGCACATCCTGCGCACATCATTTTGCGATGCGGTGGCAGTTCAAGAACTGAAAATCGTTTCGCATCAATTTCGTGCGAAAATGCCAGTAGAGGACTCGAGTATGAAGGTTGAAAAGACCGATACGCTGATTGTCGGGGGCGGTCAGTCCGGAATCGCGATGAGCGAACATCTGACTGATCTGGGCATTCCCCATATCGTTCTGGAACGCAAGCGGGTGGCCGAACGGTGGCGGTCCGAACGCTGGGATTCGCTTGTAGCGAATGGTCCTGCATGGCATGATCGATTTCCCGGTATGGAATTTGAGCAGATTAACCCGGACGCCTTTCCCCCGAAAGAACAGATGGTGTCTTATCTGGAAGCCTATGCAAGTAAAATCAACGCGCCAATCCGCACCGGGGTCGACGTCAAAAGCGTGCGCAAGCGCGAGGGGCAGACTGGCTTTGTCGTAACCACATCTGACGGAGAAATCGCGGCAGAGCGCGTTGTTGCGGCGACCGGGCCGTTTCAAGTGCCTGACTTCCCTGATCTTGTGCCGCAACAGGCAGAGGTGATGCAGATCCATTCCTCGGATTACAAAAACCCGGCCCAACTGCCAGCCGGGGCTGTGCTGGTCGTGGGTGGCGGCGCTTCCGGCGCGCAGATTGCCGAAGAACTGCACCGCGCGGGGCGTCAGGTCTATCTGTCAATCGGCGAGCATTACCGTCCGCCGCGGTGCTATCGGGGGCGTGACTATGTCTGGTGGCTGGGCGTGCTGGGCAAATGGGACGAGATCAACACCAAATCCCGAAAGAAACATGTCGCCTTTGCTGTCAGCGGTTATGATGGTGGCAAGACCATCGACTTCAGGAAATTCGCCAATCAGGGCATTACCATTGTCGGCAAGACGGCGTCCTATGATGACGGTATCGTGCATTTCGCAGATGATCTGGTGACCAATCTGGCGGATGGGGACAGCGCATATCTTGATATGCTGCGCGAGGCCGACGCCTATGTCGCACGCAATGGGGTTGAACTGCCGTCAGACCCGGGGGCCTGGGAAATACAACCGGATGCGCCGTGTATTCAGAACCCGTTGCAGCGCCTTGATCTGAAAGAGGGCAATGTCAACGCGATCGTCTGGGCGACCGGTTTCAAGTTTGATTTCAGCTGGTTGGAAGTTGATGTCTTCGATGAGAAGGGCGCGCCCGTACACAGGCGCGGGATTGCGGCGGAGCGGGGCATCTATTTCCTTGGCTTGCCGGAACTGACCAACCGTGCGTCGTCCTTCATCTATGGGTGCTGGTACGATGCGAAATATATTGCAACGCATATCGGTGTTCAGCGGAACTACTCCGCTTATGAAAAAGCAGGGTAATTCACCCTGCGTCCGGGGGCGCATGGCCCCCGGCATTTAAAGAAACGCCCATGCCCTGTCTGCGCATATGCGGGGCACGGCAGGAACACCCGCGAGCCGGCGCCGACTTGCCCGCGCACGTCCCTGAGAAAAAAGGAACCCGACATGACACGCGTGATGTTTCTGAATGGTCCCAATGCCAATTTATACGGTCTGGATCAGAAAGGCACCTACGGGTCGGACAGTTTCCCACAGATCAGGGAGGCCTGTCTGACGCGTGCCGAAGGGCTGGGCCTGACCCTCGATTTCCGACAATCCAATCACGAGGGCGTCCTGATCGACTGGATTCAGGAAGCGCGGCAAAGCTGTGAAGGTGTTTTGATAAACGCGGCCGGTCTGACCTATACATCGGTGGCGATCCTGGATGCGTTGCTGGCCTTCGACGGGCCGGTCATTGAATGCCACATGAGCAATATCTGGAAGCGCGAAGCCTTTCGCAGCCATTCCTATGTTTCCAAAGCGGCCACTGGCGTGATCGCGGGGTTGGGCCTGCGCGGCTATCTTATGGCGATTGATGCAATGCACGGACTGCTGAGCGTGGAGGCGACATGACGGATACGCTTGTTTTCTACAGCGCGCTTGATCCCTTCGAAGACTGGCGCGACGCCTTAACGCCCCATCTGGGTGACGCCGTGCAGATCCAGAACCATGATGCCATTACCGATCCTGAAAAAGTGCGCTACGCGCTGGTCTGGATGCCACCAGACGGGTTTTTCGCGCGCTTCCCCAACCTGTCACTGGTGACCAATCTGGGGGCTGGCGTTGATCGACTGGTGGCGCGGGACGATTTGCCTGACGTGCCGGTCACGCGCTTGTCCGACCCCGAAATGGGTCGCATGATGGCCAGCTTCGTGCTGTTCGCCGTGTTGCGCCATGCCCGGAACATTCCGTTTTTCGAAGCGGCACAGATGCGGCGTGAATGGGCCTATAAGCATCCACGCCCGGCCACCGACATATCTGTCGCTGTGCTGGGACTGGGCGAGTTGGGGGCGCTTGCTGCCACGGAAATCGCGCGTCAGGGTTTTGTAACCCATGGTTGGGCAACGCGCCCGAAGGATTTGCCGGGCGTGACGGTTCACCATGGCGATGATGCGCTTGATCAGGTTCTGGGTCTGGCGGATATCGTGGTTAGTCAGCTGCCGCTGACCCCGCGCACACGCAAACTTCTGAATGCAGAACGTTTTGCCCGAATGAAGCCTGATGCATCTTTCATCAATGTGTCGCGCGGCGAGGTCGTAGATGAAACTGCGCTTGTTGCGGCGTTGAAAGCGGGGCATCTGTCGGGCGCAACACTCGATGTGTTTGAAAAGGAACCGCTGGCGTCGGATCATCCGCTTTGGTCGGTTCCGGGGGTGCTGATCACCCCGCATCTGGCCTCTGTCGCGCTGCCGAAAAGTGCTGCGCCGCAAATCGCCGCCAATATTCACGCAATCCGGCGCGGGGATGAACTGCGCAACACTGTCTCGCGGGTGCACGGATATTAAGCAATTTGCCATCAATGTTACACTTCGACGCAAGCACGAAAACACACGAATTAAAAATAAGTAAATTATATCAATAATTTAAAAGAAACCGTTGGAAGAAGCTTTCCAGTGATCAGTTATTTCCAACTAGTGAATACGATTTGATTTACCTGAGATTAAGGAAATGAGAACTGGTCAGGAACTGTGACGGAAATGCACAAGGTAAATATCCAGAAATGTCACGTCATACAGGCAAAAGCGAAGCCTGATCGTCGTTTCGGGCGGTCTGGCGGCCCTTCGGCACATACCCCGTTGGGCCTGTCCCGAAATCTCATCCGGGCAAAAACGAATTCCCTGCTTGGGCCGCCTTGTCCGAGCAGGGAAACCAGTCAGACCTGCACGCGGTTCTGGCTTCATAGCGGCGCATGGCTAGGCCGCATCTAACCCCACCCAGAAACAGGAACATCACAATGAAGAACCTACTTTTGACGGCCACAGCCCTGAGCCTGCTTGCGCCAGTTGCCACTGCCGAAACGCTGGTGGTGAGCAGCTGGGGCGGAAGCTGGCGCGACATGATTGAAGAAACAATCGCCCGCCGCTTCACCGAAGAAACCGGTGTCGAGGTCGCATTCATCACTGGCGGTACGATTGACCGGCTTAATCAGGCCCAGTTCAACCGCGACACACCCGAAAGCGACATCACGTTCACCACCTCGCATGTGGGGTGGCTGTATCGCAATGCCGGTTTGTTCGAAGAACTGGACATGTCGCGTATCCCGAATGCGGCCAATCTGGTCGAACAAGCGATCATCAGCCCGTCGCATATCGGGGCCTGGGCCTATGTCTACACAATCGGGTATGTGCCGGATGAAGTGCCCGAGGGGATCACTTTTAACAGCTGGGCTGATCTGTGGTCGCCAGAGCTTGAGGGCATGATTGCGGCCCCTGATTTCGATCCGTCGCATATCATCGCGGTGTCCACTGTTCTTGAAGGGCTGGAATTCGAAGACTGGATGGGCGCCACCGACCGCCTGATGGCGTTGCGCCCCAATTTCCGCGCCTTCTACACCAATGACGCCAATTCGCAGCAATTGCTGACAACAGGGGAAACGCCTGTGCAGATCATGCTGTCCATGAACGCCTATCATATCCAGTCGGAAGGTGTGGATGTGCAACTTGCAATCCCCGAAGAAGGCGCAGTGCTGGGGGTTGATACAATCGCCATCACCACAGGGTCGGACAAGGCCGATCTGGCCTATCAGTTCATCAACATCGCCCTTGATCCGGAAATTCAGGCACAAATCACCGAAATCAAGAAAGGCAGCCCAGTGGTGTCGAATGCCGTATTGTCCGAAGAACTGGCATCACTGCCGGGCATCTTCACCACGCCCGAACAATGGGAAGAAGAAGCCTTGATCATCCCGCATGAGTTGCGGGCCGAGAAGACCGCTGAATGGCGTCAGTGGTTTTCCGAAAACATGATCGGCGGCAACTGAGACCGCCATGTCCCGGCAGTATGACTGCCGGGACGACGCCTGGCCACGCGCGCGGCAGTCCCAAGCAGGCGATACGCCGACCATGCAGAACTGTATGCGTTGCCAAATAAACGAAGTTTCGGAAGGTCTCTGATGTCAAAACGTCCCTTTCTGGGCTGGTTCGCTTCTCCGTCCATCCTGATCGCCTTTGGGCTTACGGCGTCATTTCTGGCGATCATTCAGTACAGCCTGCGCGCACATGTGCCCGGCTCGCTTGATCCAGGTGGCTTCACATTCGACAATTTCACAACTCTTTGGCATCTGGCTTACGGCCGGGCTTTTATGAACAGTCTGCTTCTGTGCATCTGGACGGCCGTTTTTGCGCTGCTGATTGGCTATCCTCTCGCCTATGCCATGATCCGCGCCCGGTCGGGGCTGCTGCGCAGCGCGATCCTGCTGATATCGCTGACCCCGTTGTTCATGGGCGAGATTGTGCGCACCTATTCGTGGATGATCGTTCTGGGAAATCGTGGCTTCCTGAATTCTGTTCTTCTGAAACTCGGGCTGATCGACAGCCCGATCGGCTTCATGTTCACAATGACAGGGGTGGTCATCGCGCTGGTGCATTTCACACTGCCCATCGTCGTGGTGATGCTGGCGGCAGCATTGTCACATATCGACCGGAACCTTGAACGGGCCGCAACCTCGCTGGGGGCAGGGCGCGTGCGCGTGTTCTTCACTGTCACTTTGCCGTTGTCGATGCCCGGCGTTGTGGCGGCTACCTCCACTGCCTTTGCATGGACATTTTCTGCATTTGCCACGCCACAGATGATCGGCGGGGGGCAGGTTTCGACCATTTCTACGATGGTTTATCAGGTCGGGTTTGCGTCTTTCAACTTTCCGCTTGCGGCGTCCCTGTCACTGACGGGGCTGCTCTTTGCCATAGCTGTTCTGGCGCTGTTTAACACCGGCATTCGCCGCCTTGAAAAATACGGAGCGCACTGATCATGAAAAAGTCACTTGCTGACCACCTGCTTGACTGGTCCGGCCGCATTTTTTTGACAGCAATTCTTGGTTTTCTGGTGCTGCCGTTCTTTGTGGTCGCCATCGCATCTTTCAACAAAGGGGCGATCCTGTCCTTTCCGCCGGAAGCATGGTCAGTGCAATGGTATGTCAATGCGTTTGAATACCGCGATTTCGGGGCTGGATTGCGCAATTCTCTGCGGATCGCAGCGATTGGTGCCGGGATCGCGCTGATTGCCGGGGCAGGTTTTGCCTTTGTGTTTCAGCGCTATGAATTCAGGTTCAAATCGGGGCTGAACGCAATTCTGATGTCGCCGCTGATTATTCCGAATTTCACCATTGGTCTGGGCATCCTGATCCTGACGGCTTCGGCGTCGTTGCCGCGCAACCTGTGGACCGTGGTGACGGTGCATGTGATCATCGTGCTGCCCTTCGTCGTGCGATCGGTCTATGTGTCGCTACAGAATCTGGAACGTAATTATGAGAATGCTGCCGAAAGCCTTGGGGCCAGCCCGGCTTATGTTCTGCTGACAATTACGGCCCCGTTGCTGCTGCCTGGCCTGATTGCGGGGGGTATATTCGCGGCAATCCTGTCTTTCAATGAATTCACCGCATCACTGTATGTGGTCAACCGTGGCACCACCACGTTGCCCGTCGCGATGTATAACTATGTCCGGGAATACGCGGACCCGACACTTGCTGCGATTTCGGTCATGTATGCGCTGGCGGTTGCAGTCTTGCTGCTGGTGCTCCACCGGATTTTCCGCCTCGAAAGGGTTCTGAATGTTGAGTGATACCTTGCCCAAAGCGGCTTCAAAGACCGGTGAGCAGATCGCGGTGCAGATTGATGGTGTTGGCAAGTCCTTCGCCGGGACTGTCGCGCTGAAACCGATCTGGCTAAAAATTGCACGCGGCGAATTTCTGACCCTTCTGGGGCCATCAGGCTGTGGCAAGACAACGCTTCTGAACCTGATTGCCGGTTTTCTGGAAGCCGATGCCGGGGAATTGTTCATTCACCGCGATCTGGTGACGCGCGTGCCGCCGCATCTGCGGGAAATCGGCATCGTGTTCCAGAATTACGCACTGTTTCCACATATGAGCGTTGCGCAGAATGTGGCATATGGCTTGCGCACGCGCCGCGTTTCCAAGGTGGAAATCACCGAGCGGGTGCGCGAGGCGTTGGCGCTGGTCAAACTGGAGGATTTCGCCGACCGTCGGCCGCGCCAGCTATCGGGGGGCCAGCAGCAGCGCGTGGCCCTTGCCCGGGCGCTTGTGATCCGCCCGCGTGTGTTGTTGCTGGACGAACCCTTTTCTGCACTGGATCGGAACCTGCGCGGGGCCATGCAGGTGGAATTGCGCGAAATCCAGTCAAGCCTAGGGCTGACCACTGTTTTCGTGACCCATGACCAAAGCGAAGCGCTAAGCATGTCTGACCGTATTGCTGTCATGTCGCGCGCACAAATTCAGCAGATTGGCACCCCGGACGAAATTTATGACCGTCCGCAAAGCCGCTTCGTGTCAACCTTTGTGGGCGATGCCAACCTGTTTTCCGCAACCTTGATCTCCAGCTCTGGCAAGGATGTGCGCCTGAAACTGGGCGAGGTGGGACTGGACCTGACGACCTATCAGTCCGATCTGCCCGCGCCAGGTCCAGTGACGTTGTTCGTGCGCCCTGAACATTGCCGCCTGACAGAAGCAGGCAGCCCCGGGGCCGTGCCCGCGACTGTTGCGCTTGCGGTTTATCAGGGCAGCTACACAGAACTTTATCTGGATTGTCCCTTCGCCGACACCGGACGGGCGATGCTGCGCGTGCCGGCAAGCACAGTGATGGCACCGGGCACTGCTGTCGGCATCGCTTTGCCGCAGCAAGGTCCGGCAATCTTTCCCAAGGAATGAGGGACGCATGACTGACAGCCTGACTGGAATCATTGCCCGTGTCGCGGGTGGTCCGGACGTTCTGGAATCTGTGCAGCGGCCCGTTCCCGCACCCGGCCCGGGCGAGGTGTTGCTGCGCGTCGCCGCCGCCGGTGTCAATCGTCCTGATATCATGCAGCGCTCGGGTGCCTTGCCTGTGCCGCCCGGTGTGTCTGACATTCTGGGACTGGAAGTTGCGGGCACGGTGCAGGCCGTGGGGCAGGGGGGTGACCCTGCGCTTGTCGGAACATCTGTTATGGCGCTGCTTAAGGCAGGTGGCTATGCCAGTTATGTGACGGCCCGGGTCGATCACTGTCTGCCCATCCCCGAAGGTCTTGACCTGCACGAAGCGGCCTGTTTGCCCGAGGGGTTGTTTACGATCTGGCATAACCTGTTTGATCGCGGCGCGCTGCAACCGGGTGACTGGGTACTTCTTGAAGGTGGGGCCAGCGGCATTGGCACGCTGGCGCTGCAACTCGCGCGGGCCTATGGCGCGCATGTCATCGTGACAGCAGGTGGCCCAGACAAATGCGCACGCCTGAAAGCGATGGGCGCATATGCAATTGATTACCGCAATGAGGACCTGATCACACGGGTAATGGAACTGACTGGCGATGCCGGGGTCGATGTCGTGCTGGATATTCTTGGCGGGGATATGGTGAACACGCATCTTGCCCTGATGGCAGCGGGCGGGCGTCATATCGGGCTGGCCTTCATGACGGGTATGATCGCACAGGTCGATCTGGGGCTGGTCATGCGCAAGGGCCTGTGGCTCAGTTCCTCGACGCTGCGACCCAAGAGCGATGCCGAAAAGGCTGCTATTGCGCAATCGGTCCGGCAGAATTTACTGCCCCTGATTGGCCCGGATGGCGTGCGGCCAGTGCTGTCCCGGAAATTTCCGTTATCACAGGCGGCGGAAGCCCATGCCCTTTTGGAAAGCGGGCGCAATTTCGGCAAGATCGTCCTTGCGGTCGAGGAGATGCCATAATGATAATCGACCTGTTCTGGGGATCCGCATCACCCTTTGTGCGCAAGGTGATGGTTGTAGCGCATGAATTGGGGGTGCAGGACAGTGTCCGGATCCACAACACTGCGGCCCACCCGATTGATCGTGATCTGCGCGTGAAAGGTGTGAACCCGCTTGCGAAAGTGCCTGCCGCGCGCTGCGCAGATGGGACGCTTCTGTATGACAGTCGGGTGATCTGCGAATACCTTGATGACGTGGCGGGCGGCGCACTGTTTCCCGCGCCCGGACCGGCGCGCTGGACCGCGTTGCGACGACAGGCCCTGGCAGATGGCTTGCTCGATGCGGCGTTGCTGGTGCGGTACGAATTATTGATCCGGCCAGACCCGCTGAAATGGCCGCTCTGGATCGAAAAGCAGCGCGAGAAGGTCGAAGATGCGCTGGATGCGATGCAGGGCGATTGTCCCGGCGCAGGATGCGCTGATATTGGGGCCATCTCCTGTGCCTGCGCACTGGGGTGGCTGGATTTCCGTTTCCCCGATATCGGCTGGCGCGCCACCCGGCCAGAACTTGCCGCCTGGTTTGCGCAATTCGATACACGCCCCGCCATGCGTGCAACCCGTCCGCGCGGCTGACAACGCCGCGCAATCCGATCCATATCACCCGATCCGGCCGCGCCCCCGCTTTGGCATCACGGCCCCTAACGAAAGGCACAATCATGGCCCATTATCGCCATCGAAAGTTCAATACCAAGGAAACCTATCCAGAACAGAATCTGGACAATGACCTGTGTCAGGCCGTTGTCACCAACGGGGGCAAGATGATCTTCTTGCGCGGTCAATGCCCGCAAGACCTTGATACAGCGGAAAACATTTCCAGCAGTGATCCTGTTGAGCAAACGCATAAGGTCATGTCCAACATCCGGCAACTGGTCGAAGAATGCGGTGGCGACATGAGCCATGTGACCAAGCTGGTTGTCTATCTGACTGATGTGCGCCACCGCGAGGCGGTCTACCGCACGATGGGCGCCTATATTAAGGGCGTATTTCCTGTATGCACGGGGCTGGTTGTCGTGGCGCTTGCGCGGCCCGAATGGCTGGTAGAGATTGATGCAACAGCAGTCATTCCAGATCAGACCGGCTGACATGGCAGCGGACATCGCCACAATATCACTTCAACTTTGGGGGGCATCATGACCTTTTCGATTATCGGGCATTGCACGGAAACAGGGATGTTTGGGGTGGCAATCTCGTCATCTTCGCCTGCGGTCGCGGCGCGCTGTTCCTTTGCACGGGCAAAAATCGGGGCAGTTGCCACGCAGAACGTGACCGATCCGCGCCTTGGCCCGCGCGCGCTTGATCTGATGGAACGCGGCGCAGAACCGGCCGAGGCGCTGGCAATCCTGAAACGGACCACCGCGCATATGGATTTCCGTCAGGTGTTGGCGGTCGGACCATCGGGGGAAAGCGCGATCCATTCGGGCACGCAGGTGCTGGGTAACTGGTCAGAAGCACTGGGGCCGCACACGGCGGCGGCAGGCAATTTGCTGGCCACTACCGATGTGCCGCAGGCCATGGTGCAGCATTTCCGCACGTCGCAGGGCCATCTGGGCGCGCGGCTGCTGGGCGCTTTGGTCGCCGGGCGCGATGCAGGCGGAGAGGCCGGACCCGTCCATTCCGCAGGATTGCTGGTGGTCGATGAACATAGCTGGCCTTTGGTGGAATTGCGTATAGACTGGTCCGAAGACTGCCCGATCCGTGCGCTGGAAACCGCATGGACTATCTATGCGCCGCAAATGACTGCATATGTAACCCGCGCGCTCGACCCCGGCCTTGCCCCGTCTTACGGTGTGCCAGGCGATGAATGACCAAACGCGCGGCCAGTGCAGGCGCCACCCGGCTGGATTTTGAAAGCGAGACAGACAATGCCGCTCAGATTCACCTTGCGCCAGCTTGAATATTTCATCGCGGTGGGCGAGTCGGGCAGCATTGCGCTGGCTGCGGAAAAGGTCAATGTGACCGCGCCTTCCATGTCCTCTGCGATCGCGCAGCTTGAGGGGGCGTTCGGGGTGCAACTGCTGGTCAGGCGCCACGCACAGGGATGCGCGCTGACCCCCGCCGGAGAACGTTTTATCGAGCAGGCGCGCGTCGTTCTGGAAGATGCCGAAAAGCTAAATGACATGGCCAATATCTATACTGGCAGCGTGCGCGGGTCGCTGCGGGTTGGATGCCTGCGAACCTTCGTGCAGTTCATTGTGCCGCAACTGCGACGAAGCTTTGAAAACAAATACGACCAGATCGAGTTTTTCCAGATCGTGCTGGATCAGGGCCAGATATTTGATGCGCTGTCTTCGGCGCGGATAGACCTTGCGCTGACCTATGACATGGCGCTGCCCAGCGACATCAGATTCCAACCCCTATGCACGCTTCCGACCTATGTCATGCTGGCCGCCGATCATCCGCTTGCGGGGCACAAACACCTGAGCGCCGAGGATCTGGTCGATCAAGATATGGTGCTACTGGATATGCCCCATAGCGCAGAGTATTTCCTGTCAATGTTCCGTGCCGTCGGGCGCAGACCGCGCATTTCGGAACGCACCCCTGAAATTGCACTACAGCGCAGTCTGGTTGCCAATGGTTTCGGCTTCGGCATTTCAAATATGCGAACAGTTTCCGAATTTTCGATGGATGGGAAAGGGCTGAAATTCGTTCCGCTTGAAACCACGGTCCCGCCACTTCATCTGGGGCTTGCCACGTCCAAAGCGACCTATGTGTCGCGCAAGATACAGGCCTTCATCGATCATTGCCGTGAGGCAGCTGCCGCAAATCAGCTGCCCGGCCTAGTCACCTGAGCAAAGCGCCATGACACCTGACATTGTTGACATCCTCGCCCGTCTGGTCGCCTTTCCGACACTATCGCGCCAGTCGAATCTGGAGCTTCTGGAATATGTGGAGTCTCTGCTGCGTCCAGCTGGCATCCGCTGTGAACGATTTTTCAGCACAGATGCGACGCAGGCCAATCTCTGGGCCAGTGTAGGGCCAGAGGGATCGGGCGGGGTGGTTTTGTCAGGCCATTGCGATGTCGTGCCAGTGGCGGGACAGGCATGGTCGCGCGATCCGTTTGCCTTGCATCTGGAAGATGGGCGCTGCTACGGGCGTGGCACGGCGGATATGAAAGGGTTTCTGGCGGTGGCCATCCACGCCATGCTGCGTGCCGCTGAACGGCCCCTGATGCAGCCGCTGCATCTGGCCATTTCCTATGACGAGGAAATCGGATGTCTTGGCGTGCGTGGTATGCTTGGGGCGATGGCGGCCCGTCCTTCGCGACCGGCGTTGTGCATTGTCGGTGAACCTACCGGCATGCGGATTGCAAATGGCCATAAGGGGAAACGCGCGCTCAGGGCGTGTTGTCAGGGACAGGAAGGTCATTCGGCGCTTGCGCCGCAGGCGCTGAATGCGCTGCATCTGGGGGCGGCCTTCGTCACGCGGTTGCAGGCACGTCAGGACGCGCTGGAAGCCAGTGGTGCGCGCGATGCCGCCTATGAGATTCCCTATTCGACCCTACATGTAGGTGTCATGCAGGGCGGCACTGCACTGAATATTGTGCCGAACCGCTGCGATCTGGATTTCGAATTGCGCAATGTCCCGGGCGACGACCCGGATGCCATCATCGCCGATATCCGTCAGGATGCAGAAGCGATTGCCGCCCCTCATCGCAACCGTTTCCCCAACGCCCGGATCGAGATCGAAGAGGTTTCGGGTTATCCCGGCCTTGATACCGCTGCCGACATTCCCGCAATCGCATGGCTGCGTGCGCTGCTGGGGCGCGACGATCCGTTGACCAAGGTGTCTTTTGGCACCGAGGGCGGATTGTTTCAGCAAAGCCTTGGCCTGCCTACGCTGGTCTGTGGCCCCGGCCATATGGCGCAGGGGCACAAGCCAGATGAGTATGTCAGTGTCGAACAGCTACACGATTGCGCGGATTTTCTTGCGGCCTTGACGGACGCGCTGGCAAATGGGCAAGCACCTTCATGATCTAAATGCCGGTGTTGGATCAGGCCGTCCCCTTGGACAATTGCACGGTCGGATCACCAAATCCGCGCGGCACATAGAGGTTATGCGGACCGAGGTTTTTTACATCGGTTTCTCCGCATAGGGCCATCGTGACATCGAGTTCCTTATGAAGAATGTCCAGTGCTTTTGTCACCCCGGCCTCGCCCATGGCGCCCAGCCCATAGGTGAAGGCGCGGCCGATATAGGTGCCCTTCGCCCCCAATGCGAGTGCCTTGAGTACGTCCTGCCCAGAACGGATACCACTGTCGAAATGCACCTCTACCCGGTCGCCCACAGCCTCGATGATCGAGGGCAGCATGCGGATTGAACTGGCTGCACCGTCAAGCTGGCGCCCCCCGTGGTTCGAGACGATAATCGCATCCGCGCCGATATCGGCGGCGCGTCGGGCATCTTCAGGGTCCATGATGCCCTTGATGATCATCTTGCCGCCCCACCACTTCTTGAACTGTGCGATCCGTGGCCAGTCAAGAGCGTGGTCGAATGCCTGGTTGGTCCAGGTTGCCAACGATGACGGATCGTCCACGCCTTTGGCATGTCCTGCGATATTGCCAAAGAACCGCCGTTTTGTGCCCAGCATTTCCAGCCCCCACGGGATTTTTGTGAGCAGATCCATCATTGCCGACACCGTCAGTTTCGGGGGGGCGGACAGACCATTTTTCAGATCCCTATGGCGCTGTGCCATGATTTGCAGATCGACGGTCACCACAATTGCAGAACATCCTGCCGCGCGTGCACGGTCGAACAGGCGGCGCATGAACTCATCGTCTTTCAGCGTATAGACCTGAAACCAGAAGGGTTTTGTCGTATGATCGGCCACATCCTCGATTGAACAGATTGACATAGTGGACAGCGTGAAGGGAACGCCAAATCTTTCGGCGGCGCGGGCGGCCTTGATTTCTCCGTCGGCCGATTGCATTCCGGTCAGCCCCACCGGCGCAAGGGCCACGGGCATGGCCACATCCTGCCCGATCATCTGCGCGCGTGTCGCGCGGTTTGACATATCAACCGCGACACGTTGTTTCAGTCGGATGTGCTGAAAATCACTGGTGTTCTCGCGCAGGGTCTGTTCCGTCCAGCTGCCGGAAACGGCGTAGTCGTAGAACATCTTGGGCACACGGCGCTGGTAGAGGCGCCGCAGTTCTTCTATTTCAGTCACGACTGGCATTTGCGCGTTCCCTCAGAATCCTGTTCCGCAATTCAAACGCCCGGCGAAAGAAATTCGCGTGTCAACGCCGGACAGTCATATGTGGCCTCTACCGTCCGATAATCCCACCAGAAAAGGCAAGTTACAACAGGGTGTGTGCCCCGCCAGCAGGTCCGTCATATCCTGCTAGGGCAACGGGTAACGAAGATAGATTACACGGCCTTCAAGATGATCATTGCAGGAAGCCGATGGTGTTTGAGCGGCTGATTGCTGACATATGCAAGGTCCTTTCACAACCCGACGTCAAACAGCAAGCAGTTGACACAACAGTCCCATCTGAAACCTATGGCCGTGCAGGCAAAGTGCGGACCGTGCGCCGTGCACGCCAGCGGTCAAAATCGCGCTGCGATGTTTCCAGCAGTTCGGCATTCAGGATTCGCATGGCGATTGCACGGTTCAATGCCCGCACCCGTTTGTTGAACCCCGTGCCACCTGCCGTGTCGCCAACTTCATCATCCAGAACGCCAAGTTTTTCGTATAGCGACAACAAGCGGTTCTGCACTGTTCGCAATGACATGCCGCGGCGTTCAGCGATACTGCGGTCTTGCAGACCAAGGGCAAGGTCCAGAAGCACGGCATATTCGCTGTCATCCAATGCATTGCGGGGCAATGTGGTGCGACGCTGGAAGCGGTGGATTTCGCGGTCAACCATGATCTGCCCCTCGATCAGAACGGCGCGCAACGCAAGTTTCAGCCGTTCGCGTGTCGCGGTTTTCAGGACATAACCATAGGCGCTGTCTTCGGGCACGATCTGGCTGATCCCGCGCAAATACGCTTCATCCGAATAGTTGGACCAGAACAGGATGCGGGTGTCGGGCCGTTCGGACCAGATGGTGCGCGCAGCCTCTATCCCGTTTTGCTTGTCCATCTGCAAATCCATCACCACGGCTTCTATCCGTCCCGCGCGTGCCTCTGTGGTGCCGGCAAGCCCGTCAAGGGCGTGCAGTGTCTCGGTGACTTCGGGCAATGCCTCGGCCAGTGTGTCCTGAAGATAGGACGCATGGAACTGGTCATCCTCGACAATCAGAACCTTCATGTGCGTCCCTTCTTTCCGGCCCCGTGCAGCGTCACCACGACACATGTGCCCGCGTTCTCCAGTATTTCCAGATCGGCATCGATCAGGCGGGCACGGGTGCGCATATGCGACAGGCCCGACTGCCTGCTACCCGTGCTGGCCGAAAACCCGCAGCCATTATCCTGAACTGTCAGGCGCAGTCGTCCGGTCGGGTCATGGTCGATCACAACGTCAATGCGCGTTGCACCGGAATGGCGTGCTGTATTGTTGATCGCCTCTTGAGTGATGCGAAACAGCGCGGTGCGCGTGGTTGTGTCCAGTCGGTCGGGGGTGTTGTCCGTGCGGTCGTCCACATCAACCACCACCGGCGCATGCCCCGTGGCCCGTTCCAGATGAATGCGAACCGCATGGGCAAAGCCGAATAATTCCAGAAGTGTCGGCACCGCCGTGTCGATGATCCGGCGCAGGTCATCAATGCAGTGGCCAAGGCGTTCTGCCAGCACCTGCCGGTCCGGTGTCGCCGTGTCTGCGCTCAGATCGCGCAACAAGCGCGTCAGGTCGGCCAGCGTCTGGTCATGCAGGTCCATTCCGATACGCTGGCGTTCGCGTTCCAGCGCTTGCGTCAGATCCAGCGCGCCTTGACGCAGGCCTTCTTCGCGTGCCTGTGCTTCGGCCCTGGCGCGCGCCACCTGTTGTGCCTTTTCCGACGCGTGCAGGGCATGGAAATAGGGAGCCAGCATATCCGCCAGATGGCGCGCCCGCGTCACTGTTGCCCCGTCATAAAGGCCGCGCGCATTATGCGAAATATTCAGCGTGCCGATCACCCTGCCCATAACCTTCATGGGCACATTGACCCGCGACCGCAGGTCATGGCGGAAAATCGGCTCGCAGCGCGCCCCTGCAAAAGTATAGCGCGGATCTTGGGTGGCGTCCGCGGTCAGCATCGCGTCACACCGCGCGGTCAGAAGATCACGGACAGGCGAATTCTGCACACGGGTGCGCTTGCGCGACCAGCTTGTGGTGATGCCAACCTCATAGCTGACTGTCCAGCCGGGAGAGTCGTTTAGGCAGATATCAGCATGTGTAAACGGGATCAGTGATGCGATTTCGTCCGCGACCGCCGCCAGCGCCGACGGGATTTCGGTTTCGCCCGCCAGATGGCCTGAAATACGCATGAAAACATCATGTCCGGCCAGTGCCAGCGGGGCTGATGCGGTGGACACAGGCTTCCTCCATGACATGGTTGCGCTTACCCGCAAGCATATAGCCATGTATTGCAGAAAGAAATAACCTAATCCGCACCTGATATGCGGGAACCCGCAACAGATATGCGGCTTCCTGTCTTTACAGACCCGACAGGCCCCCATAGCCTTTTCGCACGCTCGGCACATCCGGGCCACGACAGGGAGGAGCATGTTGGCAATTCGCTGCATGCGAAGGGAGGAAACATGAGGAATACCACACTTCTGGGTGCGGCAACGCTTGCCATGATGGCGACCGTTGCCCCGGTGCACGCCGACACCAGCGACAAGCGCATTGCGCTGTCCAACAACTATGCTGGCAATTCCTGGCGTCAGGCAATGCTGGAATCCTGGTCCGAAATCGCTGGCGCAGCGGCGCAGGACGGTGTTGTGGCGGCAGCTGATGCGTTCACCACATCCGAAAATCAGGCCACCGAACAGGCGGCGCAGATCCAGAACCTTATTTTGCAGGGGTATGACGCCATCGTGCTGAATGCCGCATCGCCAACCGCGCTGAACGGGGCCGTGGCCGAAGCATGCAATGCGGGCCTTGTCGTCGTCAGCTTTGACGGCATCGTCACAGAACCCTGCGCATGGCGTATCGCGGTTGATTTTCAACAAATGGGCCGCGAACAGGTGGACTATCTGGCCAGCCGCCTGCCTGATGGCGGCAACCTGCTGGAAATACGCGGTCTTGCCGGTGTGTTCGTCGATGACGAGATTTCGGCAGGCATTCACGAAGGTGTCGCGCAGCACAGCCAGTTTAACATCGCAGGCGCGGTTCATGGCGATTGGGCGCAGGAAGTGGCGCAGCGCGCTGTTTCGGGCATTCTGCCATCGCTGCCCGACATTGTCGGCGTTGTGACACAGGGCGGCGACGGCTACGGGGCCGCACAGGCAATTCGCGCGGCGGGCCGTGACATGCCGATCATTGTGTTGGGCAATCGTCAGGACGAAATGCAGTGGTGGGCGGACCAGCGCGATGCCAACGGCTATGAAACGCTGTCGCTGTCAATTGCCCCCGGTGTTGCCACGCTGGCGTTCTGGGTGGCGCAACAGATCCTTGACGGACAGGACGTGCCCAAGGACCTGACCGTGCCGTTCCTGAAAATCACGCAAGACACACTGGATGATGCCTTGGCGCAGACGCCTGCGGGGTCGGTGGCCAATGTCACCTACTCGCTTGACGATGCGCGCGCTGTGATCGCCGAGGCGGACTGACACGACATGACCGCAGAAGCGCAAGATCCTGCGCCGATTGTTGCCCTGACCGATGCTGCCAAGTCTTTTGGCGCGGTCAGGGCGCTTGACGGTGTCAGCCTGTCGATCAGACCGGGGGAGTGCCTTGGGCTTGTGGGGCATAACGGCGCTGGGAAATCCACGCTTGTCAATGTTGTGAACGGGGGCCTGACCCCCACATCGGGCCGCGTCGGTTTTCCGGCCTCCGGCGCGGATACGGCGCTGGTCGCCGGGGTGCGGTCGGTGTTTCAGGAATTGTCGCTATGTCCCAACCTGACGGTGGCCGAAAATCTGCGCATTTCGCATTCGGCCCTGCGCGGGCCGGGCTGGCGGCGTGCTGCGCGGGCTGAAATTACGCGTACGCTTGATGCCGTCTTTCCCGGTCATGGAATTGACACCGAAACACCGGTCGAGGAGTTGGGCATTGCCGAACGGCAGATGGTTGAAATCGCCATCGGATTTGCCCCGCGCGGGCAGGATGTCCGGCTGGTCATTCTTGATGAACCAACATCGTCGCTGGATGCGGCGATTGCAGACCAGTTGGTTGCCTATGTCCGCCAGTTTTGTGCGCAAGGTGGCGCGGTCATCTTCATTTCGCACATGCTGGGCGAGGTGTTCGCCGTTGCATCGCGCATTCTGGTTATGCGCGACGGCAAGGTGGTGGCCGACCGCCCCGTTGCGGAATTCACGCGCCAAGGGCTGGTCGATGCGATGGGCCATGTCGCCGACGACGACGCCGTTGCCGCCGTTGCGCGCGATTTCGGGCCTGAAGTGGTGCGCACCGATGACGGGCTGGCCGCCCGCAAGGGCGAAGTCGTGGGCCTGTCGGGGCTGGCAGGTCACGGGCAGGCGCGCGCACTTGCGCACCTGTATCTGGGGACAACATCGGCATGGCGTGCGCGCCGCGAACCGAAGATGGTTTTTGTCGCCGGTGACCGTACCCGCGATGGTATTTTGCCGCTGTGGTCGATCCTGCGCAACATATCCATTGGCGTCTTGCAGCAGTTTTCACGGCGCGGGCTGGTTGACCATTCCGCAGAAACCGCACTTGCCGAGGACTGGAAACACCGCATTGGCATTCGCACCGGTGATCTGGCCAACAACATATTGTCGTTGTCGGGGGGCAATCAGCAAAAGGTGCTGTTTGCGCGTGCCTTGGCATCGACCGCGCCAGTGGTTGTGATGGACGACCCGATGCGCGGGGTCGATGTGGGGACCAAACAAGGGGTCTATGCGATGATCCGCGCCGAGGCCGCCAAGGGCCGCACCTTTTTGTGGTATTCGACCGAAACCGACGAGGTTTGCCAGTGCGACCGTGTCTTTGTGTTCCGCAACGGCCGCATTTCGGCGGAGTTGACCGGTGATGCTATCACCGAAGAAGGTATCCTTCGCGCCTCGTTTGAAATGCAGGACGGTTGAGCATGCGCAGGTTATTCTCAAAGTATCGCATTTTGCTTCCGGTTGTGTCGCTGGCGCTGCTGTTGGCGGCAACCTTCTATATGCAGCCCCGCACCATGAGCTATTTCGGGGTAAACCTGCTGTTCAATCTGGCCGTGCCCATCGCACTGGCAACGGTTGCCCAGATGTGCATCATGATGGTCGAAGATATTGACCTTTCGGTGGGGGCTTTTGTCAGTCTGGCCGCTTGTGTCACGGCAACGTTGTTGAATGATCAACCGGCGCTGGGGGTGGCAGTGCTGGCAGCTTTGGTCGCGGCCTATGCGGTGATGGGGGCAGTAATCCACCGGCTGGAACTGCCTGCAATCGTTGTGACGCTGGGCATGTCGTTTGTCTGGGGCGGGCTGGCATTGTTCATCCTGCCCACGCCGGGCGGGGCAAGCCCGGGCTGGTTGCGCAGTCTGATGACATCGACCCCGCCCATGGTGCCAATGGCTGTTGTGGCGTCGGTCGTGATTGCCACGGTGGCGCATCTGCTGATAATCCGCTCAGGTATCGGCACTGTGCTGCGCGGCGTGGGCGGCAATGCGCGTTCGGTGGCGCGCGCAGGCTGGCCGGTGATCCGGCTGAAGGCGCTGGCCTATGGTCTGGCGGGACTGTTCGGCGTTCTGGCGGGCATGGCGCTGGTCGGGCTGACAACTTCGGCTGATGCCAATATCGCGCTGCGCTACACGCTTTTGTCCATCGCAGGCGTCATCCTTGGCGGGGGCGAATTTACCGGCGGCAAGGTCAGTCCGGTGGGCGCAGTGATTGGCGCATTGACGCTGACTCTGGCGGCATCCTTCCTTAGCTTTTTGCGCCTGTCGCCCGATTGGCAGATCGGCGCGCAAGGCGCAATTCTGATCATTGTGCTGATGGCACGGCTGCTGTTCACGCGCCGCAACGCGCGCAACGGATAGGGGGGCACATGACAACGCTTATTTCACGCCCCTGGATCTGGTCATGGCTTGCCGCCGGTGGCGCATTTATGCTGACAATGCTGCTGACCGAAGGGCGCGGCGCGGGCGAGCTGGCTTATGCCGCGCTGTCGTTCGGGGCCTTTGCCGCCATTGTCGGGCTGGGCCAGATGATGGTGATCACGCTGGGTCCGGGCAATGTCGATCTGTCGATCCCTGCGGTTATGACGCTGTCGGGCACGCTTGCGCTAAAGGCCATGGGGTCTGTTCCGGGCCTTGAGCTTTGGGGTCTGGGTGTTGCGGTCGCGGTCGGGCTGGGAACGGGCGGGGCCAATTTCGCGCTGATCTATCTGCTGCGTCTGCCGCCCATTATCGCGACGCTGGCTGCATCGCTGGTGTATCAGTCGGTTGCGATCTGGTCGAACCGCGGGCTGCGCATCCGTCCGCCCGAAGCGCTTGCCGATTTCGCCACGGGCCGCGCGTTGGGCATTCCCAATGTCGCGCTGGTCGGGCTGGTGCTGGCGGTCGTGATCTGGGTGGTGCTGGAACGCAGCATCTGGGGGCGCTGGCTGCTGGCATCGGGGCAGAATATGCGCGCGGCACGGCTGGCCGGTGTTCCGGTGCAGATGGTGCGCGCCGTCACTTACCTTACTGTTTCGGTTCTGGCCGCTGTGGCGGGCTATCTGCTGGCCAGCTTTTCAGGTGGCGCATCGCTGAATATGGGGCAGGAATATCTGTTGATGTCCATTGCGGTGGTGGTCATTGGCGGCACGTCGATCGCAGGGGGCAATTCCAATGTTCCCGGTGTCTGGGGGGGCGCGCTGTTCATGTTCCTTGTTGTGTCGATGCTGAATTCCTATGGCTTCGGCGCGGGCGTGCGGCTTGTTCTGACCGGCTCTATCATCATCGGCATTGTCATTGTTGCCAGCACGCGAAGGGCGCGCCCATGATCTCGACACCGCCGCATCTGGAAATCCATGACAAGGCCTTTGCGTCGCTTGTCCACCCCATGTCGCAACTGGAACGGATTGCCACCGGTTTCACCTGGGTTGAAGGGCCGGTCTGGTTTGGTGATCACGGCTGCCTGTTGTTTTCCGACATCCCGTCCCAGCGGATACTGCGCTGGTCGCCCGATGGGGTGACACTGTTCCGGCAGGGGTCGGGGTTCAACAATGGCAACACGCGCGACCGGCAGGGGCGGCTGGTCGGCTGTCGCCACGGGCCACGCGATGTTGCCCGCACCGAGCATGATGGCAGCCTGACAGTGCTGGCATCCGCGTATCAGGGGCGGCGGCTGAATTCGCCCAATGATGTGGTTGTCAGTTCGGACGGCGCGGTGTGGTTCACCGATCCGACCTATGGCATAGATTCCAATTTTGAAGGGCGGCGCTGCGATCCCGAACAGGACGCGCGGCATGTGTTCCGCATTGATCCCGAAACCGGCATCACCGCGCCGGTTGCGTCGGATTTCGTGCAACCGAACGGGCTGTGCTTTTCGCCCGATGAAACCCGCCTTTATATTGCCGAAAGCGGGTCGAGCCATGACGACAGCGTGCCGTCCGTAATTCGCCAGTTTGATGTCGCAGGCGGCACCCTGACAGATGCAGGTGTCTTTGCCCATATTGACCACGGCCTGCCCGATGGCATTCGCACCGATGAAGCGGGAAACCTGTGGTCATCAGCGGCAGACGGCGTGCATTGCTTCGCGCCCGATGGCCGCCTGCTGGGCAAGATACTGGTGCCAGAGGTGGTGGCAAACCTGTGTTTCGGCGGGCCTGACGGCCACAGGCTGTTCATTACCGCAACAACATCGGTCTATTGCATATTCGTAGACATAAAAGGCGCCGAACCCTGGACACGGGGTGCAAGACCCATCTGACAACCGATATCACTGACCCTTACGCATGACGGTATTGATATGAACGCGGACGGTGGGGACCTGTTGCACCAGTTGGAGGACTGAACGAAATTTGGCTTTCTGAGGTTGAAGATGGGGCGTAAACCCTCGTTCAGACGTTGCCACATTCATCAGCATGCTGTTCGAAACCGCAATCTGACCCACCGATCGTCAGACGCCAGTCTGGCACTACAAAACTAATGCAACAGTCCCGTCCATCGAGCGCAACGGAAAACGCCCCTGCTTTGGCACGTTGACAAGACCTGCTGGCCCAACATGCGCATATTCGAGCGTTCCGGTGACAGTCGAATATGCCGAGGGAGCAAAAAACTTGATCTGTAGGCTGGACTTGATAGTTTTGACGTCAGCGGTAATTCACTTGGGGCATGCCGGTTGAAAGAAAGCCATTGTCACGATTGATTTTTCACCTTTGCAAGACGTTCTTGCTATTTGTCGGCCTGTTGTCCCTTTCGGGCTGCGGCGCGGTTCCGGCAGGGTATGCGCGCCTTTCGCACAATGAAATTCCAGAAGTTCCGGTAATCGGGCATGACCCTTTCAGCCAGGATATTGCGTCGCGCTTTGGATTCATGGCTTTTCTGGCAGACAATGTCTATAATCGGGGTATTCCGGTGGACGAGCCACATTGCACGCCACCCGAGACGCAGGACGGTCTGTTGCTTCTGAACAACGCCCGCCCCCGAAGTGCCAAGGGACACTGGGAGAGGCCTGTAAATACCGCAGGGGTCAACTTCTGCCTCGATCACCCCAGCGGTCTGTTCTACGAGACCTTTGTTTTTAGAAACCCACGCAACGAAATCGACGCCGCCGTGATCGTCTTTCGGGGAACTGAAATGTTGAGCTTGAGAGATTGGAGCGCGAATTTTTCAGTCTCGGCGGGCGCGGAGCCTCGTCAATACAGAATTGCACTGTCCGAAATTGAAGCGGTCATTGATGAGCTTAAGCGCATCAGCTCAGACAAGCTGTCGATCTACACCACCGGGCATTCATTAGGGGGCGGCCTTGCACAGCAGATTGGCTATCGCTTTAAAGAAATCAGCATTGTCTATGCTTTCAATCCCTCGCCGGTGACGAACTGGACCTGGCTTGTTCTGAAGCATGGCGGACCTCGTCAGGACTGGCCAGTAATCTATCGTGTCTATCACACTGGAGAAGCGCTTCACCATGTGCGCAATATTACCTTGCCGTTTCTTTCTACGAAATATAACCGCTATGATATCGGCCTGCAATTAACCCGGAAATCTCCGATTAGGGGCCATGCAATGGCGGTCATCTCCTGCGGCCTCGCGGACATTATCATAGATGCAGGTCTGAAGATGAACAGCCATTCCTACACACTCGCAGAGGCACGCGCCGTTCGCGCGAAGTGTGACGCAACGCCACCCCCCGACTGACAGCTCTTTTGCGATTTGCCTCAAGGTAGGAAAAGAGCGCCACCCCGGGTTCAGATATTTGGCCGTTATCGGGTCGTGATGTGACATGTGCGAGCGCTTGAACATGGGTTCGGCATTTTCATCGCGAACGCGAAGTTCCGCGACTGATTGCGCAGACAGAACCGGACTACATGCTGAAGGCCGTGGCCGAAGACATGAATGATTTTGACCGCGTCTGTCAGCGTCTGACAGAATGGTTGAACCTTGATGCAGTCCGGTTGCGGTTTTTCAGCCACGGCTATTCACGAAATTCCATCTTGCAGAATGCAGCTTTTCAGAATGCGCCCTTCAAACACGTCTACCAGCCCCAGATCACTTAATCGCGGTCCGGCGTTGCATACCAGTGACGCCCCGAACAGGGCCTTGAACACCAGATAAGGGGGGTGCCAGTCCACCAGCGTATCAAGCGCGGCTTGCACAGTTGCGAACCCCTGCGCAACTTCGGGCAGGGGGCGGTCACTGACCAGCCCGCAGATTGGCAGTGGCAGGCAGGCAACCACCTGCCCCTTGCTGGCCACCGCCAGACCACCGCCCGCATCGCGCACCGCAGTCGCGGCCACGGCCATATCCTGCGCGTTTTGTCCGAATACTGTCAGATTATGGCTGTCATGTGAAACTGTGGTTGCAAACGCCCCGCGCCACGTTCCCCAGTTTTCCAGAAACGCCACCCGCATAGGGGTTGCGGCGCCGTGACGGTTGATAATGCCCATACGGATCATGTCCGCTGGCAGCACCAGCCGGTCCTGCGCAACATCAACAATCCGCGTGCCCCATTCAGGAAAACGCGGTTTGGACAGGGTTGCAATGCGTGCTTTCGGCCCTTTGGCGGGAATTTCAAAATCTGCGGCAGTGATGGGACCTATGCGCATACTGTCGTGCAAGGCGGGCGCTTGCACAGGGTGCGCGACGGTCAGAACACCGTCTTTCGCCACTACATGCCCATTTGCAACAACCTGACTTGCCTGCACCGCATGCAAATCCGACAGCACCACCAGATCGGCACGCCGACCGGGTGCGACAAGCCCCAGATCCCTGCGCCCTATGCGGGTGGCCGCGTTCAGTGTTGCCGCCCTGTAGGCCCAAAGCGGCGGCAGGCCACAGGCAATCATGCGCCGGATCACATGATCCAGCCCGCCCTTTTGTGTCAGTGCATCGGGGAACACATCATCCGTGCACAGAGTGACCGTTTGCGGCAGTTCGCCAAGCTCCAGCAAAGCCCGCGCGAGTTCCGGCAGCAAATGGTCATGCGAGCCGCGCAATTCGATGGTGAAGCCTGCTTCCAGCTTGGCCAGAAGATCGGCGGCGCTGGTCAGTTCGTGGTCGGTTTCAACGCCGCTGGCTGCGAATGCCTGCAATTGCGGCCCTGCCAGACCACGGGCATGGCCGCAGACCCGCTTGCCACGGGCAAGGCCCGCGCCCACAATGCCCGATACACGGGCATCGCCCTGCAACAAGGCGTGCATGGTCATCAGCTCCGCCGCACCATGAATATCGCCGCGCGCAAGCCATTTTGCAACTGTCGCAGGGGTAAAATCCCCACCGCTGCATTCATACCCCGGTGCCGAGGGCACGCAGGTCGGCACCAGCGGCAACAGACGCAGTGCCAGCCCTGTGACGGACTGACAGGCATAGTCCAGACCGGATTCGCCCATGACATTGGCAAATTCATGCGGGTCCCAAAGCGCAGTCGTCACCCCGCGCGGAACCACCGCCGCCGCATATTCCGAAGGCGTCACCATCGAACTTTCCACATGCATATGTGTGTCAATAAAACCGGGAACGATGATCTGCCCCGTCGCATCCAGCCGGGCCTTGGCACAACAGGCGGGGTCAGGGGCATGGACACTGGCAATCAAGGGGCCAACAATGCCCACATCTGCGCGCCTTTGGCGGCCTGTCACCATGTCCAGCACAATGCCCCCTTCGATCAGCAGGTCAAAAGGGGCCTGCCCCTGCGCGGCACGCACCGCCCTTGCGCGAAGGTCCGGGGCGTTCAGGTCCAGATCAGGGGTCGGGGCGGTCATGCGGGGCCTTTCCGTTCAAGCGCACCAAGGCAAAGCTGCGCAATATCATCTGAATGTGTTGTTGTGGCCAGTTGAACCGGCCCTTCGGGGTCGGGTGTGAACGCAGTTGCACCATAGCTGGCATCTGGCGTGGTGGACACGTCCATGCGCGTGCGCGCAAACCCGAACAGGCTGGGATGCAGCATCGCAAGTGCCGCCACCGGGTCATAGATGGCCATGTGTCCACGTCCGCGCGACAACCCAATATCCAGATAGCCCCCCAGAAGATCATGTGTCAGCGGGTCGGTATCTGGCATATCCTGTGGCCCGAAGGTCACCGTGCGGCACAGCATAAGGTCAATCACCTCCAGTGGCAGTTCCGCGCCCAGAACACAGGCAAGGGCCTCGGGGTCGGCAAGGGCGTTGAATTCTGCTGCGGGGGAATGGTTGCCCGGCCCGTTGCTGCCACCCATCCAGACCAGACGGGTGATCCGTGCGGCAGCGTCAGGATGGCGCTGAACCAGATGGGCCAGATTGGTCAGCGGTCCCAGCGCCAATACCTGTCGCGGGGGCTGGGTGTCATGCAACCAAGCGGCCAGTGCATCAACGGCGCTTAGGGGTGACAGCGGCACATCCCCCACAGGCAGGCGGCGGCCACGGGTTTGCATGCCATCTGCGCCCAGAATACGCGCCGCTGTTTCCTGCGCGCGCAAAAGCGGGCGATCCGCCCCGCGATACAATGGCGCATCCAGCCCGTAGGCATGCACTGCGCCTTGTGCGTTGGACACCACCTGCGGCAGTTCCGCATTGCCTGCCACAAGGGATATGCCCGCAAGGCTTGCACCCGCGCGTTGCAGAAACAGCAAGGCCCAAAGATCATCAAACCCAAGGTCCGTATCAACCCAGACGGTCATTGCTGAAGCCCGCACGCCGTGTGCTTGGGCAAATCAAACTGCACCATGTCACCCAATGGCACTTCGGGCAGGTCGATCGCGGCATCAGCCTTGATCTGGCCCAACGCGCAGTCAATGACATATTCCCGATGCCCGCCTGCAAAACTGGATGCCCGAACCTGCCCGGAATGCGGACCCTTGCCAACCTGCACGCCGTCCGGACGCCATGCCAGCAGTGGGCTGTCAGACCGGAACCCGGCGCGCACGCGCCCCGCGTCAGACACCAGAGTGTCGCCTTCAACCCGAAAGATATTCTCAAAGCCCATGAAATCGGCAGCGAAGGCCGTTCTGGGGCGGGCATAAAGTTCTGCGGGCGTGCCAAGCTGTTCGATCTTGCCGTCCTTCATCAGCACAATCCGGTCGGCCAGTGCCAGCGCTTCGGCCTGATCATGTGTAACAAACACCATCGTCACGCCGGTTTCCTTTTGCACACGCTGCAATTCGGTGCGCATTTCCAGCCGCAGGCGTGCATCAAGGTTGGACAGTGGTTCATCCAGCAACAATACTTTTGGCTGCATGACAAGGGACCGCGCCAACGCAAGGCGCTGCTGCTGCCCGCCTGACATTTCAGCGGGTTTGCGCCCCTCGAATGCGGCCAGCCCCACCGTTGCAAGCCCCGCACGGGTGCGGCTGTCAATCTGCGCCTGTGGCAGCTTTTGTAACCGCAGCCCGAAGGCCACGTTTTCAAACGCGTTCAGGTGCGGGAACAGTGCATAGGACTGAAACACCAACCCGATACCGCGTTTGTTGGCGGGCACGCGGGTTACATCTCGCCCGTCAATGCTGATGCGCCCGCTATCGGGCACCAGCAGTCCCGCGATGGCGCGCATTGTTGTGGTCTTGCCGCAACCGGACGGCCCCAACAGCGCGATCAACTCGCCCTTGCGGATGGACAGGTTCAGCGATGGCACTGCAACGCTTTTCCCGTAGGCCAGCGTCAGATCGGAAAGTTGCACGAAAGTGTCAGACATAACGAGAGAACCCCAGCAAGCGTTCAGCAATGAAAACAATGGCAAGCGACATGAATGCCAGCAGCGCAGACAATGCCGCCACCGACGGATCAAAGGTGATTTCCATATAGGCAAGCATATCTATCGGCAGTGTGCGCACCCCCGGCCCGGACAGAAACAGCGACACCGGCACCTGATTGAATGATGTCACAAACCCCAGAATGAACGCCGCCAGAACACCCCCGCGAATATTGGGCAAAACCACCTTGGCAAATGCCTGAAACCGCGTGGTGCCCAGCAAAACCGCCGCTTCTTCCATATCGGCGCGCAGGTTATGCATGGACGATGAAACAACACGCACGGCATAGGGCAGAACCAGCGCTGTATGCGCCATGAACAACGCGGCAGTGATGGACACATTCAAGGGCAGAACCATGTAGCGCAACAACGCCAGCCCAACGATGATACCGGGCACGATGATGGGCGCGGCCACAATGGTGCGCACGGTTTCGGCCCCCGGCAGGTCATACCGGTTCAGCGCATAGGCCGCCGGAATTCCCAGAACCAGCGCGGCCAATGTCCCGAAGACAGCAAGCCCCATGGACAGTGCAAAACTGGCGCGGAAGCTTTCGATGGTAAACACCTTCAGATACCATTTCAGCGACAGCCCCTCTGGCGGGAAAGCAAGGTTCTGCCCCGCCGAAGCCCCCGCCAGAATGATGATGATGAACGGCCCGATCAGGAAAGTCAGCGTCAGGCCCAGAATGGTCCAGTTGGCAAAATGGCGCATCTGTTCAACGTCCCCGCGCGGTGGCAATGCGCTTCAGCAGCAGGTTGGCCGCGAAGGACATTACAATAAGGATCATGGCAATCACACTGGCTGATACGAAATCATTGGCCACATTCACGCGCTGATACAGCAATGTTTCCAGCATCAGCACCTTGGACCCGCCCAGAATGGCCGGCGTGATATAGGCCGTCAGCGCCCCAGTGAAGACAAGGGTTCCCCCGATCACCAGCCCTTCTTTGGTCAAAGGCAGGATCACCTTGAAAAACACCGCAAACCAGTTCGCCCCCAGAACACGCGCGGCAGGGATAACATCGCGCGGAATATTCTCCATTGCCGAAACAAGGCTGATGATCATCAGCGGCAGGAAAAGCTGCAACAAGCCGATAAACACTGCCGTTTCCGTAAACAGCAACCGCAGCGGTGTTTGCGACAGGCCCAGCCCCATGATGGTTTCGTTCACAATGCCGGTGCGGCCCAGAATGACAATCCAGGCGTAAGTTCGCGCAACCGGTGAAATCATCAGCGGCAAAACAACCAGTCCGAACACCCTGCCGCGTGATTTCGGGTCAAGATTGACAATGCAAAACGCAGCCGCATAGCCAATGACCGCCGCTGTGCCTGCCACCAGAACACCCAGTTTCAGCGTGCGCAAAAATACGGTGCGGTGCAGCGGTACCGAAAAGAAGTCGATATACCCCTGCACCGACCAGCCGCCATCTGCACGAAAAGCTTCTGACAGCAGAATGGCCACTGGCACCAAGAAAAGCAGGGTTGCGAAAATGACAGCGGGCAACGCAAGCGCAAGCCCCTCTCGCGGGTTACGAAACATGATAAAATCCTGTTTGAGGGATCAGGTCAGGCCCGGTGGCACGCGAACGGGCGTGCCCACTGCGCGGCGACTGGGCGGGGGCGCACACCGCCGCCCCCGCCCGTGCGTTTAGCGGATAACTTCGTTATTCCACTGGTTCACCCAATCTTCGCGCTGGTCCAGAATCTCGGCAGCGCTCAGAATGTTCAGGGCATCGATCACCTCGGCGCCATAGGTCAGGTTTTCGGCGGCCTCGTCACTTAGCACAACTTCGCGGTTGGCGGGGCTGTCCACCAGCATTTCGCCGATCTTGGTCTGAACCTCGACGGACAGCCAGTAATCCATGAACTGATACGCCAGATCTTCATTCCCGTTGCCTGCTGTCATGACCATCACATTCATGCCACCGGCCTGCCCTTCGGCGGGGTCCGCCCATGCAAATGGCAGTGCGGAATTCTTGAAGCTGCCCCATGCGAAGCGCCCGACAGGGGCGGCAATCACCTCTTGCTGGTTCATAAGCTGCACCAGTTCCGATGACCGCGAATAGAAGGTGACAATATCATCAGACCGCGCGCCGATCGCGGACAGCACAGGCGCATAGTCATTTTCATGCCCAAGTGCCTTGCCCAGCATCATCAGGGTCAGCGGTCCTTGGGTTGTTGTGATATTGGGCAAGGTAACCTGCCCGGCCAGCGCATCACCCAACAAATCAGCCCAGGAACTGATTTCAACCAGATCAGAGCGATACACAATCGATGTGGCGTAATAGGTATACCCCACGGCCATGTTGTCGCCGATAGGGTCTTTTGCAGATTCGTAAAGCTGATCGAAATTGCTCAGACGTGTTGTGTCCAGCGGTGCAATCAGCCCTTTGCGCGCAAGGCTCAGGGCGTCTTGTGTTGAAATGACAGCCATATCAATGACGGGGTTTGCGGCGTTCGCTTCGATCTTGGCCATGCGTTCCACGCTGTTGCCCGTTTCGACAACCAGACGGCAGCCGCACATTTCCTCAAATGGGGCATAAAGCGCTTCGCGGTATTCATCCTGTGCGAAGGAATAAACCGAAATTGTCAGCGTTTGGTTTGCCGCCGCGCTACTGGCACTGGCGCAGCCAAGTATAATTGCGGGGATCAGTTGTTTCATGTCCGGAACTCCGTGTTGGGTTGGGGGGTGGTGGTTGGTGTTGGTGCGCGCGTGGTGGACGCCCGCAGCACCAACTGCATCGGCACCGCCACGCCTTGGGTCTGGTCGGGCTTTTGCGCGATTCTGTCGGTCAGTATGCGCAGGGCATAGGTCGCGATGGTGTCCATATCCTGCGCAACAGTGGTCAGGGCGGGATGCATGGCCAATGCCAGCGGCAGGTCGTCAAACCCCGTCAGACTGATATCGGCGGGCACGCGGACCCCGGCTTGCGACAGGCGCGAATGTGCACCAAGCGCCAGCAGATCAGACGTTGCCATCACCGCGCTGACACCTTCCGCCGCAAGCGCGCACAATCTGGCCAGTCCGTCGTCGCCCCAGATGGTGTGGCAGGTAACATCAGGCCCCAGACCCGCAATCATGCCCTTGATGCGGTCTTGCTGAACCTCGGACACCGGATCGCCCCCAAGCAGGGCCACATGTGTGTGACCAAGTTCTGAAATATGGCGCCCCAGCAAGGTGCCGCCCCCCACATGGTCGGCCGCCACAGCCGAGCGCGGGTCAGATGCCGTGTTGATGATGACATTGGGCAGACCGGCAGGAACTTCGGGCGATGTGCCTTTTTGCGGGACGATCAACACGCCATCCACACCCCGATCCGCAAGCCAGTGAATGGCTTCTCGCTGGCGGTCGGCATTGCCGCGCGAATCCCCGATCAGGATGCCCAGCCCGCGCTGTTCGGCCGCAATCGAAAGGCTTTGGGCAATGCGTGGAAACAAGGGGTTTGTCAGGTCCGGCATGACCAGCCCAAGCACACCGCTTTGTCCGGTTTTCAACGCCCGCGCGAATACACTTGGCTTGTAGCCTATGGCCTGCGCATAGGCCTTGATGCGCGCACTCATATCTTCGGATACGCGCCCCTTGCCCGTCAGAACGTTTGAAACGGTGGCGACCGAAACACCCATTTCTTTTGCAATCTGTTTCAGACTCGTCATCTGTTTCTCCTTTGATGTAACGATTAATCTATCGGATTTTGACAGGTCAACGCCTAATTAAAGGTTTAATCAAAATTAACCTGGACGAAGAAAGATGATGCATAAAAATGCAGCGACGCTGTATCAGACAAGGGCGTTTCAAAAATGATCCCGGAAAAATTCACGATTTTTCCGGGATACGGTTACTGCAAATCTTCGGGGTTCAGGGCCGGGGGCGCGGAACGCGGACTCTCGGTGCATCTTTCCTTGGCGGGGCGGCTGCTTCCAATGTGATGTCCCCTTGGGGAAAGGGGTTTACGCTGTCTCTTGGGCCTTTTGGGCGGGCTGTTCTGCTTTCCGGCCTTGGGTTGCGTCTGCATTCTCCGGTAGGAACGGAAGAATCTGAAAATCGTTCTGCGTTACCATAAGTGCGGTGTTTACCGGCACTTCTGTCCAGTCGTTTCCATTGTTATCCAGCGGTTCTGATACGATCAAAGTTCCTTCTGAAGACTGCTGGTAATATAAAGATGGGGCGTGTTCATCAGACGCATATCGTGCCGCATAAAGCGACTGACCATCTGACCAGCAGGCGGTGAAGCGCATGTTTGGCGTTGCGTCGATATCGCGTGCAAGCGCCTCTATCTGTCGAACAGCGCGGGCCATTGCCCCCACGGGGGAGTTTTCCAAGCCCAATCCCATCGCGGTCAGGAATAGTGCCTCACTGTCGGTCGCCCCAAAGCGGTGGGCATATAGAGCCTCATCTATGCCCATCTCAACGCGTCTGCGAAGCTTCCCGAACCCGCCCACCATACCGTTATGCATGAAAGACCAGCGACGAAGCGCGAAGGGGTGGCAATTATTGTAGCTGGTGGCACTGCCAGTCGATGCGCGGACATGCGCAAGAAATACCGGTGCCGCAATCTGTCGCGCGATTTGCAACAAATTCGGGTCAGACCAGGCAGGGCGCGTGTCTTTGTATAGCCCCGGTTCTGGAAGCGCGCCATACCACGCCACGCCCACGCCGTCAGCGTTGATGGCGGTTTTGCAGCTATGCGCGTCCCGACTTTGATGAATGAGCGAATGAGCAGGACGGCTGATCAGATCTTCCATGAAAAGCGGCTTGCCAAGCCATGCAACCCATCTGCACATATTATGCCACCGCCGTTCTGGCAGCTGAAGTGCTGTTGGTGGGTGCAAAACGCGCTGTGGCAAAATCTGCGGCATAGGCATCTGCCATCGGATGTGGATTGCGCGCCAGTTCATCGACCGCCCTGATGATCAGATCCGCTTTTGCATCATCCAGCAGCACGCTGAAGTTCAGGCGCACCCAGCCCGGTTTGGCCATTTCATCGCCAGACAGAATTGCGTCGCGCATGGTATCGGACTGCGCGGCATCAATGTCCAGCAGCCTATGGGCATAGGGGCCAGCGCACGCGCAGCCGCCCCGCGCCTGAATCCCGTAGCAATCACTTAGCATGCGCGTGAACAGCTGGTGATGGACATGGCCACCCTTCGCGTCCCGAACCCGAAACGCAAAGATCGGCAGCCGTGGTCCCTTGTCTATGCCCAGCAATTCCAGCCGGGGGTTTTTGGCCCAAACCTGCTGGGCACGGGCTGCAAAATCTGCGTGCCTTGTGTCCATCACTTGCTGACCAATCGCGTTTTTCACAATGAAGACCATCGCCGCGCGGATATCACCGACCACATTTGGTGTTCCGGCTTCTTCGCGTTCGACCACCCCCTGCGCATAGACGTGTCCCCACGGGGATACGAACCGGACAGTGCCGCCACCGGGGTGCACCGGGCGGCTGCGGGACACCGCATCTTTTCTGACAATCAAAACACCCGACGCGCCCGGGCCACCGATAAATTTATGCGGTGAAATCACAACCGCATCTATTGCACAATCGGTGCCGGCTTTCATGTCTATCGGCAGATAGGGGCCAGCACCCGCATAATCCCACATGCTAAGGACATCATGTTCATTCAACAGCCGTGTCACCGCATCGACATCGGTTATGACACCGGTGACATTCGATGCGGCTGAAAATGCGCCGATCCGCAGATCGGCGCCGCGGGTTTCGGCCAGCGCGCGGGCCAGCGCGTCAAGGTCTGGTCCGCCCCCGGCCGCTTCGGGAATTTCGATCACGTCTGCGCCCGACTCTCGCCACGGGAGGATGTTGGAATGGTGCTCATAAGGCCCGACAAACACCACCGCACGCCCGTTGCGTGCCAATATATCGGGCACCCCAAACAGATGGACCAGACGATTGATGCCCGTTGTGGCCCCTGCACCTGCGAAAATGACCGCATGATTGTCATCAGCGCCGGTCATCCGTGCAATGATACCACGCGCGGCGCGGCGCATTCTTGTCATTGTGGACCCGCAAAACGATGCTTCGGTATGGCTGTTGGCGTACCAGGGCAACACCTCGGTCATGACGAATTGCTCTACCTGTTCCAGTGCGCGCCCCGATGCGACGTAATCCGCATAGAGAAGGGGGTTGGTGCCAAAGGGGCCAGGCACGGGCATCCCGTCCCCGATCAGGCCGCGACGAAGCCAGCCTACCAGATCAGGACGATCAAAACGACGCGCAAAGCGATCAAGCGGGTTTTCGGCTGCGGTCATGGTGTAGGTTCCTTTCGGCGTTGAACAGGTTCCTTTCAACTATGAACAATTCCAGCGATCATGCGACACGGTTTGTTCCAATATAAATGCTATTTTGTGGTCAATACTGCACGTTTTGACGCATTCTTCGATCAAATGTTCCATGAGCGCCGCGAAGGGGGGTTGGACCAGATGTTTTCGAAGTTTGTTTCATGGTGGGTGCATGGCACCCGGGCGCTACGTCAAACCGGGGTGATCGGGGGCCAGCACCAGGCCTTTGGTCTACGCGCGGCGGACAGGCAAACGTGGCTACATGCACAATCGATTGCCGAGGGCCAAATGATCGCAAACGCGCCTGTCAGCGCGATCTGTGATCGTAGTCTGCGGCAAGCCTGCGAAGGGTGCCAGCCAACCGGAATGCCCATGCTTCGCGATCCTGACTGGTGGTCAAGGTGTCGTTAACAATTTCCAACCCGCAGCCGGGCAGGCCAGTGTCCCAACAATGGTAATCCAACGTAAAGGATGTGCCCCGAAAACCGCAATACGGGCTGTTTTCGGCCAGTTTCAACGTCGCATCATGGTCAAGCAAGCCCAGAATTCCGTCTGACAGGCGACGGTCGTGATGCCAGAATGTGCCCGCATCGATAACGCGGCGTTCAGTGCCCAACTGGCGTGTGAAGCTGTGTAATGCCAGAAAAACCGGGGCCTTGTGACGGGTTTGCATCGCTGTCCACTGCCGATGAATTCTGCGATGATAGGGCCAGAAATACCGGCTTTGCCGATCAGCGCGCAGTGTTGGCGTCAGCCCGATGTTTCCGGGAACCGCGACGCCGTCGCTATGTTCGGGAATAGATGTCGGATCAGCAATCCAGCGATTGCAATCAATCAGCAGCCGCGACTGGCGTGTCAGAATCGCAGGCGCGTCCAGCAAATGCGACAAGGCGCGCACAACCGGTGCGATGCCAATATCAACGCCAATGTGACGTTCAAGCACCGCCCCCGGCAGGCCCAGCCCTTGATAAGTGTCCGGCAAAGTGGCGCTGGCATGGTCGCACAGCAATAGTGCAGGGAAATTCCCCTGTGGATTCAGAACCTCAATAGCTTCAGTATATTCCGCAGCACTGGCAAGAGGGGCGGGGTCATGCTTCATCGTTTGACTGTCCTGATGTTGCGTCGGATTGGTCCCGTGCTGCATAGGGCTGTGCTGGTCGATGACCCAGACCGCGAAGCTGGATATTACGCGGGCCGACCAGCGCGGGCTGACGATGGGGCTGAACGAGTTTTCGGGCTATGTCGGTGTCGCACTGGCAGGTGTAATCACGGCCTATGCGGCTGAAGCTTTGGGCGCGCGGTTGGGACTGTTGATTTTCGGAATGCTTGTTGTTGTCACCGCGCTGGTGCTAACCGTGGTCTGGGTCAAGGACACGCTGCCTTGGGCGAAGGCGGAAACCGCGGCCCACAAGCTGAACGCCCAAAAATTCATGCCGCGCTATCCCCAAAATGTGCCAGAGCACCCCGGCACGCGCCAGGTCTTTGCCCTGATGAGCTGGCGCGACAAACGGTTGGCCGCGCTGTCACAGGCAGGGCTGGTCGAGAAATTCGTGGATGCGCTGGTCTGGATGATCCTGCCGGTCATTCTGGTCTCCCAAGACGCAAGCCTGACGGACATGGGCTCGATCGTCGCCGTCTATGGCATCGTATGGGGCGGGTCGCAACTGTTCAC
>JAFIEO010000014.1 GCA_020832445.1 Paracoccaceae bacterium
CGTAAGCGACGGCCACGCCCCATTGATTTGTCCTGTTCCTGGCGCGTGACATGCCTGCGAGAAGGTCTGTGCGAGCAGATGGAGGTTGCGCATGGCGGATGGTGGCGACGGATTTATGGGCCGGTGTGAAATTGTTGAACCGCGACGGCGCAATCGCCGATGGCCAGCGGAAGTGAAAGCGAAGATCGTCGCGGAGAGCTATCAGCCTGGGGCTCGGGTTGTGGATGTGGCTCGCAAATACGATTTGCTCCCACATCACCTGTCAGATTGGCGTCGCCATGCCCGACAGGGTCGGTTGGCTTTGCCGGGTGACCTGATGGATGCGCTGAACGGATCGCCTGCGTCGGAGGCGGCGGAGCCTGCCTTTGTGCCGTTGTCCATTCTACCTGAGCCGATGGATCAGGCAGTGTCTTCCACGGCCGAGGCCTCTCAGGGGGGCATCGGCGTGATGACGATTGAGGTCGGGTCCGACCTGCGCTTGCGCGTTCCTGGTGATGTTACGGTGGAGCGCGCGGCGGCGCTGGTGCGTGCATTGCGCGGGGCGACATGATCGTTGCGGGTCAGAGGCTGCCGATCCTGATCGCGACGAAGCCCGTGGATTTCCGCTGTGGGCATAACGCTCTGGCGCTGATTGTGCAGACGGAGCTGAAGCTCGATCCGCATTCGGGGGTGACGGTGGTGTTTCGCTCAAAGCGCGGGGACAGGTTGAAGATCCTGGTGTGGGACGGCACCGGGATGGTGCTGATCTACAAGGTCCTGGAACAGGGCAGCTTCGCCTGGCCGAAGGTGCAGGACGGGGTTATGCGGCTGTCGCGGGCGCAGGCGGAAGCTCTGTTCGAAGATGAGGCGGATCAGAAAACCGTCCGGGGGACGGGTTTCCCGACGAATGGATTGGCGGCGGGTGGTGGCACAAAGGGTGCTGGCGCCGACTGCGGCAGGATGACTCAGGCCGCTGTTTTTGACGTTGTTTTATTGGCCTTTCTGTCCCGGTTCGGGTAGAAATGCGCATGTCGCAGCCCTTCGATCTCAGCCAGTTTCCAGACCTGCCACCCGAGGTGGTGAAGGCATTTGCGGCGCAGCAGAAGGCGCTGGAACATGCGAGATTTGAAGCCTCCGTCGAGCGTGCTGCGCGCCAGCATGAACAGGCTGTGGTCGCGCAAAAGGACGCCTTCATCGCAGAGCTTGAGGCGCTGATCGAGAAGCTGGAAAGTCAGGTTCAGGATTATCGGCGCACGAAGTTCGGACCGAAATCCGAGAAGCTGGACCCCGCCCAGCTGGAACTGGCGCTGGAAGATCTGGAAACGGCTATCGCCGAGACACAGGCTCAGATTGCCGAGGTAGAAGAGAAGATCGCGGCCAGTGCGCGCGATCCGGAGAAGAAGAAACCCCGCAAAACACGCAAGGCCCGCGCATTGCCCGAAAGCCTGCCCCGCGTCGAGAGGGTGGTCGAACCCGACAGTATCGTCTGCCCCTGTGGATGCGGTGACATGGTCCGGATCGGCGAGGACCGGACCGAGCGGTTGGATTACATCCCCGCGCGCTATCAGGTCATCGTCACCGTGCGTCCCCGATATGCCTGTCCCAAGGGGCGCACAGGTGTGGTCCAGGCAAAGGCACCTGCGCATCTATTGGAGGGGAGTTGGCCAACCGAGGCGCTGCTGGCCCAGATCGCCGTATCCAAGCATTCAGAACATATGCCGCTCAATCGCCAGTCCGTGGTGATGGCTCGTCATGGTGTGCCGATCGACCGATCTGTGTTGGCCGACTGGATGGGCCGCACGGGGGCTGCCATCGCGCCTGTTGTCGATCACATGGCTGAACAACTGCTGTCCGACAGCACCCGGCTCTATGTGGATGAAACCACCGCGCCTGTTCTCGATCCCGGGCGGGGCAAGACCAAGACGGGCTATCTCTGGGCCGTCTTGCGCGATGACCGTGGCTGGAACGGCCCGGCACCACCTGGCGTGGTGTTCCATTATCGCCCCGGGCGTAAAGGCGAATATGCCGCCGAAATCCTCAAGGGCTTCAACGGCACGATCCAGGTCGACGCCTATGGCGCCTATACCCATCTGGCCACATCAAAACGTCCGGGCGGCGATCCACTGAGGTTGGCCTTCTGCTGGGCGCACGGCCGCAGGAAGCTGATCAAGGCCAAGCCGAAGAAGGGGTCACCCATCGTCGACGAGGCGCTGTTGCGCATCGCCGCACTCTACAAGGTCGAGGACGCCATCCGAGGGTTCGACCCGGACCGCCGCCGGGCTGTCCGGCAGGAAATGTCCCGCCCGCTGGTCGATGAATTCTTCACCTGGCTAAAGGCACAGGCCGCCCGCGTCTCGCGCAAATCCGACCTTGGTGAGGCCATAGCCTACATGCTGAAACGGCAGGACGGCTTCAGGCTGTTCCTCGAGGACGGACGCGTCGACATCGACTCCAACCTTGTCGAATGAGCCATTGTGCGCCATTGGTTCAAGAACAATGGCGAATGCCATCCGCAGCCCGGCCATGAACCGCCGCAACGCGCTCTTCGCCGGCCACGACGAGGGCGGGCGCAATTGGGCCCGCTTCGCCAGCCTGATCGGCACATGCAAGATGAACGGCGTCGAACCCTATGCCTATCTGCGTGATCTCTTCACCAAGCTGGCCAATGGCCATCTCGACAAGGACATCGATGCGCTGATGCCCTGGGCCTATGCCCAGCAGGGCAAGGGTGCATAGGGACCTCGTTGCGTAGTACATTATGAGCTACTGCGCGCCCTCCGATCCGCACCATCTCACCAAAGCGCAAGCCCGGAACCAATGGGGCGTAGCCGCCGCTTACAGAACTTCCACAACGCCCATGGGTTTTTGTACGTGACAGACACTGGGAGGCCGCGCGCCTGACTTCGTGACCCTTTAGAAGGGTCAAACGCTTTGGCGAAAAACTCACGCCAATCTCGACCGTGCAGTACATCAGAAGTGATTTTCTAATTCGCATCAGCTCTTAAATAAGACGAAATAATTTTGATCATTCGTTGATGATCTGCATCAAAATTGCGTATACCCTCGGCCAGCATCTCGGTTGCCATGGCGTCCGAATTCATTTCCCAACGGAATGCCACTTCATCCAGCACAACTGGGTCCACCGGTTGAACCGAGTCAGGAGATAGTACGCGCGGTAGGGTGCCAGTGCCTTTTGCCAGCTCGTTGAGCAGTTTTGGTGAAATAGTCAGATTGTCACAGCCCGCCAGTGCCCTGACCTGTGCGGCCGAGCGGAAAGATGCACCCATGACGATGGTGTGGATCCCGTTTGCCTTGAAATAGTCGTAGATCCGGCGCACTGAGGCCACGCCGGGATCGCTGTCGGGCGGGAAGCTGTCCACTCTTTCGGCCATCTTGTGCCAATCAGTAATGCGGCCTACGAAGGGCGAGATGAGATAGGCTCCGGCATCGGCGCAGGCAACGGCTTGGGCCAGCGAGAAGACCAGTGTAAGGTTGCAGTCGATTCCGTCACGCTGAAGGATCTCTGCTGCGCGGATTCCTTCCCAAGTTGCTGCAAGCTTGATTAAAATACGATCATGGCCAATCCCGCGCGTCTCGTAGTCGGAGATGATCTGTCGCGCGCGCGCGACGGATGCCTTTGTGTCGAAGGATAGGCGCGCATCAACCTCGGTCGAGACCCGACCAGGCACGAAGCGCGAGAGTTCTGCCCCGATGGCAACTGTCATGGTTGCGGCCGCGGCATCTGCGTCCTTACTCGCCGCACGGCAGGCTGTAATCTCCCGGTCGATCACAGGATCAAGTTCAGTGTCTTTCAGTGCAGCCAGAACCAGCGAGGGATTGGTCGTACAATCGACTGGCTTATAACGTCGGATCGCTGAAGGCTCTCCAGTATCCGCGACAACAGACGTCATTGATTTCAGTTGGTCGAGAATTGTATCCATGAAACTCGCTCCATATCGTCAGCGGTTTGGTGTAATCGTGGCTTGAAGTTTTATGTTCCTGCAGTTCACGGGCCAATGCCCTAAAGGCTGTTGGCTAGATCAGATTGGTTCGGATGATCTATTCTCGTTGAGGCATTGGCGTCTTATGCGGGCGCAAACGACATGGGTATTCAGACCTTGCAAACCTGCCTCGCCATATTTTGGAGCTGCTCGAACACTTGAAAGCGCGCTTCATGTTGGGTGATGATCTTTTCCTTGGCTGGTTGATAGACCTCTGCAAAGGCTGACATCCTCTGCATCGCGGTCGGTATATCCGGATAGATGCCTGATGCGACCGCTCCAAGAATGGCAGCGCCCAGCAACACGGGTTCCTCGGTTGCCGGGACAGCAATCTGCATGCCAGTGCTATCCGACAGCAACTGTCGAACAAGGGAACTACGGCCCGCGCCGCCGCTTATCACAACACGGTCAACATTTGCGCCAGATGTTGCCTGCGCCTGAATAATCTGACGAAGCCCGTACCCTATGCCACAGATTCCAGCGACATAGAGCGCAACCAGACTCCCCAAGTCCCGGTCCATCCCGAGGCCTGCGATCACCGCGCGGCAATGTGGATCTGCAAATGGCGCTCGGTTGCCAAGGAATTCGGGAACAACATGAAGGCCTTGCACGAGCGACACCGGATCATCCCCGCTATCAATGAAATCCGGTACGCGCTCGGCCAGCCAAGCGGGAAGCGACTTGCCTGTCTGGGCGGCCGCCTGTCGGGCCTCCGTCGCGTAGGGATGAAAAGCCAACAAATGTTCAATCGCCGCACCAGCTGCGGATTGCCCGCCTTCATTTAACCACATGCCTGGCACCATTGCCGAATAATATGGGCCCCAGACCCCCGGCACAAAAACCGGCTCTCGCGTGCTGGTCATGGTGCAGGATGAGGTTCCGAATACATAGGCAAGATTGGCCTCGGCACTGCCGCCATTGCCTGCACCGACCGTGCCAATGCCACCGGCATGGGCGTCAATCAGACCGGCACCGACCGGCGTGCCCGCCAGCAAACCAAGCTCCTGCGCTGCAGACTGGCTGAGCCCTGAACCTAAGGGGACGCCGGCATCGACGACATTCTGGCCAATCCTGACAAATCCGTCCGCTGCCAGATCACCCAAGCCAACCGCGTCAAAATAGCTTTGGTCCCATCTGCGCTCATGGGCAAGATACGTCCATTTGCAGGTGACAGTGCAAATTGATCGTGCAAGATCACCCGTCGCGCGCCAGGTCAAGAAATCGGTCAGATCCAGAAACTGCCATGCGCGCTTATAGGTTTCCGGAAGGTTTTCTTTGAGCCACAATAGCTTGGGCGTTTCCATTTCGGGCGAAATCCGACCGCCCACATAGTCGAGCACATGATGTCCGGTCGCGTTTATGCGTTCGGCTTGCGCGACAGCGCGATGGTCCATCCAGACAATGACGTTGCGCGCAGCGATGTCAGGGTCGCCGACAGCCAGGGGCCGGCCTTCGGCACCAAGCACAACAAGTGAACAGGTCGCATCGAAACCGATGCCCTTGATCTGTCCGGGCGCAATTTGGGCTTGGGCGAGTGTTTGCCTGACCGACGTGACGACGGCTCGCCAGATGTCTTCACTTGATTGCTCGACATGGATACCGTCATAGCGATGCACATCAATCGGGCAGCTACCACTAGCCAAAATCTGGCCCGTGACCGTGAAGATCCCTGCCCGCGCGCTTCCTGTGCCCACATCAACACCGATGACATATTGCGCCGGATCAGAGACAGAGTTTGACGTTGCCTGCTCCTTTCGCATCAGAGATCCACACTGTTGGGGAGGATTACCATGTCGCGAATGACCACATTGCGCGGGCGGGTCAGCATGAACAAAACTGCCTCGGCCACTTCGCGCGGCTGCATGAGCGAGCCATTGGCCAGCGCTTCCTCCATCTTCGCCTTGGGCCAGTCATCCAGCAATGCAGTCACGACAGGGCCGGGCAGGACAGCGCCCATTCTTATACCGTGTTGCGCCACCTGCCTGCGGGTGCTGTGCAAGAATGCCTGCACGGCGAATTTCGACGCCGTGTAGACGGGTTCCCAGACAACCGGAACAACCCCGGCAACCGAAGAGGTAAACAGAATATCCCCCCGCTTCTGCTGGATCATATGCGGCAGAACAGCCTGTACGCTGCGAAAGGCGGCATTGATGTTCAGGTTCAGAACCCTGTCCCAGACATCCGGGTCCCCCTCTGCGGCCGGACCGCCGATATATGCCCCTGCATTTGCGTGGAAAATGTCGAGCTGACCTGTCATGTCCAGTATCCGGGGCAGCATGGCCGATACGGCTGCACCATCGAGAAGATCAAGTTCGAGCGGGTGCGCGGATGTCCCGAGTTCAGCGCAAACAGTTGCGAGTTTGTCACGATCACGATCGATCAGAACCACCTCGGCGCCCGCTTCGATCAGGATCCGCGCGCATTCCAGTCCGATCCCGGATGCAGCCCCCGTTATGGCTGCAACTTGTCCGTCAAGGTGTTGTGTCATCTTCAGCTCCTTCATCCGCGTCCGTGGCTGGCCCGTGACTGCCGCGCCAGCGAGTCAATGATGACGGCAACAGCCAGAACGCCGCCGGTGATCATGTAGCGCAGCGAAGAGCTCAGATTGAGCAAGGTCAGCCCGTTGGAAATGGCCTGAATGACAAGGATGCCAAACAGGGCCGCCCATGCTGTGCCGCGCCCCCCGAACAGCGAGGTTCCACCGATGACGGCAGCGGCAATCGCATTCAGGTTGACGTCGGCCGTGCCTGCCTGCTGACTGGCCGAGGCAAGGCGCGATGCGCCCAGAATACCGCCTGCCGTTGCAAACATCGAACACAGCACGAAAGCACTCATGCGGATACGCTCGACATTGATGCCCGCGCGGCGCGCCGCTTCGGGATTGCCGCCAACCGCATAAACCGACCGGCCCCATTTCGTGCGCGTGAGCGCATAATGCATGACCATGACGCAGAGCACGAACAGGGCAAACATCCACGGAATGCCGCGACCGAGATTGAGGTAAAATATCGCGAATTGTAGTCCGACTGTCAGTGTAAATGCACGCAGCAACAACAGGCTCGTGTCTTCGTAGGACAGATTGGCAGCACTCCGCTTGGCTATGTTGCGAAAACCGCTGAACAGGACATAGGCACCTGGTAGCAAAGCTAGGAAATGCGACAACCAGACGGGCATGACCATCACCTGACCGAAACGGACAAGCGGAGAAGTGAAGGGCAGATTGATTGAGCCACTCGGGCCAAGAATATACAATTGAGCGCCCAAGAGCGCGAGCAAACCGGCAAGCGAGGCCACGAAACTAGGCATGCCGAAGCGATTTCTCAGCATCGCATAGACTATCCCGACAACTGCGCCAGCGACCAGGGCGCCAGTGATAGCAACAGGCATTGGCAGGCCGGAGCGCACCCAGAGCACCCCTATCAATGCCGAGGCAAGGCCGCTCATCGACCCGACCGATAGATCGATTTCCCCTAAAAGTAGCACACAGACGATCCCGAGGGCGATCATGCCGATAGCAGAAGCGTCAAACAGCAGGTTGACCAGATTGTTCGGCGCCAGAAAAACCGGATTTAGTACCGAGAACACTGTCGAGATTACCACGAGCCCGATCGCGACCGGCAGAAGGCCCAATTCACCAGAACGAACGCGGTCAATAAATCCGCGCAAGGCACCGCCAATTCCGTCATCTTGGCGCAATCGGGAATCCGAGCGGTCGAGACTTTGGGTGGGTTTGTTTTCTTCGGATGGTATCATGATTTACACCCTTTCACTGGCCGCTGTCCGCGCCAGCCTGCGGGAAACGGAGTTATCGGCGGCACCGGTGATCGCGCCCACCAAGTCGGTATGTGACGTTTCAGCGGTGAATACGCCGTTGTTGCGGCCGAGCCGTAGGACGACAATCCGGTCGGCAACCGCGCGGACATCGTCCATATTGTGAGAAATCAAGATGACGCCATGTCCACGGTCGCGCACTCGCTCGATCAGATTCAGCACCTCGGCAGTTTGCGCTACGCCAAGTGCGGCTGTGGGCTCATCAAGCATGATGATCTTCGGGTCCATCAGCAGCGATCGGGCGATCGCAACTGTCTGACGCTGGCCGCCTGATAACGCTGCAATCGGCTCACGCACAGAGGGGATGCGCGCCGAGAGTTCCTGCAACAAGGTCCATGCACGGACCTCCATCTGGATTTCATCAAGGGAATAAGGTGACAGCTCTTGGCCAAGAAACAGGTTTGCCACCACATCAAGATTCTCGCACAGAGAAAGGTCTTGATAAACAGTTGCAATTCCCAGTTCTAGGGCACGGCTTGGCGTGTCAAGAACGACTTCGTTCCCGCACCATTCAATCGTTTCTGACGTGGGTTGATGCACGCCGGCCAGCACCTTAACTAGTGTCGACTTGCCGGCGCCATTATCTCCCACAAGCGCCACAACTTCACCCGCGTGTACGTCAAGCTCTATGTCGCTCAGCGCGGAAACCGCTCCGAACTGCTTGGACACACCACGCAGGCGCAGGATGCACTCCTTCGCTTCGTAACCTTCCGGGTTTTCCATGACTCCAGACCTTCGCTTTGGCTGCATTCTGGCCGTTGAGGCCAGAATGCAAGGGTATCATTATGAACAGGGAGGAAGTTTGTGACTTGCGCAGTTCAGTCAATGATACCCAAGGCGCGACAGGCAGCTTCATACTCGGATGTGCAGACCGTTGCGGCTTGCTGGATACCAGCGTCAAAGATTTCAGCCTTGATATTCTCGCGCGTGACCACGGCGGGCACGAAGAGCTGTGACGGCGTGCTATAGAGTTCGGTCGTTGCTTCTGGGCTTCCGCCCTGCATGAACGCGACAGCGACATCGGCTGCTGCGGCTGCCACAATCTCCGAAGGCTTGGAGATGGTGTTGTACTGGTCTCCTGCGATGATGAGCTGAAGCGCCGCGATCGTTGCATCATTGCCTGTCACAGGCGGCAACGGGTCTGCACCGGCAGCCTTGAGCGCCGCTATTGCACCGCCTGCTGTGCCGTCATTCGCGGCCACGATGCCTGTGATCTGATCGCCAAATCGGGTGATTTGCCCTGCAAGGCCCCTGCCCCATCGGTGACCGCCGCGATCAGCGCCGGTCTGGGGACAGGCTTGCTCTGGCTCTCATCCCGATGCCAGCACTTGGGGTGGAAGCGAAGGGCGCTCGTCTTGCCGCCTTGGGTCAGGCCCCGGGAGCGGAGGTAGCTGTCGGCAAGCGTACCTGCGACCGGCATCGAGGCTGCGAACAGACGCGCCGCCGCCGCTGGTGTGCCACCGGGGGCCTTGGACTTCCTTGGCACTGGCGCATTCGGGACGACCGGCTGCGGACGGCCAAGATGCGCGCGGGCCTCGTCCAGAAGCTCAGGAAACCGCGTGATCCCCGTGCGTGCGCGGATGATATCCAGCAGATCCCCATATTCCGAGGTGGCGGAATCACTCCATTTCCCGCGCGCGCCCGGCCCGGAGGTTGGCCCGGTCAACCGCACAAAAAGCGACCGGCCAGCATTGTTCTGCAGATCGCCCACCATCCAGTAAGACCCTTCCCGCCGTCCGGCGGGAAGGTAATGACGACATACGCTTTCATCGTTTTGCGCAAGTTCGCGCAGTAGATCTTCTGTATCAACCGACATGGACCGCATCTTTTTTCAACCATTGCGTGCATGTAGGCCATCGACGGGCAGGCGCCCAAGCAATTGCTCCAGCACCGCAACCCCGCGCGGATCCGTCGGGCAGAAGAGCCGCAGCTTCCAGGCGATGATCTCCGAGAAGAAGCCATCAGCCTTGAGCCGGTCCTTGGCCGCTTCCGTGAAACCCGACAGCTCGATCCGGTTCACCCCCATGACGCGCGAGCGGTGCAACTCCATCCCCTCGGCCAGCCGCACGACGGTCTTGCCCTCGAGAACAAGGGCATGGACCTGC
>JAFIEO010000020.1 GCA_020832445.1 Paracoccaceae bacterium
GCCGGTGGACCGCAAAGCTTTCGCGCGGGCTATACAGGCGGCACACTGACCGAAGGCTGGGGCGCGGCCCTGCATGAGAGCGTGCGCCGGAAATTCGGGCGCTCATTCGAATGGGGCATCATTGGCGAGGATTTGCCAGACCCGGAAAACCGGATTGTCCTGTCCTCCAGCCTGAGTGACAGCGATGGATTGCCTGCACCTGAAATCCACTACCGCATGTCCGACAACACCCACCGCATGCTGGCCTTCCACACAGCCCGCGCGGTCGAGGCCATGGAGGCAGCAGGCGCCATCGCAACGGAAGTCACGCCTCTGATCCGCGATTGTGGATGGCATTTGATGGGGACGGCGGTCATGGGCACTGATCGCGAAAGATCTGTCGTAGACCCGTTCGGGCAAGTGCATGATGTGCCAAATCTCTTTGTCATGGACGGAGCGACCTTTCCGACCTCTTCGGGAATGAACCCGACAGCGACCATCATGGCGGTCGCCGCGCGATCCGTTCTGCACCTTATCGAAACAAGATCCGACCTGTCCCCGGCATAATCCACCACGAGGCCGCATGACCCTGACGCAGACAGAACGAGCCAGGCTTTCCGAGTTTGCAAGGATCATGCTTCCGGGCGGATCGGGCATGGCTGGCGCGGATGATTTGCGGTTGTGGAATGATCCTGTTGACCGCGTTCTTGCCGTTGAACCTGCATTAATCGAACCGATGCGCAGGATTTTAGCCACTCTTGGCTGCGTTGAAACCCTGAACGATATCGAGACCGTGGCCCGGACAGATCCAGAGGGCTTCAAGGCTTTGGCGACTGTATTGGCTAACGCCTATTTCATGCATGAAAAAGTGCGCGCAGAAATCGGGTATCCGGGCCAGGAAGCTCGCGACAGTTCGCTTGGGCTGAGCGAGGCCGATATAGCGCTGATCGATAAAGTGCGTTCCGCCTTCGTGACTTGGCGACGAAGCTGTTGATTGTCACTTCTGTAACAGGGCCCGACGAGTTAAGTTGGGCTCTTCACAAAAGCAAGCCCTGCTGTCGCGTAGCCCTTAATTGGGCTCTGCCTCACTTTGTGTGGCGCACCTATCCTGAAACTGGAAAATTCAGGAGGGACAGTCGTGAATTCGAAGAAGCACTGGTCGCCCGGGAGCGATGTTGCCGTTCAAAACGTTGAGCGAAGTGAACCCGGCGGGTGGATTGCATCTGGCGTCTTGGCACCCAACGGCATTTACCCAGGCTGTGGATTGCATTCACGCCGACGTCACGGCTGGCGGCGTTGGCGGCTGCAGGATTATCGCGCGCATGGAGACGAGGAAACGGCTGATCTCGCGATCTGCCGTTGGCGACGTCAGGCACCCGCTTGCCAACGTCGGTCTTTCTTAGACCAGATCAGCTCGATTGCGCGTCCATTTGCAGGTCGTGCTTCGCGTGTCGGGGAGCTTGTCAGCCATCTTGCGCATGCGACCGGCGGACGGCTTGCCGAGCGGTTGTTGCATCGTTTGGGCCTTGGGGTCAACGGTATTCCGTGTGGCCGCGAAGCAGACCCGCTCCCTGCATGGATCGACGACGCGATTGAAACCAACCTGACGCCATTCGTGCGCTTTGCAGCACATTGAACCGGGACTTCGATGCGGTCACAAACGCCATCGAGAAGCCATGGAGCAAAGGCCAAGCATAACGCCAGATCAATCGCCTGAAGATCCTCAAACGCGCCATGTGCGACCAAGCCGGTCCAGAATTGTTGCAGGCGAGAATGCTACCGTCCCGCCACACAGATTGAGGCAGAGCCCAATTAAGGGCTACGCGACACCAGAAGATGACGTTTGCAATGTGATCAACAAGTTCCCGACGGCGCCGCCACGCTGACAAACACTGGGCAGTCTCCTCGCTGCGTATCGCCTGAGTGACCGCTTCGACGGCCCCTATGTCAAAGGTCGATCGGCGGCTTAGGGCCGGGCTTGTCGAGAGCCGCGCCCGTGGCGCCCGACTTTGCAAACTCCGCTTTCTGCCAACAGCCGCCGCTCGAAGAGGGCATGGCGACCGGCCGCTTTAGCCATTCGCCGCGAGTGCAACTCAGCGTGGTCAAAGTCGGTCACCGCCGCTCTCTTCGATGTCCTTGGAAATTCTGCGCCCGCCAAGACCGTCAGCAACACACAGCGTGCAGCCAGATGCAGTCACAGTAATTCAAGCGGGAAATTGAGTGCCCGGAACTGGTGCGAGGCGGCGTTTGCATCGTGGATCTGGGAGGCCGATGGCAAGACGTCCAGCCTCCCAGCATTGCTCTGCTTATGCCACCTTTTCCAGCAATACTTTCGCCTTGCTCTCCATGACAAGCCGCGCATCCTGCTGTGGCTTTGACCGGGCCACCGCCGTGATCCCCTGCACGAAGTCGAAGACGCTTTCTGGAGGGCGGCCTTCCTCGGCCAGCACCGTCTCAACGATCCGCCCCGTCTCCGCCTTCGAGAACCCACGCTTGCGCAGGAACTCCTGACGGTCGTCGTCCGACCGCGCGACTATTTTCTCGCGTGATGCGCGGATGCCTTCAAGGAACGGCGCAGGCGAGGACTCGGCGAAGCGTGTCAGGGCAGGGGCGGCCTCAAGCGCGAAACGCGATGAGGCGTATTTCGAATGACGGATCGTGATCTCCTGGAAATCCTCGACGCCCCAGAGGTTGCGGTTCTGGCACACGGCGCGCAGGTAAAAGCTGGCGATGCCCAGCGTCTTGGCGCCCACCTCCGAGTTCCAACAATAGAATCCCCGGAAATAGAGGTCGGGCGAGCCGTCGGGCAACAGCCCCGCCTCGATCGGGTTAAGATCGTCGACGAGGAACAGGAACACGTCGCGGTCCGAGGCGTAGAGCGTCGTCGTTTCCTTCGTGACGTCCACGCGCGGGTTGTAGATGCCGGTCGACCAGTCGAGCACGCCGGGGACCTTCCAGCGCGTGTCTCCTGTGCCATTGCCCGCGATGCGCTGTACTGCGGAGACCAGTTCATGGTCGTAGATGCGGCCATAATCGGGGCCGGTCACGGCGCGCAACTCGGTGCGGCCATCGTCGGTTTCCAGCGTCTTGATCTGCTCGGCACGGTGGTTGGTCAGGCCGTATTGCAAGTTGATCCCCGCCAGTGGTGCCGGCAACTGCCGCAGATAAGCGGCGGGCGCGCCGACGAGGCTGGCGATCTGGCCGAATGACCAATGCGTCGGCGCGATGGGGGCGTCCGTGCCCGGCAGGACCAGCCCCAGCTTCTCCGGATTGTCGCGGTGCGCCTCGACCCGGATTGAGGCGCTTTCCACCGTCCGCGTGCGGCTGCGCTCGGCGCGCCCCTTGACCGAGGCAAAGAGATCGTCAAGCGACAGATACCGCTCGTCATCCGGCCGCGAAAACCATTCCGACGATACACGGTCCACATGCGTGCCGCGCGACACATCCACCTTGTAGCCGCCGCTGGTGTCACGCCCGGCATCGATAATTTCGGTATTCATGGGTTTTCTCCCGCGACGGGCGGCCGAAAGCCTCTCTCTCGACCTCCAAACCCGTCGCGGACCTGGACGGTAGCCCTCTCACTCTCTGATCACTCGGCTGCGAGGTTGCCGGGTGGGGACGGCGCGCGCGCCGTGGCCAACCCGTGGAGGGCCTCCGGGCGGATATGGGTGTAGCGGCGCAGCATCTTCCAATCCTTGTGGCCTGTGACCAGTGAGACCTGTTCGATAGCGAATCCGGCCTCGAACAGGCGGCTAGTGCCTTCGTGGCGCAGATCGTGAAAATGCAGGTCCTTCACACTGACATCCTTGCAGGCCCGCCGGAAGGCGGTTCCGACTGATCTCGAATTATAGGGAAAGATCCGTCCCTTTACGTGCCCCAGATCCTTGACCTGAGCCGTGACAAGCGCCCACGCGTCGAACCCGGTGGCGGCGAAGAGCGGGATCCTCTGGTCGTTTCCTGTCTTGTTGCGCGGGTCTTTCCGGTCCCGGATCAGGAGCATGCGGCGATCAATATCGAGATCGGTCCATTCGACGCGGCAGATCTCGTCGAGCCGCATGGCCGTAGCCACCGCGAACTTGACGATCCGCGTCATCGGCAGGGTCAGGCGTTCGTTGTCATCGAAGCAGCGGAAGAGGCGGTTCAACTCGTCCGTGCCGGGGCGGCGATCCCGCTCTGTGCCCTTGCCGATCAAGCCGAGCCGCTTGAGCGCGACACGCGCCAGATCGACAGGCTCGGGTGAGATGTCGAGCCCGTGCACGGCTGCCGCATGGGTGATGATCATCTTGATCACGCCGATATCGATCCCGAGGGTCACCGGACCTGCGCCTTGCTCTGCGCGCATCTTGCCGTAGTCGATCAGCTTTTGCCGATCCAGGTGCCCAATCCGTTCCTTGCCCAGATCGCGCTTGAGCGTTGTGAGCGTGGCGGCCTTGCTGCGACGCGGCGGTTTGCCTACCTCGCACATATCGATTATGTGGATATCAATGAGGTCGCCGAAGGTGGCGAGGCGAGAGACGGACGACTTGTTCGGCGCCAGTCCCTGATCGACCCGGGTCTCCGCCTGGCGGGCCCAGCGATGGGCGTCGTCGCGACGAAGGAACGTCTCGCTCGCGTAGCGGCCCTTGCGTCTGATCTGGACCCGGTAGGCACCGGAGGGGAGCTTGGTGATGGAGGCCATTTTCGTGTGCGCTGTGTGTGCAATGAGTCGTCGTAGTGGGGCAAATTCGGGGATATTGGGGCGTATTCCAGCGTAGCAGCATCCGCCGCCAACAGTTTGAAGATACACAAAAAATGCAAATAAATCAACATGCTAGATTATCCTGCGCGCCGATGATGGACTGGACCGACAGGCATTGCCGGTTCTTTCATCGCCAGTTGTCGCGCCACAGCCTGCTGTATACCGAAATGGTGACAGCACCCGCTTTGGTGCGTGGCGGGGCGCTGCATTTGCTGGAACATTCGCCTGCCGAGCACCCGGTTGCATTGCAGCTTGGCGGATCTGACCCGCGCGAGCTGGCGCAGGCGGCACAGCTGGGCTGGCAGGCGGGGTACCCGGAAATCAACCTGAACTGCGGTTGCCCGTCCGACAGGGTGCAATCGGGCAGTTTTGGTGCTGTGTTGATGGAGCATCCGGCGCTTGTGGGCGACATCTGCGCGGCCATGATTGCGGCCTCTCCGGCCGAGGTGACGGTGAAATGCCGCATTGGTGTTGATGACCAGATCCCGCAGACAATCCTGCCTGCGTTTCTGGAAACGCTGTCACAGGCGGGCGTGCGCCGTGTGATCATTCATGCCCGCAAGGCATGGCTGCAAGGGCTTTCGCCCAAGGATAACCGCGAAATTCCGCCGCTGGATTACCCGCTGGTGCTGGCGATGAAGGCCGCGTTTCCACATCTTCATATTTCCATCAATGGGGGGATCACGTCGTTGGCGCAGGCCTGCGCGTTGCTGGATCAGGGGCTGGACGGCGTCATGGTCGGGCGGGCGGCTTACCAACGGCCTGCCGATATTTTGCAAGATGCCGACCGCCTGATCTTCGGCGATACAGGGCCGGTCCGCGACGCGTTTGCAGTGGTGGATGCGATGCGCCCCTATATTCGGCAAGAGTTGTCCAAAGGCGTGCGGCTGGCCAGCATCACGCGCCATATGCTGGGGCTGTTCGCGGGCAGACCGGGGGCGCGCGCGTGGCGTCGCGCCCTGTCAGAGCATGCCCACCGCGCGGGCGCGGGCACCGAAGTTCTGGACATGGCGCTTGACGCGTTGCACGCATCGGCCATGCCGGACGCGACCACCTAGGCGGGTGTGCAAAAGCCGCCTTATGCTGGTCTTGTCAAACCGCGTCAGTGTCTGCACACACGGCCATCAAGCCTTGCAACGGCGGGGTTTGAGTGTCCCTGAGGGACCGGGTTTCAGACATCAGCGCGGCCATGACAAGAACATGATCTGCCGCGCGCCAGCCCGCCTCATGCCTGCGCCGCGCATGATCCATCATCGCTTCGATTATTGTCAGCCGCTGAACTGCATCGTGCACAGGGGGCAAGGCGCTGGCCAGGGGCAGTTCCAGCAGTTTGGGCAGAAGCGTGTCGCGCCGATACTCGCACATGGCATGCCGCGCTGCCACAACCAACAGGCGAGGGCGGATTGTTGTTTCCAGACTGGTACGCAACGATTTCATTCCCAAACTCCTTTTTTCATCAACGGGTTTATCTTGGCATGAAATCGCAGGGTGTTGCGCCGGCGCGTTTGCAGCGCGCGATGCGTTCAGCAGGGTTTATCGTTTCATGGCCATGATCACAGGCACTCCGATTGTTTAGGAATCGGTAACCAATGCAACCTTAGGTGGTGAGGTGGAAAAGGAGCCTGATCCTGATGAGAGCAAAGCCTTGCCTGCCCGCAGAATGTGCCCCCCCTTGCGCCGATCCGCTACCGGATTGGGTTCCCGAAGGGGTCAGGGTGTATCTGTCACATACGGCGGGGGGGATGTCATTGCGCGCGCTTGCGCGCAGTCGAGGGTGCCATGCATCCACGATCATGCGGCAGGTGCGCAGGTTTGAAAACCGACGCGATGATCCGCTTGTCGATGATGCCCTAAGCCGGTTGGACGCGGCACTGCGCCGCTTGCCCAACAGCCAATGTTCAAGGGAACCTGCCATGACGATTGCCAATTCTGTGCCGATTTGCGCTGTTGCCCCAGACACCGGCGATGATGCGCAGACAATAGAGGTGCTGCGCTATCTGAAAACACCGGGCGCGGTTCTTGTGGTTGCACCGGACATGCCAAAGGCCGTGGTGATGGTGGAAACCGCCCGCGGACAGACAGAGCGTATTGCTGTGCTGGACCGCAATATTGCCGAAGTCATGGCCCTGCGCGACTGGATCAGTTGTTCGCGCCCCGGTCGCGTGTCGTGCTACAGTATTACGGCCATGGGCGAGGCTGCGTTGCTGGCGCATGGGGCAAATGACCCGCGCGCCCCGCGTATCGGCGCGCCCGATACGGGCAGGCGCGCGCGCTATGGTCAGGCCGAAAGCCCGATCAGCATATTGGCGCGCCGCCGTGAAAAATCCGGCGATCTGTTCCTGCACCCTGATCTTGTTTGCGCGGCAGAACGCCTGCGCGAAGATTTCGTTATGGCGCAGCTGGAGAAAATGCCCCTTCAGCCGTGCGATGACTTCATCAAGGCACTGGAAGGGCGCAGGTTACAAGGCGCGAATATCGCCAAACCGGGCACGCGGGCTGCGCGTTTGCGTGTTCTGGACATGCTGCGTGATCTGGGGCCGGGCTTGGGCGATATTGCATTGCGCTGTTGCTGTTACCTGCAGGGGGTGGAAGCGGCAGAAAATGCGCTGGGATGGTCCGCGCGCTCTGGCAAGATTGTGCTGCGTATCGCGTTGCAAAGGTTGAAATGCCGCTATGACGCGACGGGCCGTGACGATATGTTGATTGGCTGAACATGCCGGGGGTGCGCGCGTTAAACGGGGGCCGGTTTGTGGCTGCTGGCTATCTTGGCGCACTTGACCGGAAACGGCAGATTGCATAAGCGACCGTAGTTTGATGCGGCCTGATTGCGCCGCGGTTTTGAACATCCCAAGGCGCGGAGCAAAGGGCTTCAGCCCGCCGCGCCATAGGTCTGGCCGTCCCGCGGCCTGCCGATTTGGCTGATCGCAGTCCAAGCCCATGATGTCGGAGTATGCAGCCTGCATAAAGTGAACTTCACCAACGCCGGATCGGCAGACCCCGGCCCACCGATGGCGCAGGCTTACCTTCCACAACGCAGCTTCAGGCGTTTTGCGCCCCGTCCAGTGCTTCCTGCGCGGCGACCCACATGGTTTCGGCGCGGTCCAGCGCGTCCATCACTTCGGCGTATTTGCGTTGCCACACACCCAGATCCCCTTCGCGGCCCTGTTCATACAGTTCCGTATCGGCCAGCTTGGTGGCCAGTTTGCTGCGCATGTCTTCCAGCTTTTCGATGCGGGCTTCGGCCTTGCGCAACTCGCTGCGCAGGTTGGAAATATCTTCGCGGCTGGCGCGTTTGGGCTTGGGGGCGCTGGGTTTTTCGCGCGTGGGCTTGTCGTCATTGGACAGCAAAAACGCACGATAGCTTTCCAGATCGCCCTCATAGGGGGTGACCTTGCCGCCGGATACCAGCCACAGCCGGTCGGCGACCAGCGACAAAAGATGCATGTCATGGCTGACCAGAACTACCGCGCCGGTGTATTGTGTCAATGCATCAACCAGCGCTTCGCGCGATTCGATGTCAAGGTGGTTGGTCGGTTCGTCCAAAATCAGCATATGCGGCGCATCCAGCGTGGCCAGCAGCAGCGACAGGCGCGCTTTTTGTCCCCCCGACAGCCGCGCAACCACGGTTTCTGCCTGATCCGCCATCAACCCGAAACCGGCCAGCCGCGCGCGCAGGCGGGGTTGCGCTTCAGTTGGGCGCATGCGTTGCAGGTGTTGCAGGGGCGTCTCATCCAGTTCCAGCTCATCCACCTGATGCTGCGCGAAATAGCCCACGCGCAGCTTGTTGGCGCGCGTCACCTGACCATTGCCACCCAGCTTGTCGGCCAGCAGTTTTGACAAGGTGGATTTGCCTTCACCGTTCCGCCCCAGCAGGGCGATGCGGTCATCCTGATCAATGCGCAATTCCAGCCCGCGCAGAACGGGTGGGCCACCATACCCGACCGACACCCCGTCCAGCCGCAGAATGGGTGGCGAAAGTTCTTCGGGCGCGGGAAAGGTAAAGACATGGCGCGCAGCCTCAGAGGGCGCGGTAATCGGCGTCAGTTTTTCCAGCATTTTCAGGCGCGATTGCGCTTGCTTTGCCTTCGACGCCTTCGCGCGGAACCGGTCCACAAATTTCTGCATATGGTCGCGTTTCAGGGATACTTTCTGCGCCTCGGCGGCCAGAACGGCGCGCTGTTCGGCGCGGGTGCGCGCGAACGTGTCGTAGCTGCCTGCATAAAGCGTCAGTTTGCGGTCTTCCAGATGCAGGATATGGCTGACGGCACGGTTCAGCAAACCGCGATCATGGCTGATGATAAGGACCGTGTGCGGGTATTTCGCCAGATAGCTTTCCAGCCACAGCGCGCCTTCAAGGTCCAGATAGTTGGTCGGTTCATCCAGCAGCAGCAAATCGGGCTGCGCAAACAGCACCCCCGCCAGCGCAACACGCATCCGCCATCCGCCCGAAAAATCCGAACAGGGGCGCGCTTGTGCGGCTGTGTCGAACCCCAGGCCCTTCAGGATCGAGCTTGCACGCCCTTCGGCAGACCAGGCGTCAATATCGGCCAGGCGGGTTTGCACAGCGGCAATGCGGGCAGGGTCGGTGGTGGTTTCGGCCTCAGCCATCAGGGCTGCGCGTTCCACATCGGCTTGCAGCACCGTTTCCAGCAGCGACGTGGATGATGACGGCACTTCCTGTGCCACGCCGCCGATGCGCGCGCGCGCTGGCAGCGTGATCGCCCCCCCTTCCAGCGGCAGATCGCCACGGATCATGCGAAACAGCGTGGTTTTGCCCGATCCGTTGCGCCCGACCAGCCCGACCTTGTGGCCCGTGGGAATATTGGCCGAAGCCCCCTCGAACAGGGGCCGGCCGTCGATAGAGAATGAGATGTCGTCAATATGCAGCATGGCCGCGAAGTGCCTGTAAATTGGCGGGGCGTCAAGGTGGCCTTCGCATTGCAGACATGAAAACCCCCGGCGCGGGCAGGACCGGCCGGGGGCAATGCCCGAAAGGGGGGCTGCGGGTCAGTCGCGCAGGTTTTCAGCAACCAGCGCCAGCGTGTCCGCAGGAACAAAGCCACGCAGGAATTCGGTTTCCATGATGAAGCTGGGCGTGCCGCTGATTTGTAGCCGCTGCGCCAGCATGCGGTTTTCTTCCAGAATGGTGGTGATCGCGTCATCATCCAGCATGGCCAGCACGTCATCCCCGTCAAGGCCCAGATCTTCGGCCAGATCGGTCAGCATTTCGGGGGTGTAGCGCCCTTCATACTGGATCAGCGCGGAATGTGCGTCGCCATATGCCGCGTCGCCCGCCATTTGCTTGACTGCGATGGCAAAACGCGATGCCAGTTCGGAGTCCGGTCCGAGAATGGGGAATTCCTTGATGATCAGGCGCACATTGCCATCCTGTTCCAGAAAACTGGTCACTTCCGGATAGGCACGTTTGCAAAACCCGCACTGGTAATCGATGAATTCAACTAGGGTCAGATCGCCATCAGGGTTGCCGCCAACCCATGAATGCCCGTCATTGAAAATTTCGTCATAATTGGCGTCAATCAGCGCAAGGTCCATATCGGCCTGCGATGCGGTGTTGCGCATTTCATATTCGGCGACAGCCTCGAAAATCACTTCGGGGTTTTGCAGCAGATAACTGCGCACTTTCTCGCCAAATTCGGCATCAACGGCAATGGTATCGGGCACTGGCTGTGCGCCCAGATCGGCCAATGCGGCATCTGCGCTGTCCACCTCGGTGGCAAGTGTTGCCTGATCGTCTGGAGACGGGTCCAATGCTGTGGACCCACCGGCGCTGGACAATACCAGAACCCCAAGGGCCGCCGCCGCCATGCAGGTTCCGATCAGGGCGGTGTCGGTCACGGGAAGGGTCATGCGCTACTCCTTGCTAAAATGGCCGGTTCGCAATGTCTGCGCAGGCCGGAAAAACTGAACTTTGATACCTTAAACCCTGTGAAACGGTCAGAATCAACCCAAAGGGTGCGGACAAATCGACGCTTTCGCAGAATTGATCACAGGAATGTCCGTTCAGGCGGGCAAAGGCGGTGCAAGGCGGCGAAGGGCATTTGCGAATGCCGGTGTTCGGTGTAGGATTGGACGAAACAATGACAGCTAGGCAGGCAGGGTCGTGAACAGGCGCAAGAACACAATTCCGCAGGGCAGGGCGGTGGCTTTGGGGTGCCTGCTTTTGCTGGTGGCGTTGCTGGTCGCCGGGCCTGCGGACGCCCAAAACCGTCTGGTTGCCCAAGCCCGCATTCTGCCCGATCAGTCCAGCCTTGACGCGGGCGGTGATGGCGGCATTGTGCTGGACGTGGCGCTTAGTCAGGCGGTTCCATACCGCGTGCGGACCCTGGGCATGCCGCCGCGGCTGGTGCTGGATCTGGGAACTGTGGACTGGGCGCAGGCAGGTGATGTGTTTGACCAACCCGTGCGCGGTGTGCGCGACATCCGCAAAGGGGCGCTTGGCAATGGCTGGGCGCGGCTGGTGATGGACCTGACAGGTCCGTATCTGCCCGGGCAGGTTGAACAGCGCATTGACCCCGAAACAGGGCAGGCGCGTATTCATGTGACGCTGGCGCAGGTGCCGATGGACGAGTTTGAGCGCCGCGCCACGGATGAGCAGGTTTTTCTGTCGCGTAATCCGGCGGGCCTGTTGCATCCGCAATCCGCGCGCCAAACCAGTGCGGCGGACGGACGCACAAAGCCGGTGGTCATGCTGGACCCCGGACATGGGGGCGTCGATCCGGGCGCAGAACGTGACGGCGTGCGCGAGGCCGATCTGGTGCTGACATTCGCGCGCATCCTGCGCGAAGAACTGCTGCGCCGTGGGCAGGTTGAGGTCGCAATGACGCGCGATGCGGACATCTTCGTGTCGCTTGACGGGCGGATACGGGCCGCGCGGGCGGCGGGCGCCGATCTGTTCATCTCGCTGCATGCTGATGCCTTGCCCGAAGGGCTGGCCACCGGCACGGTTGTCTACTTGCTGGGCGAGGATGAAGGCGACGCCGCTGCCGCGTATCTGGCTGAACGCCATGACCGCGCGGACCTGCTGGCCGGTGTCGACCTGACACGCAACAGTGATGAAATTGCGCGCGTGCTGATGTCGGTTGCGTGGCAGGACACCGCGCCACGGTCGCGCACATTGGCCGATGCGCTGGTAAGTGAAATCGCAGCGACCGGCTTGCGGCTGCATCGCCGTCCCGTTCAGGCTGGTGCGTTCAGTGTGTTGCGCGCGCCTGACATGCCGTCGGTTCTGATGGAACTGGGGTTCATGTCCAGCCCGCGCGATCTGGCAAACCTGCGCGATCCTGAATGGACATCGCGCATGGCTGGTGCGATTGCCGATGCGGTGGAAGCTTGGCTGCTGGATGACAAGGCGCAGGGGCTTTTGCGCCGGCAATAGCATTGCGTGATTTGCCGCGTTTCAATGCCTATGGGCGCGTCGGCGGAAACCCGAAATCGTGAAGCACAGGTTTTTGACCTGCGTGATGAATGCGCGTATAAGCGCGCCAACTGTTCCAAGGGGTCCACGCGTGCTCAGAACGATTCTATCATTTTTCGGCGGGCTTTTCAGTTTCGCGATCACCGCTGTGTTTTTTGTTGCGCTTGCCATTGGCGGCGTGTTCTGGATGTATGGGCAGGATTTGCCCAGTCATGAACAACTGGCCAATTACACCCCCCCCACAATCAGCCGCATCTATTCCGGCGAGGGGCGGTTGATCGATGAATTCGCCATTGAACGGCGGCTTTTCACCCCTGTATCAGATATTCCCGATCTGGTGAAAAATGCCTTCATCAGCGCCGAGGACAGAAATTTCTATGCCCATGCCGGTTTTGACCCGCGTGCGATTGCGGTCGCGGGCTATGAAGCGGTGGTATCGCGCGGGCAGAATGTGCGCGGGGCGTCCACGATCACGCAACAGGTGATGAAAAACTTCCTGCTGTCGGGCGACCGCACGGGCGAGCGTAAGATCAAGGAACTGATCCTTGCATCGCGCGTGGAAGGCGCCCTGAGCAAGGACCAGATTCTTGAACTGTATCTGAATGAAATTTTTCTGGGCCAGAATTCTTATGGCGTGACCGCCGCCGCGCAGACCTATTTCAACAAGACGCTGGACGAATTGGAACTGCACGAAGCCGCCTTTCTGGCAGCGCTGCCGCAGGCACCGTCGAATTATCATCCGGTGCGCAACCGCGACCGCGTGACGTCCCGGCGCAACTATGTGCTGGGGGAAATGCTGCGCAATGGCCATATTTCGCGCGAAGAGCATGATATTGCGCGCGATCAGCCGCTTCTGACTGTGCAATCGGGCGATTTTTCCAGCCCGCGCGACATTATTCCGCCGCGTGATTATTTCACCGATGAAGTGCGCCGCCAGCTTTCGGGCACATTCGGCGAAGAGGAATTCTTCACCGGCGGGCTAAGCATTCGCGCCACTATTGACCCCGATATGCAAACCCATGCCGCTCACGCGCTGCAACGCGCGCTGGAAAACTACGACCGCAGCCGGGGCCAGTTGCGCCCCAGCGGCGAGCGGCTGGAGGCGGAAGATCTGGTGAATGAGGAAACATGGCGCGCGGCACTGGCCCGCGTCGAGGTGGCACGCGATATTACCCTTGGCGGGCGCTGGTATCCCGCTGTCGTTCTGGCGGCTACGGCCGATCAGGTGCGACTGGGCATTGAAGCTGTGCGCAGCGATCAGGACGCGCCGCATGTCGTGGACCGCCCGGACATTAATTGGGCGCGTGGGTCGCTGTCCGATAACCTGTCGGTGGGTGATGTCGTCCATGTGCGCCGTGTCAGCAATGAGTCCGGTGAATTCCAGCGCTGGTCCTTGCGGCAGGTGCCCGAAGTGCAGGGCGGCTTGATGGCGATGGATGTCAATACCGGCCGCGTCATTGCCATGCAGGGCGGCTTTTCCTACGAGGATTCGGTGTTTAACCGCGCCACGCAGGCGCAGCGCCAGCCCGGTTCGGCGTTCAAGCCGTTTGTCTATGCGGCTGCACTGGACAGCGGGTTCACCCCCGCCACAATCGTGATTGATGCGCCTATTGAAGTTGAAACTGTTCAGGGGATCTGGCGTCCCACCAATGCCACCAACCGGTTTTACGGCCCGACGCCTGTGCGCACGGGCATCGAGATGTCGCGCAACCTGATGACTGTGCGTCTGGCACAGGAAATCGGCATGGATGTTGTGGGCGGCTATTCCGAACGCTTCGGGGTTTATGACCGGTCGCAACAAAATCTGGCGGCGGCGCTGGGCAGTCAGGAAACCACGCTGTTCCGGATGGTCGCGGCCTATGCGATGTTTGCCAATGGCGGTGAACGGGTGGAACCCACACTGGTGGACCGTGTGCAGGACAGGTGGGGCAAGACAGTCTACCGCCATGACCAGCGCAATTGTGTTGATTGCAACGAGGCCAACCTGCCCGAAGGGCGCGGGCTTTGGATCACATCGCAGCGTCAGCGCGTGATGGATGCGGTCACAGCCTATCAGTTGACCTCGATGATGGAAGGCGTTGTGCAGCGCGGCACCGCTGCGCGGACTGTCAACCTGCCGGTGCCGACCGCAGGCAAAACCGGCACCACCAATGAAGCGCGCGATGTCTGGTTCGTGGGCTACACGTCCAATATCGTTGCGGGCTGCTACATTGGTTATGACCAGCCGCGTCCGCTGGGTCGCGGGGCAGGGGGCGGCACCATGTGCGGCCCAGTGTTCAACGAATTCATGCAAGAAGCGGTCAAGAAATACGGTGGCAGCCGCTTCCGCGTGCCGTCGGGCGGGTATTTCATCAATATCGACCGCAATACAGGCGCAAGACTGCCTGAAGGCGCAAGCGGCGCGAATGTGATTGCCGAATTCTTCCGCGAAGGTGTCGAGCCGATCTTTGGTCTGGCGGCTATTATTGACGGTGGTTTCGCACTGGGCGGGGATTTGCCGATGTTCGAGCCGGGCGAGTCGTATGAAGAATTGCAACGCGAGGATTCCGGCCGTGGGCAGTTGCCGGACGGCACCACCAGCGACGGGGGCGGCAGCACGGCCCCTTCTGCCAGCTTTGGCACAGTATCGACGGGTGGGTTGTATTAGGAGGAAGGTTTGGACGGGCGTTAGCGGGGTTGATCTGTGCCCTTTCGCGGACATCGGGAAAGCCCCAAGGCGCGGAGCAAAGGCCGCAAGGCCGCCGCGCCATCGGCGGGCCGTCCCGCGGCCTGCCGATTTGGCCAGCGACACGCCAAGCGGTTTAAGTAAGGGATATGCAGCTTGCATAAACTGCGCGTCTCAAATGTCGGACCGGCAGACCCCGGCCCACCGCTGGCGCGTGCTTACTCCAAGCGTGAATGACTGCAAATGACCAATAACTACCATAACCGATGATGTGACCGTGGCTTCCGGCAATGAACCGGCAGCTTGCAAACAGGATCACAGCTTGGATGGCTTGCCCCTGATGCGTCGCCGCGTTATGCACAGGCCCAGCTTTCAGCTTCAGGAATGGACGATACCCATGCGCGCAGAGACGCTTAGCACCATTGACGCGATCCGCAAATCACTGGCCTTGCTTGGTCAACGGATGGATATCGAAACGGCACCGCACCGGCTGGAAGAATTCGATGCGATGACTGAAAACCCCGACCTGTGGAACGATCCCGCCCGCGCGCAGGCCCTGATGCGTGATCGCCGCTTGCTGGCCGATGCGTTGGGCACCTACCGCAGCATTGCGCAGGAACTCGAAGATCAGATGGGCCTGATCGAGTTGGGAGAGGCCGAAGGCGACACCGAAATCGTGGCCGAAGCCGAAGAAGAACTGCGTAAACTGGCCAAATCCGCCGCCGCCAAGGAACTGGAGGCGCTGCTGAACGGCGAGGCGGACAGCAACGACACCTTCCTTGAGATTAACGCAGGCGCGGGCGGCACCGAAAGCTGTGACTGGGCGTCGATGCTGGCGCGCATGTATGTGCGTTGGGCCGAAAAGAAGGGGTATACTGTCGAGCTGATGTCAGAAAGCGCGGGCGAGGAAGCGGGCATCCGGTCTGTGGCTTACAAGATTTCAGGTCATAATGCCTATGGCTGGCTGAAATCGGAATCCGGCGTGCACCGTCTGGTGCGGATTTCGCCTTTTGACGGCTCGGCGCGGCGGCACACATCGTTCAGCTCTGTCTGGGTCTATCCTGTGGTTGATGAGAATATTGAGATTGACATCAACCCGTCTGACATCCGTATCGACACCTACCGGTCATCCGGTGCGGGTGGTCAGCACGTCAACACGACCGACTCGGCCGTGCGGATTACCCATATACCGACCGGCATTGTCACCACATCCAGCCAGAAATCGCAGCATCAGAACCGCGAAATTGCCATGAATGCGCTGAAATCGCGGCTGTATGAAATGGAATTGCGAAAACGCACCGAAGCGATTGAAGCCGCGCATGATGCCAAGGGCGATGCGGGCTGGGGCAACCAGATCCGGTCCTATGTGCTGCATCCCTATCAGATGGTGAAGGATCTGCGCACCGCACATGAAACGTCGGACACCCAAGGCGTTCTGGACGGCGCGCTGGACGGGTTCATGGCGGCCACGCTGGCGATGGATGTGTCCGGCAAAACGCGCGCCGAGGCGAACGCCACCGATTGACGTGCAGATCGCGCGCACCCGCATGGCCAAGGGACGAATACACCGGCGCTGCACGCTGAATTTGCTTGCATGACACATTGTCGCAGTCCTATCCTTTCCATCAGGGAATGGAGGACACCATGAGCGACAATTCAAGCCATACGACCCATCTGCCACCGTCCACTATACCAGCGCCGGGAACCATTAGCGTGGCCGATCTTGGCGCCGTCCTGCGGGCGGGCTGGTCGGATTTCAGACAGGCGCCGGTGTTCGGTTTGGCATTTTCGCTGGTCTATGTGCTGGGCGGGTTGGTGCTTTATGCGGTGTTTCTGGCCTCTGGGCAAAGCTGGTGGTTCATTCCGATTGCCGTAGGTTTCCCGCTGATTGCGCCTTTTGCGGCAACCGGCCTTTATGAAGTCAGCCGCAGGATTGAACAGGGCAAAGACCTGAACTGGGGCGCGGTTGCTGGCTGCGTCTTTGCCCAACGTGACCGGCAGGTGCCATCCATGGCAATGGTCGTCATGCTGGCCTTCATGTTCTGGGTTTTTGTGGCCCACACGATTTTTGCCCTGTTTTTCGGTTTGCGTCCGATCACCAGTTCCACCTTTGATATGCTGATGTCGGGACCGGGCCTGATGATGCTGTTGGTTGGTGGCGCAATCGGGGGCAGCATGGCCGCAGTGTTGTTTGCATTGTCGGTCATAAGCCTGCCGCTGCTTCTGGACAAGGAAGTGGATTTCATCACCGCCATGATCACCTCGTTTCAGGCAGTGATGCAGAACCTGTGGGTCATGGCTGTCTGGGCCGGGATCATTGCTGCATTGCTGTTTGCGGCAATGCTGCCGTTTTTTCTGGGCCTGTTTGTTGTGCTGCCTGTGCTTGGCCACGCGTCATGGCACCTGTACCGGCGCATCCTTGCATAATTGACAAGATCAACAGCACTGGGGGGAATGGCTGTGCTTTGGGCCAGGTGTTCCCAGCATTCTGACGATACGAAATAGATACTGCCTAAAACTTCACCCGTTGTGTCGGGCGTTGCAAAATGGCGTAGGGTCAAAAATTGTTTCGAAGCGGGCCTCAATAAACGGAGCTGTGATTTTCTGTGCAGGTATCCGGGATAATTGTATTCATTTTGCCTTTGTAACGCGAAAGTTTGCCGCTATTATGCCACATTGTGGGTGTAACGCTGAAACTTCACAGGTATGAAATCGTTGATACCTTGTTGTTGGGGTTAATCTTTGCTTCATTCATATGTTGGATGGGGCAGGGCACGACCGGAAGACCAGTGTGCAGAATAAGGGTGACGGACAATGTCGGTGATAATCAATGACCTGATCAGGTTGGGTGGGGCTGGCGTCGATATTGACAGCTTCGGAACGGTTTTCAACTTTGATCCCGATCTTTCGGAATCCGATCTGCTTGACGTTCTGGACGGGGTGGAATTTGAACGCGACGACAGCGTCACTGACCAATCTATCCCGATTGGCTCCACCACCATCATTGACGGTGTGGAATATGAACTTACAGACGTTTATAACTTCTGGGGCACATATACAAAGATTGATCCCGACACTGGCGAGACATTTACACAATCCGGTCAGACAATCGGTTTCACGCTGACGGCAGAAGATGGATCGCAAATTTCCTTCATCTCGCCCAGCGATGTCTTTAACACAGAAGATCCATGGCGGTCGGGCGACATACAATCTGTTGAAGTTGCATCAACCCCGACGGTTGAAGACGCCATCAACGAAGATGGCAATGGCGAAAACAAGCTGAGCGGTGATGACGATGTCACCGTGCCGTGTTTCGTGGCCGGCACTTTGATCGACACCGCAGAGGGCCGCAAACCGGTCGAACAGATCAAGGCGGGTGATCTGGTCATGACCCGCGACAATGGCTATTTGCCTGTCGTGTGGTCCGGTTCGCGGGATCTGACCGCGCAGGATATGTCAGAAAAACCGGATTACAACGCGGTCATCATTCGTGCCGGTGCGCTTGGCGACGGTATGCCGCAGCGTGACCTGCGCGTGTCGCCATGGCACCGCGTGCTGATCAGCGGGCAACGTGCAGAATTGCTGTTTGGCGAACATGAAGTTCTGGTGCCAGCGCTTCATTTGGTGGGCCAACCGGGAATTGAACGCGACGCGGCGCCGGTGACCTATGTTCATGTCATGTTCAACAGCCACCAGATTATCCGTGGCGAAGGCGCCTGGAGCGAAAGCTTCCAGCCGGGCCAGAAAACACTTGGCGGTATGGATGATATGCAGCGTGCTGAACTTTTGGCGCTGTTTCCTGAACTTGGCAGCGTTTCCGGGCAAGATGCCTATGCGGCAGCACGTCTGACCCTGAAGGAAAGCGAAGTGCGCGCATTGCTTGCGGCCTGAATTGCTATTGTAAACGCATTGCGTGAATGTTGCCCTGCTGCCTGTCAGCGGGGCATTTTCAGTTTCATCGACACGGATGAACTTGGCGGCGCGCAAACTGGTGGCAGGTCGGCCAAAAGCGATATATTTCTGTGGACCGGTAGCATAGCCTGATGCCCTTGGGGGTGGACACTGACGGCGTCCCAAGGCAATCTGCATCAAATAAACGCGGGAGTGTATCATGGCGGAAAAACAGGCGCGAAGTGTATTGGTAACCGTGTTCGGTGTTGTTGGAACAGCCTGTTTCGGGTTTCTGGCGTTGGAATATGTCATCGCGCGATACGGTGCGCTGGAAGCACTGGTAGCGCTGCCGCCGCCGCTGGGGCTGGGTGATTTTCTGGGAACCATGCCGGATTGGTCGGCCTATGCTGTGACGTCTGGCATTTGGCTTGGCTTGTTGGGTGCTGTTTTGTTGCTGTTGGGGGACAGGGCATCTGTTCTGGTGCTTGCGCTTGCGTTCGTGGCCAGTCTGGTGGCATCGGTCTGGGGCGCTTTGGTATTCGTGCAGGGACAAGAGTTGATGACAACGATCAGGCCGCTTGAATATGTTTCGGCATTGCTGCTTGGCAGCTTCGGCTTGTGGCTGTATGCGCGCACGGCCAAACGTTACGGCCGTCTGTAGACGCGCCAAGCGTGCGCGCAGTGTAATAAGCAAGAGGCGGCGGGCGGAACGCTGACGGGTGCCCGCTACCGTGTCATTGCCTTGAATTCTGGAGAACCTTGATGAACCGCTACGCAAACCTCTCAGAGGCGATTGGAAATACGCCCTTGATCCGGCTGAACAAGGCAAGCGATGCGACAGGGTGTGAAATCCTTGGCAAGGCCGAATTTCTAAATCCCGGCCAGTCGGTCAAGGATCGCGCGGCGCTATATATTATCCGCGATGCGATTGCGCGCGGTGCCCTGAAACCGGGCGGCACGATTGTGGAAGGGACCGCCGGAAATACCGGCATTGGGCTGGCGCTGGTGGGCGCGTCCATGGGGTTCCGCACCGTTATTGTGATTCCCGAAACCCAAAGTCAGGAAAAGAAGGATATGTTGCGTCTGGCCGGTGCCGAACTGGTCGAAGTGCCCGCAGCCCCTTATCGCAACCCCAACAATTATGTGCGCTATTCTGGTCGTCTGGCCGAAGCGCTGGCCAAAAGCGAACCACACGGCGCGATCTGGGCAAACCAGTTTGACAACATCGCAAACCGTCAGGCGCATGTGGAAACCACCGGTCCCGAAATCTGGGAGCAGACAGATGGCCGCGTCAACGGGTTCATCTGCGCTGTCGGGTCGGGGGGCACATTGGCGGGTGTGGCACAGGCGCTGCAGCCCAAAGGTGTGAAGATGGGGCTTGCAGACCCGATGGGGGCGGCGCTCTATAGTTTTTATACCAGTGGCGAATTCAAATCCGAAGGCGGGTCCATCACCGAAGGAATCGGGCAGGGGCGGGTGACGGCCAATCTGGACGGGTTTACCCCTGATTTCTGCGCCCAGATCCCGGATGAAGAAGCGCTGCCCTATGTGTTCGATCTGTTGGCCGAAGAAGGGCTGTGCCTTGGCGGGTCGTCGGGGGTGAATGTGGCAGGCGCTGTGCGCATGGCGCGCGAGATGGGGCCGGGGCATGTGATTGTGACAATCCTGTGTGACTATGGCACACGCTATCAATCCAAGCTGTTCAACCCTGAATTTTTGCGTGCCAAGGGGCTGCCGGTGCCGAACTGGATGGGGGGGGGGCACCGCACGCTTCCCACCGTGTTTGAAGCCTGATCGCGTGATAAGGGTGCCGTTGATGCGGATCATCCTTCTGGCGCTGTTCTGCGCCATGGCCATAGCCACACAACCGAACGTGGTGTTCGCCCAGGCGACTGAACAATCATCCAGCACAGCGCCTGATTATGATGCGTGGCGCAGCGTTGCCACCCAGGCAGAGCGCGTCATCGACGCAGGCATAGCAACGGATGATACCCTGAACGAATTGCGTCAGGAACTGGTAGAGTTCCGGTCGCGTTTTCTGGCCGCGCAGGATGCCAACCAATCGCGCATTGCCAGTTTGCGCGAACAGATTTCGGCCCTTGGCCCCGTGCCAGAAGATGGCGCGACCGAAGCCCCTGAAATTGCTGATCGCCGCGCCGAATTAAGCGAGCAACTGACCGCGCTGCAATCGCCCGGAATTGCCGCACAAGAAGCGTTCCGGCGCGCGGACGGGTTGATCCGCCAGATTGATGTGATGTTGCGCGAACGGCAGGCAGAGGCGTTGCTGGAACTGTGGCCCTCGCCGTTGAACCCCGTAAACTGGGTTTCCGCAGCCGATGCGGTCTGGGGGCGCAGCTTTACCTTCTACACCCAAGTGGTCGGCGCACTGGACGACCCCGCAGCGCTGCGTGAATTCAGGTCCAATCTTCCGATTGTGCTGCTGCTTTTCGGGTTTGCAGGTTTTGTGCTTTTGCGGGGGCGGCGCTGGATTGAACGCGCGGTTGCGCGGCTGCTACAGGAAGGGGGGACGCGCAAAAGCAAACGGGTCTTTGCCGAAGTCGCATCGCTGGCGCAGATTATCGTTCCTGTTACGGCTGTGGTTGCGATGGCTGTTGCGCTGGATCTGACCGGTTTGATCGGGGATATTGGCAGTGACATCACCACGGCCCTGATCGGTTTCGGCATTGTTTATTTTTCGGCGCGTTGGGCCGGAGGAGAGATTTTTCCGGTTGTTGACACCCCGCAAATGCCGCTGAAACTGCCCGAAGCACGGCGGCGTGAAGGGCGCTTCATGTCCCATCTTATGGGGCTGATCTTTGGGGCGTCGCTGGTCATTGTTGCGTTCATAAACCCCGATGTGCAGACCGATGCTGCCAATTCCGTGATCCTGTTCCCGATCCTTGTTCTGGCGGGGATTGTGCTGGCACGGTTCGGGTCACTGTTGGTGCTGCATGCGAAACTATGCACCGAGCAGGGTGACGATCGGCGCTTTTTCGACCGGATGATAAACATCCTTGGGCGCGGGGCGATTGTCATAGGCGCAGGTGCCCCCGTTTTCGCCGCAATCGGCTATGTGCAGGCCGCCGAGGCAATCTTGTTTCCGGCGGTCATCTCGCTGTGGCTTGTGGCCCTGCTGATCTTCATCTCGCAGATGGTATCTGATGTGTATGACATGGTCGCGGGGCGCAAGCACGATGATCCCGATGCCCTGATCCCTGCGCTGATCAGCTTTGCTCTGGTCTTACTCTCGCTGCCGGTCTTTGCGCTGGTCTGGGGCGTGCGGATGACCGAATTGCTGGAGGTGTGGCAGGTTCTGCGCGAAGGGTTCCGTATTGGAGAGACGCGGGTTTCCCCGACAAATATCCTGAGTTTCATCGTCATCTTCTCGATCGGGTATATGCTGACGCGGATGATGCAGGGCGCGCTTGGATCTACGGTGCTGCCAAAAACCAAGATCGACAAGGGCGGCCAGAAGGCCGTGATTTCGGGCACCGGTTATATTGGTATCTTCATCTCGGGGCTGGTGGCCATTTCGACGGCAGGGATAGACCTGTCGGGCCTTGCGCTTGTGGCGGGGGCGCTGTCGGTTGGTATCGGCTTTGGCCTGCAAAATATCGTGTCGAACTTCATCTCGGGGCTGATCCTGCTGATTGAACGACCTGTGGCCGAAGGGGACTGGATTGAAGTTGGCACCACGATGGGCACGGTTAGGTCAATCTCTGTCCGCTCTACAGTCATTGAAACTTTTGACCGGACAGATGTGATTGTCCCGAATGCCGATCTGATTTCGGGAACTGTCACGAACTGGACGCGGTTCAGCCAGACAGGGCGCGTGATCATTCCAGTGGGCGTGGCCTATGGGTCGGACACCCGCAAGGTGGAACGCATCCTGAAGGAAATTGGTGACGCCCAGCCGCTTGCGCTGTTGGACCCTGCACCTGCGGTGCATTTTACGAATTTCGGTGCGGATGCGCTGGAATTCGAATTGCGCATTATCATCAGCGATGTGGGCTTTGGCTTGTCAGTGCGCACCGAAGTGCGCCACCAGATCGCCGAGCGGTTCCAACAAGAAGGGATCGAGATTCCCTTCGCGCAGCGTGATATATGGCTGCGCAACCCCGAAGTCCTGCGCGGCGGTGCGCCTGCACCCGCTGCATCAGGCCCGGACCCCGAGCCGGCACAGCCCAAAGCCATGCAATATGACGAGATTTCAGATACCGATGCGGGTGGTGACGTGGACCCTGACGGGCCGGACGGGCGCTGACTCGGGTGCACGGCGTTATTGAATGTCAGGGGGAATTGGCCTTTTGCGGACGTTCATGCTGGGAATAAGCCCGCGCCAGCGGTGGGCCGGGGGCTGCCGATCCGACGCCAGTGAAGTTCACTTTATGCAAGCTGCATACTCCTGTGCTCAAAGGCTTGGCGTGTCGCTGGCCAAATCGGCAGGCCGCGGGACGGCCCGCCGATGGCGCGGCGGGCTGCGCCCTTGATTCCGCGCCTTTGGGTGTCAGCTTCAGGCCAAAAACCTCCTGCAACGCGCCATGACACGCCATTGCGCATGAAAAAGCCCCGCCTTGCACCATGTGCAGCGGGGCTTCCCTTAGTGCTGTAAGAACCGGCGCTTATGCCATTGTAGAAATGGTCTGTGCCAGATCATCGGCGGTTTTGTTCAGCGCGTCGCGGTCGTTGCCTTGGGCAGATGCCGCCTTGGCGCGGGTTTCGTCCAGCAGGGCCTGCAAGGCATCGCGACCTTCGGGCCCCATTGGATAGGCGCGTTCGGCCAGAACAGATGTTGCTCCGGGGGTGATTTCTGCAAATCCCCCCGTCACGGCAAAACGGGTTTCCCCGTCTGCCCCGTCCACCACCAACACGCCGGGGCGCAGGGTGGTGATAAGGGGTGCGTGATCAGGCATGGCCGTCAGGTCACCCGACGCCGCAGGAATCTGCACCGCGCGGGCCTGAACGGATGCAAGCTTCCGTTCGGGCGAGACCAGGTCGAATTGCATCATGTCAGCCATATGGCCCCCCTTAGGCCGCAGCGGCCAGCTTCTCGGCTTTTGCGATCACGTCGTCGATATCGCCTACCATGTAGAACGCAGCTTCGGGCAGGTGGTCATATTCACCTGCAACAACCGCCTTGAACGATGCGATTGTTTTTTCCAGCGGAACCTGAATACCATCCGAGCCGGTGAACACTTTTGCCACGTCAAAAGGCTGCGACAGGAAGCGCTGGATTTTGCGTGCGCGTGCAACAGTCATTTTGTCCTCTTCGGACAATTCGTCCATGCCAAGGATGGCAATGATGTCCTGAAGCGATTTGTAGCGCTGCAAAATACCCTGCACGTCGCGGGCAACCTGATAATGCTCTTCCCCGATATAGATCGGGTCCATCAGGCGCGAGGTGGAATCGAGCGGGTCCACAGCGGGGTAGATGCCCAGTTCCGAAATCGCGCGCGACAGGTTGGTGGTGGCGTCAAGGTGGGCGAATGTTGTGGCCGGGGCCGGGTCAGTCAGGTCATCTGCGGGAACGTACACGGCCTGGATCGAGGTAATCGACCCTGCCTTGGTCGAGGTGATGCGTTCCTGCATCGCGCCCATGTCGGTGGCCAGTGTTGGCTGATAGCCCACAGCCGACGGAATGCGGCCCAGCAGCGCCGACACTTCCGAACCGGCCTGCGTGAAGCGGAAGATGTTGTCCACGAAGAACAGAACATCGGTTCCCGACGAATCGCGGAACTGTTCGGCGAGTGTCAGGCCGGTCAGCGCCACACGCATCCGTGCACCGGGGGGTTCGTTCATCTGGCCATATACCAGCGCCACTTTGGATTCCGACAGGTTGTCGATGTTGATAACGCCTGATTCCATCATTTCGTGATACAGGTCGTTGCCTTCGCGTGTCCGTTCGCCCACACCGGCAAACACCGAGTAGCCCGAGTGCACTTTCGCGATGTTGTTGATCAGATCCATGATCAGAACGGTTTTGCCCACACCGGCACCGCCGAACAGGCCGATCTTGCCGCCCTTGGAATAGGGGGCCAGCAGGTCGATGACCTTGATGCCGGTTACAAGGATTTCCGATTCTGTCGACTGTGCGTCAAAACCCGGGGAGGGCTGGTGGATCGCGCGGCGTTCGGTCGCTTCGACCGGTGCACCTTCGTCCACGGGTTCACCCACCACGTTCAGAATGCGGCCCAGTGTCGCGTCGCCCACGGGAACCATGATCGGTTCACCCGAATCCTTGACTGCCTGACCACGGACCAGACCTTCGGTCGCGTCCATGGCGATGGTGCGCACAGTGCTTTCGCCAAGGTGCTGGGCCACTTCCAGCACCAGCCGCTTGCCGTTATTGTCGGTTTCCAGCGCGTTCAGGATGGGGGGCAGATCGCCGTCGAACTGCACGTCCACGACGGCGCCGATCACCTGTGTGATTTTGCCATTTGAAGCCATTATTTGTCTCTCCGGGTTCGTCAGAGCGCTTCCGCGCCCGAAATGATCTCGATAAGCTCTTTGGTGATCGCGGCCTGACGCGAGCGGTTATACTGGATGGTCAGCCGGTCGATCATATCGCCCGCATTGCGGGTGGCATTGTCCATCGCTGACATCCGTGCGCCTTGTTCAGAAGCCGCATTTTCCAGAAGCGCGGTGAAGATCTGCGTGGTCACCGACCGTGGCAGCAGGTCTTCCAGAATGGCCTCTTCCGATGGCTCGTATTCATAAAGCGTCTCGGATTTGGGCGTCTCGGCTTCGGGCACTTCGGCAGGAATGATCTGCTGCGGTGTCGGAATCTGGCTGATCACCGATTCAAAGCGGTTGTAGAAGATGGTCGCAACGTCGAATTCACCGGCGTCGAACATCCCGAAGACCTGCTTCGAAATATCCGCGGCATTCTCATACCCGACGCGCTTGATCTCGCTTAGATCGACATGACCCACCAGATGGGCAGACAGGTCGCGCCGCAACTGTTCGCGCCCTTTTTTGCCAACTGTCAGGATCTTGACGGTCTTGCCTTCGTCCAGCAATTTGGCCGCGCGCACGCGCGCCGCCTTGACGATGGACGAGTTGAAGCCCCCGCAAAGCCCGCGTTCGGCTGTCATCACAACCAGAAGATGGGTCTGGTCCGACCCGCTTCCTGCCAACAGCTTTGGTGCCGTTTCCGACCCCGCGACAGACGCCGCGAGGCCATTGACCACATCTGCCATGCGATCCGCATAGGGACGCGCCGCTTCGGCGGCATCCTGGGCGCGGCGCAGTTTCGCGGCCGCGACCATTTGCATGGCCTTCGTGATCTTCCGCGTCGATTTGACGCTGGAGATCCGGTTCTTGAGGTCCTTGAGGTTTGCCATTCGCTGCTCCTCTTACCGCGCCCTTAGGCGAAGTCTTTCGCGAATTCATCCAATGCGGCGCGAATTTTCTCTTCCAGTTCACCTTTGACCTTGCGGTCATTGACGGTGATGTCATCCAGAAGCGCCTTGTGGTTGCCGCGCAGATGGGCCAGCAGGCCTTTTTCAAAGCGGCCCACATCCTTGACTGCGACCTTGTCCAGATAGCCTTGGGTGCCTGCAAAGATCACGCAGACAATCTCGGCGTTGGTCATGGGGGAATACTGGCCTTGCTTCATCAGCTCGGTCAGGCGCGCACCACGGTTCAGCAGGCGCTGGGTCGATGCATCAAGGTCCGACCCGAACTGCGCAAACGCCGCCATTTCGCGGTATTGCGCCAGTTCCAGTTTCACCGGACCCGCAACCGATTTCATCGCATCGGTTTGCGCGGATGACCCCACGCGCGACACTGACAGACCGGTGTTCACCGCAGGGCGGATGCCTTGGTAGAACAGCTCGGTTTCAAGGAAGATCTGGCCATCGGTGATCGAAATCACGTTGGTCGGAATAAAGGCCGACACGTCACCGCCTTGGGTTTCAATGATCGGCAGCGCGGTCAGCGACCCTGCACCGTGATCTTCGTTCAGCTTGGCCGAACGTTCCAGCAGACGGGAGTGCAGGTAGAACACGTCACCGGGGTATGCTTCGCGGCCCGGTGGGCGGCGCAACAGAAGCGACATCTGGCGGTAGGCAACGGCCTGTTTCGACAAATCATCATAGATGATCAGTGCGTGGCGGCCATTGTCGCGGAAATGTTCAGCCATTGCGGTCGCGGCATAGGGGGCCAGGAACTGCATGGGCGCGGGGTCGGACGCAGTTGCGGCCACGACGATCGAATATTCGATCGCACCGGTTTCTTCCAGCTTCTTCACCAGCTGCGCAACGGTCGAACGCTTCTGCCCGATGGCCACATAGACGCAATACAGTTTCTTGTACTCGTCATCGCCAGCGGCTTCGTTATAGCTTTTCTGGTTCAGAATGGTGTCGAGTGCCACTGCGGTCTTGCCGGTCTGGCGGTCACCAATGATCAGTTCGCGCTGGCCGCGGCCAATCGGGATCATGGCGTCAACCGATTTCAGGCCGGTTGCCATCGGTTCATGAACCGATTTCCGCGGAATGATGCCCGGTGCCTTGACGTCGGCCACGCTGCGCGTGGTTGTCGCAATCGGGCCTTTGCCATCAATCGGGTTGCCAAGACCGTCAACAACACGGCCCAGAAGCGCATCGCCCACTGGCACGTCCACGATGGACTTGGTGCGCTTGACGGTGTCGCCTTCCTTGATGCCGCGGTCGTCACCGAAGATCACGATGCCGACATTGTCAGCTTCGAGGTTCAATGCCATGCCGCGCACACCGCCCGGAAATTCGACCATCTCGCCGGCCTGAACATTGTCCAGCCCGTGGACACGCGCAATACCGTCCCCAACGGACAGCACACGGCCAATTTCTGCGACTTCGACATCCTGACCGAAGTTCTTGATCTGCTCTTTCAGGATCGCAGAGATCTCAGCTGCTTGGATACCCATTTATCCGACCTCTTTCATACTGTTCTTGAGGGCCGCGAGCTGCGCGCGGATCGACGTGTCGATCATTTGCGAGCCCACCTTGATGACAAGACCACCGATAAGCGATTCATCGACGGCCAGTTTCAGTTTGATATCCTTGCCAATACGCGCTTTCAGCGTTTTCACAAGGTCTGTTTCCTGCGACTTGGACAGGGTCTGCGCGGTTGTCACCTCGGCGGTGACTTCGCCTTTTTCGTTGGCGATGCGCATGCGCAGTGCTGTCAGAACCTGCGGCAGGGTAAACAAGCGGCGTTTCTGGGCCATCAGCCCTAGCGCGCCAGCAACCGACTGCGACAGTTTCATTTTCTTGGCGATTGCAGTGATCGCAGTGGCAACCTGATCGCGCGAGTATACGGGCGAAGTAATAAGGTTGCGCAGATCAGCGCTTTCGGTCAGCGCGCCATCCAGCGCGTCGACATCGGCTTCAAGGGTTTTGAGTGATTTTGACTCTTTCGCCAACTCAAAAATTGCAGTGGCATAGCGCGCAGCAATGCCGGAGGAGATCGAAGCTGGTTCGGACACGTCCACCCTTCCATCTTGGTTTTCATCAAGCCTCGCGCTGGCCCGATGTCATGAATGCTACAGTTACGCGGCATGTAAGGTCGGCGCGGGTTTAGCAGAGGTCCATTTCTGCCGCAACCGCGAAGGTAACCACTTCTTGAAGAACAGGGTCATAAAATTACCCTGCTTCCGGCTTTTGGGCTATGATGATGCTATCATGTCAGCCTGTTTGCGCAATCACCCACCCGATTGGTGGCATGCGCAGTCAGGCGCGCAAGGGATGATTCCCCGAAGACGTCCAAATGCGTGGCGTGTCGCAATCTGCACAGGCAGGTGCATGTCACCATGCCGGTCGCGCGCCGGGCTGGGTAATCCCGTCCAGCACGCGCAGCGGCTTGCGTGATTTCACCACCAATCCGGTGGTGCCGGGCGTGTCGCTGACGCGCGTGGCCTGCACAATCAGAACGCCGCCCGCATGATAGCGCGACAGTTTCTGTCCGACCCGTTCCAGTGTCATTGCCCATCGCAGCCAGCGCGCATTGTCGCGCGGCGGAAAGAACATTGCGGCAAAGTGGCTTTCAAGGGCGAATCCGTGGTCGGTCAACTGTGTTTCGATCTGGCCCAGCGAATAGGGCCTGCCCAGTGCAAAAGGCGTGCCATCGCGCCGCGCCCAAAGGCCGGACCTGTTGGGCAGGACGAACACGGCCTTGGCGCCGGTTTTCATGACGCGCGCTGCGTCTTCAAGCAAGGCCGCAGGCCGGTCCGATGTTTCCAGCCCGTGCAGGAAAACCAGCCTGTCGATTGTGCCGGTGGCCAGTGGCCAGTTCGTTTCTTCAACCAGCACGGAATGATTGGCGCTTTCCGCAGGCCAGTGCATGACGCCTTGCTGGGCGGGCATCAGGGCGGTGACGCGCGCGGCCTCGGACAGGAACGGGCGCAGCAGGGGGGCCGCAAATCCGAACCCGGCAATCGACAACCCTGTTGTGTCACCCCAGCAGGTGCGCAATCGGTCGCGCATGGCCTTCTGGGCCGCGCGTCCAAGCGAGGTCGTATAATAGAAGTCGCGCAGCGCACGGACATCGTGATGCATAGTCTGCCCTTCAGCCCCTGATGATGCCTCGGTTGCACATGTCGCCCGATTGGCGCAGTCTTGACCGGACTGTAACGGATGAAAGCGAAAAGACCATGCCCTTTGTGTTGCACGCGGTGCCCTGTCTGGCGGACAATTATGCCTATCTGATCAACGACCCCGCATCTGGCGCAACCGCAGTCATTGATGTGCCTGAAGCCGCACCCGTCCGGCAGGCCCTTGCTGCGCAGGGCTGGACGCTAAGCGACATTCTGATCACGCACCACCATGATGACCATATCGGCGGTGTGCAGGACTTGCGCGCAGCCACGGGCGGGCGCGTCTGGGGGGCGGTTGCAGATGCGCATCGGCTGCCGCCACTGGACCACGCCCTTCGCGACGGGGACAGCGTAGCCATTGGCGGCGAAACCGGCACGGTGCTGGATGTGTCGGGCCATACCTTGGGGCATATCGCGTTTTACTTTGCCGACAGCAAACTGGCCTTCACGGCGGACAGCCTGATGGCCCTTGGCTGTGGGCGCCTGTTCGAAGGCACGCCCGCGCAAATGTGGGACAGCTTGTCGAAACTGATGAATTTGCCCCAAGACACTGTCATTTGTTCAGGGCACGACTATATGAAAGGGAACGCAGCGTTTGCATTAAGTGTGGATGGCGAAAATCCCGACTTGCAAGCGCGCATTGCCCGGTCCAGTCTGGACAGGGACAAGGGCCTGCCGATGGCGATTGCGACCCTTGCGCTGGAACTGGCGACCAACACTTTCTTGCGGGCCGTTGACCCCCGCATGAAAACGGCACTTGGGATGGCGCGGGCCAGCGATGTGGAAACATTCACGCATCTTCGGGCGCTGAAGGACAAGTTTTGACCCGTGCGAACTGCTTAATCCTTGCGTGTTTTGCATATTGGGGACAAAGTTTAAGAGAAAACACTTGAACGGCGGAAAATAAAACCGAAGTTTAAGAGTATGAGGCGAGACTGATCCAACGGTATGGGCCAATGGATCAAACTATACAGGAGCGTCTGACGTGCCATCATTTTCAGCCACACTGGAACAATCCATCCACGGGGCCTTGGCATTGGCCAATTCCCGGCGGCACGAATTCGCAACGCTGGAGCATTTGCTTTCGTCGCTGATTGACGAACCCGATGCCAGCCGCGTGATGCAGGCCTGCAATGTCGATCTTGACGAATTGCGCAAGACCCTCAATGACTTCATCGAGGAAGAACTGACCTCCCTCGTGACCGATGTCGAAGGGTCCGAAGCGGTGCCGACTGCGGCATTCCAGCGCGTAATCCAGCGCGCGGCGATCCATGTGCAAAGCTCTGGCCGCAATGAGGTGACGGGGGCAAATGTGCTGGTCGCCATTTTCGCCGAACGCGAATCAAACGCGGCCTATTTCCTTCAAGAACAGGATATGACGCGCTATGATGCCGTGAATTTCATCGCGCATGGCGTGGCCAAGAATTCCAGCTTCTCCGAAGCGCGCCCGGTCAGCGGTGCGGATGAAGAACAAGCCAGCACATCCGGCACTGACGAAAAGCCCAAGGAAACCGCATTGGGCAAATTCTGTGTCGATCTGAACGCAAAGGCCCGCAAGGGCGAAGTAGACCCGCTGATCGGCCGCGGCCCTGAAGTGGAACGCTGCATTCAGGTTCTGTGCCGCCGGCGCAAGAATAACCCGCTTTTGGTGGGCGATCCGGGCGTTGGCAAGACAGCTATTGCCGAAGGGCTGGCCAAAAAAATCGTCGAAGGCGAAACACCCGAGATTTTGGCGCATTCCACGATCTATTCGCTGGATATGGGCGCACTTCTGGCGGGCACACGCTATCGCGGTGATTTCGAGGAACGCCTGAAATCCGTGATGCAGGAACTTGAAGATCACCCCGACGCGGTTCTGTTCATTGATGAGATTCACACTGTCATCGGTGCGGGTGCCACATCGGGCGGGGCGATGGATGCCTCCAACCTGCTGAAACCTGCATTGCAGGGCGGCAAGCTTCGCTGCATGGGATCGACCACCTACAAGGAATTCCGCCAGCATTTCGAAAAAGACCGCGCCTTGTCGCGGCGTTTCCAGAAAATTGATGTGGCCGAACCCACGGTTGAGGATTCGATCAAAATCCTGATGGGGCTGAAGCCGTATTTCGAGGAACACCACGAAATCCGCTACACGAACGAAGCCATCAAGACCGCAGTGGAACTGGCCGCACGCTATATCAACGACCGCAAATTGCCCGACAAGGCGATTGACGTGATTGATGAAGCAGGGGCTGCGCAACATTTGCTGGCGGAATCCAAGCGTCGCAAAACCATCAGCCCTAAGGAAATCGAGGCTGTGGTGGCCAAGATCGCACGCATTCCGCCGAAGAATGTGTCCAAGGATGATGCCGAAGTGCTGCGCGATCTGGAACGCACCCTGAAGCGCGTTGTCTTCGGTCAGGGTCCGGCAATCGAGGCATTGTCGTCCGCAATCAAGCTGTCGCGCGCTGGCCTGCGTGAACCGGAAAAACCAATCGGGAATTACCTGTTCGCAGGTCCGACCGGTGTTGGTAAAACCGAAGTGGCCAAACAGCTTGCCGACAGTCTGGGTGTCGAGTTGTTGCGCTTTGACATGTCGGAATACATGGAAAAGCACGCTGTTTCACGCCTGATCGGGGCGCCCCCCGGCTATGTCGGGTTCGATCAGGGTGGTCTGCTGACTGACGGGGTGGATCAACACCCGCATTGTGTGCTGCTTTTGGATGAAATCGAAAAGGCCCACCCGGATGTCTATAACATCTTGTTGCAGGTCATGGATCACGGCCAACTGACGGATCATAACGGGCGGACCGTGAACTTCCGCAATGTTATCCTGATCATGACATCGAATGCGGGTGCCACCGAACAGGCGAAAGCCGCCATAGGCTTCGGTCGCGACCGGCGCGAAGGCGAAGACACTGCCGCGATTGAACGGACATTCACGCCTGAATTCCGCAACCGTCTGGATGCGGTCATCAGCTTCGCGCCATTGCCGAAATCGGTTATCGTTCAGGTTGTCGAGAAGTTCGTTCTGCAACTGGAAGCGCAGCTTATGGACCGCAACGTCACGATCGAACTGTCCGAAGAAGCGGCCGCATGGCTGGCCGACAAAGGCTATGACGACAAGATGGGGGCGCGCCCGCTGGCGCGTGTCATTCAGGAACACATCAAAAAGCCCTTGGCCGAAGAACTGCTGTTCGGCAAGCTGACAAAGGGCGGCGTTGTGCGCGTGCATGTGCTGGATGGCAAGATTTCCCTGACGGTCGAAGGGCCGGAAGCCAAGCGTCTGACGGGAAAAAACCCGCCTTTGCTGACGGCTGACTGACCATGCCAGCCCTGTGTCCCATTGGGGAACGGGCTTGATGAATGACATGGCGCCCGGACATACCGTTCGGGCGCCTTCGTTTTTTGGACCAGCAGCATGTTAATTCCCATCCGCGACCATAACCCTTCTGCCCGCAGGCCCTATGTGACCTATGCGCTGATTGTCGCGAATATTGTCGTGTTCATAGGGTACGCGGGCCTGTTCGCGCAGGAACGGGCCTTGATGCATTTTTTCCAAAACTGGGGAATGTTGCCCGCACGCCTTGGCATGGGCGACGGGTATGCAACGCTTCTGACGCATCAGTTCCTGCATGGTGATCTGGTGCATCTTGGGTCCAACCTGTTGTTCTTGTGGATATTCGGCAACAACATGGAAGATGTCTGGGGGCATTTCCGGTTTTTGGGGTTCTACCTGCTGTGCGGCGTGGCGGCGGCGGGCCTGCAATTTGCCGCGGACCCGACATCGGTTATTCCCATGGTGGGCGCATCGGGCGCGATTGCGGGTGTGTTGGGCGGGTATCTGTTGTTTTACCCGCGCGCGCGGGTGGATTTGTTTTTGTTCCTGATCATTATTTTCCGCGTCATACCCGCACCGGCATGGGTGGTGCTGGGGGGCTGGTTTGCGCTGCAAATTCTGGGCGGGGTTTCCGCACCGGCGGGTGTGGGCGGTGTGGCCTATTGGGCGCATGCGGGCGGGTTCATGGCCGGTGTGGCGCTTTCATTTCCGCTATGGCAGCGGCTGGGCGGACGGGCGTTCTGGTCACGTTGCCTTGGCCAGCCACCACATCCGGAAGCGCGCTATCGTTTCGTGGCATCCAATGTTCCGAAAGCGGGCAAACCGGCACGGTTCCGGCCCAACCCCTGGCGCAGAAGGTAGCGGGCGTCAGCATGGGCTGCGGTGGGGCAGGTGGGCGGGAACTGGCCTTTTGCGGTCAGTGGGAATGCCCAAGGCGCGGAGCAAAGGGCGAAGCCCGCCGCGCCATCGGTGGGCCGTCCCGCGGCCTGCCGATAACCTTATGGCAGGCCAAGCCTTTGAAGTAAGGATTGTGCAGCTTGCATAAACTGCATTCTTATAATGTCGGATCGGCAGACCCCGGCCCACCGATGACGCGGGCTTGGTTCCAATGCGAAGGGCAGCTTCAGGCCAAAAGCAGGCGCGCCTTCCGCCTATCCGCGATGCGCCCCATCAGCCAGGGCGCGCACATAATCCAGCACATCCGCGACAGGTTTGCCGGACGCGATCTCCTTGACGATCGCGGACCCCACGACGCAGCCATCGGCCACGCTGGCGATATCTTGCGCTGTTTGCGGTGTTGATATCCCAAATCCCACAATTACGGGCAGGTCCGTCTGTGCCTTGATGCGCGCGACCTCTGGTCCGACCTGTGTGGCCTGCGCGGCCGCAGCACCGGTGATTCCGGTGATGGACACATAATAGACGAAACCGGATGTGTTTTGCAAAACCTTGGGCAGGCGCTTGTCATCCGTGGTGGGTGTGGCCAGCCGGATGAAATTCAGTCCTGCCGCCTGTGCAGGCAGGCATAATTCACTGTCTTCTTCGGGGGGCAGGTCAACGACAATCAACCCGTCAATGCCCGCATCTGTCGCCTTGGCCAGAAAACGGTCAACGCCCATGCTGTAGATCGGGTTGTAATAGCCCATCAGGACAATGGGGGTTGTGTCATTATCCGCCCTGAAACGGCGCACCATATCCAGCGTCTTGTGCAGCGTCTGTCCGCCATCAAGGGCGCGCTGACCGGCAAGCTGGATGGTGGGCCCGTCCGCCATGGGGTCGGTGAAGGGCACGCCCAGTTCGATGACATCGACCCCTGCATCGGGCAGCCCCTGCATGATGGACAGCGAGGTTTCAAGGTCGGGATCGCCCGCCATGATATAGGCAACGAAGGCCTTGCGGCGCTCGGATTTCAGGGTGGCGAATGTTGTATCGATTCTGGTCATGTGATCCTGTCCCGAGGCTTTTGCAACGGTTTGGGCGAAATTGGCGCGGGAATCAACTGCTCCCGCGCCGGTCATGGCCTTTTGCGCCGCTTCTGTGCGGTCTGTCAGTCCTCGAACTCGACCAGCAGATCCTTCGCTTCGATCTGCGTGCCTGCTTGAACATGCACGGATTTGACCACCGCGTCGCGGTCCGCATGCAGGCCGGTTTCCATTTTCATGGCCTCGATTGTCAAAAGCAGATCGCCCGCCTTCACCTTTTGACCTGCACTGACCGCAACAGATGCAACCGCACCCGGCATTGGGGCGCCGATATGGGCGGGGTTGGCGATATCTGCCTTGGCGCGTTGTGCGGTCTTGGCCTTCACTTCGCGGTTGGGCACGCGAATTGTGCGCGGCTGGCCGTTCAGTTCGAAAAACACTTTTACATCACCATCATCACCGGTTTCGCTTACGGCAACAACGCGGATTTCCAGTGTTTTGCCCGGTGCAATCTCGGCCGAGATTTCCTCGCCCGGTTCCATCCCGTAAAAGAAGGTCTGCGTGGGCAGGGCGCGCACGGGGCCGTAAACGCGGTGGCGGCCCATATAATCCAGAAACACCTTCGGATACATCAGATATCCGTTCAGATCCTCGTCATCGACGGTGAAACCTTCCAGTTCCTTGCTTAACTCTGCGCGCGTGCCTTCTAGGTCGACGGGGGGCAGGCGTGCGCCGGGGCGTTCGGTCAGCGGCGCTTCATCTTTCAGGATCTTGCGCAAAATCCCTTCGGGCCAGCCGCCCGGGGGGTGGCCCAGATTGCCGCGCATCATGTCGATCACCGAATCGGGGAAACTGACATCGCGATCAGGGTTTTCGACATCCGCGCGCGTCAGCCCTTGCGACACCATCATCAGCGCCATGTCGCCGACCACCTTGGACGATGGCGTGACCTTGACGATATCGCCGAACATCATGTTGACATCCGCATAGGTGCGCGCAACTTCCGGCCAACGATCTTCCAGCCCCATGGACCGCGCCTGCGCTTTCAGATTGGTGAACTGCCCGCCGGGCATTTCATGCAGATACACTTCGGAACTGGGGGCCTGCTGCGCGGATTCGAACGCAGCATAATGCGCGCGCACATCTTCCCAGTAATCCGATATTTTGCGAATCGCGCCCATGTCCAGCCCCGTGTCGCGGTCGGTAAAGCGCAGCGCTTCCACAATCGACCCCAGCGTGGGCTGGCTGGTATTGCCCGAAAACGCATCCATCGCGGCGTCGGCGGCATCCACGCCCGCTTCGGCTGCGGCCAGAATGGTGGCGCCCGCTATGCCGCCCGTATCATGGGTGTGGAAATGGATGGGCAGGCCCACATCTTCCTTCAGTGCCTTGATCAGAATCCGCGCCGATGCGGGTTTCAGCAAGCCCGCCATATCCTTCAGGCCCAGCACATGCGCGCCTGCCGCTTTCAGGTCCTGACCCATGCGGACATAGTATTTCAGATCATATTTTGCGCGCTCAGGGTTCAGAATGTCGCCGGTATAGCAGATCGTGCCTTCGCAAACCTTGTTCGCATCCAGCACGGCATCCATGGCGACGCGCATGTTTTCAACCCAGTTCAGGCTGTCAAAGACGCGGAACACATCCACACCGGTCTCTGCCGCCTGACGCACAAAGAACTGCACCACATTGTCGGGGTAATTCGTATACCCCACCCCGTTTGACGCCCGCAGCAGCATTTGCGTCATCAGGTTGGGCATGCGCGCGCGCAGATCGCGCAGGCGTTGCCACGGGCATTCCTGCAAGAAGCGGTAAGCCACATCAAATGTGGCACCGCCCCAGCATTCCATGCTGAACAATTGCGGCAGCATATGCGCATAGGCAGGCGCCACGCGGATCATGTCGATGGACCGCATGCGGGTGGCCAGAAGCGACTGGTGCGCATCACGCATGGTCGTGTCGGTCAAAAGCAGGCGCTTTTCGGCGGCCATCCAGTCAGCCACGGCCTGCGGTCCCTGTTCGTCCAGAATTTGCTTCGCGCCGCGCGGGGGCTTGCCTGTGACTGTAGGGGCCGCGGGGGTCTTGATCCCTGCGGCCGGGCGCACCCGTCCGGCCGTTTCGGGATGCCCGTTCACTGTAATGTCGGCAATATAGGTCAGAATCTTGGTGGCGCGGTCACGGCGCTTGCGGAAATGAAACAGATCATCCGTGGTGTCGATGAATTTCGTTGTGTAGCTGTAATCCAGAAAGGTCGGGTGTTTCAGCAGGTTGATGACGAAATCAATATTGGTGCTGACACCGCGAATGCGGAATTCGCGCAGCGCGCGGTCCATCCGCGCAATGGATTCTTCGGGCGTGGCGGCCCATGCCGTGACCTTGACCAGCAGAGAGTCATAGTAGCGCGTGATCACGCCGCCCGCATAGGCAGTGCCCCCGTCCAGACGGATGCCCATGCCGGTGGCACTGCGATAGGCCGTCAGGCGGCCGTAATCGGGGATAAAATTGTTCAGCGGGTCTTCGGTCGTGATGCGGCATTGCAGGGCGTGGCCCGACAAGGTGACATCACCCTGACTGGGGGTGCCGGTGGCTTCGGACAGGGTTGCCCCTTCGGCCACGCGGATTTGCGCTTTGACAATGTCGATGCCGGTGACTTCTTCGGTGACAGTATGTTCCACCTGCACGCGGGGGTTCACTTCGATGAAGTAGAACTTGCCCTCGTCCATATCCATCAGGAATTCGACAGTGCCCGCGTTCTGATACCCTACTGCGCGCCCTATTTTCAGGCCCAACTCGCAAATCTCGGCGCGTTGCTCAGCAGTCAGATAGGGGGCAGGGGCGCGTTCAACGACCTTCTGGTTGCGGCGCTGCACAGTGCAATCGCGCTCATACAGGTGATACAGGTTGCCATGCGTGTCGCCCAGCAACTGCACCTCGACATGGCGGGCACGCTGGATCATCTTTTCCAGATACCCTTCGCCATTGCCAAAAGCGGCCTCTGCCTCGCGCCTGCCTTCGCGGACCTTGGCTTCCAGCTCTTCAGGGCCGTTGACCGCGCGCATGCCGCGCCCGCCACCGCCATGGCTGGCCTTGAGCATCAGCGGATAGCCCACCTCGTCTGCCATCGCGCGGATTTTGTCCATGTCATCGTCCAGAACCTCGGTCGCGGGAATGACCGGCACGCCTGCTTCAATCGCCACGCGGCGCGCGCTGGCCTTGTCGCCAAGCGCGCGCATGGTTTCTGCCTTGGGGCCGATAAAGGTGATGCCGTTTTCCACACAGGCATCAATCAGGTCGGGGTTTTCCGACAGCAGGCCATAGCCCGGATGAATGGCATCTGCGCCCGCCTGCTTGGCCACGCGGATAATCTCGTCAATCGAAAGATAGGCCGCAACCGGACCCATCCCTTCGCCAATGCGGTAGGCTTCATCTGCCTTGAACCGGTGCAGGCCCAGCTTGTCCTCTTCTGCGTAAACCGCGACGGTGCGTTTGCCCAATTCATTTGCGGCGCGCATGATGCGGATAGCAATTTCACCACGGTTGGCGATAAGGATCTTCTGAAATTCGGCCATGACGGTCCTTTCTGCGGGTGCAAACCAGTCTTGTTCAACTGGATAGACCAGTTTTTACAGCTTCGTAAAGGGATTGTAAGGTTTCGTTAGGTTTCGGGCGCGCCTGCAAGCTGCGTTGCGGCATCGTCCACGCGGGCTATTCCCATCTGCACCATACAGCTTTTCATGTCTTCGGTCAGAATGTGGTGCAGATGTGCGGGACCGCGCGCCCCCAATGCCCCCAAAGCGTAATGCCAGCCCCGCCCCAGCATGGCGAAATCTGCCCCAAGGGCCAGCACGCGCAGGACATCCAGCCCCGACTCCAGCCCTGAATCGCAGATCAGCGGAAACTCCGGCCCGACGGCTGCGCGAATGGCGGGCAGGCAATGTATCGCAGCCGGTGCCCCGTCAAACTGGCGCCCTGCATGGTTGGATACCCAGATCGCCTGAACCCCTTCGTCGCGCAGGCGCGTTGCATCATCCGCATTCAGCACACCCTTGATTACAAGCGGCCCGTCCCATTCGTCGCGCAATGCGCGCAGATAAGCCCAATCGGGGGCCGCGCGCAGCAAATAGCCTGCATGGGCCGTGGATGGCGCATTACCGTCAAGTTTCAGATATTCTTCCATCAGGCGCAGGCGGGGGGTGCCGTGCCGCAACGTGCCAAGCGCCCAGGTTGGTCGCAACGCAATCTGTGCCAGCATCGATGGCGTCACTTTTGGCGGGATTGCAAGCTGTGCGCGCAACTGCCGTTCGCGGCGCGAAGGGCCGGGCACATCGACTGTCAGCACCAGTGTTTCAAAACCGGAGTTGCGCGCGCGGGCCAGCAGGTCGCGGCGGATTTCTGGGTCTTTGGGGGGGTATAGCTGGAACCACCCCATATCGCCTGCAATCGGTCCGATCTCTTCGGGCAGGCGTGTGGCCACTGTGCTTAGCGCATAGGGAATGCGGCTGCCCTGTGCCATTGCAGCCAGTGTCGCCTCTGCCCCCGGCCAGATCAGGCCGGACATGCCCACAGGCGCAATGCCGATCGGGCAGGAATAGTCGCGCCCCAGAAATCGGGTGCCCAGATCCGGCGTGACAGGCCCGCGCAGGACTGCGGGGTTAAACAAAATCTGGTCCAGCGCGGCGCGGTTGCGCCCCTTGACCGATTCTGTGCCGGTTGCGCTGTCGACATATTCCCAAACGAAATGCGGCACCCGTTTCCGGCAGGCCGATTTCAGGTCTGAAAGGGCGGGATAACGCTGATCAAGGTGCATCACATCATTCGTCCAAGGCAGGAATAAACCTAGCTGAGCACGCGCATGCACGATTGGCAAGCGCGCCATTCTGTCATTTGTGGGCAGAAGCGTGCAACCGATATACCAGATTTTAAGAGTGTGGTTATACCTTGGCCCTGTCAGCTACGGAACAGGTGCAATGCGCAGAATCGTATATCTCAGCTCGTCAAGAAAAGCGCTGGATAAAGAACAGGTTGAAGACATTTTGCGCGTGTCCCGGCGCAATAACGAACAAGCGGGCATAACCGGCTTTCTGGCGTATCATGACAGGTGCTTCTTTCAGGTTCTCGAAGGGCCGCATGCGGCGATTGACCGCGTGCTGACGCGCATTCGGGTTGATTCAAGGCATTCCGGCCTGTTGGTTTTGTCTGACACCGATGTGGAACAGCGTGCGTTCCCGCATTGGCAAATGGCGTTTGTTGCCAGATCGGAACTCGCGGGCATTCTGGACAAGGCTGCCATTCCATTGGCTGACATCGCGCCAATGGCCAGCAGCCTTAGCGGTGACATCCGTGTGAACAAATTGTTCAAAAGCTTCCTTGGCAGCTTTCGGGATTTAACCGCCAGCTGACAGGGGCGACCATCGCCCCCGATCTTGCAATATGGCAGGAACGTTGGGCGAACACGGCTTTCCCTTCGGGGCAGTTTTGGTTATTGTCGCGGTATGAGTGATTTCAACACCGATCTGCCGCTGTCCGCCCGCGCCATGGCTGCGCGTCCTGCCCCTTATCTGGACGGGTTGAACCCCGCCCAACGTCAGGCGGTCGAGGCGCTGGACGGTCCTGTGCTGATGCTGGCTGGCGCTGGCACTGGCAAAACCAAGGCGCTGACGGCGCGCATTGCGCATTTGTTAAATTCCGGCCGCGCCTTTCCGTCGCAAATTCTGGCGGTGACCTTCACCAACAAGGCCGCGCGTGAAATGAAGCTGCGGGTGGGCGGTTATTTGGGCGAAGCGGTGGAAGGCATGCCATGGCTGGGCACGTTTCATTCGATCAGCGCGAAACTGCTGCGGCGTCATGCCGAACTTGTGGGCCTGAAATCCAGTTTCACGATTCTGGACAGCGACGACCAGCTGCGCCTGCTGAAACAGCTTATTGCAGCGGCAAATATTGACGAAAAGCGCTGGCCTGCGCGTCTGCTTGCCGGAATTATCGACCAGTGGAAGAACCGCGCATGGACGCCCGAACAGGTGCCCGCCAGCGAAGCAAATGCCTTTGACAATCGCGGGACAGAATTTTACGCGGCCTATCAGGATCGGCTGAAAACCCTGAACGCCTGTGATTTCGGGGATTTGCTGCTGCATTGCATCCGCATTTTTCAGGCCCACCCCGATGTGTTGCAAGGGTATCAGGCGCGGTTTCGCTATATTCTGGTGGATGAATATCAAGACACCAATGTGGCGCAATACCTGTGGTTGCGGCTGTTGGCGGGCGGGCACAAGAATATCTGTTGCGTGGGCGATGATGACCAGTCGATCTATGGCTGGCGCGGGGCCGAAGTGGGCAATATCTTGCGGTTTGAACGTGATTTTCCGGGCGCAACAGTGGTGCGGCTGGAACAGAATTACCGGTCTACCCCGCATATTCTGGCCGCCGCCGGCAAGGTGATCGCGGGCAATGAAGATCGCCTTGGCAAAAGCCTGTGGACCGAAGCGCAATCAGGCGAAAAGGTCCGGCTGATCGGGCATTGGGATGGCGAGGAAGAGGCACGCTGGATCGGCGAGCAGGTCGAGGATTTGCAACGTGGCACCCGTGGGCTGGACCCGTTTGCGCTGAACCAGATGGCGATTCTGGTGCGTGCAAGCCATCAGATGCGCGCGTTTGAAGACCGGTTTCTGACCATTGGCCTGCCGTATCGCGTGATCGGCGGCCCGCGGTTTTACGAGCGTATGGAAATCCGCGATGCGATGGCCTATTTCCGGCTGGCGGTCAGTCCGGGCGATGATCTGGCCTTTGAACGCGTGGTCAATACCCCCAAACGCGGGCTTGGCGACAAGGCGCAACAGACCATTCAGCGGATTGCGCGCGATGCAGGTGTGCCGTTGGTGCAAGGGGCCGCGATGGCGCTTGATCAGGGCGCGCTGGGCGGGCGCGGTGCGAAAGCGTTGCGTGCCCTGCTGGATGGAATCGCGCGTTGGCATGCTGCGGTTGGCGGCACAGTTACGGGTGCGGCGGATGATGACCTGATCGACACGCTGGACACAGCGCACCCCCACGCGCAGGTCAGTCATATCGAACTGGCCGAACAGATATTAGAGGACTCCGGCTACACCGAAATGTGGCTGAACGACAAAACCCCCGAAGCACCGGGGCGGCTGGACAACCTGAAGGAACTGGTCAAAGCGCTGGAATCATTTGAAAACCTGCAAGGGTTTTTGGAACATATCGCGCTGGTGATGGACAATGACACCGATGGTGCCGATGACAAGGTCAGCATCATGACGCTGCATGGCTCCAAAGGGTTGGAATTTCCGGTGGTGTTTCTGCCCGGCTGGGAAGACGGGTTATTTCCGTCGCAACGCTCCATGGACGAAAGCGGCCTGAAGGGGCTGGAGGAAGAACGCCGCCTTGCCTATGTGGGGATTACCCGCGCCGAGCAGCTTTGCACCATCAGTTTTGCCGCGAATCGCAGGGTTTACGGCCAATGGCAGGCGCAGATGCCGTCGCGCTTTGTGGATGAATTGCCCGCAGACCATGTGGATGTTCTGACGCCGCCGGGCCTGTATGGCGGTGCTGGCATGGGCGCTGCTGCCGCGCCAAGCAATGTCGAAGATCGTGCCATGCGCGCCGATGTCTACAATTCGCCCGGTTGGCGGCGCTTTCAGGCAGCGCAATCACGCCCTGCCGCGCAGCCGCGTCAGGCGTCGGGCATGATTATAGATGCGACGGCGCTGCCGGTCTTTGAAGAAGGGGCGCGCGTTTTCCACACCAAATTCGGATATGGGCGCGTGGCATCCGTGGACGGGGACAAGCTGTTTGTCGAATTCGAAAAATCCGGCGCACGCCATATAGTCGCAAGGTTCGTGGTGCCCGCAGAACAGGCAGATGACCTTCCGTTCTGAGCGAACGAAACCTGACAGATATTTTCTGATATGAAAAATAAAAAGGCGGCAGTCCCAGGGAGGAGGAGGGGGACTGCCGCCAATTTGCCATGACCCCAGGGAGGAGGAGGGGGCCGTTGCAATGTCCGGGTCAAGAGACCCGATATTCGAGGGATAGAGCGGCCAGGGAGGAGGAGGGCCACTTTATCCCAACGATCACCCCTAGGGAGGAGGACGGGGCGGTCGTTTGCGTACCGGTTTCTGGCTTTCTGCCATGGCCGGAATAGGGTGACGGTGATTGGGGAGGAGGATCAATCACCGTCGCTCTCGGGTCCCAGGGAGGAGGAGGGGACCCAAAACCATTAATTCTCGTATGCGGCCTCGTATGCCAGGCGCGTGATCATGGAGCGGCTGATGCCAAGATCATCCAGTTCACGGCTGCTGAGCCGGCTAAGTTCGTCATGGGTCCGTTTGTAGACCCGGTAGCGTGCAAACGTGTCGGCTACGCTTTCAACCCAGCCCATCAGGTAGGCTACAGGCCGTACGGAACTGACATTTGCTGTGATATGTGCCATGTTGCACCTTCCGTTCAGTTGTGCGGCGTTCAGTGCCGCGTCTTCTTGAACCCAAGATAGCAATTTTCTGCGTCTGCACAACACACGATGCTGCAATGCGGCTATGCAATAGCGTCATGTTTACGCTAGGTAAATTTCAAAACTGCCCGAAAAACAAACCATCCGGTCCAGAAAATCACGGGCCGCGACAGCTTAACAGGTATCTGAAATTCAGATTAACCGATCATGTGATTGGAAAAAATGGTAGCGATATCAGAAAGTTCCTGTGCATCTGCCTGTGGGGGCGCGCTGAACGCGTCTATGCCGTCCTGCAAGTAGGCCGCGGATGTCACGTCATGCACATGATGCATCGGAACGACATGTGCATGGGCGTGTGGCACGTGAATTCCGGTATAAAACATTGAAACGCGGTCGACCTGATAGATTATTTTTTGGGCGCGCGCGATTTTCTGGGCGCATGTTGTGATGCGTGTTGCCAGTTTTTCGGGCAAATCTTCGAACCAGACATAGTGCGCTTTGGGAATCACCAGACTATGGCCCGCACGGATGGGATGCAGATCCAGAAACGCAAGGATATGGTCATCTTCATATATTTTATGCGCGGGCAGGGCACCGGACGCGATTTTGCAAAACAGGCAGTCATGTTGCATCTGGCCCCTCCTGGGTTGTTGAATATGGCATTTTTGCATGGAACAAGGCGCAAGACAATTTGTTAGCCGACCCGTGGGCCTTGCCGATGCCGGTTGAAAAGCCCATCTGTCGACATGAAACCGGAGGGAATTTAACATGAGTGTGACACGCGAAACGGTCCTTGAGGCCCTGAAACAGATTTCCCTGCCCGATGGCGGTGATCTGGTGTCGCGCGATCTGGTGCGCGCCCTTGTGGTCGAGGGGGGGGCAGTCCGTTTCGTATTGGAAGCTGAAAGCGCGGATGTTGCCCAACGCCTTGCCCCTGTCCGGCAGGCCGCCGAAGCTGCCATCAAGGCACTGGACGGGGTAACACGGGTTTCAGCGGCGCTGACCGCGCATGGCCCTGCGCCCAAGCCGAAAGGGGATGCACCGTCGTTAAAAATCGGCGGGCATGCGCGCCCGCAGGGGGACAAACAAAGCGTGCCGGGTGTGCGCCATATTGTGGCTGTTGGGTCCGGCAAGGGCGGCGTCGGCAAATCCACAGTGGCGTCTAATCTGGCCGTGGCGCTGGCGCGGCAGGGGCTGCGTGTGGGGCTGCTGGATGCCGATATATATGGTCCCAGCCAACCCAAGATGATGGGCGTGGACCGCAGGCCCGCATCGCCGGATGGCAAGAAGATCATTCCGCTTCAGGCGCATGGGGTCACGATGATTTCTATCGGGCTGATGCTGAAGGCCGATGATGCCGTGATCTGGCGCGGCCCGATGCTGATGGGCGCGTTGCAGCAACTTCTGACGCAGGTGGAGTGGGGCGAGCTGGATGTGCTGATCATCGACATGCCGCCGGGCACAGGTGACATTCATCTGACACTATGCCAGAAATTCGATGTGCGCGGCGCAATCGTCGTATCGACGCCGCAAGATGTGGCACTGCTGGACGCGCGCAAGGCCCTGCGCGCTTTCCAGACCCTCAAGACCCCTATTCTGGGTCTGGTTGAGAACATGTCGACCTATATCTGCCCGAATTGTGGTCATGAAGACCATATTTTCGGCGAAGGCGGGGTCCGTGTCGAGGCCGAGAAACAGGGATTGGCGTTCCTTGGGGAATTGCCGCTTAGTGTCGAGGTGCGCTTGGCGGGCGACGGCGGAATTCCGGTTGCCGCAACCGACAGCCCCGTTGCGCGCGCCTATGAACGCATGGCCAAGCGCCTGATCGAGGTGATCTAGCCGCTTGGGGGCCTAGGGGCGCGTGCGTGCTGCGCATCCGGCTGGAAACGCTGTTCAAAACCTGTATATTGCGTCCTTCTGGCCATGCCGTTCGATACTGGCGCGGGCATGCTGCGCGTGTTTTTTCCGGCATGTGGGTTGCCAGTCCGACGGGTCCTGTGCAACAGTCTGTCCATAAGCGACAAATATAGTCGTAAGCGACAGGGAAAATTATATGCCGAGATCAGATTTCTGGTCCGGGCTGGCTGTGGCCGGGTTCGGGCTGCTGGCTTTGCTTTGGATGATACCTAATTACGCCGGGTCTAACCCTTTTGCGCAAATGCCGCCCGAGCTTGTGCCGGGCATCGGGGCGTGGTTGATGCTGGTTTGTGGCGGTATCGTCGCCGTCAAGGGGCTGGTTCAGATCCTGCGCGAGCGCATCTCATTCGTGACAACAGAATTCAACTGGGCGGCCGTGGGATGGGCCGCATGGCCGTTTGTGTATGTCGCGGTTGCCATCTGGTTCATGTCTTTCATCAAGATCACATGGTTCGGCGCGTTCCTGATTGCGGGCATGCTTCTACTGCTGGGCGAGCGGCGCTGGTACATGATCCTTGGCTGTTCTGTGGTTCCGGTCGTGCTGCTTTATGTTCTGTCGGTGTATATGATGCGTGTCGGGGTGGTGTAGCAGATGGATTTTTCAGCAGTAGGTGCCGCCGCCGCCGAAGCGTTGACGCTGGCATCCTTCATCGGCATCGGGGGCGGTGTGCTTCTGGGATATGTGGTGGGTGTTATTCCCGGCCTGTCGCGGTCGGTGGCAATATCCATCGCCATTCCCATGACATTCTACATGTCGCCCTATATCGCGATTTCCTTTCTGATCGGGCTGTCCAAGGGCACTGCTGCGGGCAGCGCGGTTTCGGCCATCTTGCTGAATGCCCCGGGCGAGGCATCTTCTGCCGCCACTGCGCTGGACGGCTACCCGATGGCGAAACAAGGCAAGCCCAAAACTGCGCTGCAAATTGGTCTGATTGCGTCGGTCATGGGCGATATTCTGGCCACAATTATCCTGATCTTTGTGGCAATTCCCTTCGCGCGTGTGGCGCTTATGTTCGGCCCCTATGAAATGGCTGCAATTCTGGCCTTCGCGCTGGTCTTTATCGCGGGGCTGTCGGGGGGCAATATTTTCAAGGGGCTTGCCGCGGGGGGCTTGGGTATTTTGCTTGGCACTGTCGGGCTGGATAACCAGACCGGCCTGCCGCGCCTGACCTTTGGCTACACAGAACTGATGGATGGCATGCCGTTGATTGCCGTGGCCATTGGCACGCTGGCCTTGTCGGAAATGTTCGTGCAATCCGAAAAGCTGCGCTATGAGCGGGGCACAATGTCGGTTGCGCTGAAAAAGGATGACAGTGACCGAATGACTTGGCCGATATTCCGGCGCATTCTGCCAACCATCCTGCGCGGGACTGGCGTGGGCACCTTTGTCGGTGCCCTGCCGGGTTTGGGGCCATCGGTGGGGTCGTTCATGTCCTACGGGATGGCGCAAAAGGCCGCAAAAGAACCCGAGCGGTTTGGCAAGGGCGAACCCAAGGGCATTGCCGCTGCGGAATCGGCCGACAATGCTGTTATTCCCGCCGCGCTGATCCCGTTGTTTGGTTTGGGTATTCCCGGCAATGTTTCTGCGGCGCTGCTGATCGGGGCATTCGCCATACATGGCATAACTGTCGGTCCGCTGCTGCTGCGCGATAACCCCGAACTGCTGTATTCCATTTTCGCAGGTATGATCCTTGCATCGGTCATTATGCTGGCATTGGGCTGGTTCGGGTTGATGTTCTTTGCGCAGATCACCCGCGTGCCCCCGCATGTTGTCATTCCGGTCGTCATTTTCTTCTGTCTGGCCGGTATGATGCTGCAAGGCTATGGCACATTCGGGCTGATCATCCTGATGGGGTTTGCGCTGCTGGGGTATCTGATGAAGAAATATGACTACAGTTTCGTGACGTTCCTTGTGGCCTTTATCATCACACCCATGCTGGAGTTGAACCTGCGACAAAGCATCATTCTGTCGCGCGGAAACTGGGAAATTCTGCTGGGCCGCCCGATTGCGATGTTCTTTATCGCCTGCACGGTGCTGGCCCTTGTCACGCTGATCATCCGCACCTTTCGCACAGACAAGGCCGCAGCCGGCGCCCCGAACTCTGAATAACAGGGCGCACAAGATGCGAATGGTTCCCGAAATTTGTTGCACAAACCCGTCTTCGTGATCGCAACAAATCAATCGCCGAGTTCTGAATTCAATAGGGCCGGCACCCAGAAGACGCATGACCAACAGGAGTAGATCAAGATGAAAAAGACATTTGCAGCCATTCTGGGCGCAACCATGATGACCGCGCCGATGGCGATGGCCGATGACTGGCCCACACGCCCGTTGACCATGGTGATCGGCTTTGCGCCCGGTGGCTCGACCGACATTCAGGGCCGTGTTCTGGCGAACGTCATGGAAGAATACCTTGGCCAGCCTGTCAATGTGGTCAACCAGCCCGGTGGCGGTTCCGCCGTTGCCTTTACCCGGCTGAAAAACACCGAGGCCGATGGCAATACCTTTTTGTTTGGCGGCACCACTGCGCTGACCTTTACGCCCATCATCACGCCGGTGGAGTATGAGATTGACGATTTCGAATATCTGGCCGCTGTGGCACTTGGCCAAAATGCCATTGTGACATCGGCTGAACAACCGTTCAGCACGTTTGACGAGATCATCGCCCATGGCAAGGAAAACCAGATGACCTATGCCCAGCAAACGCCGCTGGACGAGGCCATTATGCGCGCGATTGCCGAAGAAGAAGGGCTTGACCTGGCCATCGTGCCCACAGGTGGCGGTGGCGGCATGGCCCCGCTGGTGCTGGGCCGCGAGGTTGATTTCGCCTATTCAGGCGGCACGCATGCGCAGTATACGCCCACCGGTGAAATGGTCGTTGCGGCCTTCATGTCGGCCGAGCGCAGCCCGTTCTACCCCGACACGCCGACGCTGATGGAACTGGGCTATGATTACTCGATCGAGGATTACCGCACGATCATCGTGCCCCAGGGGGTTCCGGAAAATGTGAAGGCGCGCCTGTTGGAAGCCGCCGAGTACGCCAGCGAAAGCCAGGCGTTCAAGGATATCACCGAAGGCAACACCTTCTTTCCGGTTGTGTTCATCGGACAAGAGGAAATGGAAGCCAATGTCCGCCGCATTCGTGCAGCGACAGAAGAAGTGATGGCTGACTGACAGGGATAACACACCCGTTGCTGCCGACAGTAAAGAAATACTGTCGGCAGTGACCGCGCACTGTGCTTGAGCAAGCCATAGGCGCGGGTCATGTACGCCGCACATTTAGGACCACCACTTCACCCGAAGCGCGTCCCATCCGACTTGCGGATTATGATTTCCCTAGACGGCTTTGAAACGCCAAAAGTAAATCGCAAACTGGCCATGAATGCGCCCTAAAGAAATCAAGGGGTTACGGGCGTTTTGCAAACCGTATTGCGGGCCTTCTGTGTGGGTCTGATAGACCTTCGAATTTGCGCAAATTGATGGAAACAAGTGCAGGCTACGTGTAGGGATAATCCGTAACGGCTTTTCGGCAGGGCAACCTGCGCTGGCCTTGACGCGAGGCATTGCAGGATACATCCGATGAACGATCAGCTTGTTGTGTATACGGTCCTTGTTGGTGACGGCTTCGCGCTGCCCGATACAGTTCCGACCGCTGGCGTCGAGTATATCTGCTTCACGGATAATCCGGATCTGCCCAGCAACGGCTGGACGCTGAAGCGGATTTCTCCGCTGTTCCCGTCAGACCTTATCCGGAGCTCACGCGAACCTAAAATCCGGCCACATCGATGTCTGCAAGATTACAGCCGGTCCCTCTATATCGATACCCGAGTGCAGCTTACTGACGATCCGAACCTCATATGGAATGATCTGATCAGTTCCGACGATGTGTCATTCGGTGGATTCTATCACTCGTTTAGGGAAAGCGTGGCGGCCGAATTCGCCTCTGTCCGCGATCTGAACCTTGACGATCCGGGGCGGGTGAAGGAACTGCAAACGATGTACGAAACCCATCTACCGGAGATATTGAAGCAACGCCCTGTCTGGGGCGGGATACTCGCGCGCCGGCACAATGCTGTCGAATGCATTGAGGCAATGGAGATATGGTGGGCGCATGTCTTGCGCTATTCGAGGCGCGACCAACTCTCGCTGGTGCTGGCGCTGGCTTCGATACCGCCTGAAACCCTGAACGTCCTGACCGGTGACAACCACAAGGGCGATCATTTCTATTGGCCGACGACCACCGAACGGCCGGTGCGGTATTTTGATCATAGATCCTCGGTAGGCCCGATGCAGGCGATCCGGCGCGCCCTAAAGAATTTCGAGAAAACCTACCTTCGGCCGGTGCTGAAGGGCGGGAAATCAAAACTTCGGAAATAGCGGTCGATCAGCTGGCTGCCTGCGTGTCCTCTGGCGTGAAATCACGCGCCATGGCGACAACCTCACTTTTCACGGCGGGTTCGAACTGCACACTGATATCGCGGTCAACCGTGATCTTGCGCTGCATCTGATAGTTGTAGCTCTTGCTCTTCTTCATCGCAGCGAAGCCGATGCCTTGAAACAGCATGCCAGGTTCACTGCCAACCACATTCCGGCTCAGTTTGCCGGAGTCCAACCCTTCAATCAGTGTCTGGCGAATAGCGGTTACATCCCCCGCGGGGATATCCTTGAACAATGCAGCGCTATGGTGCCCAATGGTATTGAGATAACTCACCGCGGCAGTGACTTCTTCGTCCGCGCAACTTTCATAATGCGCTTTCATGTCATCCGCTGAAAAGAGCCAGCCGATCTTGAAGTTCCGGCTCTCAAAATAGCGGGTCATCTTCATTTCGCTGCTGCGAATCGTCATATACCGGCTGTTCGACACTTTCATCTTTGACCAATAGTCCCGAAACTCAGGCGATTTCAGGAAGGCAGCGCCTTTGAACATGAAGAAATAGCTCTGCACATGCGCATTTTGGCGTTTCGGGTGCGACTTCGCGAAAGAGTACCCCACCAGCTCGCCCGGCGTATCGAGCATGCGTGCCAGGTGGTCACAGTCCTTGAACACGGGAAACCAGATGCTGTCATTGATGCAGGTGATGCTGTTCAGCTCATATGGCTGTGCAGTCAAATGCAGAATCGCATCTCGATAGCCGCCAAAATCATACCCGAAATTCGGCCGCTTCATGACCAGCGCGCAATGCGCCTTCAACATTTCAAATTCCGAGGCGTTAACAGAGGAATTCAGGACGACCAGCGTCGAGAAGCCTTCGGACTGCAGGTGCCTAAGCGTGTGAAATAGTGATGCTGCGAGGCCATTTGGTTGGTAGACGAGCAGCACGACTACATTCTTTCCTACCACATCGGCACCTTGCCGAACTTCTATGCGCGCATCCCGATCGCGATCAAAGTTGCGCTGCTGTTGCCAGTAAACCGGCCTCATCAGAAACGCCTTGAGCTGCTCTCGAACGCGTTGTGATTCGCGGACGATTTTCCATCTTGGTATCATCAAAATCACCAGTTCCTACATAGTTGCTTGTCAACCTGTGTCGTAGAACCGAAGCACTACCCTGTTGGGGGGGCTTAATGAAGTCTGATCTTCCGGACCGTTGTGGATTAATGTGGAATTTAGTGTTGTGTTTCTATTCACAGAAACCGAGCTGAGGCGAGCTGATCAGTTCCATCGACAAGAGCGGCGGTATCGCTGCTTCCAGTCGAAACGGAAATTTCTTGAGTTTTGATGAAGCATCAGGCATTTAAATGTCTTGAGGGACTTTGCATGGTGAGTATTGGCCAAATCAACTTAGGCCTTCCGTAACCCATAGGTATATTGATTGATGACAGGCCATTATACATGATCAAAGATATTACGAGAAAAATACTACGTGCAGATATCGACGATAGCCTGATGGCGAATGTTCGTATCTTGCGTAATTTTCTACACCCTACGGACCTGCGCAATCGGGTTTTGTACGGACCTGATGCACCTCGTTATGGTGATCGTATTTTGATAGATCCGCGTTTGGTGAAGGGTGTGATGATGCCTCGTAAGTTGTTCCTTTCTGGCCAAGTGGTTGAGAGTTTTCCGCCAACTGCAGAAGCCAGAATTATCCCTTTGCGAGAACACCCCAAGATTGGGGCGTGTTTGGAGCACTGGGGAAAGGGAGTGCCCTGGTCGAAGACAAAATACTTGTCGTCCATCATAGCGGCCGGAAAAGGTAAGTATGGGGGAACGCCCGAAAGGGTTGATGCCCACTGGTCACAATATGATCGAATGCTGGACGTGGTAAAGCGCGAAGGACGACTGCGCAGGCGTGCTCAGATATACAGGCGTAATTTTCGTGAACAGCGCGGCATTCTGGTACATATAGACAAGGATGGATCACTATACCAAGGCAATAGTGGAAATCGTCGCTTTGCCATTGCATTAGTGGCAGGCTTACCGGTCATTCCGGCGCAGGTTGGGTGTGTGCATGTAGAGGCGCTAGAGAAATTCAAAGCGCTTCGTTGCACTCGCTAACTCGTCGACAGTTGTTCTCAGACAGTTTGGAATGGGGCAGGTCGCTGGATCTGTTAAGTTTTCGTGCAGTCCCAAGAACTCGTCGGGCCGGGCGTTTGCTGCTAAATGTTGAGTGCCGCCGATGACGGCTGTAGACGACATTGATCTACAGAAAGATCGTAAGCGTATTCTGAGCGCCACCTTCCAGTCTTTGCCCTGAGCTGCGATCTCCGGCCTGATTGAAATCGGGATGGAGTTTCGCGATGGCGACTACGGATGAGTTTCTCCGTAAGCGACGGCCACGCCCCATTGATTTGTCCTGTTCCTGGCGCGTGACATGCCTGCGAGAAGGTCTGTGCGAGCAGATGGAGGTTGCGCATGGCGGATGGTGGCGACGGATTTATGGGCCGGTGTGAAATTGTTGAACC
>JAFIEO010000028.1 GCA_020832445.1 Paracoccaceae bacterium
CCCGGGTGGGGGGGGGCGGGCCAAACCGGGCCGCGCGGGGGCCCGCCCCGCGTTGGCGGCGGCGGCCTTCGGCCTTTGCTCCGCGCCTTGGGGCAGTCCAGATGTCTGCTTCACGCCAAACCGTGCGCCCTGCAAATGAAACAGGGCGCGCGGCTCCTCCCTTCCGCGCGCCCTGTGTCGGCGTATGGGGCTTGCTTATCCCAGCAAACGCCGCGCGATGACCTGGGCCTGAATTTCACCGGCCCCTTCAAAGATGTTCAGAATGCGCGCATCGCACAGAATGCGGCTGATCTGGTATTCCAGTGCAAACCCGTTGCCGCCATGAATTTGCAACCCGTTATCGGCGGCGGCCCATGCCACGCGCGCGCCCAGCAATTTGGCCATGCCCGCTTCCAGATCACAGCGGCGGTCTGCATCCTTTTCGCGCGCGCTGAAATAGGTCAGTTGCCGCGCGATCATGATTTCCACCGCCATCATCGCAAGCTTGCTGGCCACACGCGGGAATTCGATCAGGGATTTGCCGAATTGCTTGCGGTCTTCGGCATATTGCATGGCCACTTCCAGCGCATTCTGGGCCACACCAATGGCGCGCGCCGCAGTCTGGATGCGCGCAGATTCAAAGGTTTGCATCAATTGCTTGAACCCTTGCCCTTCAACCCCGCCCAGCAGGTTTTCACCCTTCACCTTGAACCCGTCAAAGGCCAGTTCATATTCCTTCATGCCGCGGTAACCCAACACCTCTATCTCGCCGCCGGTCATGCCAGGGGTGGGAAAGGGGTGTTCATCGGTGCCGGGTTCCTTTTCGGCGAGATACATGGACAGGCCACGATAATCCTGCGTGTCGGGAATGCTGCGCGCCAGCACTGTCATGACATGGGTGCGCGCGGCATGGGTGATCCATGTTTTGTTGCCGGTAATTTCCCAATCATCCCCCGTTTTGACCGCGCGGGTGCGCAATGCGCCAAGGTCCGATCCGGTATTGGGTTCGGTGAAAACAGCCGTCGGCAAAATTTCCCCTGACGCCAGTTTGGGCAGCCAGTGTTCCTTCTGTGCATCCGTGCCGCCACAGATGATCAGTTCTGCCGCGATTTCGGTGCGGGTTCCAAGGCTGCCAACCCCGATATAGCCGCGTGACAGTTCTTCGGACACAACCACCATTGCGGCCTTCGGCATGCCAAGCCCGCCGAATTCTTCGGGGATGGTCAGGCCGAACACGCCCATTTCCGCCAGTTGGTCAATCACCGACATCGGGATCAGTTCATCTTTCAGGTGCCAGTCATGGGCGTGGGGGGTGACCTGTTCTTCGGCATAGCGGCGGAACTGGTCGCGGATCATTTCCAGATCATCATCCAGCCCTGTTGCACCGAATGTCGCGCGGCCATGGTTCTGGCGCATCAGCGCAACCAATGCCATGCGCGCGCCATCGCTGTTGCCAGCCGCGCGCAATTGTCCGGCAGCGCCGCTGTCAAGATCAATGCTGACACCCAGATCCGACAGGCGCGCCACCTCGCCCTGCGTCATGGCAATGCCGCCTGCGATCTGGTTCAGGTATTCGCCAAACCCTATCTGATGAATCAGGCGCTCCATCTGGCCAAACTTGCCATCCGCGTGCAGTTGTTCTGCCCAACCCTGCATCTGGCGCAGGCTTTCGACATAGGTTGCCAGCCATGCCAGCGCGTGCGCTGCATACTGGTCCTGCTCCAGCAGGGCGGCATCCACCTTGCCTGCGGGGGCCACGCGTGCGCGCATGTTGTCCTTGGCCTGCGCGAATGCATCTTCGACAGGGGACAGGGCTGCTTTTGTCAGCGCAAGCAGATCATCAAGCAGGATAGTCGGCACTATTTGTCCATCATGCGGCATGGGTCACTCCGGTCATTGTCATCGTCTATTTCGCATATGCAGCATGACATAGAGACTTCAACAGGGCGGCGCAAGAAAAATTCAAATTAATGCGCTTTTTCTTTATCATTCTGTCGCGCGTGTGGGGCGTGTCGCCAGGGTAGGCGTTGTCTGCGCGCGGTGGTGCCGTGATGTGGCATGTCCACGGCCAAAATCGGGGTGCAGCCGCCTGCGATCCATCCTATCTTGCGCGCGGGCGTGAAATCTGAAGGAGTTGTGAAATGCTGGACGTTGTTTTCGCGGGGTTGTCCCTGTCCGCATTTCTGGCCGCGATTGCAATTTCGTTATTTGCAGGGCTGGTCAAGGGCGCTTTGGGCTTTGCCATGCCGATGGTCATGATTTCGGGGTTCAGTTCGATCATGCCGGTGGAACTGGCGCTTGCGGGGCTGGCCTTGCCTACATTGGTTACGAATATCAGTCAGGCTTTTCGTCAGGGCAGTGCGGCGGCATTTGCATCGGTCAGGGTCTATTGGCGCATGTTGCTGGCGCTGGTGATTTTGCTGTTGATCAGTGCGCAGATGCTTGGTTTTCTGCCGCATGCGGTTTTGCTGGCCATTCTGGGCGGGCCGATTGTGGCGTTTGCGGTGCTGCAACTGATGAACATTCCACTGCGTGTGCGGGTGGACCGGCGCAGGCGGGCGGAATGGATCAGCGGTGCGGTTGGGGGGCTGTATGGCGGGGTGTCAGGGGTCTGGGGGCCGCCTGTCATGATGTATCTGATTTCCGTCGATACCGGCAAACGCGATATGGTGCGGGTGTTGGGGGTTGTGTTTCTGGTGGGTGCGATTGCGCTGATCGTGGGCCATAGCGCGTCAGGGGTGCTAAATGCGCAATCCGTGTGGTTTTCTGCCGCGATGGTTGTGCCGGGGATGATTGGTCTGTGGGTCGGGTATTTCATTCAGGACCGGCTGAATGCAGACCGTTTCCGGCGCTGGACATTGATCATGCTGGTTGTGACGGGGCTGAACCTGTTGCGGCAGGCGGCGGGACTGTAGCGTGCGCTTAGGCCACCAGATCAACGGCCTGCAATGTCAGCCATGCAAGCAGCGTGTAGCGCACGGTTTTCGCAATGGCGACCAGAATGGTGAATTGCCACAAGGGCGTGCGCATAATGCCCGCAACCAGTGTGAACCATCCCAGCAGCGGTGCCCAGCTTAGCAGCAGCGACCACACGCCATAGCGGGCAAACCAGCGTTGTGCGCGTTCCAGCTGCGCGGGGCGGGCGGGAAACCAGCGCCTGTCGCGGTACTGCTCGACCCGCGCGCCAATGGCGTAATTTACGAAAGCCCCCAGCGTATTGCCTAAGGATGCCACCACCACCAGCGTCACAACTGTTGTCAGGTTTGCGGCCTGCATGGCGATAAAGACAGCTTCGGACTGGAATGGGATGATGGTTGCGGCCAGAAATGCAGCAGCAAACAGACCCAGCAGCGCGAATACCAGCGTAATCATTCCCGAAACCCGATCCTGTCGATTCTGTATGCCTTGCACATATCCAATAGGGCTATCGGCGCAATTATGCCAGTTCACGCAGCCCTCACTTCGATGTGTGGAACCGTGACCAGTCTGGTGGGTTACGGTTACAGGGTAAGTCAATTACCTGCAACCTGGGCGTCACATCTGACGCCAGCCTATAAATGAATGAGGTAAGAATCATGATCAGGACCTTCGCAACTGCGGCAGTATCAGCCAGCCTTCTGGCAGCACCAGCTTTCGCGCAGTCAACATCGAAGACCGGGGAAGCAATGTCAGAGCCGTCAATCGCTCAGCCTGCGCAGCCCATGACGCCCCCCGCGCCACGTTTTAGCTGGACGGGTGGTTATGCAGGTGCGCAACTGGGCTATGGCCAGCTAAGCCTGAACAACGCGCCCAACCGCAATGGCGGCACAGCCAGCCTGTTCGGCGGCTACCGCATGGATATGGGGCAGGCCGTTCTGGGTGTCGAAGGCGTTGTGACGCCGGTATATCCGGGCAGCTCCACGCTGCCGGGGGATGACAGCATTCGCGGCAGCGCGTCGCTGCTGTTGTCCGCTGGTGTCCCCTTGGGCGCAGACCAGCGCACATTGGCCTATGTGAATGCAGGCCCGACAGTCCTGCGCACCGGTGGTGGTGGCGAATCGTCTGACACATCCACAGGTGGCACTGTGGGCGTTGGTGTGGATTACATGCTGAACGACAACATGTTGGTGCGCGGCGGTGTTGCGCATACCCGCGTGAATTCCGTCGGTATCGAGAATACACGCGTGCGCAATACCAGCGCCAATGTCGGCATCGGTTTCAAATTCTGATACCTGCCGCGTCATGTGACGAACTGAATAAGGGCCTGCTGGAATGCAGGCCCTTATTGCATGCGCCGGTCCGGCCCCGCGCCTCAGTTCGGGTCATCCTGCCCCAAAGCGGGGGCAGGGCGGCTGAAATCCAGATCAATACCCGAAAACGTAAACGGCGAGCGCACGCCCGTCAGCCCGCCCATATCCAGTTGCAACCCGCGTGCAATAACCTGCGGGTCGGCGAATACTTCGTCCATGGTGTTGATCGGCCCTGCGGGCACGCCCTGCGCCTCGCATGCGCTTAGCAGATCGGCCTTGGTCCAGCCCGCAGTGCGTGCGCAAATCACGTCTGACAGTGCGTCACGGTGGTGCACGCGAACGGCATTGGTGGCGTAATCGGGGTGCTGCGCCAGCGCGTCCAGTCCCAGAACCGAACACAGGCGCTGGTATTGCCCGTCATTGCCGGTCGCAATGATGATATGCCCATCCGCACAAGGCACGACCTGATAGGGGGCCAGATTGGGATGAAAATTGCCCAACCGCCCCGGTGCGGTGCCGGTGGCCAGATAGTTCATCGCCTGATTGGCCATGATCGACACGGCGCAATCCATCAAGGACATGTCGATATGCTGCCCCTTGCCAGTGTGCCCGCGCGCATGAAGGGCGGCCAGAATGGCCGTGCTGGCATAAATTCCGGTGAAAATATCGGTTACCGCCACACCCACCTTATGGGGTTGCCCATCCGCAGGGCCGGTGACCGACATCAGCCCTGACATGCCCTGGATGATGTAATCATAGCCCGCGCGGCTGGCATAGGGACCAGTGTGCCCGAACCCTGTGATAGAGCAATAGATCAGCCCCGGAAATTCGGCCGACAGGCTGGCATAATCCAGCCCGTATTTTGCCAGACCGCCCAGCTTGAAATTTTCGATCACGATATCGGCGTCGCGGATCAGGGCGCGAACTTTTTCCTGCCCCTCGGGCGTGCGGAAATCGGCGGTCACGGATTTCTTGCCGCGATTGGTGGCATGGAAATAGGCCGCTTCTGGTGTACCGTCGCGGTCGATGAAGGGCGGCCCCCAGCGGCGCGTGTCGTCGCCTTCGGGCGATTCGACCTTGATCACGTCTGCGCCCAGATCGGCCAGTGTCTGGCCAGCCCATGGGCCAGCCAGAATGCGCGCCAGTTCAATGACGCGAACCCCCTGTAATGGTCCAGCCATCGGTTCAGTTGCCCAGACGGTCGTTCAGCACCTGCTGGAACTCGGAAAACGGCATGTTGGAATATTGCTGCCCGTTGATCATGAAAGTGGGCGTGGCGCGAATTTCATCTGCTTCGGCGTTGGCCTGATAGAATTCCGTCAGTTCCAGCGCCTTGTCGGCATCTTCCAGGCATGCATTCACTTCGGCATCATTCATGCCCGCCTGACGGCCCAGCCGCCGCAGGTTATTGGCAACTTCCATCGGGTCGTTCGACCCCGCCCAGACGCGCTGTTGTTCATAGATCAGTTCAACCAGCCCGTGATAGCGCTGATCGCCGCCGCAGCGCGCGACCATGGCCGCCCACAAACCATAGCGGTCGAAATAAACCTCGCGCTTCAGATACAGGATCTGGTCGGTATCGATGAATTCTTCCTTGATCTGTTGATAGGCACCTTGATTGAAGGTCGCGCAATGCGGGCAGGTGAAGGATGAATATTCCACAACCACCACCGGCGCATCAGGGTTGCCCAGCGGCATGTCCAGTTCGTGGATCTGGTGCAGACTGCCCTGTGTCTGTGCGTTGGCCACAGTGGCCTGTGTCTGGCCTTGTGACATATACCACCAGCCACCGCCCCCCAGTGCAGCAACCACAGCAAGCGCGGGGATAAGGGTTTTGTTCATCAGATATGTCCTTTGTTGTTCGAGGCCTTGGAAAGCACATTTCCGGCCAGTCGTTCAAGGGCTGTGCGCAGCCCGTCATCATGCACGCCATCGGCAACCGCCTTGGCCTGACGCAATATGCGCGGGTCAGGGGCCTTGGGCGCGGGTTTGGGGGCAGGGGTGAATTCTGCCTGCCCTTCGGAAAAGCCCATGGGCGCGGTCTGGGTCAGGGTGATGCGCGCAATGGCGTTATAGCCGTAGCAGGCGTTCACCTTCTCGCGCAGGGCGGGCAGGCGCATTTGCAGCATTGGCCCCGCCGCGCCTGTTGTCAGAAGTGTCAGTGTGGCCCCAAGGCCGCCACGCCCGTAGCTGACCTTGACGGGGCGACAGCAGGCGGCCAGATCGGTGCCTGCAATTTCGGCCCAATGGGTCAGCAACCGGCTGACAGCAAAACCGCGCGCTTCGCCTACTTTGCGAATCTGCGTGTTCAACAGGCCCGACGCCGCCTCGAACCCGCGCCTGCGGCGCGCGGGTGGCACGAAGCCATTCGGTTTGGGGGACTGTTTTTTTGCCATAATGCGCGATGTACTCTTGCGGGTTGTGATGTGCAGTTTACCCTTTATGACGCCGAGGGCCAGAGGGCGCACGCGAATTTGACAAGAAGGACCACACCCATGCGCGACAGCGCGGCCACGGATATTTCAACACGGTTGCTGGACTGGTATGACCGCCACGCCCGCGATTTGCCATGGCGCATACCGCCACATTCCGGCGCGCGGCCGGACCCTTACCGCATTTGGCTGTCAGAGGTGATGTTGCAACAAACCACTGTTGCGGCAGTGAAGGACTATTTCTACCGCTTCACCACCCGCTGGCCCGATGTGCAGGCACTGGCGGCAGCCGACGACGCCGATGTGATGGCCGAATGGGCGGGGCTTGGATATTATGCGCGGGCGCGTAATCTGCTGAAATGCGCGCGCGTGGTCGCTGGGCAGGGCGGTTTTCCCGACACGCGCGACGGGTTGCAGGCTTTGCCCGGAATTGGCCCTTACACATCGGCGGCGATTGCGGCGATTGCCTTTGACCATCCCGAAGTGGTGGTTGATGGCAATGTTGAACGTGTGATGGCGCGGCTGTTTGATGAACACACGCCCCTGCCTGCGGCCAAACCCCGACTGACGGCACTGGCGGCAGGGCTGACACCTGAACGCCGCGCAGGCGACTATGCGCAGGCGGTCATGGATTTGGGGGCCACAGTGTGCACCCCGCGCAGCCCCGCCTGCGGCATTTGCCCGCTGATGGGCGATTGCGCGGCGCGTGTGGCGGGCACGGCGGCCATGCTGCCGCAGAAATCGCGCAAGGCCCCAAAACCTGTGCGTCTGGGCATCGCCTATGTCGGGCGGCGCGTGGACGGGGCCTGGCTGATGGAACGCCGCCCCGATCACGGGCTGCTGGGCGGTATGCTGGGCTGGCCCGGCAGTGCATGGGCCGAAATGCCGCCCGCACCTGCCGCGCCCGTGGCCGCCGACTGGACGCCGCTGGGCGGGGAGGTGCGCCACACCTTCACGCATTTCCACTTGCGCCTGACGCTGGAAGTGGCCCATCTGCCCATGAACACGCAGGGGCTGTTTGTGCCCGCGCAGGATTTCACCCCGACCGCGCTGCCGACGGTCATGCGCAAGGCGCATGCGCTGGCAGCCCCGTATTTCACCGACATATGAAAAGGACGAAGGCATCATGACAAACGACCTCTCCCAGACAGCGCAGTATAAGCTGACCCATACGATGCTGCGCATCAAGGAACCTGCGCGCGCGCTGGAATTCTACGAGCAAGTGCTGGGGTTCCGCCTTGTCACACGGCTGGACTTTGAGGAAGCGCGCTTTTCGCTGTATTTCCTGCAACCGCGCGGCCATTCCGACCAGTCCGACGGATCGCTGGAACACGCGTTCAGCGCTATGGGCCTGTTGGAACTAACCCATAACTGGGGCACCGAAGACGATGACAGCGCCATGCATTCGGGCAATTCCGACCCCAAGGGCTTTGGTCATATCTGCGTGGCGGTCCCCGATATTGCCGCCGCCTGCGCGCGGTTTGATGCGATGGGCGTGACATTCCAGAAGCGGCTGGGTGCGGGGGGGATGAAGGAAATCGCCTTTATCCGCGACCCTGATGGCTACTGGATCGAAATCGTGCAGCCCGACCTGATGCACGGGTTGCTGGCGCAGCATAAGGTGTGAATCTGTCGCATCCGGCGGGGCTTTGATGTGGCGCGGTTTTTGGTATCATGCGTGGCGAAGGGAATTCCCTTTATTGCACGGCCCGTATCAGTGAAAGGCCCGTATCGTGACACCACAGCAGTTCCGCCGCCTGTCCGCAGCGCTTCCCTTCTGGGCGTCGCTGGGCTTTGTGCCATTGGTTGTGATGGCAGCGCTTTGGGGGGGCTGGTGGCTGGCGCTGATGCCGCTTTATGGCTGGGTGGCGTTTACAGTGATGGATTTCATCACCGGCCTTTATAACGACAACCCCGACACCGAAACCCCGCTGGCCGATCTGTTCTGGTACCGGCTTATCACGCTGATCTGGTTTCCGGTGCAATTCGCCGTCATTTTCGGCGCGCTGTGGTGGGTCGCCACAACGTCGCATCTGCACTGGCTGGAAGAACTGGCGCTGATGTTCGGGGTGGGTGTCATGTCGGGGGTGATCGGCATTGTCTATAGTCATGAACTGTTGCACCAGAAAACCGCGCTGGAACGGTGGCTGGGCGATCTGCTGCTGGCATCGGTGCTGTATTCGCATTTCCGGTCGGAACATTTGCAGGTGCATCACCGCTATATCGGCACCCCGCGCGACCCCGTCACCGCCCGGTTGGGAGAGGGGTTTCAGGCCTATTTCCTGCGCGTTCTGCGCGACTGCCCGCCATCTGCGTGGCGTGCAGAGGCGGCCATGCTGGCGCGCAAGGGGCTGCCGGTGTGGCACCGCACCAACCCGTTCTGGCGCTACGCCGCCCTTCAGGGCGCAATGCTGGCGCTGGCTTTCGGGATTGGTGGCGCATGGGGGCTGGTGCTGTTCATGTGGCAGGCATTAATCGCCATCTGGCAGCTGGAGCTGACGAACTACATCGAACATTACGGCCTGACACGGCGGCATCTGGGGGATGGAAAATATGAACCCGTGCGCCCGCATCACAGCTGGAACGCATCGCATCGGGCATCGAACTGGCTGATGATCAACCTGCAACGCCATTCAGACCACCATACCAAACCCGACCGCCGTTTTCCCTTGTTGCAGACCTATGGCACCGATCAGGCCCCGCAACTGCCATTCGGCTATCCGGCGCTGACGACACTGGCAATGGTCCCCCCCCTGTGGCGGCGGTTCATGAATCCGAAAGTGCGCGCATGGCGGCGTCAGTTCTACCCCGATATATCGGATTGGGGGGAATATGACCGCCATGAAACCCCAATTCCGCGCGGGGCGTCTTGACCGCGCGCTGCGGGCACTATGTTCGGAGCTATGACAACCGAAATTCTGTATAACGGGCAATGCCCGATCTGCGCGGCGGAAATTGCGCATTACCGCAAGCTGGCCATGGAAGTGGCCGCCCCGCTGGATTTCGTGGACCTGCACAGCGCGCCTTTGAACGATTGGGGCCTGACACCCGAACAGGCCACGCGGCGCATTCATGCAAGGCAGGATGGGGTGATTATTTCCGGCTTTCCGGCATTTGTTCTGATATGGCGTGCCGTGCCAAAGCTGCACTGGATGGCGCGCGTCGCCAACCTGCCGGTTGTGCGCCACATCGCCGCATGGGGCTATAACTGGATTGCCGCGCCTGCGCTCTACCGGTTGCACCTGTACCGCATGCGCAGGGTATAGCACTTAGGCTAGCGGGATCGCGCAGCCATGGAACGCCCGTAACGTGGGTGGATCACATTGACCCTACGCGCCATACTGCTTATGCTGCGGTGCAGCAAGGCGGGCGATCACATATGGCACTGAACACACAAAGCGCGCGCATCAACCCTGTCGCATCGGGCCATACAGGGCATGAACGCGTGATGCGCCATATTGTGCATCGCTCCGCCGCCGGATGGAAAGTGACATGACCGGAATTGCCGTCATTGTTTTCGCGCTTGGCGCTTTGGTGTTTCTGGCCTATCGCGGCGTCAGCCTGTTGCTGCTTGCACCGGTGATGGCCACCCTCGCCGTGGCCCTGTCCGAGGGCGGCCCCGTGCTGGCAAGCTACACGCAAGTGTTCATGCACGCGGCAGGCGGTTTTATCATCCAGTATTTTCCGCTGTTCCTGTTGGGGGCGGTGTTCGGAAAACTGATGGAAGCCTCTGGCAGCGCGCAGGTTCTGGCGGATGGAATTATTCACAGGCTTGGGGCCGGTCGGGCCATTCTGGCCGTGATCCTGTCGTGCGCGGTCATGACCTATGGGGGCGTGTCGCTGTTTGTGGTGGCGTTTGCGGTCTATCCCATTGCATCGGCGCTGTTCCGGCAGGCGGATTTGCCCAAGGTGCTGATACCTGCCGCGATTGCGCTGGGCGCATTTACCTTCACCATGACCGCGCTGCCGGGCACACCGGCAATCCAGAATGCGATCCCGATGCCCTATTTCGGCACCACGCCCTATGCCGCGCCCGGGCTGGGACTTCTGACAGGGGCTGTCATGCTGCTGCTGGGCTGGCAATGGCTGGAACGGCGTGCGCGCAGCCTTGGCCCCGGATATGGCATATATGACGATGCCCCGCAAAAGGGCGCGCAGATGGACACCCCCCCGTCGCGGGCCATTGCAGCGCTGCCATTGGTGTTGGTGATTGTGCTGAACCTGTGCTTTACCTTCGTGATCATACCGGCGCTGGACACAGGCTATCTGGGTCTGCCCGAATATGGCGCAACCGATGTCGGGTCGCTTCGGGGCGTGTGGTCAATCATTGCGGCGCTGACACTGTCGTCAATCGGGCTGGTGGCGCTGAACTTTGGTAGGCTGCGGGCAAATCTGACAGACACACTGGATCGCGGCGCCGCAGATTCGCTGAAGCCCATTTTCAACACCGCCAGCCTTGTGGGGTTTGGCGCGGTGATCGCCTCGCTCTCGGCATTCGGGCTGATCCGGGACTGGGTTGTGACAGTGGGGGGCGACAATCCCCTGATTTCGCTGGCCGTAGGCACCAGCCTTCTGGCAGGGATCACCGGATCAGCCTCTGGCGGGATGAGCATTGCGCTGTCGACGCTGGGCGACACATATATGCAGATGGGGCAGGCGGCAGGGATCGCGCCGGAATTGCTGCACCGCGTGACCGCGGTGGCGACAGGGGGGCTGGATGCGCTGCCGCATAACGGCGCGGTGATCACGCTGCTGACAATCTGCGGCCTGACCCACCGGCAGGCGTATCGCGACATCGCGGTGGTGGCCGTGCTTATCCCGGTCGTGGCGTTGGTGCTGCTGATCACTTTGGGAACAGTGTTCGGCAGCTTCTGAGTGCACGCGCCGCCCGCTGCGCAAGACCAGTCAAGCACGCGCTGTGTCGGGCAAAAACGAAGCATCATCTTCGCAACTGCGCCCACCTTCGCAGACACAAACTGAAATCAGATACTTATGGGAAAACTGGCTGGGGTGGTAGGATTCGAACCTACGATACACGGTACCAAAAACCGATGCCTTACCACTTGGCTACACCCCAACTGTGAGGCGCTGTTTAGCCAAGGCGGGGCTGGGCTGCAAGACCCTTCTGACGAAAAAAACGCAAGAAATGGTGGCATAAGGTCATGCCACCAATCTGGCGTTGTGCGGGGTTATTTTTTCACAGCACAGGTATTCACCCCGATCAGGGAATAGAGCGGGCAGGTCTGCATCAATCCGGTCGCCAAGGGCACGATTCCGATCAGATACAGCCAGCGCAAGCTTGCTTCAGCGTTCACAAAGAACCCTGCAATCAAGGCCAAGCCCACAACAATCCGCAACACGCGGTCGATGCCGCCGACATTTCGTGCCAACATCACACAGACTCCTTTAAATTTTTCAGACTGACGCGATGGTATCACAGCGAACTTGGGCTGTCTGTGACATGGTCACACAGGCTGCGTGATCACTTCGCAAGCGTCCGCAATTCGGCCCTGTCATGAATATCGATATGGCCGCGCCCGGTATGCAAGATGCCCGCTGCCGTCCAGCGTTCCAGTTGCCGTGAAATCACTTCGCGTGCCGTGCCAATTCGGGCTGCAAGTTCTGCATGGGTTGCGTGAATGGCGCCCCCCGTTTCCATGTCCAGCAAGGCGCGCGCCAGTCGCGCCTGAATGCGGATGAACGCGACCTGTTCCAGCAAGGCGGTCACTTCCCCCATGCGCGCGGCAAAGGCGCGGAAAACAAAGTCGCGAAAGGTGGAGGAGGTATTGATCAGGTCATGAAACAGCGCCGCAGGGATCATGACAAGCGTGCAATGCGTGACCGTTGTGGCCGTGCCGCTATAGGGCGCGTCGCCCATCAGCCCCAATGTGGTCTGAATGCAGCTTTGGCCGGGTTCTATGGCATAAAGTAAAATCTCGCGGCCCGATGCGCTGGACAGATGCACTTCTACGCGGCCATCCAGCACGATGGCGAACCCCTGCGCCAGATCGCCTGCGTGAAACAGGCGCAAATCTGGTGCGCAGGTTTGTCGGGGCAGGGCGTCAAGTTGCGCAACCCTGTGCGGGTCCAGCCCCGGCAGGGCGCGCGCCGCCCATCCCATCAGCCGCGCCCGCGCCCCGCGAAATGCGGCAGCAGCGCCGAAAAGTCGCGCCCCTTGCCACCCTCATCTTCGACAAAACGGGCATAGAGTTCGGTTGCGCGTGCGCCGATGGGGGTCGGGGCGTCCACGCTTTCGGCGGCTTGCTGGGACAGGCGCAGATCCTTCAGCATCAGTTCCGCCGCAAAGCCCGGCTTGTAGTCATTGTCAGCAGGGCTTTGCGGGCCGATGCCGGGGGCGGGGCAATAGGCATTCATTGACCAGCTATAGCCCGATGATGTGGACACCACATCGAACATGCGCGCGCGGTCCAGTCCCAGCTTGTCGGCCAGCGCAAACGCCTCGCAGGTGACGGCCATTGTGGCGCCAAGGATCATGTTGTTGCAAATTTTTGCCGCCTGACCAGCGCCAGATGAGCCGCAATGAACGGCCTTCTGGCCCATGATGTCAAACAGCGGCAGGACGGTCGCAAACGCGGCGTCGGACCCGCCGGCCATAAAGGTCAATGTGCCCGCGCTGGCCCCGCCAACCCCGCCCGACACGGGCGCGTCCAGCGCGCCAAGCCCTGCGGCAACGGCCTGCTGTGCAACCACGCGCGCGCTGTCCACATCGACGGTGGAGCAGTCACACAGCACCGCGCCCGCGCGCATGGCGGGAATGACCGATGCGGCGACATCGCGCAGGATCGCGCCATTGGGTAGCATTGTTATGACCACATCCGCGCCTTCCGCGGCATCGGTTGCGCTGGTCGCGCGCGCCACCCCTTGCGGGCAGGGGGCCACAAGATCGAACCCTGTGACCTTATGACCTGCACTGGCCAGATTGGCGGCCATAGGCCCGCCCATATTGCCCAATCCGATAAACCCGATTTTCATGCTCAATCCTTCCCGCTTGTGGCAAATGTCAGTTCATCCGGTCCCAAGGGTGCCAGCATCGCGGCCACATCTGCATCGCGCACTGCATCAATGCTGTCATGGCGCCAGTGTGGTGTGCGGTCCTTGTCGATGATGGCGGCGCGAATGCCTTCCAGAAAATCCGCATGTTCCATCGACCGCCATGTGAAGCGAAATTCCTGCGCAAGTGCATCACGGATGGTCGCGTGCTTGCTGCATGCGCGCAGCATTTCCAAGGCACAGGCCATTGCCAGGGGTGAATTGCGCCGCAGCGTGGCTGCCGTGCGTTGCGCGAAATCCGATCCATCCTTGTTCAGCGACGCGACAATGTCGGAAAGCCGACGGTGCCCGAACGCGGCATCAATCACACCCTGATGCGCCGCCAGTTGCCCCTGCGGCGCCTGTCTCCCCGCATTCAGCGCGTCAGTGCTGCCCGTAGCAACCAGCGCGGCCTTGATGCTGTCCCAGTCAGCTTCAGGCACAAATAGATCGGCAAACCCCGCGCGAATGGCGTCACCTGCGCCCATGCGCGCGCCTGTCAGGCCCAGATATGCGCCAAGCTGTCCGGGGGCGCGGGCCAGCAAATATGTGCCGCCAACATCCGGTATCAGGCCAATACTGCATTCAGGCATCGCGATCTGGCTGCTTTCGCACACGATACGGTGACTGGCATGACAGCCCACACCCACGCCGCCACCCATGACAAAACCTTGCAGGAAGCTGACGACGGGTTTTTTGTATTCCGCCAGCCGCGCATTCATGCGGTATTCATCGGCCCAGAATTTCCGGCCATAGCTGAAATCACCCGCGCGGCCGGTTTCATACATCTGCGCAATATCGCCACCTGCGCAGAACGCTTTTTGCCCTTCGGCATCGATCACGATTATGGCCACGCTGTCATCATCGGCCCAGTCCACCAGTGCTGTATCTATGGACATGCACATGTCATAACTCAGCGCATTCAGCGCTTTTGCACGGGTCAGGGTAATGCGCCCTGCGCGCCCTTCGCGGCGGATATGAATATCAGCCATCAGCGCGCCGCCAGCATCTGGCGCGCAACAATCAGGCGCATGATTTCATTCGTCCCCTCCAGGATCTGGTGAACCCGCAGGTCACGCACCAGTTTTTCAATGCCGTAATCGCCTAAATATCCATAACCGCCATGTAATTGCAGGCATTGATCAGCCACGCGGCTGCCCGCTTCGGTCACGAATTTCTTGGCCATGGCGCAGAATTTCGTCGCATCCGGCGCGCCTTGGTCCAGCTTCCACGCCGCCTGACGCAAGAACACGCGTGCGGCCTGCATCTCGATCTCCATATCCGCCAGCCGGAATTGCAGCGCCTGGAACTGGTCGATGCTTTGGCCAAAGGCGCGGCGTTCACTCATATAGGCCAATGTCGCATCAAGCGCCGCCTGCGCCCCGCCAAGCGAGCAGGCCGCGATATTCAGCCGCCCCCCGTCAAGGCCCGCCATGGCATAGCGGAACCCGTGCCCTTCTTCGCCCAGCAGGGCGTCCGCCCCCACATGGCAATCATCGAACTGCACCTGACGCGTGGGCTGGGACCGCCAGCCCATCTTGTCCTCCAGCCCGCCGAAACTCAGGCCCTGCGCGCCATCCATCACCACCAGCGCAGATATGCCGCGCGGTCCATGCTCGCCTGTGCGCGCCATAACAATGTAGCCGTCCGAATAACCCGCGCCCGAAATGAATGCCTTCGTGCCGTTCAGCGCATAGCCGTCATTGTCGCGTGTGGCGCGCGTTTTCAGCGCCGCCGCATCCGACCCGGACCCCGGTTCGGTCAGGCAATAGGACATGAAACACTCCAGCCCCACCACACGCGGCAACAGATCAGTGCGCATCTGGTCGGACCCGAATTTGTCGATCATGGCCGCGCACATGTTGTGAATGGACAAAAACGCCGCAACTGACGGGCAGGCCATGGACAGGGCTTCAAATATCAGCGTCGCATCCAGCCGCGACAATCCCGCGCCGCCACTTTCTTCGCGCACATAGAGGCCCCCAAAGCCCAGCTCTGACAGTTTGCCCCACAATTCTTTCGGGATGGTGCCTTGCGCTTCCCACTCGCGGGCAAAGGGTGCGATATGCTCGGCCCCGAACGCACGCGCCATGTCAAAAATCGCGTCCGACTCCTCGGTCAAACTGAAATCCATTGCATCCTCCCAATAACTCCAGAACCCCGATAGTGCGGGAATCTTTCAGCAATATTTCATCTTGCCGCAAAATACTCCGCAAGGGGTGAATTGGCGCGCCAGCGCCAAGAGGGGGGCGCGAAGCCCCCCTTATGGTCTTAGTCCATGGCCTTGAAGTTGAAAGCCGCCCCTTCCTTGATCCCGCTTGGCCAGCGCGATGTTACGGTTTTGGTGCGGGTGTAGAATTTGAACGCATCCGGCCCGTGCTGGTTCAGATCGCCAAAGCCCGATTTCTTCCAGCCCCCGAAAGTGTGATAGGCCAGCGGCACGGGGATCGGCACATTGATGCCCACCATTCCAATATTGATACGGTGCGCAAAATCGCGCGCGGCGTCCCCGTCGCGGGTAAAGATTGCGGTGCCATTGCCATATTCATGATCCATCGCCAGACCGATTGCTTCTTCATAGCTGGCGGCGCGCACCATCGACAGGACAGGGCCGAATATTTCCTTGCGATAGATGTCCATATCAGGCGTGACATGGTCAAACAGATGGGGGCCGACAAAGAAGCCGTCCTCATAGCCTTGCAGGGTGAACCCGCGACCATCGACCACCAGTTCGGCCCCTTGTTCCACGCCGAGATCCACCAGCCGTTCGATGTTTTCCTTGGCGGCAGTGGTGACAACGGGGCCGTAATCCACATCATCGCCTGCGGTCCAGGGGCCTACTTTCAGCGCCTCGATCTTGGGGATCAGCCGCTCGCGCAGGGCCTCTGCCGTGCCTTCGCCCACGGGCACGGCGACCGAAATTGCCATGCAACGTTCCCCTGCTGCCCCATAACCCGCGCCCACCAGCGCGTCGGCGGCAAGGTCCATATCGGCATCGGGCATGATGATCATGTGGTTTTTTGCGCCACCAAAACACTGCACGCGCTTGCCCGCAGCACATCCGCGCGAATAGATGTAATGCGCAATCGGGGTGGAGCCTACAAAGCCCACGGCCTGAATGATCTCATTGTCCAGAATCGCATCGACCGATTCCTTGTCGCCATTGACCACTTGCAGCACGCCGTCAGGCAGGCCGGCTTCCTTGAAAATCTCGGCCAGCATCAGTGGCACGGACGGGTCGCGTTCAGACGGTTTCAGGATCATCGCATTGCCGCAGGCCAGTGCAGGCCCCATTTTCCACAGCGGAATCATGGCTGGAAAGTTGAATGGCGTGATGCCCGCAACCACGCCCAGCGGCTGGCGCATGGAATACATGTCAATGCCGGGGCCAGCGCTGTCGGTGAATTCGCCCTTCAGCAATTGCGGCGCACCGATGCAATATTCGATCACTTCCAGCCCGCGCTGGATATCACCCTTGGCATCGGGGAATGTCTTGCCATGCTCGGATGACAGCTGCTCCGCCAGCTTGTCCATGTCACGGTTGATCAGCTGAACCGCCGCCATCATGACGCGTGCGCGGCGTTGGGGGTTTGTGGCGCCCCATTTGACCTGTGCGGTTGCTGCACGCGCGACCGCGTCATCCAACTCGTCCTTGGACGCCAGCGGAACACGCGCCTGAACCTCGCCCGTGGCGGGGTTGAACACATCGGCGAAGCGCCCTGATGTGCCTGAAACGCGCTGCCCGTCAATCCAATGTGAAAGCTCTCGCATGCTATCCTCCTGTCCGATGATTTGACCGCAGCATAGTCTTGCATTTTCGCGCTGGGAACAGGGATTAATCCAAAATGGTCTTGCATTTTTGCAAAGGGTGACGTTGGCTGTCATGATGATGGATTGGGATGACATGCGTGTGTTTCTGGCGCTTGCGCGGGGCGAAAGCCTTGGGCGGGCAGGGCAGATGTTGCGGCTGGACCCGGCCACTGTGGGCCGCCGCATCACGCGGCTGGAAGACGGGTTGGGGCGGCGTTTGTTCACGCGCTCGCATCAGGGTTATGCGCTGACAGATGACGGCGCGCGCCTGTTGCCCCACGCCATCGAGGCCGAAACCGCATTGATTGCCGCCAGCGACGCCGCGCAGGCCACCGGCGGAACCGGCCTGTCGGGACAAATCCGCATCGGGGCACCTGACGGATGTGCGAATTACCTGTTGCCGCAAGTCGTGGCGGCGATCTGCGCGGAAAACCCAGCACTGGAGGTGCAGATCATCGCGTTGCCGCGTGTGTTCAACCTGTCGCGGCGCGAGGCCGATATGGCCATTGGCGTGTCGGCCCCCGAAGCAGGGCGGTTGTCGGTGCAGAAAATCACTGAGTACGAGCTGCATCTGGCGGCATCAAAGCGCTATCTGGCGGCCCACCCCCCGATCAGGAATTTGCAGGATCTGCGCGCGCATCGGGTGATTGGCTACATTCCTGACATGATTTTTGACCGCGAACTGGATTATCTGGCGCAACTGGGGCTGGAGCAGGTGGCGCTGACATCGAATTCGGTCGCGGTGCAGTTCAACTGGGTGCGCAGCGGGGCAGGGGTTGCGGTGGTGCATGATTTTGCCATTCCCGCAGGGGCCGATATCCAACGTGTTCTGCCCGATACGTTCAGCCTGTCGCGCAGTTTCTTTCTGATCCGGCATCTGGATGACCGCCGTGTGGCGCGGTTGAACCGCTTTGCAGAAGCGCTGGTGCGCGGATTGCGACAGGAAGTGGCGCGCCTGCAAGCGCAGGTGGCCAGGGCGGAAAAGGTTTAAAGCCTGTTGCAGGTCACGGGGGCGTTGGTTTTGGCCTGAAGCTGACACCCCAAGGCGCGGAGCAAAGGGCGCAGCCCGCCGCGCCATCGGCGGGCCGTCCCGCGGCCTGCCGATTTGGCCAGCGACACGCCAAGCCTTTGAGCACAGGAGTATGCAGCTTGCATAAAGTGAACTTCACTGGCGTTGGATCGGCAGACCCCGGCCCACCGATAGCGCGGGCTTATTCCCAGCATGAACGTCCGCAAAAGGCCGAAACCACCCCGCTGCAAGCTGATCCACCCCCCCCCACGGGCGCACATTCTGCCGCTATAATTCGGTAAACCCATGGACCCTTGCGCCGGTGACATGGTGCTTTTCCGGCATCAGGCGCAGCAGGAAGCGCGACTTGTCCGCCGCAGACCCGCCCTTGGTGAATTGCAAACCAATCTGGTTGCCCTTAATCCAGCGCACTTCGGCCATAACGACAGCCCCTTTCGCATGCAATTGCAACACTTCGCCCGGTCGCGTTTCCAGACTGGTTTGCAGCTTCACCCCCGCATCGGACACATCGAGCAGATGTGACAGAACGCGTGTGCCGTTGCGGATTATTCCGACAGGCATGGTCAGGCGATGTCTTCGGGGGCGGTAGCGCATGGCGGGACCTGTCAGGGTTGTTATGCGCGACAAGACTGCGTCAATTTCATTGACCAGCGGTTAAGATATGCACGCAGGCTGTGCAGTTTCATTGACTTGCGCAGCAAATTGCGAAAGAATCAGGAAAATCTATAAAAATGGTGGCGAATGCCGCTGTAGTATTGAGCAGTAAAATGTATTTTTCAGACAAGGCTCTGGCGCTTGTGGTTGCGTTTTGGTGTGCCGCTGGCAGCCTTCAGGCACAGACGCTGGAACAGGCCGGGCGGCTGATGGTGGCCGAAGATTTCGGCGCCGCGCGTGTGGCCGCCCAAAATGCAACCATTGAGACCGCAGAAGATGAAGTTGAACAGGCGTGGATTATCGGGCTGTCGCATATGCGCGAAAGCGCCCCGCGCACCGCGCTGCCGCATCTGGAACGGACTGTCACCCTTGCCCCGCAGGTCACGCGGTTCCGGCTGGAACTGGCGCGCGCGCTTTACCTGACCGAACAGGATGAGCGCGCAAGGTATCATTTCGACAGCGCATTGGCGGGGCAGTTGTCGCTGGGGGAAATCGCGGCCATTCAGGAATACATGACCGCCATGGACCGGCGCAAGACATGGCAGGGCCATGCCAGTTTTGCCATTGTGCCGCAAACAAACCCCACGCGGGCGTCTGGCGAAAGCCATGTCATGGTTGGTGGTTTCATTCCCTTGCCGCTGGCCCCTGTCAAAAGCGGGGTTGGCGTGGATCTGGGGCTTGGGGCGACATGGTTGCCGCGTCTGGGGCAGGATTTGCGCGGGCGTGTGCATGTCATGGCCAACGGGCAGGTGTTTGAAGAAAGCCGCCTGAACAGCTGGCGTGTGCGCAATGAACTGGGTGTGGTGGTATTGGGTGATCACGGCCGCCAGATTGGTGCAGGCATAACGTTGCAGGCGGCGTTCACGGATGCGGGGCGCGTTTTGGAAGGGGTTGGTGTCTATGCCAGTTTCCAGCGCCGTTTCGGGGCGCGCACGCATGTGTCGCTGCGGGCAAATGTCGACAGGTTGCGCTACCCGCAAGTTGCCAATGACGCGATGGACGGGTGGCGCACGGCGCTGTCTGTCAACACAATCCATATTCTGACCCCGCAAATCAGACTGGACGGGGGGGTTACGCTGTCCAAGATGAACGCGACCATGGATTTCAACACGCGCAGCGATATCGGTGTGAATTTTGGCGGGCAATATGCGCATACAGGCGGTATCACCACGGGCCTTAGCGTGGCTGCATCCCAGACCCAATATGCCGCGTCCAACCCGCTATTGCCGCAATTTGCACCCGCGCGTGATACCAATGTCAGCCTGATCGCATCGCTGATGCACCGCGAACTGGCAGTGCAGGGGTTTGCACCTGTGCTGCATTTAGGGATGGAACGTCAGGACAGCAATATTCCGTCACGGTCCTTCAGCAACCTGCGTGCATCACTTGGCGCAACGCGGGAGTTTTAAGCGGCTGTCCCTTGCGGCCCTCCGGGCAAATCAGCGCGGTTCCCGGACAGGATGATGCGTTATACGGCCAGTTCCGCCCAGATGGGCACATGGTCTGACGGTTTTTCGCCCGCGCGCGTTTCCGTGTCGATCCGGCAATCGCGCAACAGATCGGCGGCATGGGCATTCAGCAAGATATGGTCAATGCGGATGCCGTCATTGCGCGCCCATGCCCCCGCCTGATAATCCCAGAACGTGTATTGCCCCGGCGCCGGATTGATGGCGTGCAAGGCGTCGGTAAACCCCAGATGCATCATGCGCCGGAACGCCCTGCGCGAAGGCAGGCGAAACAGCGCGTCATCCGTCCATGCATCGGGGCGCGCGGCATCTTCGGCCTGCGGGATGATGTTGTAATCCCCCATCACCGCGAGCGGTATTTCCATGGCCAGCAGATCGCGCAAGCGGTTCTCCATGCGGGCCATCCATGCCAGCTTATAGGCGTATTTGCCGCCCGCCACCGGCTGGCCCTGCGCGTCCAGTTCAACCGGGTTTCCGTTGGGCAGATACAGCCCGCACACCCGCAGCGCGTGGCTGTCGCCTGTGACTGTGGCTTCTATCCAGCGGGCCTGCACATCGTCCTCATCGCCGGGCAGGCCGCAGACCACATCTTCCAGCGGCAGTTTGCTGGCAATTGCCACGCCGTTGAACCCTTTTTGCCCATGCGTGTGCAGATTATAGCCGCGGTCCTCGATCAGCTCACGCGGGAATGTCTCGTCGGTGGATTTGATTTCCTGCATCACCAGCAGGTCCGGCGATGCGTCATCCAGCCAGCGCGTCAGCGCGCCTGCGCGGGCCTTGATACCGTTGATGTTGAAACTGGCGATTTTCATGAACCGGACCTTTCGCTGGGCGCAGGGATGGCCCGCTTGTGCCAGTTCGCACCGGTGCTGGGCAAGACCGAAAGCGCCTGTGGGCTGGAAGCGGGGGGGAATTCTGGCCTGAAGCTGACACCCCAAGGTGCGGAATCAAGGCCGCAGGCCGCGCGGGCGGC
>JAFIEO010000027.1 GCA_020832445.1 Paracoccaceae bacterium
GGCGGCCATTCGCTGATGGCGGTGCGCCTTGCCGCGCGTCTGGAAGCCGCCCTCGCGATCAGCCTGCCCATCCGCACCCTGTTCGAGACCCCCGATATCGCAGCCCTCGCACAGATCATCGACAGCCGGGTCGAAGAAGGCGATATGGGGGATAGCTCAGACCTAGGGCGGGTCGAGGATGATCTTGCGCAGGCCGCAACCCTTGCGCCCCCTGTCATTGGTGACGCGCCCTCACTTGCGGCGGCCGGGACGGTCTTGCTGACCGGGGCGACCGGCTTTCTTGGGCGCTATCTGCTGCGTGATCTGCTGCTCAACTCCCATGCCCGGATTTTGTGCCTTGTGCGCGGCGAGAGCGCAGAGGAAGGATATCGGCGGCTGATCGATGCTCTGGGCGGGATCATGCCGCCAGAGGAGATTACCAAATGCCAAGACCGGATCAGCTGCATTTTGGGCGACATCGCCGTGCCGGGTTTCGGGCTGTCGCCGGACAGTCGCAGGGCACTGGCAGAGACTGTTGACATCATCGTGCATAATGGTGCCTTGCTGAACATGCTGGCCCCCTATTCGCATCTGCGCATGGCCAATACGATCAGCTTGTTACCCTTGTTCGAGATGATGGCACAGGGTCGTGCGAAAACACTGCATTACATTTCAACACTTTCTGTGCTGGATGCCATGGGCAGCCCGACATTGGAGCCGGTCCCCGCGACGGAAGTGACCCCGCCGCTTGATCTTGGATACAGCCTGTCGAAATGGACCGCCGAGAGGATGGTCGAGGCGGCGCGCGCCCAAGGCTATGACGCACGCATTCAGCGCCCCGGCGCGGTGATCGGCGACAGCGGCAGCGGCCACTACCCTGCAAGCGATGCAACGAATGCCTTCTTGCGGCTATGCCATGATGCAGGCGCTGTTCCTACGATGCTGGAGCATTTCCCATGGCCGTGGATCAGCGTCGACAGGGCGTCAGAGCAGATTGTGGGCTTGCTCAATGCGGCACCCGACGCGCATCATGTCAGCCATATTTACCGACATGAGACCCTTTCCAGCACGGATCTTGTCCGAAGCTTCGAAGCTTGTGGCAAGAAGATGCGATTGCTTGATGCCGCCCAATGGGCCGATGCGGCTCTTGCGCTTCTGGAAACGGAGGGCGCGCATCCGTCAAGCTGGCTGGCACCCGCGATCCGCAGTTTCATCGGGCTGGATAAGGCGCAGGACAGCCACCTTCCTGAAACTGACATGATGTCGCCTGAAAAAACGCATGGAGACCCGGCAGAGGTTTGTTCCTGCACCGCCGGTTTCGACGAGATCAGGCCCTCTGTCGCGTGGCTGGTCGGGCATTGGCGGTAAAAACGCAAACTGACGCGATCCTATTGGTCAAGAATGGAGAAACTACATGGATGGATTTGACGAGTTCATTGTCCTCGTAAATGCAGAGGAGCAACACTCGCTCTGGCCGGCGGAGCGTGACATTCCCGCAGGGTGGCAGCAGGTTGGTCCGACAGGATCGAAAGAAGACTGCCTTGCCTATGTCAATGAGGCATGGCCCGATATCCGGCCTGCAAGCGAGCGGCTGCGCATGGCGCAAGCGCGTGGCGATCAGCATGACACCGCCTGAATATCTGCGCGGCTCTTTTGCTGACGCGCGTGCCCATGCGCCAAAATCAGACCCGAGGGTCGGGCAGGATGAAGGCTTGCGGTTTTTGCATTGGGCGGGGCGCGATCTACAGGCTGCGACCATCGTCTTGCTGCATGGCATGGGTGACGGTGCGGATGTCTGGCATGCCACTGTCGATGCGTTGCAGGACACGCATGCCGGAAATATCCTTGCAGTCGAACTGCCGGGGCACTGGGGGTCGCAATGGTGTGCGGACGGGCATTATGGACTGCCTGACACAGCCGCGCGTGTATCTCAGGTCATCGAGCGGCAGGTCGCGGGGCCAGTCTGCCTTGCAGGGCATTCGCTTGGTGGCAGGATCGCCACCTATATTGCCGCGCGAGAGATAATCCCGTTGAAAACACTGGTGCTGATCGACATGAACCCCGATCCCGGTGACGACGGGATGCACGCGGTTCATGACCATGTTGATGCGTTGAACCATGCCCCCTTCGATGGGGCGATCCTGACAGGAATTGCTGTCAACCGGCTGCCTTTATGTGCCCCGGATGCCGTTAGGCAATATCTCTGCGCCGCGACCCGCAGCCTGCCGGATCACGCGCGGCATTCGGTTGATCCCTCGGTCCTGGATTTTGATGTGACAGAGGCAGGTTTGCCGCTTGATTGCTGGAAGCTTCTGGCGGCAATTCGGTGCCCCGTGGCCGTCCTGCGCGGGGCTTTGTCCAGCATCCTGCCTGCGCCGGTCGCGCATCGTGCGGCCATGAGCTTGCGCTCTTGCCGGGGCTATTTCGTCGTTTCCAAGGCGGGCCATGCCATTCCTCTGGAACAGCCCAAAACCCTTGCGGGACTGATACAACGCTGCGCAGATGGCAAGGATACGGAACGCTCCGCCCTATGGTAAGACCGTATCAGGACAGCAGAAAGCATCACGCCCTTCGCTTCCGTCTGGGGGATGCAATCCTGTCGGGTATTCTGGTTGCGGATTTTTTCGGCGCCATCGCCGCGTCACTAGTCTTTCTGACGATGGTCTGGTGGGTGCTGGAGCAAAACACTTCGGATTTCATTTTCGGCCTGATGATGCTGACGATTGTCTTGCCGCTGAATATCGGTGTGCTTGTGTCCGGGCCAGCCGTTGCGCGGATCGGTGCCCGGAAACTGCTGCTGCGCTCCAAGCTGGCGGCATTGCTCGGGGCGGCCATCTGTTTCAGTCTGCTGGCGCTGGATCTGATGACGCTGCCTGTGCTGGCGATTATTGCAATCGTGACTTATTTTTCACTCGGGCCTTCCGTGACAGCGGATCTGTCGCGTGCGCCTGCGATCGTGCGTCTTGCGGGACGGCGGCTTATCGATTTCAATGCTGTGAACGGGCTGGCCATGTTGATCGGAAGCGTGGCGGGCTTCTGGCTTGCGGGCCTTTTGAATGACCGCGGCATGGCTGCGACATCTCTGGGGATTGCCGTGCTCTGTGTCGCGGCAAGTACGCTTGCCACATGGGCCAGTTTTCCGCGTGACCGGTTCCCCCAGAGATTTGAGGGGTCCGGGAATTCGCATTTCTGGCATCTTGTGCGCAGGGTTTTTACACAGCTGAGATCTACAGTCGTGATCCGAAACGCGGCGATCTGCAGCGCATTGCTTCTGACCGCATCGGATGTTTACGAAGATATCTTCCTGCCGCTGATCCTTCGCGCCGAAAACTTCCCCCCGAGCGTATTATCGCTGGCCTTGATCGCCAGCCTGATTGCGAGCGCGGTTGTGTCGGTCGTGGCACCCCTGCTGTATGAAAAGGCAAGACTGGTGCATGTTTTCCGCATAAGTGCGGTTGCTGCGTTTCTGGTCCTTGGGTTGCACATTTTCGGGTCATCGCTTTGGGTGATATTCGCGGCCATCGTGGTCATGGCGCTTGGTGCAGGTGTGACGGGCACCATCGGGTTCACGGTCATGCAGGAGAAAATGCCCCAATCCCTGCAGGCGCAGGCTGTCGGCATCTGGCAAAGCTTTTCAATGACTTTCGGATCTTGCATTCTGGTGATTGGCGGCTGGCTGGGAACAGACGTGCTGTGGCTTGTCGCGGCTCTCATGCTGGCCTGCGTCATTTTCTGCTCTGCCCTGACGTTCGACGACCAGACCTAGTGTCGCGTTGCCCTTAACGATGAGACAGAACGCTTTGGCGGTCTTCTTGCTCCCAAATTCTTGCCCATAAATATGAGACAACTAAGCTAACAATTGGATTTCATTAGGTATAACTGAACTGGTTCCGCTTGAACGCTGTCTCAGAGTTATGGGCAACGAAATCGCAATTAAGGGCAAAATATCACATTTAAGGGCAAAGGAAGGTCGTTGATTTCATTTGCTTCTGTATCTCAGATTTAACGGCAACGCGACATCCGTGCAAGTCAGTGTTGAGCCTGCCTGAAGCGCTGCCCTGCGACGCGCCATGAGAGCAGCAGGTCAGGATCAGGGCAGATGCGATCACGGCCAGGCAGTCGCCTGCGTCCGGGGGCCAGAAGCACCCGACCTGACGGATTTTTTTCGTCGAGCCGCCGGGGCGGTGGTTGCAATCCGGGTCTGAAACAGGTCCATTTGCAGCCAGACCCAGCAACAGGACCCGTCACCATGCCCCGCCTGACAGTCAACCCCGACCGCATGCTAGCCGAACTGGATCACCTGCGCACTATTGGCGTGCAAGGCACGGGCGTTGCCCGGCGCGCCTTTTCCGACGCGGATGTCGAGGCCCGGCGCTGGCTGGTCGAACAGATGCAATCGGCAGGGCTGGAAGTTGTGGTGGATTCCTGCGGCAATGTCTTCGGATTGCCACCGGGTGATGAACCCTGTCTGCTGGTCGGATCGCACAGCGATACCCAGCCGCTTGGGGGCTGGCTGGACGGAATCTGGGGGGTTGCCTGTGGGCTGGAACTGGCGCGCGCTGCGCTTGAAGGGGATGGGCCGCGCGTTGCCGTAGTGTCCTTTCAGGATGAAGAGGGGCGGTTTGGCCGTTTGACCGGCAGCTCTGTCTGGTCCGGCGAGATGAGTATGGCCGAAGCCGACGCTTGCGAAGATCAGGACGCCCATACAGACCCGATCCGCTTTGCCCAAGCCCGACAACGGGCGTCCGAAATCGGCCCGCTTGGCGCGGTTTCGCCCGATCGCTTTGTTGCCTATATTGAGCCCCATATCGAACAAGGCCCGGTTCTGGATCGGACGCAAGGGGCTGTGGGTGTTGTCGAGGCGATTGTCGGTGTGCGGCAATGGACCCTGCGTTTCGAAGGAGAGGCCAATCATGCAGGCACAACTCCGATGCCCATGCGGCGCGATGCGCTGCAAGGCTATGTCGCCTATGCAGTGGCCCTGAACGACGCCTTCGCCAGCCTTGCGGATGAGCGCACGGTCTGGACGCTGGGCCGCGTGGTGGCAGAGCCCAATGCCGCATCCATCGTGCCAGGTGCTGTCACGTTCACGGTTCAGATGCGCGACGCGGACGCCGGCCTTCTGGACCGAATGGCCAAGACTGCGACGACAATTGCCGAACAGGTCGCAGATGCGCGCGGCCTGAAGCTGATTGCCACACCGGGTTTTTCTGTCGCGCCGGTCCCGATGGACCTGCGATTGCGTCATGCGCTGGAACAGGCGGCAGAGAGTCGTGTGCCGGGCCGTTGGCAGGTGATGCCATCGGGCGCATTGCACGATGCCTCCAATGTGGCGCGTATCTTGCCCACGGCAATGATCTTCGCGCCGTCCATCGGCGGCATCAGCCACAACCCGGCAGAGGATACCCGGCGCGAGGATCTGGCGCTTGCGCTGGAAACACTGGGCGAGGGCATTGTGCGCATGTCAAACGCGCTCTGACGTCGGGGCAAGCAAGGTCAGGCACCTGCGCCGGTGTCGCTTTGCCCTTAAATCGGCTCTGCCTCAATCTGTGTGGCGCAACTATCCTGAAACTGGAAAATTCAGGAGGGATAGTCGTGATTTCAAAAAAGCACTGGTCGCCCACTGCCAAAGCAACCGCTATCGTTTCTTTGTGAACATCCAAACCGATGTAGGTGATATGCTTATCCATGACTCGTCTCCTATGCGAGAGGCTCTGCGCCAGGACATCCGGCGCAATCCTCGAACCAGCATACTGTGAGACGGGTCGCCCTATCTCAGGCGAACATGTGGTCTAGGTCGCATCTTGCAGCGTCTCATAGTGGTCGGCGACGTAGGTTTGCAGGCGTTGCATTTCATTCGTGACAGGTACCTCGACCTGAACATCGAAGCTTTCCAAAACCCGAACTTTAATGCAGCCTGTGCCTGAAAACACGCGGCGACGCGGCATCAGCTCATATGCGCCAAAGATGCAAATGGGCTGGATTGATTTCTCAAGCTCCTGTGCAATCCGCATAGAGCCCGCTTTGAACTTACCAAGCGCGGGGCCATCAACACGCGTGCCTTCAGGAAACAACACAAGAGAAACACGCGGGTCAGCGCGGGAGTACCCATCTATCAGGCTTTGCAGTGCCGTCTTTCCGTTTTTCCGGTCGACCACAAGTATCCCTGAACCTTTAAAGCCGCCCTTGAAAAAAGGTATCTTCGTAAGCTCAATTTTCGCACCGAATGTCACCCAGCGATCATCGGGAATCACCGACACCAACGCCAAAACATCAAGGTTACTTTTGTGGTTCGCAATGATCAGACCGCCGTCGTTTTTTGATAGCTTTGCCTGGCTTTCTGCATCAATGTCGACAAAAATATCGAGGAACCAAAGCAGCATCTGGATCTGTTTTCTGGCCGCGCGCCAATACCAGTTCCGAAAGCCATTCTTCCGACCACAAAAGATCGGGGCCAGCGCGATATACATGAATGCAATGGGGCCATATATAACAAGGATCAGGCGCTTGATCAGAACAAGCCAGCCGGGTTTGCGCTTAGTAGTGTTCACGTATCCCCCAACAGACGGGCTTCATTTCTTCGCATCGACCCGCAATCGTGATGCACCGCACTTTGTTACCGCAGATCCAGCGCATAAGATCGGAACCCAACCGGGCCTTGGTCACTTATGACACAAACGCACAAAGAATCCAGACACAACCAGATCACGCTGAAACCTCTCAACGCGTCCATGACAGATTGCGCGATCTGGGCCGACTGCGTCACGAAAGCGGACTAGGCTTACAGCTTTTCACCATTTTTGGCCCACCGCTCATGTGACATTCATGATGTCACCCGCCACATCCGAAACCGCCCCTGCCCTGTCACTTCCCGGATAAGCCCGCATGCTTCCATCCACTCCAGATTGCGCTGAACCGCAGCGCGGCTGGCACCTGTCAGCTCTTCGGCCATCGGTGCCGAGATCAGCGGCCATTCGGTCAGCACGCGGCGAAGGGCTGGCGGTGTGCGGCCTGACAGTTTTCCCATCGCAGCTTGCGCGCGTTGGTCCCAAGCTTCGATGTCATCAAGCTGACGCATCGCGGTCAGAATAGCAGCCTCCATCCCATCGAGCCAACGACTGAGGCGGTCGCAAGCTGTGCCACTCGCGCGTAGCCCCCCTGCCCCGCCCATGGCAAGCGGCGCAAAAACTGCACCTCTACTCTGCCCCATTGCAAAGCGGGCGGCGGTGATGGCGGCCTCAGTCCGCCCCCCCTGCCCGTCCAGTCCCGCGAGTGCCCAGAGGTGATAACCCATGCAAGCCCGGCTGATCGGATGTAGTAAATGCGCAGCCTCCATCAGCTCTGACCAAGCCTGGGCGTGATCAGAGAATTGCGTATCCCCTTCATTCTTGTTGTCCGGTTCATGACGGCCGAGGAATTCTGCCAACCCTGCCTCGGGACCTGGCCCACTGGTCAGTCTGCGCACTGACCAACCGGCGCGGGCAAGAGCTGCCGCATCATCTTGCACACCAGACAGGCGCAACCCGACCCACAGTGCCAGTCGATCCGCGCCAATCCGGTCCCCCGCAAACCAACTCAATTCCGCAGCCTCGATCAATGCCAGGCGATGCCGCCACCCCTCAGGGCCGCGCAGCAGCCGATCATCCAAAGCCCCAAGCTTGCCCGCAATATGCGCAAGCCGTGCGGCCAATCCGGCTTCGGCCTGTTTCCAATCATCGACGAGCGTAGCCTCTGATGGAGCGGGCCCTGGGCCAGGCGGCAGAAAATCGGGCTCATCCTCAAGCGGTCCCGGCAAAAACCACAAATCTTCTTCAGGGGCAGATATGGCCTCGTCAGAATGGTCGGGGCTTTCGCTCAGTATGTCATACAGGGGTGGGCTTTCGCGCTTCATGTGCGCAAAATATACTTATTTTGCAAACTACCCAAGTGTTTTGTACGACTGCATCAGATCTACATATATAGCATGGCTACACGAGGTTGCACAGCTTCGCTCTGATTGCGCTCAGTGCAAGGAAACCAAGGGCTTTTACAACAGCGTGGCCACAGAGAGAGCCCTTGCATTCGTTTACAAACGGTCGTGTTATTGTAGTTTCCGTAACTGCAAAAGTCAGGATTTTATGCCCCTGCTAGGTTATGCGCGGGTCTCGACCGAGGATCAGACCCCCCTGCCCCAGTCGCAGGCGCTAAAATCAGCAGGCTGTGTCGAGATTCATGAAGAACACGCTTCTGGCGGTGATCGTGCGCGGCCGGTGCTGGCGCGGGTGCTGGAGCGCGTTGGAAAGGGCGACACGCTGGTGGTGGTGCGCATCGACCGGCTGGCACGATCCCTGTCGCATTTGCTGGAGGTGATTGAACGGCTGGAAGCCAAAGGCGCGTTCTTTCGGTCAATCCAGGATCCGATCGACACGGCATCGCCGCAGGGCAAGTTCACCCTGCAGGTTCTGGGTGCAGCCGCCGAGTTCGAGCGCGCCCTGATCCGCGAGCGCACCAAGGCTGGGCTTGCCAGCGCGCG
>JAFIEO010000035.1 GCA_020832445.1 Paracoccaceae bacterium
GGCCGCCGCGCCATCGGCGGGCCGTCCCGCGGCCTGCCGATTACTCTGATGGCAGTCCAAGCTATTGATCATGGAAGTATGCAGCCCGCATAAAGTGAACTTCACTGGCGACGGACCGGCAGACCCCGGCCCACCGATGGCGCGGGCTTTATCCAAGCCCCAACGGCCCCTTCAGTCAAAAAACAACCACACGCCTTGCACTCAGGGCAATATCTGCAACCAGACCCAGCCCGTGATAATCACGCCCGCCGTCCCGATGAGCACCGAGGACGCCGCCACACGTTTTGCGCGGCCGTAAAGATTGGCAAAGACATAGGCGTTTACCCCCGGTGCCATCGCGGCCGTGACCACGGCAGACCGCATGCCTTGCGTGCCAAGCCCCAGCAGATGGGCCAGCCCGAAGGTGATGGCCGGATGCACGATAAGCGACAAGGCCACAACAAAACCAATGGTGCGCAAATCCCCTTCGGGGCGGTAGCGATACAGCACCCCGCCCAGTCCGAACAGGGCCGCAGGCAGGGCCGCGCGCACCATCATGTCCAGCGCTTGATCCATGACACCGGGAATGGGCAGCCCCGACAGGTTGACGATAAACCCCAAGGCGATTCCGATCACCAGCGCATTGCGGAACATCGCCTTCAGCACCCGCGCGCCGGTATCGCGCAGGCGCCCGCCACGGTTGCGCACCAGTTCCATTGCGGTAATGCCAATCCCGTAGCAGATGGGCGAATGCACCGCGATAATGGCAAAGTTTGCGGCCAGCGCATCGGACCCGTAGGCGCGTTCGGTGATCGGCAGCCCCAGCAGCAGCGAATTTGAAAACAACGCGACAAAGCCGATGGCCACGCAATCTTCCCAGTCGCGGCGGAAAAGCCAGCGCGCCCCCGCAAACCCAAGCGCGAAGCAGATGATTGCCCCCGCATAGAAGCTGGCCAGCAGCCGCAGATCAAACTCCTGTCCCAGATCCAGCCGCGCGATGGCCACGAACAGCAAGCAGGGAATGGCGAAATTCTGGGTAAACAGCACCACGCCATCAACATGGGCATCCGTGATCAGTTTGCGCCAGCGCGCGACATAGCCAAAGCCGATAATCAGGAAAACCGGCAAAATGACATTCGCCAGCGCCTGCATCAGATCTCCAGCCGCAGCACCATACCGTCATAGGCAGGTGTCACATTTTCAGGCGTTTCCGTGTCCACGCTGACATAGTCCAGATCGATATGCATATTCGTCAGCACCGCTTGTTTCGGGGTGGCGCGCGCAATCCAGTCCAGCGTCATGTCCAGATGTGCATGGGTCGGGTGTGGTTTGCGGCGCAAGGCATCTACAATCCAGATATCCAGCCCCTGAAGCAGGGTCCAGCTTTCGGTATAGATTTCCACCACATCGGGGGTATAGGCCAGCCCGCCTGCCCGAAAACCAAGCGCATCGATGGACCCGTGGTTCAGGCGCATCGGATGCAGCACCAACGCGCCGCCTGCGCCGTCAATGGTGATCGCGCCATCAATTGTGTGCATGTCCAGAATCGGCGGGTAGGGGGAACCGGCGGGCTGGGTGAACGCATAGCCAAAGCGCGAATAAAGTGCATCCTGCGTCGCGCCATCGGCCCAGACGGCCAGGCGCTGGCCCGTGTTGAACACAAGTTGGCGCAAATCATCTATGCCATGCACATGATCGGCATGGGAATGGGTGAACACCACCGCATCCAATTGCCCGATACCCGCATCCAGCAGTTGCGCGCGCATGTCGGGCGATGTGTCGATCAACACCTGCGTTCGCCCCCCCGCATCATTGATGCGTTCCAGCAGCAGTGAACAGCGGCGGCGCGTGTTACGGGGGTTTTCAGGGTCGCAATCCCCCCAATGCCCGCCCAGACGTGGCACACCGCCCGACGACCCGCAGCCCAGAATGGTGGCGCGCAATTCCGCCATTATGCGGCCTTCCAGAACAGGCGGTCAAAATTTGCCGACGTGGCTGCGGCAAAATCGGCATACTCCATGCCGAACGCCTGCGCTGCGATTTTTGCGGTATGCACCGTATATGCCGGTTCATTGCGTCTGCCGCGAAAGGGGGGCGGGGCCAGATAGGGGGCGTCGGTTTCCACCAAAATACGGTCCAGCGGGGCGGCCGTGAAAATATCGCGCAACCCCCCGCTTTTGGGAAAGGCTGATATGCCCGACATGGACAGATAAAACCCCAGATCCAGCGCCGCGCGTGCCAGTTCCGCACTGGACGAGAAGCAGTGCATCACGCAGTCATAGGTGCCTGCGCGGTATTCGTCAGTCAGAATGCGGGCCATGTCATCGTCTGCGTCGCGGGCGTGAATGATCAATGGCAGGCGGGTCTGGCGCGCGGCTTCGATATGGGTGCGCAGGCTTTCTTGCTGCACGTCCTTGCTGTCGGCGGTGTAGTGATAATCCAGCCCCGACTCGCCAATGCCCACCATTTTCGGATGGGCCGCCAGTTCCACCAGTTCTGCTACACTTGCCATGGGTTCATCTGCCACACTCATAGGATGGGTGCCTGCGGCAAAGAACACGCTGTCATAGGTTTCGGCAATGGCCTGAACCTGCGGCAGGTTGCGCAGCTTGGTGCAGATGGTGACCATGCGCGTGACACCGGCCGCATGTGCACGGTCAATCACAGCGTCCAGTTCTACCGAGAGTTCGGGGAAATCAAGATGGCAATGGCTGTCAACGATCTGGGGTTGGGGCATGAACACTCCGCGCGTGTGATCAAAGGAACTTGCGTGCCTCTGCTTCGGTCTGCAAGACCATATCAAGCACCAGCGCGGCAGGGTCAAGGTTGACTGCGCGCCCGTGTCTTGCGCGTGCCCCCAGACGCTGCGCCAGTTCCGCATAGGCGCGCGCCGCCCCGTCATGGGGGGCAAGGCGGGCCAGAAGGGCCGCTTCGCCCGGCACCGCTTCAGGCCCCGGTCCCAGAATGCCTGCGCGCGCCAGCCGCGTCAGAAACAGGTCATAGAGGGTCAGCAGCAGATCAAACCGTGCGTCATTGCCCTTGCCTGCGGTCATTTCGGCCAGTGCGATGGCCGCTTGCCGGTCCAGCCGTGGCAGTCCCGCAAACAGCGTGACCAGCCGTTGATATATCTCGGCACCACCGCCCTGCGCCAGTGACACCGCCGCCCCCACCGACCCGCCGGACAGTTCCGCAAGCGCGGGGGGCGCGTCGGAAATTCCAGCTTGTTCCAGCGCTGAATGCAAGTCCTGCCCCTGCAACGGGTGCAGCCGCAATTCGCGGCAGCGCGACCGGATCGTGGGCAACAGGCGCGAGGGTTGATGCGCGACCAGCAGCAGGGTGGCATTCGCGGGCGGTTCTTCCAGCGCCTTCAGCAGCGCATTGGCTGCGTTGGCGTTCATGTCGTCGGCGGCATCCACAATCACCACGCGCCGCCCGCCGTCGGTGGCCGACAGCCCGAAAAACCCGTGCAATTTGCGCATGACATCCACGGTAATATCGCGGCGCAGGTTGCCCTTGTCATCGCGCCCGCGCCGGATGACCAGAAGACCGCCATCCGCGCCCGCGCGCACCCGCCTGACAGTGGGGTGGTCTTCGGGCATGTCCAGCGTGTCAGGCGCAAACATGCTGTCCCCGTCCAGTGAACTGGCCAGCAGAAACCGCGCGATTTTCCACGCCAGCGTTGCCTTGCCCACCCCGCGCGGGCCGCATATCAGCCAACCATGATGCAGCCTGCCGGAATTGCTGGCCTGCAAAAAGGCGCTTTCTGCCCCTTGTTGGCCAAAAAGAACGGGCGTCTGGCGCGGGTGCGGCGCACCTTCCAGCTGGTCAGGAAGCGGCAGGTCGGTGGCATCGCTCATGTACGCGCGTCCATGAAGGCGCGTGTGGCGGCCAGCACATCGGCGCTGATTGCGGCCATGTCGCGGGTACCGTCAATCACCTGCACGCGTTCGGGGGACATATGGGCCAGTTCCAGAAAACCTGCGCGCAGTGATTTCTGGAAATCCGCGCCCATATCTTCAAACCTGTCCTCGCCCGAATTGCGCGCAAGCCCGCGTGACAGCGCGGCTTTTGCGTCCATGTCGATCACGAATGTCAGGTCCGGCTCCATGCCTATGACCAGATCGTGCAACTGGTCCACCAAAGGGCGCAGACTGGCGCGCGCGGCGCCTTGATAGACGCGGGTGGAATCGGCAAACCTGTCTGATATCACGATGGCCCCGCGCGCCAGTGCAGGCAAAACAGTCTTTTCCAGATGGTCGCGGCGCGCGGCATTGAACAAAAGGATTTCGGTTTCGGGCGACCAGCGGTCTGCGGCCCCTTCGACCAGCAGGGCGCGGATGGCCTCGGCCCCCGTCGACCCGCCCGGTTCGCGGGTCAGCACCGTGTCGTGCCCGCCCGCCTGCAAGGCCATGGCCAAAGCGCGCGCCTGTGTGGATTTGCCCGACCCGTCGATGCCTTCGAAGGTCAGGAAAATGCCGGTATCGGGGCGCTTTAGCATGCCTAGTTCAGGGCCTCTTGTCCGGCGCCACGAATTTTGGTGACCAGTCGTGATGCGGCAGCCTGCGCGCGCACGGTGAAACCACCTTCGGCCACATCAGCGCCCGCGACCAGCGGAATACGCATCTGCGCCATGTCGGGAATGTCGACGACCAGTTGGCCAAGCTGTGTTCCTGCCGCGACAGGTGCAGGGATTGGCCCGTCATAAACCACGCGTGCATCCAGATCGCGTGCGCCGATGGCAGGCACCAGAATATTCGCTTCCTTGGCGACGACAAGCGGAACGGTGGCTTCCGCACCCAGCCACACAGGGGCCTGTGCCATGACTTCGTTTTCGCGCGCGATGGTCACTTGTGCAAACTGGCGAAAGGCCCAGTTGATGATCGCTTCGGCTTCCTGCACGCGGGCGCGTTCGCTGTCCAGCCCGCCAAAGGCAAAGATGATGCGACGGTCCCCTTGCTGCACCGATCCGGTCAACGAATATCCCGCCGCCGAGGTGAAGCCGGTTTTCAGCCCGTCCAGCCCGATCCCCGCACCCAGAAGCGGCACACGGTTGGGTTGGGTTATCCCGCTCCATGTGAATTCCCGTTCCGACAGGTAAGGGTAATATTGCGGATAGGTCGTAATAAGGTGTTCGGCCAGAATGCCAAGATCGCGCTTGGACATCAGGTGGTTGGGGTCCGGCCAGCCCGAGGCATTGGCGATGGTGGTGTTGCGCATGCCCAATTCCCGCGCGCGGCGCGTGGCCATCTGCGCAAAGGCATCTTCGGTGCCTGCCAGCCCTTCGGCCACGACGACAGTTGCATCATTGCCCGACAGAACCGCAATCCCGCGGATCAGATCTTCAGCTGTGGGGCGGTCGGTGGGTTCCAGAAACATACGCGACCCGCCCATCTGATAGGCGCGTTGCGATACAGTAAACGTGGTGTCCAGCGACAGGCGTTCATCTTCCAGCGCTTCGAACAGCATCAGCAATGTCATCAGTTTTGACATGGATGCAGGCGGCAGGGGCACATCTGCGGCCTTGTCCAGCAACACGGTTCCCGTGGTCATGTCGCGCACATAGGCTGATGTGGCGTTGGTTTCGAACCCTGCCACAGTTTGGGCCAGCGCCTGCATGCCGGTGCCAGTGCCGGTCAGGCCCAGCCCCGCGCAGGCAAGGCCAAGAAGATGGGTGCGAAGTAAGGTGCGCATCAGGTTGTTCCCGCTTGCTGTCAATCTGTCTTGTCCATGTCTGCACAGGTGCAAGGCAGGCATTGTGGTGGTGTCGTCGCGCGCCGGTCAGCGGCGCACGGCATAGGCGTCATTGAACCCCAAGGCCTTGACTTGTTCAAGTAGCTGTTGGCGTTCCTGTGCGGTTGCCGCAGGCCCTGCCGTAACCCGCCAGAAGGCGTTGCCTTGCGTGCTGCCTGCATGAACGCGGGCGGACAGTCCGGCATTGCCGGCCATTTCCTGCGCGCGGCGTGCGTTGGCTTCGACACTGAAAATACCAAGCTGGATAAAGGGGCGGTCCAGCGTTGAAGGGGACGGTGCCGGTGGGGGCGGGGCAGCCGCATCGCGGGTCATAGCGGGCGCAGCACTGGCTTGGGCGGGTGGTTGCGCGCCGTCATCCAGCGTGGTGGTTTCAACACCGCCTGCGGGCGTATCGGGTTGTGTGTCGCGCGAGAAGATGCGCGAGAACAGCCCGCGACGCGGCTGTGCAGTCTCTTCTTCAGCTGGCACGGCGATGGGGGTGTCGTCGCTTTGCTGTGATGCACTTGCTGTGTCCGCCATACGCGCGGGGTCTTGTGTCGGCGCCGCAGTGGCGGCTGCGGCCGTTTGTTCGTCATCGGCTTGCGGGGGCGGCGCATCGGGGCCGTCTGCGCCCACGCGGACATCTTCTGTGCGCAGCGCGATCACTTCGATCTGCGTGGGCGCACCGGCCAGCATGGTGACTGCTGCGGCAGCATCGGCGGATACCTGAAACACCGGTCCCGGATTCATGCGTTCGCGCCGGAACAGCGCGCCGATGGTTTCCTGCCCGTTTTCCGTGTTGCGGATGATCACGCGTTCGGGGTCGCGCACATCTGGGTGGGCGACCCAGACACCGCCAAGGGACGGACGACCGTCCCACAGACCTGCATCGCGTTTTGAAAAGACATTTGGCGCTTCTACATCGCGTTCGACGGTTTGTGACGTCCCGCGTGGCGCGCTGTTGCTGCCTGACTGGCTGCCACCTGTGCCATCCAGACAGGCCGCAAGACCTATGGTCAGAACCAGACCCACACCAAACCGAAATAAACGACTGCTTTGCATTCCTGCCCTCTTTGCCTTTGATCCGGCCTGATCTTATGTCAGGTTATCGCATTTGCCGCGCGTCACAGCATGGCTGGGTCTATACACCATGGCGCGTCATTTCCACAGTCTAAAACCTGCAACCTGATGCCATTTCGGCAAGTTTTATCGCCTGCCTGCGGGAAGGGAAAGCTACAGTTGCGTGAACGACACAGGGTCGCGTTTGTATCGTCAGGCGTTTAGCTGCCGTCGCGCCAGCGATTGACCAGCGGATAGCGCCGGTCAAGCCAGAAGGCGCGGTTGCTGAGCCGTGGTCCGGGCGCGGACTGATACCGTTTCCATTCCGAGATATAGATCAGATGCTCCACGCGCTTGACAGTGTCGCGGTCAAACCCTTGCGCCACCAGGTCAGACACGGGCAGATCATTGTCGATCAACCCTTCCAGGATGGCGTCCAGTTCGTCATAAGGTGGCAGGCTGTCATCATCGCGCTGGTCCTCGCGCAGTTCCGCCGACGGGGGTTTGTCGATAATGCGCGGCGGGATGGCCTGACCTTCGGGGCCGTTCATCCAGTCGCGGAAATTGGCGTTGCGCCAGCGGCATATGTCGAAAACGCGCGATTTATACATATCCTTGATGGGGTTATAGCCGCCATTCATGTCGCCATATATCGTGGCATAGCCCACAGCCAGTTCGGATTTGTTGCCGGTGGTCAACAACAGCGCGCCGGTCTTGTTGGACACTGCCATCAGAATTGTGCCGCGCAAGCGCGATTGCAGGTTTTCTTCGGTCACATCGGGACTGCGGCCTGCAAACAGCGGCGCAAGCGCGTCCGTCAGTGCGGCGCGCGGCCCTTCTATGCCAACTTCATCCAACGGCGCCCCAAGGCTGCGCGCCAATGCAGCCGCATCTTCCAGAGAATGCGCGGATGTGTATTCCGACGGCAGCATGATGCAATGCACATTCGCAGCGCCTATCGCATCTGCGGCAATGGTGGCCACAAGCGCCGAATCGATGCCGCCGGACAGACCCAGCACCACCTTGGAAAAGCCCGATTTGCCCAGATAGTCGCGCAGCCCCACAACCATTGTGCGGTAATCCTGCTCCAGCATGTCGGGCAGATGCGCGCGCGGACCCGCCTGCGCGCGCCAGCCGTCTGCGGTGCGGGTGAAGTCCAGCGTGGCAATCGCTTCTTCATGCGCGGGCAGTTGCAGCGCCAGTTTTCCGCCCGGATTCAGCACAAAACTGGCCCCGTCAAAAACCTGATCATCCTGCCCGCCCACAAGGTTCAGATAGACAAGCGGCAGGCCGGTTTCAGTGACGCGCGCGACCATATGGGCCAGCCGCGTGTCATAGCGTGCCTGCGCATAGGGGGATCCGTTGGGCACCAGCAGCAACTCCGCGCCGGATTCCGCCTGCGCCTCGGCCACGTCATCAAACCACGCATCTTCGCATATGGGGGTGCCAATGCGCAGCGGACCCGCGACATAGGGGCCGGAAATATCGCCCGATGCGAACAGGCGCTTTTCGTCGAATACACTGGTATTGGGCAAATGGTGCTTGCGGATCGTGGCGCGGATTCCACCCCCGCCCAGCACGACCCAGCAGTTATACAGCGCCCCCTCCTGCATCAGCGGCACACCAATTCCCAACATCGGGCCATCAGCGCAATCTTGCGCCAGCTTGTCCAGCGCGGCGCGCAGATCGGCCTGAAAGGCCGGACGCCACACCAGATCCTGTGTCTGGTAGCCCGACAGGAACATTTCCGGCAGCGCCAGCATATCGGCACCCGCATCGCGCGCCTGCGCCCACGCGTCCCGCGCGCGCGCGGCATTTCCGGTTATGTCCCCAAGCACCGGGTTCAGTTGCCCAAGGGTCAGGCGAAAGCGGTCTGTCATGAAATCGTCCCGGCAGCTGATATTTTGGCATCACATATCATGTTGTTCGCCCAAGGAAAGGGGCGCAAGGATAAAGGAAAGCTCTTGCCAGCCTGAATGCCCCTGACTAGGCTCGCGCATAATGAACAGACAGGGAGAATGCGTTATGGCCTTCAGAATGGTCACTGTGCCCGCTTTGGCAGTTGCCTGTGTATTGGCCGTTGCACTTCCCGCCATTGCCCAGGTCGATGGGGTCATGACCCGCCAGTATGAAGATGGCGGCATCTATGAAGGTGAATTCCAGAACGGTTTGCAGCACGGGCAGGGCACTTACCGGCTGCCAAACGGCTTTGAATACACCGGCAACTGGGTGGATGGTGAAATCAGCGGCCAGGGTGTGGCGCGCTACCCGTCAGGGGCTGTCTATGACGGGGAATTCAGTGCAGGCCGCCCGCATGGCACAGGCCGCATGACATTCGCGGACGGGTCCACCTATGAAGGCGACTGGCTGGATGGCGCCATTGAAGGGCAGGGCAGCCGCGTGTTTGCCAATGCCTCTGTCTATGAAGGCACATTTGTTGCGGGCCAGCCGCATGGCACGGGGGTTCTGAACCGCCCCGACGGCTACCGCTATGAAGGGGACTGGGCGGACGGGCAGCGTCAGGGTCAGGGGCGCATCACCTACCCCGATGGTGCGGTATATGAAGGCGAGATGCAGGCTGATCTGCGCCACGGCACCGGCACACTGACGCGCCCTGACGGATTGGTCTATGAGGGGGGCTGGGCCGACGGGCAGTTGTCAGGCGAAGGTGTGCTGACCCAGCCCAACGGCGATGTGCATACCGGCGAATTTCGTGACGGCCAGCGCCACGGCCCCGCGCGGGTTGAGCAGGCCGACGGGCTGGTGTTTGAAGGGCAGTTCGCCAATGACCAGCGCGACGGCGAGGGGCGGCTGACAGGGCCTGACGGTTACCTGTATGAAGGTACATGGATCGCGGGCCGCATTGAAGGGACTGGTCGGCTGACCCAGCCCGACGGGTCTGTTTATGAAGGGCAGTTCCGAAATGGCCTGCCGGACGGGCAGGGCCAGATCACCTATGCGGACGGGTCCAGCTATGAGGGCGAATGGTCCGACGGGCAGTTCCACGGCCAAGGGCGCGCGGTTTATGCCGACGGGTCCGAATATGAAGGTCAGTTCGTGCGGGGGCTGTCTGATGGCGAAGGGGAAATAACCTTTGCGGACGGGCGCGTGTATCGCGGCAGTTTCGCAGGCGGCGAATTGCACGGTCAGGGAGAGATGAGCTATCCTGACGGGTCTGTGTATGTCGGCAGTTTTTCCGAAGGGGCGCGCGACGGGCAGGGCCGGATTGAACTGGCAGACGGTTTCAGCTATGAGGGGGAATGGTCTGCCGGCCGGATCGAGGGGCAGGGTATTGCCACCTATGATACCGGCGACATATACGAGGGAGAGTTCCGTGATGGCCAGCGCCATGGTCAGGGAACCTTGCGCTATGCTACAGGCGAAATATTGTCCGGTGACTGGGAGGACGGTCGTATGACCGTGCGCGACGGCGAGTGATCGATTTGCGCGCACACCGGACAAGTCAGGCCGCCTTCGGGCGGTCTGATGCATTTTAGGGGCTGTGCATGCAGGTATATGTCGTGGGCTGTGGGGGGCACCACCAAAGACAGGACGGGCCAGCATTCTGAACCCTGCGGCGCGTTACCGGCAACATATGTGGCGGGAATGCAGTGTTATCGTAGGGTTGGCACTTGATGCATAACATTAAAAAAACCGCTCAAGGCATTAGCCTGAAGCGGTTTTTTAAGTTTCGCATGGTGCCCAGGAGAGGACTCGAACCTCCACGCCCTT
>JAFIEO010000036.1 GCA_020832445.1 Paracoccaceae bacterium
GACGAGCGTAATCCGCTGGATTGTCCGCAAAGGCGGTAGCGCAAACCGCTGGCTGGCCGCACTTGTCGCGCGCAAGCCGAAGGTGGTGGCAGCCATTGCCCTCGCGAACAGTGAGCGGTGAAGCGCCACGGGTTCAAGCGCACCGCGAACGGCGCGCATGATCTGGGCGCTTTCGACACAGCAGGAGAATTATCGAATGGCGTGACCTGATCCCGAGAAGGGGAAAGGCACGACATGGCCGCAAGGCCAGGGTGAGCGATCGACGAGGAGTACGCGATAAGGACTTCGAAGTTCAAGGCAGGGAAATTCAGACCCGGGGCTCGAGTGCGCTTGCAGCTCTTTGAACCGATGTGAACCCAGCCTTCCGAACAGCATGACCCACCCGTGGCGTCATAGAAGGCCACATTCAGAGGCCTGACACACGTCCGATCGGAGACCCCGCAGAAAATCGAAGATAACGCTTGTCAAACAGGGGGCATCCACACACGTCATGGTATACGATGCCGGCGGGTGGGGGCATCCACCGCATCAGTTCACACCCTTCACCTGTCGCGTTTCCATCAGAACCGTATCGAACCCGGCTTCGATGAGGTGCCGATGGAGCCATTGTGACAACGGCCCGGCCTCCAGACCGACACCGACCACAGTACCCGACAGTGATCGCAACGTCCTTTCGAGTTCTTCGGGTTCGCTGGCCGCTGTCGTTTCCCTGATCACCTTGCCATTGGACGACACCACGCAAATCGCGGTGCTTGCCAGCGAGACGTCCAGACCGATATACAGTTCCATGTCGTTGCCCTTTCTTTGCAGAGAAATCCTGGGCCACGCCTAACGGCACGACCCCGTTGACACGCTTCCGACGTGCCAGGGGCAACGACACCTCAACAAACCTCCGAAGGCAATTCACAACGGTGATGTTGAGCGCCAAACCCCATTACGGCATCTTATTCCCACATTTCACCACTGGCATTTCCATCAGCCCTCGAAATTCACTTCTGGATTTCAGGGGTGATTCGATCGGCCAGCCATTTCCCCACACGGCGAAATCTCGGCAAGCGCAACAGCGCCTTCGCAAGCTTGTGTCGCTCCCACTGGCCGAGAAAGACATTCGGCAGCAGAAGGCAGAATATGCCAACCACGGAGACGGCGCCCACCCCGGAGCAAATGATGGTCAAAAAAGCAATGTCGAACTCACCGCGCAAAATCTGAGCAATCGCGAAAAGCAACGCGAAATAGGCAAGACTCAGCATCGCAGGACGGCCTAACGCCGCAAAAAATCGGCTCATCGGCATCTGTGTCAACCGCACTGACAACATGGAGGCGGCAAACCAATGCACGGAGGCGGTACCAAGGATTGCCAGCGACGCCCCGTTCAGCCCGCCCAGAGATGCACCGATCCAGACCGCCCCAACCAGAACCACCGTCATGGCCGCATTCATAAAAAACAATTGTCGTTGCTGCCCCAGCGCGCGACCAACAGCGACAGCGAGTCTTGGCCCGAAGCGCAGACCTAAAGCCAGCCCAAGGCATTGCAGCGGAAAGATCGCCTCATCCCATCCCTGCCCGAACATCACGGGCACGATCTCAGGGGCTAGCACGAAGATCGTCACCCCAAGCGGCATGATCAGACTAGCTGCAAGCGCATTTGCCAGCGCAACTACACTTTTGAAGCGCGCAGCGTCATCCTGAATCTCGGCAAGCGCCGGAAACACGACTGAGCGGATCGTCATGCCCAGCATCGTGTCCATTGGCGTAGCGGCCAGCGCATAAGCACGCGAGTAGAAACCCAGCGCGTTCGCCCCAAGAACCGAACCGACAATCAGGTTGTCGATCTTCTTGTTAGCGCCGCTGAACAACCTGTTCAGTGTCCCGAAAACGGCAAAGCGCGACAAATCACGCAGCACCGCCCGTGTGCCCCCAACTGGCACGGCTGAAAACTCGTCGGGTCTCGGGGGCAGGCGCCGATAGGCCAGCAGCATATGGGCCAGCCTCACCGACTCCAGCCCCACATAGCCCCAGGCAAGCGCCATCGCACCGGGTGCTGCCAGCGCCAGCGCGATCCCCAGCCCCGCAAAGCCCAGCGCATAGCCCCACACGCTGGCCATCGCTACGGCCCGTATCTGACGACGCCGGATCAACAACGCCTCGACCGGGGCCTGCAGCACCTGCAGGATCAGGCACAGCGCGATCACCATCAGTACCTGCGCAAAGCCAGGCATTCCGAACAACACTTCCAGCCATGGTCCGGCCAGAACAAGGCCCGCATAGCAGCCAAGCCCTGTGACCGTCAGCCCCCGCCATGCCCAGGAAACATGCGCGCGCGAAATTGATCGCGACTGGATCAGCGCATCGCGGAAATCCAGTTGCGCAATAATGGCTATCATGCTTTGTAGAGCGAAGGCCATCGCCACGACGCCGAAATGCTCGGGCAGTAGCAGACGCGCGAGGACGACAAGCGATAGCAGCCTGACGACAAGGTTCAGGGCCGATGTGGCCGATACCAGAAGGGAAGATTTGAGGATGGACATTTCTGTGGCTCTCAATCCTGATGCCTGACCTTGGTTCGACCTGCTCGGATACAATCAGGTTCGTGCTGGATCAGTCTGAAAGACTGTATCGCGTCCGCTGGTATGTGGCAATTCACTAAACCGCCGTGGAATAGGACGAATGACGAAAACTACCTTTCACATAGCCGATATTACCTTCGCAACCTTGCTGTTCGTGATGTTCTTTACCGTTGGGGAAGGATTATATAATGGCGTTGTGATCACCTGTGTCGGGATCTTTGCTTATGCGGTATTGAAGTCTTATTTCAACCCTGTGGTTTTCGTTGACGGGCGCAAGAGTCTGGTAAATGCAGAAATATTGCTATACATTTTCTTCTACATATTATTTTTCCACCCCTATATCGAAGTAGCATTTTTCGACTTAAATTTACAATATCATTCAAGGTTCGATCGAGAGTATACACATGAGGCGAATAGAGCTCTGATATCAAGTGCGCTCGCCACTTTGGGATTTTCAGCGGGAGCAACCTTTTCTTTGAAGCCGAAGAAATCGAATCTTCTTGTGAAGCATCCTGCAAGCAACTTTCCACTAATTGTGTTCACTCTCCTTTCTCTATTTGCAACAGTGTTCTTTTTGACGGGCGGATCGAACTGGCTATCAGGCGGTTATGATAGGCGCGCGCAGACCACTGCTGGCACATTGAATCAAGTTTACATGTTTACAAACTGGATAGCCGCGCTCGCGATAGGGACAAGCCTGTTTTCTTTTTACACAAGGCGGGTCAATTTCGTTGTTTATATGAACATGACAGCAGGGTTGAGTTGGCTTTGTATTTTGCTTTTGATTGGCAACAGAAACATGATGCTTCTAAGCTTGGTCGTAATCCTCGCTTTTGTTTCTTTATACTACATCAGGATTAGAAGCATCGTTATTCTGGCACTTTTTGCCTTTGCGCTAATGGCCTATAATGCGATCGCTGAAGTGCGCAGTTCACCAGATAAATCTATGGGAGCCATATTAGCGGAAATCTTGAATCCTGAACATGCCAAACCGATCTCTGAGACAAACTTCTCTATTCAAACAACCGCAGTCCGGGCGACCATCCACGCGATTCCAGAGACAATCGATTATTTTCGGGGATATTTTACACTGAACGCTGTTTTGGCGATTTTGCCATACGCGCGGTCTCTATTTCTCTGGTGGAGCGATGTTCCTGCGAGTTCGTCGTTCATTATCAGGTCGCTCTTGGGTGGTGAGAACTTAGGATTCGGCACCGGAACCACGATTATTTCAGAACTATACTTAGATTTTGGCATCTTCTACGTTTTCTTTGGGATGGGGCTGTTTGGGATTGGTTGGGCGGTTATAAGACAGCGCGCCCAATCCATGCCATTATCTCACGATAATGTACTGATCTTCCTAATTGCAGTAACCTCTCTGGCGCAAATAGGGCGATATGGGATAGCAATGCCAATCAGGTATATCGGTTGGACCATACTGCTCATCATCATTTCGCGCCAACTATCTCGAGCGAGAAATATTGCGCGATCCGTGCAGAAGCGTAAATCGTTATCTCACAGATCTCCGAAGCCTCCGATCTGATAAATTTGCTGTTGTAGTGCTCTTTGTCTGTAAGCGCGACGGCGATCCCGTCCTGCCATTTCTGACCTGAAGCCAGCATTCTCCGCGCACATGTGCAGGGGAGGTGTTAGATTTGGGGAGAGACGGCAAAATTGGCGTCCATTTGGACGGCTCAAGGGATGTTGGAGTTTCCCGGCTGGAAGTGATTGAGGGCCCGAGTGGTCGGCGGTGGCGCACGAAGGCGGAGAGGGCACGGATCGCGGCGGAGAGAATGATTCCGGGGGTGAAAGTGGCTGATGTTGCGCGCCGCCTCGGCACAACCCGCTGGCAGATCTACGATTGGCGCAAGCAGATACGCAAAGGCAATCTCGTGGTGCCCGAGAGCATTGCGGCCTTGCCGGTCTTCGCGGAGCTGGTGGTCGATGACAGCGCGACCGCGGGAATGCCCACGATCAGAGTTGACCGTCATAAGATTGAGTATGCACTCAACCTGCATGGCTGCCCCGTCTAGAAGCTTCATTGTATAGGATAGAGAACGCGCACTCAAACCGCAGAGCATACTCATCAATACCAAGCTTTCCCGCTTGCTGGCGATGCTTGGGCGATGCTTGAATCTGACGCCGCAGATCATTCGGAGTAGCCGTAACGGCAATCAGTTCAGCCGCTCCAAATGGCGGAGACTGAAAGAACTTGCACCAATTTCGCGCCTTTTCCTCTGACAGGCGGCCATAGGCCAAGGCAGTCAAGATGTGCTGCTGTAGCCCCTGATCCAATACCCAAACAGCCTGGTCCGCACTCATGAAACGTGCCTGTGCCATCAGGAACAACAACCGCCGAGTGGACTTCGCATGACGCGTATTGAGCCAGAACCGAAATGCGACACTCGCATCAGAGAACAGGTTTCTAATGCGGGCGCGGATCGGCCACTGCCTTTGTATGTCTTTAAACCGCAGGGCAATCTTGCCATTAGAACACAAACTTGGACAACCAGGCCGAAGTTCGGGCCTCTCGGCCAAGAGTTTTCGGCCGCTTGTTGTCTTCCCGCTCCCCGGTGGCCCCCAATATTCAATATATGGCATTCTACACTCCACACACACAGGGAATACTTCAACGGACACAGCAGCCCGTCACAAGAGCCCGATGCTTGTCACAGCCCGGGTCCGACATTCTGCAAAACCCGCTCATACGCCCTCGCCCAGTTTTCAACACCATGATTCTGGCGAATATGCTCTTGCCGTATATGCCGCGCGCCTGGGTTGTCGAGGCTTGCTAGGATCGCACCTGCCATCGCTTCAGCGTCATCAACCGGACAGAGAAGCCCCAGCTCTGACGAAACCAAAATCTCGCGCGGCCCCGATGGGCAGTCGCAGGCAACGCAAGGCAGGCCAATGGCCACCGCTTCGAGCAAGGCGTTCGGGCTGCCCTCCCACCGCGATGACAGGACAAATACATCCGCGCGGGCCATATAGGCATAGGGGTTGGTGACAAAACCGGGGAAAGCGACTTTCAGCTCTGGCGCATGGGTTGCAGCTCGCTCCTTTAGAGCCTGCTCCAGTAGGCCCTCGCCAAGAATAATCAGCCGAGTAGGGCGGTTCTGGTTGGCTAGAGCGACTGCGTCTATCAGGGTGTCAAACCCCTTTTGGATGTTTAAGCGACCTGCGCCAATTACCACAGCGTAGTCGCGCTGCTCCGTCAACCATGGATGCTCAATTGCTTCCAAGGCTCTTGCCGTCACAGAATCGATATCAATCGAGTTTGGCAACATACTGATCCGGTCCTGCGAAACTGACAGTAATTCCGATAATTCTACTGATGATGCTCGCGACAGTGAAATCCATCCGTCTGCTACCCTGTATATCCACGGTAGCATTAGAGCCCATATGCGCTCGGATATCCTGGCCTTTCCGGCGTGAATTTGGTTAGCTTGCCGTATGATAATGCGGCCACGAAACAAACCGAGTCGTTTCGCCAAACAAAATGGCCTCACGACGTTCGCCTGTGTAACGAGGTAAATCGTGTCAGGGTTTGCATTACTATGCGCGCGGACCTGGCGCAAAAACCGGGGAATGGATTTTCCGGTTGCATGAACAGGAATTCCATCATGGAGTGTCTGTTTGTAGGCTCCGTCGGCTATGAAGGTAAGAATATCTACATTCCAGCCGAATTTCTTCATCCTATTCGCCAGTTGTATCATCGAGCGCTGCGCACCGCCGACCCCCAGATTAGCGATACAGATAGTTAATCGGCCCATCGAACTCTTGCTATTCATAACCAAAACCCAAAATCCATTTTTCAAGTTTCTGCTCGACGTGTTCTATGTCGGCAGGACTTAAATGACTAGGCCAGCTTCGTCTTCCTCTGGCCGCGTATTTGTCGACCTCGCCTTTCGCGACAGGCTTTGCGAGTTTGGCAACGGAGTAAGTCGCCAGCACGTTTTCCAGCGTCTCTTTGGGAATCTGCAGTCCAAGCGATACAAGCAGCTTGTGCCAGAGGGCTACACCATCGCTTCCTGTTAATTCTTCGAAATGAACGATTTTGTTACCATCCAAAGCCGCGAGCCAGCCATTGAAGAGGGGACTGAATTCCTCGACGAACCGATCAGCACAATAGAAGAATGCCTCAGTATCGGTCATGCCGCGCATCGCATCGCGATGCAGAAGTACGCCCTCAGTAGGCACATGGGTAAAGCGCGTGGAATCGTACCATGAAATCAACAATGCGCGCGGATCGCGAATAACGAAAAACACTTCCACCGCATCAGATCCACAAATCTCCGATATCCTCTGGGGCTCATCATATGCAGCAAGCAGGAAAACGCGCTGCTCAGCCTGAAAATTTGAAATCATGCTTGAATCGCAATGCAGATGCGCGGCGACGTAGGGCATACATCCGGTAGCACGATAAATTCGCGGATCGGACAGGATCAACCGAACCCACTGACTTCCGGTCTTCCACGTACATGCGTGCACAATCGTAATCCGTTCCTTGGAACCATCAACAAGAGGCATACATCTATACAGCACCCTGCGCAGGCGATACTCGCTTTCACTTGAGATATAGGGTCGAAGCGTATCTCTTAGACGTCGTAAACTTATCAATGTCACCAAATTGTCCTCATGCAGGCAATCCACGCGTTATCTGTCATTCGCATCGGGTCCGTTAGGCGCACGGTCCTGTCTTGCGCATTGCTGATCCTCTGCACCCGACAGTCGCAACAGTAATTCATGATATCTCACACTGGCGCGGATAATGCTCTCACGGGTCTGCTGTGCCGACGTGGCGCGGTTCTTCATCAGTGTGCTTCTGTCCAGAAGGAGCGGTTTCAGACGCGCGACCCAATGCGCCGGATTAGTGACCTGGGTAAAGGGCACCACCTCCCCGCCTGAGCCGGACAGATCTTCCGACACGCACCCAAGATCGGTTGCGATGACGTAATTTCCGGCTGCCAATGCTTCCAGAACGACGTTCGGTTGCGCTTCGTAATGGTACCGCGTGGGGAACATAAATATATCGATATCTCGGAAAAACCGCATCTTATCGTCACCATAGACTGCTCCACGCCATTCCAGGCGCCCGCCGAGATCCTTGATCGCGTCTTTCACCAAGTTCTCCTCTGTCGCGCCGGGCGCAGGGCCAGCAATGATGAAATCAAACTCCAGTCCTTCCCTGACAGCTCGTCGGGCAACCTCCAGAAACGTATCAAAGCCTTTCTCTAACATCAGGTTGGACAGGTATCCAACCCTTAACGGGCCGCCACGTTTGCGCGGCAAGCGCCGCACTGCGCGGCTGAACTCTGCCACTTGGGCGAAATTATGGTTTACTCTGAACGGTCGTTGCGGGGAATATTGTTCAAAGTAGTTTCGCGCCATGCCCTCCGAGAGAAACACATGCAGGCCATTGTCGCCGATGGCATGGTTTACGGCGGATGCAAGGCGGCTCCGTTCACGGACATATTGAAACGTCCGGTGCTGCAGCACCATCTTGAAGCCCGCCGTGCGGGCTATCAGCACGGCCAGAAGTGTGAACAAAAGCCCCGGACCGCCATCAGAGGTAAGGTAAACGGTCTTGGTTCTCTTTCTTGCGCTGGCGATCAGCGTGCCCCATGCTTTTGAATAGCGCCAGGTGCGCCGCGGAAGCAGTAGCCAACGAGACCCCAAGCTGCCACGTGAGGTATTGCAGCAAATGAGGTCATACCCCCGTCCCTTGATTTCGTCACAAATCAATTTCAGATTCTTTGACTCTCCAGTGACCGGTGGAGGAAAACTCCCAATAGCAACTATGAGAGGCTCTTCGACTATATTTCTTGGCTCAGAAATCATCTTGCACCCCTATCAAAAATCACTCACAAGGAAATCGAAATCGGATTTGTATTTTTTATAAAAAATCCCCTGCATTTTATACGTGTAGTTGCTTCTGTAATCTTTCACCCCACCAACCCTATTCAGCGGCGCGGCATCGATCTTTTTCCCGATACGCGATTCAATAAAATCATAGGTTTCATCCAGCTTGTTAACGCTCCCTAAATGCGACACAATCGGATCACCTGCTGAATTTGTGACATATGGAAGTTGTGGATGAAATACTGGATCCTCGAACATAAGCTTTCGTTCAGGCAGCCACTGTGTGACGAAAGCCTCAAAGGTAGCAAATTCTCTTTGATAATCAATGATTTCGAAACTTGATGGGACAAGCGCAGTCCCCCCCTGCTTCGCGAAAAGATACGAAGAGTATAACCGCTCCCACGGGTTTCTCGTAATCGCAAAAGACGGTAAATTATGAAACAGGGTCGGTGCTCTTCTTTCGATTTGCGATGCTGTGTAATGACCAACAAAACCACCGTATAGAGCGTAATTTATAGTCGTTCCGGCGCACTTTGGTATGTGAATAAATACTATGCCTGCCTTCTTCCAGACTTTCGTCTTCGGAGGGATGGCTAGCATCTCCCAAAGGCTAGGAAGATATATCTTCGTTTTCTTTGAAGCAAATTGGCGCAGGTTCATTTTTCAACTCCAATGCAAGTTTTCAGAGCAATCAACTTTACCATCGACTTTCAAAAAGTGATCATATGTGTGTCCTATGCCCGCCTTCAGCTTAATACGCGGCACCCAGCCCATCGCGCGCAATTTGTCCGCGGACATCAGCTTGCGTGGGGTGCCATCGGGTTTGGTGGCGTCGCGGCGAATCTCGCCCTTGAACCCAACCACGTTGCAGACAAGCTGCGCCAGATCGAAGATCGGGATATCCTCGCCCGAGCCGACATTGACATGCATGTCGCCGGAGTAACCCTGCAATAGGGATACCAGCGCGTCGGCGCAGTCATCTGCGTGCAGGAATTCGCGGCGCGGCGTGCCGGTGCCCCAGATGGTGATGTGATCGGCCCCGGCCAGCTTGGCCTCATGCGCCTTGCGGATCAGTGCGGGCAGGACATGGCTGGAATTCAGGTCGAAATTATCGCCCGGACCATACAAGTTGGTTGGCATGGCCGAAATCCAGTCGCGGCCATGTTGCTTGCGGTAAGCCTGTACCAGTTTGATGCCCGCAATCTTGGCGATGGCATACCATTCATTGGTGGGTTCCAGCGGGCCGGTCAGCAGGCTGTCTTCGGGGATCGGTTGGGGCGCGAGCTTGGGGTAAATGCAGGACGATCCCAGAAACAGAAGGCGTTCCACATCATGCAGATGGGCGGCATTGATGATGTTGGCTTCGATCATCAGGTTTTCATACAGAAAATCAACAGGGTAGGTGTCATTGGCCAGAATCCCACCGACCTTGGCCGCAGCCAGCACGATGGCGTCGGGCTTCACTTCGGCCATCCAGTCGCGAACGGCGTGCTGGTCCAGCAGGTCAACCACATCGCGCCCTGCACTGATCACCTGACAGTTTTCCGATGCCAGCCGCCGCACCACCGCGCTGCCGACCATGCCGCGATGACCAGCAACCCAGATGCGTTTGCCTGAAAGATCATAGCTCATCTCAGCCCTCCAGCGCCACGGGCACGCTTAGCCCGTGTTCCTTGAGAAGTGCAGAGCGTTGTGCGGATTTCAGGTCTTCGGCCACCATTTCGGCGCACATTTCCTGCGCTGTGATTTCGGGCACCCAGCCAAGTTTTTCCTTGGCCTTGGTCGGGTCACCCAGCAATGTGTCCACTTCGGCGGGGCGGAAATAGCGCGGGTCGATGCGCATGATCACATCACCCACTTTCAGTGCGGGGGCCTTGTTGCCTTCGATCGCCGCGATTGTCGCAATCTCGTCCACGCCCTCGCCGCTGAATTCCAGCGTCAGCCCCAATTCGCGTGCGGTCCAGTTGATGAATTCGCGGACCGAATATTGCACGCCTGTTGCGATCACAAAATCTTCTGGTGCGTCCTGTTGCAGCATCATCCATTGCATCCGGACATAGTCCTTTGCATGGCCCCAGTCGCGCAGGGAGTCGATATTGCCCATATACAGGCACTGCTCCAGCCCGATTGCGATATTGGCCATCCCGCGCGTGATCTTGCGCGTCACAAAAGTTTCGCCGCGGCGCGGGCTTTCATGGTTGAACAAAATACCGTTGCAGGCGTAAATTCCATAGCTTTCGCGGTAGTTCACCGAAATCCAGTAGGCATACAGCTTCGCCACTGCATAGGGTGACCGCGGGTAGAATGGCGTTGTTTCGCGCTGCGGGATTTCCTGAACCAGACCATAGAGTTCCGAAGTGGATGCCTGATAATAGCGTGTTTTCTTCTCCAGTCCCAAAAAGCGGATCGCTTCCAGAATGCGCAGTGCACCCAGGGCATCCACATCGGCGGTGTATTCGGGCGCTTCAAAGGATACGGCGACATGCGATTGCGCGCCCAGATTGTAAACTTCATCGGGTTCAATATCGCGCAGCAGGCGCGTCAGGTTGGAACTGTCTGTCAGATCGCCGTAATGCAGTTTCAGCCGTGCCTTGTCCTGATGCGGGTCTTCATAGATATGGTCAATGCGCTGTGTATTAAACAGCGACGCGCGGCGCTTGATACCATGCACCTCATAGCCTTTTTCCAGCAGAAATTCCGCCAGATAAGACCCGTCTTGCCCGGTAATCCCTGTAATCAGTGCTTTTTTCATCAATTTCTGTCCCACTGTTCTTTATGTTTGGCAAAAGCCGAGACCAAGTCAGGCGGCGTTCTGCCCTGCATTTTCAACCATCACTGACACTAACAGCTTCTCGAAGCGGTCAGTCACATGGTCAAGATCAAAGTTCTGTTCTGCATATGCGCGCGCGGCCTTGCCCATTTCTGCGGCGGCAATCCCGTCCGAGAGCAGAGTTTGCACCGCATTGATAAACCCTTGTTTGTCATCCGGCCCGACGACCAGCCCGGCACCAGCTTGCAGGATCATCTGTGCCGCAAGGTTGTCTTTTGGTGCGGCAAGAACAATCGGGCGGCCTGCGCAAAGATAACTCAGCACCTTGGACGGCACCGAGAATTCGCCTGCATCGGCTTCGATCACCGCGACCAGCACATCGGCCGAAGCCAGCACTTGCGGGAATTCGGCGAACGGTTGCAGGGGCAGCACTTTCAGGTTTGGCAGTTCTGCACGGCGTTTTGCCAGCCGTTCGGCGCCGACCCCGAAACCCACAACAATGACATCCAGATCCGCGCCTGCCTTTTGCGCAAGTTGTGCCAGAAAATCCGGATTGTGCTTGTTGGCAAGCGTGCCGGAATACACGACCCGCTTTGCCCGTGTCAGGCCCATTTTGGCCGACCAGTCCGTTTCGCGTGGCAGCAGCGGAATTTCGTCGATCACGCCCCAGTTCGGGATCACACTGACGCGCGCGCGGGGAATGCCCCAGCGGTCTGTCACTTTCACGAATCCGTCGGTAATATGGATGACATGCGCCGCATTGCGCATCTGGCGGCGTTCGAGATAGGTATAATACGCCCCGATCGCATGGCCCAGCCCCGGCAGTTTTTTCGACAGGATGCGCGCGGCAGCGATGGAATAGAAATCCTGACACCAATAGATAAACTGTGCGCCGGTCTGCGCGCAGGCGCGCACCAGATATTCCTGACATTCAGTAGGCGTATTGCCGGATAACACGATATCGGGCTGAACATCCGCGACCAGTTGCGCCAGCCGCTTGCCATAGGCAATATCGCCCTGCCGCCGCTTGAAGAAATTCGACTTGGAATAGGCCCCGTCTATTGCAAGCGGAACAGCGGAAAAACTGTCGGGATCATCCGGCAAGCGCGCATTGCGCCCTTTCGGCCCCTCATCGCCTGCGAAATAGACATAGGTGACACGCCAGCCCTTGCCGGCCAGCGCACGGGCAAATTCCGCAGTGAAGGGGTGGCCTGCGTAATCATGCACCATGACATGTTGCGAATCCGGCATTGTCATCCCTTCGCCCCCTGTCCGCGCGCATATTTGTCTTCATAGCGGACAATGTCATCTTCCCCGACATAGGACCCGGTCTGCACCTCGATCAGGACCATTGGCACCTTGCCGGGGTTTTCCATACGGTGGACGGCCCCCAGCGGGATGTAGATGGACTGGTTTTCTGTCACCAGACGGGTTTCATCGCCCACCGTAACTTTGGCGGTGCCTTCAACCACAATCCAATGCTCGGACCGGTGGAAATGGCTTTGCAGCGACAGCGCCGCCCCCGGGTGGACATGAATACGTTTCACCTGAAAGCGCGACCCTACGGCAAGGCTTTCGAACCACCCCCACGGGCGGTGGTCTTTGGGCAGGTCGGTTGCCTGTTTCGCCCCTTTTTTCTTCAGCGCCTCGACAGCCAGTTTCACATCCTGCGCGCGGGACTTGTCGGCCACCAGAACCGCATCGTCCATCGCGACAACGATCATATCCTTCAGCCCGATGCCGACAAGGGCCAGATCATCGCTATCGGCGCGCAACAGAGTATCTTCGCAATCAATGGCCGTGGCATCGCCGGACATCTGCACGCCCCGCGCATCGCGCACGCCTTCACGCCACACCGCATCCCAGCCGCCCAGATCAGACCAGCCCGCCCCAAAAGGGACCACTGACAGATTGTCGGCCTTTTCCATCACCGCATGATCGATGGAGATATCTTCAAGCTGTGACCATGGGCCGGGTGCCAGCCGCAGAAAACCGATATCTTCTTGCGCGCCGTCCAGCGCCTGCGTGACCTGCACAAGCATTTCGGGCATATGCTGATGAAATGCCGCAATTATATCTGCCGCGCGGAACAGGAAAATGCCGGAATTCCAAAGATACTGCCCGCTTTCCAGCATTTGCTGCGCGCGGGCCAGATCGGGCTTTTCGACGAAGCGTGACAGGGCAACTGCCCCGTCTTTCCCTTGCGGGTCGTGGGCGAGTTCCAGATAGCCATAGCCGGTTTCCGGATAGGTGGGCCTAATGCCGAACGTCACCAGACGGCCCTGTTCAACCGCGTCCATGCCCGCATGAACCGCAGCGACGAAGGCCGCAGTATCGGGCACGACATGGTCGGACGGGGCGACCAGAAGCACGGCATCGGGGGTGATGCGCTGCGCATGCAAGGCCGCAGCCAGCACCGCAGGGGCCGTGTTGCGCGCTTCCGGTTCAATTACAATCGCCTGCGGCGCAAGGTCGATATCCGACAGTTGATCCTGCACAATAAATCGGAAATCGGAATTCGTGATAACAACGGGCGCGCTGAATTCAGGCCCGCTGACGCGGCGTGCCGAAGCCTGAAACAGGGTCTCTTGGCCAGTCAGCGGCACAAACTGCTTGGGGTAGCTTTTGCGCGACAGCGGCCACAACCGTGTCCCGGAACCACCGCTAAGGATAACTGGAGTGATCATTCTAATGTGCCTATGTCAAAGTGGTGTCTGCAAGCGCCATGGGGCTGTGCTTATCAGATGTCGTGTGACGATTTTACCCGCGCCCGTGTTTTCTTTTGTGAATTTCAAAAGTTTGCTTAAAAAACATGCAGATGCAGGAATTTGAATAAGACTGTGCTGTGGTGTCATGCGGTGCCTTTCATCTCTATCATGCTGATAATACCTGACGCAGTTTGTCCAGATGTGCGGTGACCAGATTTTCTGCGGTTTCCAGTGTTGGCGCTTCGGCATAGCAGCGGCATTCCGGTGCGTTGCCCGATGGGCGCAGATGCACGACCCGCCCGCCGCCAAATTGCACGCGCAGCCCGTCTGTCAGGTCCAGAACTTCTTCCGGGGTGCCCGCGTCAAAAAACGCCGCGCGGGCATCAGCGCTATCTTTCAGCCGGTCAATGAACGCGGTTGATGTGTCTGTGGGAATCCCTTGTATACGGTCCGCCGCCGTAAAGCGGGGCGGCAGGTCGCGCACCAGATCACCGACACGCTGCCCCGCTGCGTGGGCCGCGGCAAGGGGGGCTATGACCGGAAGCAGGCAATCGCGTGTCATCAGCGGGGCCAGCGGGCCAGCGGGGCCATCGGCCGCAAAGCCCAGCAAAAAGCCGCCATTGGCCTCATACCCCACAACGCGCGCGGCCAGATCAGCGGCAAGTGCCCCCTCCATCGCGGCAATGACATGGGGCGAGCCGATGCGCGTGCGGTGCACCGCGTCAAAATCGCTCATCAGATCGACCATCGAATTCGATGACACCGGCGTGCAGATCACTTTGGCCCCCAATGCGCGCGCGCTCAGAACCCCCAGCACATCACCTGCGATCACCTGACCTTGCGCGTCGCATAAAAGCGGGCGATCCGCATCGCCATCCGTGGACACCAGCGCATCAAGGCTGTGTTCTGCACACCAACGGCCAAGCTGCTCGCGCGTCTCTGCCGCCACGGCCTCGGTATCGACGGGGATGAAGTAATCGGCGCGCGCCAGCGCGACCGGCACCGCCCCAAGACCCGCGAACACATCCATCATCAGATCGCGCGCGACGGAACTGTGCTGGTAGATGCCAATGCGTAACCCCGACAATGCCTGCGGCCCGTAGGCAGCGATATAGCGCGCGGCATAAGCAGGTGCTGTGTCGGGGGCATCTGCCACATCTGGCACCTGTCGGGCCACCGGCCAATCCTGTCCGCTGGCAGCAAGAATGGCGTGTTCATCCTGCTTCGATATTTCGCCTGTGATGGTGTAGAATTTCAGGCCATTCCTGTCCGCCGGGATATGGCTGCCCGTGACCATGATGGCCCCGCAGCCCCGCGCCGCAGCCGCCAGTGCCAGCGCAGGTGTCGGCACGGCACCGGCGCGCAACGGCACCACACCCGCCGCGCTGATTGCGGCCAGCACGGTTTCTGCAATCGCGGGCGAAGAGGGGCGTAAATCCCACCCGACCAAGACAGCCCCGCCATGTGCGCAACTGGCCAGATAGGCGCGCACCATATCGGTGATCAGATCATCTGTCAGTTCAGACACAAGGCCGCGCAGGCCACTGGTTCCGAAAGAGGGGGGCATGGGATCAAACCTTCATCAAGAGAATTGTAGATTGTCTATCCATTTTTCTGCTCCGTCGCTTCGGCACGAAGGGCAGCCAGATCGGTATCTGGCAGGTCAGCGCCCACTTCCTCGATTTCGGCTTTCAGCGCCTCGTATTCCGCCATTTTTCGTTTCAGAAAACGGCGCGTCAACACAGCGCGTTCTGCAATGCCGCTTGGTGTTAGCACATAGGCGTAGCGCCGCTTGTCGCGGGCCGCTGTGAATTTGCCAAGCTTGATCTGACCTTTTTCCAGCAGCGCAGAAAGAACATAATGAATGCCGCCGGTGCTGATCCCGACAGCCTTTGCCAGATCGCGCTGTGACATTTCCGGATTGTCGTTCAATAACCGCAAGATGCGGAAATGCACGTCTTCGCGAATTTTGTCACGTTGGGTGGGCATTACCTGTTTCTTTCCGGCGCGTGTTTGCGCGCACGAGGTGCCGACCGAAGACCGGCGGTGTATCAGGAAAACGCGTACAGGACACACAATACTCAAAAATGAGCGATATACCATTCTGCACTGCAGCACAACCCCGAATGGGCGACTGTATCATGCACGACGAAGGATCCCGCCAACATTGCATCCAGGACAGAAAACAAGAAGATCAGCTTCACAACTGTCCAGACGTCTTTGTGATGAAACCGGACCGATTCCCAGCCTCGGAGCAGTAGGACCCAATCGACGGATGATCGTCCACTCAAACCATAAAACCTGAAGCTGAGATAGCCGGTGGCCAGACTGTGGCCAAGGCCTGCGCCCAACAGCGCGAACAGCCCGATACCTGCAAATACCCGAACCTTACCCATGATCAATCCCCCGGTCCTGCTCTTGATTTGCGCGGCGTTCGGCAAAATACTCTGCTGATACCTGCTTCAACGCCTCCGGGGACTGGCCATCCGCCTTGAGATATTCGCGGGCAACAGACAGTTGGTCTTCGCGCGAGCCCACGCCGTCGAGCCCCGAGATATCACCCTGCTTCAGGCGCGCGATCTCGTCGGGGGTCAGACGCTCCTCCACCGCTTCGCGATAGGCCTCGGCACGCGCGGCATCGGTTGGCGCGGGCAGTCTGGCCAGATCGGATTTCGCGGCGATCAGCACGCCGGCGGCGGCAGCAGTTGCAGCGGCGGTGCCAGTCGCGGTTCCTGTGCCGCGCTGGATATCCTGCGCCTCCCAGGCGCGCCGACTGCCCTGCTTCTCGACCAGCTCATGCGTCACGGGGTCACGCGTCTTGATGGTGACCGGCTCGGACCGGGTTGAGGACAGGGTGACAGTGTCGCCCGTTTTCAACCCCTGATCGGCTAGCGCCTTGGCAACCCCGACGCCCCAGACGTCATGGCTGCGGCCAGTCTCGAGTTGCAGGCGCACATAGGGCGACTCGGCCGCACCCGGGCGGTCCAGATAGGGGCGCGTGCCCTGCGCAAGGATGGTCCCACGCACGCCCTGGCTGTAATCAATCCTGTCGCCCGACGTGGTGGGGGCGGAGCTGCCCGCAGCATCGCGGGAAAGGTCACGCGTTGCGTCGCGGTCCCTGTCGCCCGTCGCAGTGACAGGCCCGTCGGTCCGCTGCAGACTGCGCGGGCGCTCCATGTCACTGCGACGCGTGGCTTCCTCGACATCGCGCGCATTGGGCGTGTAGCCCTCTACCTTGATGCCCTTGGCTGCCCCTTCGATCCACAT
>JAFIEO010000067.1 GCA_020832445.1 Paracoccaceae bacterium
TGTGTCGATCGGGCTGACACCATTTGACAATGGCTGGCTGTCGCTGGGCTATAATTTCAAAGGCTTCCATGACCCCGACTTCTCGGCCCTGGGCCATACTGATCGCGGCCCTTTCATCCAGTTCCGTCTGAAATTCGACGCGGACAGCCTGCGGGGGATGTTCAGATGAGGGTTGCATGGCTTTTGACGGTCGCGGCAGCACTGCAAGCCGTTTTGCTTGTTGCACTGCCTAGAACCGCATACGCGAATGAGTTATGCGACCCTTTCGCTGGGGGAGGTGAAGTATCGCTGATCACAGATGGAAATGAACAATACTGTGTTCACAGGTTCCTGACGACCGGGGCCACATCCTTTGTCGCGCAACAGTCACTTTCCGTCGAATACCTTGTCGTTGGTGGCGGTGGTGGTGGCGGCAGTTCAGACTTGTTTAATGAGATTAACTTTATGTCAGGTGGGGGTGGCGGTGCTGGTGGGGTGCGTCAGGCAACTGATATTCCTGTTCTGTCAGGGGCTCATACAGTTGTCGTTGGTACAGGCGGGACGGGTGGTACGCAAAACCGCGGGGCCAATGGCGGCAATAGCACTTTCAGCGATATCACTGCGATAGGCGGCGGCGGCGGCGGCGGCAGCACATTTGATCCGGTATCCATCCCGCCGACATCCGGCGGAAGCGGGGGCGGTGGCGGTGGACGCCAAAGCTGGAATGATGCCCCCGCCACGAATGGCGCTGATGGGACCACGGCCCAAGGCAACAGCGGCGGCGATGGTCGTAATGGGTCTACCGGAGGGACACAGGGTGCCAACGCACCAGAACAGGCAGGCGGCGGCGGCGGCGGGGCGGGTGGCCCCGGTGGCAATGGGCTGACCAATCAAGGGGGCACTGGCGGTGCTGGTATCACATCGTTCATCACAGGACTGGCGCAGGGATATGGCGGCGGGGGCGGCGGTGGACATCGCGGCGATACGGGTAGTGGTGGCAGCGCCACTCATGGCGGGGGCACAGGGGCAGGTGGTATCAGCACAGCCGCCGCAGGGAATGGCACAGCCAACACAGGCGGCGGGGGTGGTGGCGCAGGGCGCGGGCTGGATCAGGGCGGCAATGGCGGTTCTGGCGTTGTGGTCATCCGCTACCTTGTCAACACGGCACCTAAAGCGGATGCTGGTGCGCCCCAAAGCGTCACGGCCTTCACCGCTGTGTCCCTCGATGGTAGTGCCTCGGTCGATGTGGATGACAATATCATTAGCTATCACTGGACCCAGTCTTCGGGCACTTCCGTTGCATTGCTTGATGGCGACACCGCCACACCCGGCTTTACTGCACCGCAACCCACAGGCAGCAGCGAAACGCTGGTGTTTCAACTGACCGTCACTGATGCTTTCGGTCTGACCTCGGTCGATACTGTCACCATCACCTTGCAGGGCGTTGCAGAACTGACAGCCACCAAGCGCGTGGCCGTCTTTTCCGAGAATGGCAATGATTGCGCGGATCTGAATGCCACCGCCCCGCCTGAACCGATGACCCCGGCAGCAATTCCCGGGGCCTGCATCGAATATGAAATCGATGTTGAAAATACGGGTCCCGTCGCGGCACAGGGCATCAGTCTGGTAGATGAACTGCCCGCAAGCCTACGCTATCAAAATGCACAGCTTGGCGGCGACTGGGGTGCGGGCACAGCCCTTACAACACCAAATTGCCCTGAACCGGGCTGCGAAATCAGGGTCGATGATGGTGTGCTTGCGGCAGGCGCGACCGCAACCATCACCATCCGCGCCACGATCAACTGACCAGATTGGCCGCACCCGCAGCATGTGTCCGTCCTTATGTCGTGTCACTATGGGCGGCATTCCGCCGCCCATAGTGACACGCCGGAACCATATGCCGGCCCAGATTGTTCTTAGTTCAATAGGTCTGACTGAGGACCGATTAAACGAAGGAAAAAGAACATGAAACTTTCCCGCATTCTTGCCCCTGCCATTTTTGCACTGGCATCCAGCACTGCACTGGCCGGTGTCGACCAGGTGTCCGAGGTCACAGTCAAAGCAGACATCACTGCCATCAGCAACGAAGAGGCCGCGAAATTCTGGTCCACAATTGCCGAAGATCTGGAAAATGCCATTCTTGCGCGCATTGTGGAACGGATCGAAGATGAAGGTGCCCGTATTTCTGTGCGTCTGGAAGAAGTGGCACTTGCCAGTGCGTTCGAACGCAGCTTCGATCTGGAACAGTCGATTCTTGTGGGTCAGGTCAATGTGACCGATGAAACCAACAACGCCAATTTCAATTCCTATGAACTTAGCGTTTCATTGTCGGGCGTTACGGCGGTTGATGAAGGCGGCGATCCGCTGACATTTGAAAATGTCGATGCGGAACTTGCCTACCAGACCCTGATTACCGCGTTTGCAGATGGCGTGGTCACGCGTCTGGACTAAGCCTAGTTGCGAAAATCCGCATAGGGAACAGATCAGGGGGGCCGTGCTTTCGGCCCCCTTTTTGTTTGTGTCTGCGCCACTTGCCGCATGATCAGGCGCGGACGTTTCCGTTGGTTCAATATCAGGCGTTAAAGGTCGTATTGTTTATTCATGGGCGGCCTTCATGCGGCGCCGGATTTCCTTGAATAATTTGCGAAATGGCAATATTTTGCACATATGAAAAAACCCGCATCCGCCCCCCTTGACGAACCACGCGGTCCCTATGACCGCGAAGGGGCGCAGGAAGATTTGTGGTTTCTGCCCGGCCCACCAGAAGATGAACCTGATTTCCTGTCACCGGGTCCCGAACACGAACCGACAGAAGCATCGGTTCTCGATGAATGGACCCGCGCCGAAGCCCGCCATGCCGCGCGGCTTGCGCGGGTTGCAGGCCGGCTGGGCGCGCTGGACGAGCGGCTGAAACGTGGCGCTTCAGGCTGGCGGCAGCGGCTGGCGCTGCTGGAAGCGGTGGAATTAAGCTGGGTCAATGGCAACAGGGTGGCCCCCGACAGGTTGGCGCTTTGGGTGGCGCTGCGTGTGTCCGGTGTGCAGGACGACACACAGGTGTTGTCTGCCCTTGGCTGGGCCGTGCGGCGGCTGGCGGGCGGGCCGGGGCCACAGGCGGGATTGCCGGAATTCCTTGGCCGCCATGATGCAGGCGCTTTGGATGATGCATCCGAACGCTTCACCGAACGCGCCAGCGCATGGCAGGAGTTGATGCAAGCGGGCGCACATCTGCACCCTGTGACACGCGCCTGCATGGGGTATCATCTGTGGTCGCTGGCGGGGTTGGTTCATCAGGGCGGCGCGCTGGAAGCCGCAGTCACTGCCGCGCGTATTGCCGCAGGCGACGGGCAGGGCGCGGTTTTCGCGCCGCTGGCCATGGGCGGGGCTGCGGGCTTGCGTGCCCAAGGTCCCCCCGATGCGCGGCTGAAGCGGTGGTATGACAGCATGGACAGCGCCACGTTAAGTGCGCAGCGCCATCTGGACCAGATCGACGCTTGGGGGGCGCGCGCGGATGCCGCAATGGCGCGGCTGTCGGGGCGCACCCCCCCTGCCTTGCGGGTGGCGCTGGCGGATTGGCCGCTACTCTCCGCACCCATGGCCGAGGCCCTGACAGGGGCCAGCCGCGCGGCGGTGCAGCGCAACCTTGCATGGATGGAAGATCACGGGCTGATCCGCGAGATGACAGGGCAAGGGCGGTTTCGCATGTGGCGCGCGGCGGTGTGAGCGCGCGCGAAAAACCCTGTCGCCCTGCGTGATGATTGCGGCAGACAGGGGGGCGTGCGAAGCCCCCCCTGTTTTTGTCTTATTTCAGATCGTCGGGTCGCAGTGCGGCTGGCAGGTTCTGGTAGCACACGGGGCGCAGGAAGCGGCGGATGGACAGGGTGCCCACGGATGTCGCGCCGAAATTGGTCGAGGCGGGGTAGGGGCCGCCATGAACCATGCTGTCGGCCACCTCGACCCCGGTGGGGAAGCCATTGGCCAGAATGCGCCCGGCCTTGCGTTCCAGCACCGGCATCAGGCGCTGGCCCAGGCCTGTGTCGGCGTCATCCAGATGCAGGGTGCAGGTCAGCTGGCCTTGCAGCGCGCGCGCCAGTTCCAGCATCTGCTCTTCATCCCGCGCGCGGATGATCAGACCCAGCGGGCCGAACACCTCCTCGCCCAAGGCGTGGTTCTCCAGCCATGCATCGGCGGTGGTTTCATACAGATACGGCGTGGCTGCGCGCCCGTCGCAACTGGTGGCCAGCACTTCGCGCACGCCCGCGCTGGCGGCTATGCGGTCGCGGCCCGCGCGGTAGGCCTCGGCCATGCCATCCGTCAGCATGGTCTGCGCGGCCACGCCTGCCAGCGCGTCCTTGGCGGTGGCGGCAAACTCATCGGCCTGCGGCCCGTCCAGCACCACGGCAATGCCGGGATTGGTGCAGAACTGGCCCGCGCCCATGCTCAGGCTGGCGGCCCAGCCTTTGGCGATGTCCGCCCCGCGTCCGCCCATGGCCGCAGGCAGGATGAACATGGGGTTCACGCTGCCCAATTCGCCAAAGAAGGGAATGGGATCAGCGCGTTGCGCACACAGATCAAACAGCGCGCGACCCCCGCCAAGCGAGCCGGTGAAGCCCACAGCGCGGATCAGCGGGTGGGTGACCAATGCCGCGCCAACTTCGCGGTTGCCGCCCTGTATCAGCGAAAACACGCCCGGATGCAGCCCGCAGGTTTTGGCGGCTGCCGCAATCGCATCGCCCACCAATTCGCCGGTGCCGGGATGGGCGGAATGGCCCTTGACGACGACGGGACAGCCTGCGGCGAGTGCGGCTGCCGTGTCGCCGCCGCCCACGGAAAAGGCCAATGGAAAGTTCGACGCACCAAACACCGCCACAGGGCCGATGGGGCGCTGGATCATGTGCAATTCGGGGCGCGGGGCGGGCTGGCGGTCGGGCAGGGCCGCGTCATGGCGGCGGTCCAGATAATCGCCCTTGCGGATATGGTCGGCAAACAGGCGCAACTGGCCTGTGGTGCGCCCCCGCTCGCCCACCAGCCGCGCTTCCGGCAGGCCGGATTCGGCGCAACCCATCGCGGTGATGGCATCGCCGCGCGCGTCAATCTCATCGGCGATGGCGTCCAGAAACGCCGCGCGGTCCGCGCGGGCGGAGTAGCCATAGGTTTCAAACGCGTCTTCGGCGGCGCGACAGGCGCGGTCCACCAGATCCGGCGTGCCCACCGCAAATTCATGCGCAGGACCAGACGCCGGGCTGGACGCAAACCGCGCCCCACCATCAACCCGTTCACCTGCAATCAAATGCATCCCATGCGGAATATGCGTCATATCAGTGCCTTTCAGTTTCATATGTCAGTTGCGCGGCCAGCCGCGCGTTTGGGGGGGGCAATTCCAGCTATAGCAGGTCGCGCCCCGCAAGATTGCGCATCAATGCGGCCGTGCCGAAAGCCCAGTGCGGTGCTTTGGTGGAACACATAACAGTGTTGACCAGATTTCCCAACCCTGATGCAGAAATTGTCACGCGGTCGCCCATATGATGGGTGAAGCCCGCGCCTTTGGCGTCGCGGTCGGCCACGGGGGCGAACATCGTGCCCAGATACAGCATGAACCCGTCGGGATACTGATGATGTGCCCCGCAGGTTTGCGCGGCCAGATCGGCAGGATCGCGGCTGATCTCGCGCATTGAAGAATGGCCAGACAACTGGAATCCGTCCGTGCCGTCAATGGTCATGTCAAGTTCGGCCTTGCGGATGTCATCCAGCCCGAAGCCTGCATCAAACAGGCGGATAAAGGGGCCAAGTGCAGCGGATGCGTTGTTATCCTTGGCCTTGCCAAGCAGCAATGCCGAGCGCCCTTCGATGTCACGCAGATTGACGTCATTGCCCAGACACGCGCCCAGAATGCGCCCGTCAGAGGCGCAGGCCAGCACGATTTCAGGTTCGGGGTTGTTCCAACTGCTGGACGGATGCAGGCCCACAGCCGCGCCGTGCCCGACCGCAGACATGGGTTGCGCCTTGGTGAACACCTCGGCATCGGGGCCAATGCCCACTTCCAGATATTGCGACCACAGGTTTTCGGCCTGCAAGACGGATTTCACACGCGCCGCTTCCGGCGATCCGGGCACAAGGTCGCGCAGGCTGTCGCCGATAACGCCTGAGACCTTGGTGCGGATTGCGTCGGCGCGCGCGGCATCGCCGCCTGCGCGTTCCTCGATCACCCGTTCCAGCATGGAGCGTGCGAAGGTCACGCCGCAGGCTTTGATAGCTTGCAGGTCGCACGGCGCAAGAAGGCGGAGATCATTCGCGCCCGCATCGGGGTTGCACGCGCTGTCAAGCGCATCCAACGCGCAAACCGGCACGCCCGTGGTGTTTTGCACATGTGTCAGCGGGTCGGGCAATTCCAGCACATCACGCATGGTGGGCGCGGTTTTGGTTGTGATGTCGATAATCTGGCCGTCGCGCAGGGTGACCGCGCTGGGGCCGATATCAGGACGCCAGATACGGCCAATATATATGCCGTTGTCGTCCAGATTCTGGTTCAGTGTCATATTCCGGTCTTTCTGGTTCAGTGATTGTCGCGTGGCAGGTCATGGCGGATGCGCTGGTAGGCGGTGGCCAGTTCCAGACAGCCGCCGTCAGACAGCTGGCCGACATGAGTGCGGTAGATTTCCTGCCAGGGTGTCTGATGGTGAATTTCGGGCGCGGTCCATGCATCGCGACGGGCCTGCCATTCATCCGCATCGACAAGCGCGTCCAGTCGACTGGCATTCAGGTCCAGCCGCACGCGGTCGCCGGTTTGCAAAAGCGCAAGACCGCCGCCCACAACCGATTCAGGGCTGGCATTCAGGATCGACGGGGATTCCGATGTGCCCGATTGCCGCCCGTCGCCCACTGTGGGCAAATGGTTCACGCCCGCGCGCAGCAGCGCGTCTGGCGGCTGCATGTTCACCACCTCGGCCGAACCGGGATAGCCCACACAACCCACGCCGCGAATGAACAGGATGGTTTCTTCATCAATGCCAAGGGCGGGGTCGTTGATGCGGTCGTGGTAATCTTCGGGCCCTTCAAACACGACGGCGTGCGCTTCAAAAATGCCTTCCTGCCCCGGTTTGGACAGGAAGCGCGCACGAAAATCTGGCGATATGACAGATGTTTTCATCAGGGCCGAGTCGAACAGATTGCCCGACAGCACCAGAAAGCCCGCGTTTTCGCGCAAGGGGGCGCTGACAGGCAGGATGACATCTGTATCAAGGCTGGCCCAATCGCCCAATGCCGCGCCCATTGTGGCCCCGCTGGCGGTCATGGCACTGTCATGCAACAATCCTGCCTTGCGCAATTCGCCCATGACGGCGGGCACGCCGCCTGCACGGAAGAAACTTTCGCCAAGATACTTGCCTGCGGGCTGCATATTGACCAGCAGCGGCACATTGAAGCCGATTTTCTGCCAGTCGGTGACATGCAGATCGACCCCCGCATGGCGGGCAATGGCCTGCAAATGGGGCGGTGCATTGGTGGACCCGCCAATCGCGGAATTCACGATAATGGCGTTTTCAAACGCTTCGCGCGTCAGAATGTCGGATGGTTTCAGGTCTTCATGCACCATGGCCACGATGCGCCGTCCGGTTTCATAGGCCATGGCCATACGTTCCCGAAACGGCGCGGGAATGGCGGAACTGCCGGTCAGGGTCATGCCAAGCGCTTCGGCCATGGCGTTCATTGTGCTGGCAGTGCCCATGGTGTTGCAATGCCCAAGGCTGGGCGCGGAGGCGCACACGCGAGAGATGAATTCATCATATTCGATCTTGCCTTCGCTAAGCAGGCGGCGGCTTTCCCAGACAATCGTGCCCGACCCCGCGCGCTTGCCCTGCCACCAGCCGTCCAGCATTGGCCCGCCATTCAACGCAATCGCGGGCAGATCCACTGTGGCGGCCCCCATCAGCATGGCAGGCGTGGTCTTGTCGCAGCCGGTGGTCAGCACGACCCCGTCGATGGGATAGCCGTGCAACACTTCGACCAGTGACAGATAGGCAAGGTTGCGGTCCAGCGCCGCTGTGGGCCGCTTGCCGGTTTCCTGAATGGGATGCACCGGAAATTCCATGGGAATGCCGCCTGCATCGCGAATGCCTGCCTTGATGCGGTCCATCAGGAACACATGGATCTTGTTGCACGGCGCCAGATCGCTGCCGGTCTGGGCAATGCCGATCACGGGCCGCCCGCCCTGCAATTCGTCGCGGGTGTATTCCTGATTCAGATACCGTTCCAGATACAGCGCGGTCATGCCGGGATTGTTGGGGTTGTCGAACCATTCCTGTGAACGGAATTTCTTGTGGGCGCGCGTGTCTGTCATGATATTCGGCTGCCTTTTCAAATATGGGTGCTCGGGCATTCAGGATGGCGCGGAACAGGCGTGATCCGCGCGGTTATACCGGAAGGGGCATAGGAATTTACATCAGCCCCCCTTTTGCTGGCGCGATGTGCTGCTTCGGATGCGCAGGTCATAGCCTGCGTCGATGATGCGGTGTTCAGGTGGGGACCCATTTATCTGATCTATTATCATGTTAACAGCCTTCAGGCCGGTTTCATAACGGTGCGTGCGCACGGACGTGATGGTTGGCACTGAACACGACACCACATCCAGATCGTTGAAGCCCACGATCCCCATCTGTTCGGGAACGCGCAAGCCCCGCCGCTGGCATTCAAACAGCGCCCCCAATGCAACGTCGTCATTGTTGCAAAACACGGCATCTGCGTCGGGCGCGCTGGCCAGCAGGTCGGCCATCAACTGCCCGCCTACGGAATAGGCGGACGGATGGGACGTGGTGACAACCAGCGCATCATCGGACAGGCCATGTGCAGACATCACATCATTATAGCCTGCAAGACGGCGCTGCGCGCGCGGATCCATGCGCGCGCCCAGAAACCCGATGCGCCGGTAGCCCTGCTCGATCAGGTGGCGCACAGCGGCGCGCCCCGCATCGCGCTGGTCACAGCCGATCGCCATATCCACAGGGTCCGAATCGGTTTCCATGACCTGAACGACAGGACAGCCCATCTGCTCCAACAAGCGGCGGGCGGCGGCGGACTGGTCAATGCCTGCAACAATCATGCCTGCGGGGCGCTGGGTGGCAAAGACGCGCAACAAATCTTCTTCGCGCGACAGCTTGTAGCGGGTGTTCACGAATTGGGGGGTGTAGGTCGTGCCCTCAACCCCGTCCATGACGCCGCGCAGAAGTTCCGCGAAGATCTGGTTGGTCAGGGACGGGATCACCACCCCGATAAGCCGCGAACGCGCCGAAGCAAGCGCCTGCGCCGCCGGATTGGGGACATATCCCAGCGCTTTCACAGCCTCTGACACCTTATCAAGCGTGTCCTGTGAAACCAGTTCAGGCTGGCGCAAGGCGCGTGAAACAGTGACAACGCTTACATTCGCATGCTGCGCAACATCAGAAAGCTTCATCGCCTTTCTTTGTAGAGATTTTTCCTTCATTCTAGGCGGCCTGCATCCAGAAAATCATAATTGGTATTTGACAATGATATACGCTTTCATTTAGGAAATCACAACCGCTTATTGGCCCAAATGGCCATTGGTGAATCAATCCGGGAGGGGCTTGTGAAGAATTTGGCGCGACTCGAACTGATTGCTGTCAGGTTGGGTGAATTTGCATTGGTCGCCTTGCTTGCGGGCATGACCGTCATGGTGTTTGGCAATGTCGTGCTGCGCTATGCGTTCAATAGCGGTTGGAACTTCTCCGAGGAGATGTCGCGCTATTTCTTCGTCTGGCTAACATTTATCGGGGCCATTCTGGCATTCCGTGAATATAACCATATCGGGGTTGAAACCGTGGTGCGACTGTTCGGGCCGATCGGGCGCAGGGTGTGTCTGGTGCTGACCAATCTTGTGATTCTGGTATGCGCCAGCGTGCTGTTCTGGGGAACATGGGTGCAGCACCCGATTAATGCGTCGATGACGGCGCCGGTGGTCGGGCTGTCAATGATCTGGGTGTATGGGATCACATATGTGACCGGCGGATGCATCGCGCTTATGGCTTTTTTGCGGATAATCCGCGCGCTTCTGGGCCGCACGCCGGTGAATGAAATGGCGCGCTTCACGGGTGATTTTGACCTGCTTGATCAGAAGGACCGGCATTAATGGTACTTCTGGTTTTTCTGGGAACGCTGTTTTCCGCTTTGGCAATAGGCGTTCCGGTGGCCTTCGCGCTGATGTTCTGCGCGGTCGTGCTGATGACATGGATGGGGATTTTCAACCCGCAGATCATCAGCCAGCAAATGGTAACAGGGGCCAATTCCTTTACACTGCTGGCGATCCCGTTCTTTTTGCTGGCGGGCGAGTTGATGAACGCAGGCGGGTTGTCCAAGCGGATTGTGGCGTTTGCCGTGTCCTGCGTGGGCCATATTCGCGGGGGCCTTGGCATTGTCGCAGTAATTGCGGCGGTGGTGATGGCTTCGCTTTCCGGCTCGGCCGCGGCGGATTCGGCGGCCTTGGCGGCAATCCTGATCCCGATGATGCGCGAGGCGGGCTATAACGTGCCGCGTGCGGCGGGCTTGATGGCTGCGGGTGGCGTGATTGCGCCGGTGATTCCGCCATCCATTGCGTTTATCATCTTTGGTGTCGCGGCCAATGTGTCGATCACGGCGCTGTTCATGGGCGGCATTGTGCCCGGTATCCTGATGGCGGCGTCGCTGATCATTGCATGGCTGATTGTCGCGCGGCGCGAAAACGTCAAACCCCTGCCGCGCGCCACAGGGCGCGAGCGGCTGCGCGCAACGGCAGCGGCCGGCTGGGCGCTGGTAATGCCGCTGATTATTCTGGGCGGCATCCGTTTTGGTATTTTCACACCCACAGAAGCGGCTGTGATTGCGGCTGTCTATGCGTTCTTCGTGGGTATGTTTATCTACCGCGAACTGAAGATCACGGATCTGTATCAGGTGCTGTTGAACGCGGCCAAAACCACATCTGTTGTGCTGTTTCTGGTTGCGGGTGCGCTTGTCACATCGTGGCTGATCACGCGGGCCAATATTCCGGCAGAAGTGACGCGCTTTCTGGCACCGGTGCTGGATAACCCGAAATTGCTGATGCTGGTGATTGTGCTGCTGGTTCTGTTGGTGGGCACGGTTCTGGACCTTGCACCGACGATCCTGATTCTGGTGCCGGTTCTGATGCCCGTCATCCGCGCGGCGGGGATTGATCCGGTATATTTCGGGATCATTTTTGTGATGACCACCTGTGTGGGCCTTCTGACCCCGCCAGTGGGTGTTGTTCTGAACGTCGTCAGCGGGGTGGCACGCGTGCCATTGGGCAAGGTGATATGGGGCGTGTTGCCCTTTCTTGCGGCCCAGGTGGGTGTGTTGATGTTGCTGATTGCGTTCCCCGAACTTGTTCTGGTGCCGCTGCAATGGCTGCGCTGAGAAGAAGAAATCTGTTTTCAATCTGGGAGGAAAGACCATGAAAACGCTGACCAAACTAACGATGACAACCGCGCTTGTTGCAGGCATCGCATTGCCTGCGGTGGCCGAGATCAGCACACGCACCATAACCGTGTCCAATGGTGTTGCTGAATCCCACCCTGTGGGCAACGGTGTTGAAGCCATGCGCGAATGCATCACCGAGCGCACTGACGGGGCGTGGACGCTGAACGCGTTCTGGTCCTCGGCGCTTGGCGATGACCTGACAGCCACGCAGGCGCTGCGTTCGGGCACGCAGGAAATGGTGGTGACGTCATCTTCGCCACTGGTGGGTATTGAACCGGCGCTGGGGGTCTTCGACCTGCCGTTCCTGTTTTCCGACGCGGATGAGGCCGATGCCATCCTTGACGGTGCTTTCGGTGATTTCATTTCCGAAAAGATGCAGGATTCCGGGTTGGTCAATCTGGCCTATTGGGAAAACGGGTTCCGCAACCTGACCAATTCAGTGCGGCCCATCACCCGGCTGGAAGATTTTGACGGAATGCGCGTGCGCGTGATGCAAAACAACATCTTCCTGGACACGTTCCAGGCGCTTGGCACCAATGCCACGCCCATGGCCTTTGGTGAGGTGTTCACCGCGCTGGAAACCCGTGCCATTGATGCGCAGGAAAACCCATATGTGACAATCGACACGTCGCAATTCTACGAAGTGCAGGATTATCTGTCGGCCACGCAGCATGCCTATACGCCGTTCATGGTGCTGTTCTCTGGCCCGATCTTCAACACCTATTCGGAAACCGAGCAGGAAATCCTGCGTGATTGTGCTGTTGTGGGCCGTGATGTGCAGCGCAGCGTCAGCCGCGAATTGTCCGACATCTCGCTGGGTAATGTGCAGGAAGCGGGCATGGCGTTCAACGAACTGGACGGGGCCGAGTTGAACCGCATTCGTGCCGCTGTCGAAGGTGTGTATGAAAAACACGCCGAGTCGATCGGCGTCGAGGTCATTGACCTGATGCAGGCAGAACTTGCCACACTGCGCGGCGAATAAGTCGCGTTGATCTGCATATGGGGGGCGCAGTCCCCCCATATGTTCCGGTATATTCTTCGAAAATGATGTGATGCAATGACGCGCATGACCCCGACCCTTGCAGGTCTGGCCCTGATGCTGCTTGGCATGTTCCTGTTTGCGTCCAATGACGCATTGGGCAAATGGCTGGTCAGCAGTTATTCGGTAGGTCAGGTTCTGGCCATCCGCAGCCTTGCGGCTTTGGCGGTGTTGCTGCCATTTCTGTATGCGTTCGGGTTTCGCAGGCTGTTTCATGTTGAACGCCCGGGCATCCAGTTTGCCCGCGTTGTGCTGTCCACCGCCGAGGTGTTCTGCTTTTACTTCGCAGTGCGTCACATGCCGCTTGCCGACACAATGACCTTCTGGCTGGCCGCGCCCATTTATGTGGCCGTGCTGTCGCCCTTATTGTTGCGCGAAACTGTCAGCCCCTTGCGCTGGGGTGCGGTTATTTTCGGGTTTGTGGGGGTGTTGATTGCACTGAAACCAAGTGGCGAAGGGGCCGCGCTTGCCAGCCTTGTGGCCATCATCGGGTCACTGTGTTTCGCGCTGATGATGATTACAGGGCGCTATCTGCGCGGCACACCCGACATGACGCTGGTATTCTGGCAATTGATTGGCGCAGGCGTCGCAGGTGTTATTGCAGCCCCTGTGGGCTGGTCCATGCCGGGGTCGTTTGACTGGGGCTTGCTGGCGCTGGTCGGTGTGGTGGCAATGGGGGCGCATCTGTGTGTCAACCGCGCGCTGAAACTGGCCGATGCTGCCCTGATTGCGCCGTTGCAATATACATTGCTGCTGTGGGCCGTGATCCTGGGCTGGATATTCTTTGGTGATATTCCACGTTTGGCCATGCTGGCGGGGGCGGTTGTGATTGTCCTGTCCGGTCTGGTTCTGGTGCTGCCCGAACAGCGGATCAAGGCCGGATTTACGCGCCGCTGGGGCAAAGAAAAAGCCCCCTGACCGTGCGGGCCAAGGGGCGTTTGTGTCTGTGCCTGTGGCGGGGGTCATTTGCCCCAGCGCAGGGCAATCAGGTCCAGTTCGCGCGACAGCTGCAACAGCCGTTCTTCGGTGCGTGCGCTTAGCGGCTTCAGCGGGTGGCGCACATGGTCGGACCGGATGACGCCGCCGTGTTTCATGACAGTCTTGGCCGCGCGCAACCCGCATTGGCGGTTTTCATGGTTGATCAGCGGCAGGCACAGTTTCCATTGGTCCAGTGCGGCATCTGTCGCGCCATCCAGATACTGTGTGACAATGGGCCGGATATGTTCGGGCAAAAGCGCGGATGTCATGGTGCCTGTGCAGCCCGCATCCAGATCGGCCAGCAGTGTGACGGCTTCTTCGCCATCAAACGGCCCTATAATGTCCTTGCCGCCCGTTTCAATCAATGCCGCCAGCTTGTCGGCGGCAAACGGCATTTCCAGCTTGAAATAGCTGACCTGTTCCAATTCGTGTGCCATGCGTGCCAGAAACGGAACCGATAGCTGACAGCCCGACAGGGGCGCGTCCTGCACCATGATGGGGATGGTGATGGCGTCGGACACGGCCTTGAAATGCTCGAATATCATCCCCTCGGCGGGGACCAGCCCGACACCGTGATAGGGCGGCATCATCATGACCATGGCCGCGCCCATGGATTGTGCAGCCTGCGCGCGTGCCACCACAAGATCGGTGGAAAAATGGCTGATGGTCACAATCACCGGCACGCGGCCCGCGACATGTTCCAGCGAAACACGCATCATGGCGGTGCGTTCATCATCGGACAGGACAAACTGTTCGGAATAATTCGCCAGAATGCAGATCGCATCAACACCTTGATCAATCATGCAATCCAGCACACGGCGCATGCCGTCATGATCCAGACTGCCATCATCAAGAAACGGGGTAGGGGCTACGGGCAGAATGCCCTTGAGTGGGGTTTGCATTTGGGTTCCTTAGAAGTGGAAGGGGTCAACACTGACACGCGTGCCAGTCATGAAGGCATCGGCAACCAGTGTCAGGGGGCGGGTGTCCATGTCAGACTCCCCCGCGCGCACAAGCTGCGCCATACGCTGATACAATCGCGGATATTCGCCCGACAGCGCATCGGTGGGGGTGTTGCAGGGCGCGCCGTTCAGCAGCATACGCGCGCCGCCATCATGCAATTCCAGCGTGCCCTGATCAGTTTCAAGGGTAATCGACCATGTTTGCGGGCCGGTCTGGCGCCAGTCAAAATCAGCGCTGATGTTGTTGGTGAAGTCCAGTTGTGCGGCAATCGGCATCTGGCGGTTTTGCGGCACTTCCAGCGCGGCCGCGCGCAAATGCACAGCAAAGGGCAGGATTTCGGTCAGGATGGACAGCGCGTTTATGCCGGGGTCGAACACGCCCATGCCACCTGCATCGAACACCCAGTCCTGACCGGGGTGCCATTTGCGCACATCCTCGCGCCATGTGATGCGCCCTGATGTCACGGTTTTGCCCGCCAGCCATGCTTTCGCGGGGGCGACCATCGCGGCCTCGCGGCTGTGCCATGTGGCGAAAACCCCAAGGCGCGCGCTTTGGGCCATGGCCTGCAATGTGGCGCATTCGGACAGCGTGGCACCGGGCGGTTTTTCCAGCATGACATAGCGCCCCGCCTGCAACGCTTTCGCGGCCAGATCAAACCGGGGCACAGGCGGCACGCATAACGAGATGACACGAATATCACTGCGCGCGGCCAGCATGGCATCCAGATCACGCCACGCCTCGACCCCGTCAACGCTGCCATTGCGCGACACTGTCGCGGCCAGTTCCCAATCCGGCGATGCGCGCAAGGCTGGCACATGCTGGTCGAGGGCGATTTTTCCAATTCCGACAAGGGCTATATTCATCAGTGACTGTCCCTTCCGACAGGGGCGCCACGGCACCCTTTCAGAAAATCAAGATCCGCGCCTGTATCGGCCCCTTCGACATGGTGCGCGTGCAGCCATGCGTAACCGGATGCGGGCGGGGGCGCAGGCGGGGTCCAGCCGTCCAGCCGCGCGGCCAGTTCGGCGTCAGATATATCCAGATGCAGACGGCGCGCAGTCACGTCCAGTTCGATCATGTCGCCGCTTTGCACCACGGCCAGCGGGCCGCCTGCCGCCGCTTCGGGCGAGGTGTGCAGAACAACCGTGCCATAGGCCGTGCCGGACATGCGTGCGTCTGATATGCGCACCATATCAGTGATGCCCTTTTTCAATATTTTCGGGGGCAGGCCCATATTGCCCACTTCGGCCATGCCGGGGTAACCCTTGGGGCCGCAATTTTTCAGCACCATGATGCAGTGCTCGTCAATGTCCAGATCGGGGTCGTTGATGCGGGCCTTGTAATCGTCGATATCTTCAAAAACCACCGCGCGGCCACGATGGTGCAACAAATGTGCTGACGCGGCGGATGGTTTCAGCACAGCGCCTTTCGGGGCAAGATTGCCGCGCAGCACGACAATCCCGCCTTCTTGGGTCAAGGCGCGTTCAAAGGGCAGGATGACATCGGGGTTGTGGTTTACCACATGCTGCAATTCATCCCAGATCGGCCCGCCGGAAACGGTCAGCGCGTCCTTGTGCAGCATCCCAGCCTCTCCCAGGCGGCGCAGCACGACCGGCAGGCCACCGGCGTAGAAGAATTCCTCCATCAGGTATTTGCCCGATGGCATCAGGTTGACAATGGTGGGCACGCCGCGCCCGCAGCGGTCCCAGTCATCAAGGCCAAGGTCAATGCCCACACGCCCCGCAACTGCCATCATATGGATCACGGCATTGGTGGACCCGCCGATTGCGGCATTGGTGCGGATGGCATTTTCAAACGCCTGCTTGGTCAGAATGTCGGACGGTTTCAGATCATCCTTGACCATCTGGACAATGAGCCGCCCCGACAGCTGCGCCATGACACGGCGGCGCGCATCCACGGCGGGGATCGCGGCATTGCCCGACAAGGCCATGCCCAACGCCTCGGCCATCGACGCCATGGTGGACGCCGTGCCCATGGTATTGCACGACCCGGGCGAGCGGGACATGGACGCTTCCGCTTCCAAAAACTCCTCCGGTGTCATCTCGCCTGCTTTGACCGCCTCGGAGAATTTCCACAAATGCGTGCCGGACCCCACGCGTTCCCCGCGAAAATGCCCGTTCAGCATTGGCCCGCCACTGACAAGGATCGACGGCAGGTCACTGGACGCCGCCGCCATCAGCAAGCTGGGCGTGGTCTTGTCGCAGCCCGCCAGCAACACGCAGCCATCCATGGGCAAGCCGCGCATCTGTTCCTCGATGGACATGGCGGCAAGGTTGCGAAACATCATCGCCGTGGGCCGGAATCCCGATTCCGACGCCGAGAAGGCAGGCACTTCGACAGGCAGCCCACCCGCTTCATAGATGCCTGCGCGTACTTTTTGCGCCAGATCGGCCAGATGGGCGTTACAGGGTGTCAGTTCCGACCATGTATTCAGAATGGCAATGACAGGGCGGCCATCGAACATGTCATGCGGAATGCCCTGATTTTTCATCCAGCCGCGATGATAGATCGCGTCGCGCCCTGTGCCCCCGAACCATTCCTGTGATCGCAGTTTTCGGGGCCATTTTGCCGGTGTGAAAGTCATATCTTATCCTTTGCCCGCATCAGACGCGTTTGCTTTTGTTGTAGACATCAAAAATCACGGCAGCCAGCAGCACCAGGCCCTTGATCATCTGTTGATAATCAATGCCGATCCCCATGATGGACATGCCGTTGTTCAAAACACCCATCAGGAATGCGCCAACGACCGCACCCACGATCTTGCCGACACCGCCCGACATGGATGCCCCCCCGATGAAGGCTGCGGCAATCACGTCAAGTTCCAGCGCGAAGCCCGCCTTGGGGGTGGCCGTGTTCAGCCGTGCCGCGAAAACCAGCCCCGCCGCGGCGGCCAGAACACCCATGTTCACAAAGGCCAGAAAGGTCAGCCGTTCGGTCTTGATGCCGGACAGTTTCGCGGCCTTTTCATTGCCACCAACTGCATAAATCTGGCGGCCTATGACGGTATTTTCGGTCAGAAACGCATAGATGATGGTCAGTATACCCATGGTCAGCAACACATTGGGCAACCCGCGAAAACTGGACAGTTTATAGGTAATGAACACCAGCGCCGCCGCCACAATGATATTGCGGACCACAAAGAACGCAAATGGTTCACCCACAACGCCGAATGTTTTGTTGCGCGCGCGTTTGTTGATGCCCATCCAGACGATAACAGCGGCCGCAACCACGCCGGTCAGCAGGGCCAGAATATTGACATTGCGTTCACCAAACATGACCGCCAGCGACTGGCCCCATGCAGCGGGAAACGGGTCGGCCACGAACCCTGTGGCGATAACCTGAAATTCACGCGGGAAGGGGCCGACCGACTGGCCTTGCAGCAGCCACAGCGACAGCCCGCGAAACACCAGCATACCCGCAAGTGTCACAATAAAGGACGGTATCTTCCAATAGGCAATCCAATAACCCTGCGCCGCCCCGATCAAACCGCCGGTAATCAGGCATATGACAACTGCCACCATCAACGGCAGGCCCATCGATACGATCAGCACTGCCGCCAGCGCCCCGATGAAGCCCATGACCGACCCTACCGACAAATCGATATTGCCAGACACGATGACAATCAGCATGCCAAGCGCCATGATAACGATATAGCTGTTTTGCAACAGCAGGTTGGTAATGTTCACGGGCCGCATAAGCGTGCCGTTGGTGGTGATCTGGAAAAACACCATCACCGCAATCAGCGCGAACAAAAGACCATATTCGCGCAGGTGGTTCACCAGATATTCGCGCATGGATTGCGCCGTTCCTGCTTGTGCATTTGCCTGTTGCATTTCAGACTTTCTCCGATCTGGTGACAATCATGGACATAATGCGTTCCTGACTGGCATCTTCTGCCGTCAATTCGCCCATGAAGGCCCCTTCATTCATGACATAAATCCTGTCGCACATGCCCAGCAGCTCCGGCATTTCAGAGGAGATAATGACAACCCCCTTGCCTTGTGCGGACAATTCATTGATCAGGCCGTAAATTTCGAATTTTGCACCCACATCGATGCCGCGTGTCGGTTCATCAAGGATCAGAACCTCTGGCCCTGAAAACAGCCATTTCGACAAAACCACCTTTTGCTGGTTGCCGCCCGACAGGTTTCCAACAACCTGATGAACGCCCGGCGTGCGGATATTCATGCTTTTGCGGTAGCCTTCGGCCACTTGCGCTTCGCGCGCTTCATTCAGCAGGCCACGGCTGGATACAGCGTGCAGATTGGCCAGTGTGATATTGCGCTGGATGGTGTCTTCCAAAATCAGGCCCAGCGACTTGCGGTCCTCGGTGACATAGGCCAGCCCTGCGGCAATTGCATCGCTGACGGTGTTCAGCTTGACGGGGGCGCCGCGCATGCGCACCTCGCCCTGAATGTCGCGCCCATAGGACCGCCCGAACACGCTCATGGCCAGTTCGGTGCGTCCCGCGCCCATAAGGCCCGCGATGCCCACCACCTCGCCTTCGCGGACATTGAAGGACACGTCCTTGATGGCCATGCGTTCGGGGAAATCGGGGTGGCGTACCGACCAGTTTGCCACATCCAGCAACACAGGCCCCGCGCGGCGCGTGCGCGGCGGATAGCGCTGCGCCATGTCACGGCCAACCATGTCGCGCACAATGCGGTCTTCGGTAATTTCATCGCGGCCCGCGCGCAGACTGGACACCGTGCTTCCGTCGCGGATAACCGTGATGCTGTCCGCCACCTTGCGGATTTCATTCAGCTTATGGCTGATGATGATCTGCGTCATCCCGCGCGATTTCAGTTCCAGCATAAGATCCAGCAGCGCATCGCTGTCGGATTCCGACAAGGCAGCAGTGGGTTCGTCAAGGATCAGCAGGCGCACATCCTTGGCCAGCGCTTTCGCAATCTCGACCAGTTGCTGTTTGCCCACGCCCAGTTTTTCGACCAGCATGTTCGGCGGATCGCTTAGCCCCACGCGCGCCAGCAATTCGCGGGTGCGGCGTGTTGTTTCGTGCCATTGGATATATCCGTTGCGGCTGATTTCATTGCCCAGAAACAGGTTCTCGGCAATCGAAAGCAACGGCACAAGGGCAAGTTCCTGATGGATGATGATGATCCCGCGCGCTTCGCTGTCCTGAATGGACCGGAATTCCGCCAAAGCGCCGTCATAATGGATTTCGCCCTCATATCTGCCCGCCGGATAGACGCCTGACAGCACCTTCATCAGGGTTGATTTGCCGGCCCCGTTTTCGCCGACGATGGCATGGATTTCCCCTTCGGCCACCGACAGGCTTACGTCGTCCAGTGCCTTGACGCCGGGAAATGACTTGGAAATCCCGCGCATTTCTAGCAGCGGCTGCATGGTGTCCCGCCCTTCGTTCCAATTATGCGCATGCCTTGAGGACTGCCCCAAGGCATGCGGTTGCAGGGTGAATGAACAGGGCTTAGCGCAGTTGCTCTTCGGTGTAGTAGCCCGACCCGATCAGGATTTCTTCCCAGTTCGAGGCATCAACCGATACCGGTTCCAGCAAGAAGCTGGGCACAACCTTGACACCGTTATCATAGGTTTCGGTGTCGTTGATTTCCGGCTCGTCCCCGCCAAGAAGCGCGTTGACCATACCAACTGTTACCCGCGCCAGTTCGCGCGTGTCCTTGAACACGGTTGAATACTGCTCGCCCGCCAGAATGGACTTGATGGAGGGGACTTCAGCATCCTGCCCTGTCACAATGGGCATTTCCTGATCATCCGACCCGTAGCCAACCCCCTTGAGCGAGGACAGAATGCCAATCGACAGCCCGTCATAAGGCGACAGAACGCCATGGATTTCTGCATCGGTGTAATGCGCGGACAGCAGGTTATCCATGCGCGCCTGTGCAACGGCACCATCCCAGCGCAGTGTGCCCACACGGTCCATGCCCATCTGGCCGGACACAATGTTGATCGATCCATCATCAATCAGGGGCTGGATTACGGACATTGCGCCATTATAGAAGAAAAACGCGTTGTTATCGTCGGGGGACCCGCCGAACAGTTCCACATTCCATGGCCCGGACCCGAAGCGCGATTCCAGCCCCGAAATCAGCGATTCCGCCTGTTGCACACCAACCTGAAAATTGTCGAAGGTCGCGTAATAGCTGACATGTTCGCTGTCGCGGATAAGCCGGTCATAGGCGATGATGTCAATTCCCGCGAAATGCGCGTTTTCCAGCGCATTGGACAATGTGGTCCCGTCAATCGCCGCGATGACCAGAACATCAACCCCGTTGGTGACCATGTTTTCAATCTGGGCCAGCTGGTTGGGAATGTCATCTTCGGCATATTGCAGAATTGTGGAATAGCCGGCGTCCTCGAACAGGCCAACCATGGATTCGCCATCTGATATCCAGCGGGCGGATGATTGCGTTGGCATGGCAATGCCGATCAGCCCTTCGGCCATGGCGCCGGTGGCCAGCGTCAGTCCGACCGCTGATGCGGTCACTAGTTTATAGTTCATGATTTGCGCCTCCCAGAGAAATGCTGCGGCGCGGTCGGGTTCATGCCCGACTATTGACACCGGAGATGCCATAATAGGGATGCACGGCATTGCCATCAAATCATATTAATTGAAGTATCCATATCATTTATTGTATGTCTTTTGCCATGCTGTCCTTGTCCCGCCTGAAACCCACTCATCTGAAGCTGCTTTTGCGGATTGCCGAAACCGGCAAGCTGCAACTTGCGGCGGACCAGTTGGCCATTTCGCAACCCGCCGCATCACGGATCCTGGCCGATATCGAGGCAGATATTGGCGCGCCGATATTTGAACGCTTGCCGCGCGGTATGCTGCCAACCGAAATTGGGCGTTCCATCCTGCGGCGTGTGGGAATGATCCTTGCGGAATTTGACGGGCTGGAACAGGAACTGGGCATGCTTCGGTCCGGGCAATCGGGCCGTGTGCGCATCGGGGCCGTCACCGGGCCTGCGGTGGGATATGTTGTGCCCGCGATCGCCCATATCCGCGAACAATCCCGCGATATTGACGTGACAATCCATGTCGCACCGTCGGCTGAACTGATCCGCGGGCTGGAAGAACGCCATTTTGATTTCATCATCGCGCGCCCGCCGCCGGGGTATGACACCACCGATCTGGAAATGAACCCGGCGCGCACGGAACGTGTGGTGCTGCTGGTGAATAACCAGCATCCGCTGGCGGGCAAACCTGCCTGCGCCCTGTCGGATTTGCGGCAGTATGAATGGGTCATGCAGGAACGGGGGGCACCCATCCGGCAGGCGGTTGAAAACGTGTTTCGGACATCAGACCTGCCATTGCCCGATCAGGTGTCAAACAGTTCATCCCTGCTGGTCGCATTAACCATGCTTGCAGCCGGAAATGCCATCACCCCGCAAGCGCAAGAAGTCGCGGACCTGCTGGGCGCAAACGGCATTGGCGCGCGCCTGGCCGTGCTGGACATAGCCCAGACCATCAGCGTGGAGCCTTATTTTATTATCCGCCACAGGCATCATGCCAGCACAGCGGCGGTTATGCGGGTTTATCAACGGGTTCTTGAAATTCTGTAGGCTTGGACGGGGGCGTGCGGCCATTTGCGGGGCTGTCTGCGCTGTTGTCCAGTGGCGGGGCGGTGGTTCCCCGTTCAATCAGCGCGACAGGGGAATAGATGACATGCGCGCCTTCGGTTTTTTGTTCACCGCGCAGCCGCGCCAGCAATTCCTGCGCGGCCAGCCTGCCAAGGCCGGACCGGTCCTGCCGGATGGTTGTCAGGCCCGGTTCCGAAAAAGCAGCCATTTCGATATCATCAAAACCGATAACGGACATATCTTCAGGCACGCGAACACCGCGCTGTCTGCACCGAGCAACAAAGCTTAATGCCATCGCATCAGACGCGCAAAACACGCCTGTAGGACGCGAGTTCACTGCCAGAATACGGTCGGCCGCCAGCGCGCCAGCCCCCAACGAGAAATCCCCCTGAACAATCCAGTCCGGCGCGATGTCCAGCCCGTGCGCGGCACAGCGGTCAATATACGCGGATTTACGCATCTGGGCCAGAATGTTGCAGTCCGGTCCGGTCACATGCGCAATGCGCCGATGCCCCAGCGCCACAAGGTGATCCACCGCCAGCCTTGCCCCCAATCCGTTATTGCTGCGGATCGAAGGCAGCGGCCACTGGTCGGACCATTCGCAGCAAAACACGACATTTTGCATCATATTGGCGCTGCGCAGGGCCTTCGCGGTGATGGTCGACATATTGCCATCAAGGGTGATCATGCCATCCACACTGCCGTTCAGAAAACAATCTGCGACCGCCTGTTCGGATGCGCCGGGTTGCTGGCTGTCAAATACCAGCACGGAATACCCGTTCGCGGACAACACGTCATTCATGCTGGACAGGATCGCCGAAAAGAACGGGTTGCCCAGATTGGGGACCAGCACCAGCACAGCCCCCGCGCGACGCGTGCGCAGATTGCGCGCCGCCTGATTGACACGGTAGCCCGTGGCCTCAATAGCATCAAAAACCTTTGCGCGCGTAGCTTCGCTCAGGCGGTCGGGCTGGGTCAGGGCGCGGCTGACGGTCGCGGTTGATACACCGGCGACTTGCGCGACATCCTTGATCTTTGGCGGGGCCTTTTGCATCCGTGATACCGGAACCTTGTTGTCAGAGTGGTTACAAATTTCTTGACAGATAGTTTCGACTGATTGAAGGTGGTGTAATCGATTACATGGTGATTCATCCTTGGAGGGGGTGACTTTTTACCAATAGTGTAATCGATTACATAGCGCGGGCAAGTCATTCTTGAAAAAACCGCGCAGCACCGTGACATACGCGGCTTATGCCGTTCAGGGAGGAACGCATGAAAAAAACATTCGCATTGCTGGCATCAACCAGTTTGATTTCCGTTGGCACATCGGCGCTGGCCGTTGATCTGGAAGTGACGCATTGGTGGACATCGGGCGGGGAAGCGGCGGCAGTCGCCGAATTCGCACGCCTGTTCAATGAAAACACCGAACACACCTGGGTCGATGGTGCCATCGCAGGTGCCGGCGGCACGGCGCGCCCGATCATGATTGGCCGTATCACCGGCGGTGACCCGATGGGCGCAACCCAGTTCAACCATGGCCGTCAGGCCGAAGAACTGGCCGAAGCGGGCCTGATGCTGGATTTGACCGACCTGGCCGAGGCCGAGGGCTGGCATGATTTCGTGAACCCCACATCGCTGCTGGACAGCTGCACGATTGACGGGCGGCTTTACTGTGTGCCTATCAATATCCACTCCTGGCAATGGCTGTGGCTAAGCCATCAGGCCTATGAAGATGTAGGCCTGCCCGTTCCCACCAACTGGGATGAATTCATCGAAGCGGCCCCCGCGCTGCAAGAAGCGGGAAAAATCCCGCTGGCGATGGGCGGACAACCCTGGCAGGCCGTGGGCGCTTTCGGGGTGATGGCCATTGCGCTGGCCGGAAAAGACGCATGGTCGGCGGTGCATATCGACCATGATGCAGAAGTGGCCGCCGGGCCGGAATTTGCCCGCGTGTTCGAAGCCGCAGCACAAGCGCGCGCCTTTTCCGCGCGGTCCAATGTGCAGGACTGGAATCAGGCCACCAATATGGTCATTTCCGGTCAGGCTGGCGGGCAGATCATGGGTGACTGGGCGCAGGGCGAATTTCAGGTCGCCGGTCTTGTCGCAGGCGAGGATTATTCCTGCCTGCCCGGACTTGGTGTCACTGAAATCATCTCGACGGGCGGGGATGCGTTCTATTTCCCCAAGATCAACGACCCCGAAGTAGAGGCAGCACAGCTTGAACTGGCCTCGTTGATGATTTCGCCTGAAGCGCAGGTGGCTTTCAACCTGAAGAAAGGGTCGCTGCCGGTGCGTGGTGATGTCGATCTGGAAGCCGCGAATGACTGCATGCAGAAGGGGCTGGAAATTCTGGCGACGGGCAACATTCTGCCTGATGCAAACCAGACATTTTCGCCCGATACGCAAGGCCAGATCGAGGATCTGATGGTCGAATTCTGGAACGATCCCAACTACACCCCAGAAGAAGCCCAACGTCTGTACGCCGAGATTGTTGCGCGCGCGGATTAAGCAGGTGGCCGGGGTTCCCTGCATAAGGGAACCCCGGATATTCAAAAGAATTTTCCACATACCGGAGGATCAAGATGTCAAGCGCAAGACGCGCTCGTGATGGCGCACGCCCGCCAATCCGCCTGCTGCGCAATCTGTCGTCCAAACTGGCGGCCATTCCGATGGTGCTGGTGGGGCTTGGCGTATTCGTGGGGGGCACGATCTGGACGATTGTTCATTCCTTCACCGACTCGCGCCTGCTGCCACGGCTGAACTGGGTTGGTTTTGATCAGTATGAACGTTTGTGGAGCACCCGCCGGTGGCTGGTATCCATTGAAAACCTTGCTGTTTACGGCATTGTGTCACTTGTGTTGACCATGTGTCTGGGGTTTTTTCTGGCGGCCCTGCTGGACCGGAAAATCCGGTTCGAAGATACATTCCGCACGATCTTTCTGTATCCATTTGCCCTGTCCTTCATTGTGACCGGCCTTGTCTGGCAATGGATCCTGAACCCTGATTTCGGTATTCAGTCGGTCATTCGCGGGCTTGGGTTTTCAGGGTTCAATTTTGATCCGCTGTATAATCCTGATCTGGTGATCATCGGGCTGTTGATTGCGGGGTTATGGCAGGGAACGGGCCTGATCATGGTCATCATGTTGGCGGGCCTGCGCGGCATTGACGAAGACATATGGAAGGCCACCCGCGTGGACGGAATTCCGATATGGAAAACCTATATCGTGGTCATTATTCCCATGATGAAGCCGGTTTTTGTAACCGCGCTGGTGCTGGTGACCAGTGGCATTGTGAAACTTTACGATCTGGTCGTGGCAATGACATCGGGCGGTCCCGGCATCTCGTCCGAAGTGCCGGCGAAATTTGTGTATGACACGTTGTTCACACGCCAGAATCTGGGGCAGGGCTTTGCCGCATCAACGATGATGCTGGTAACCGTCGCCATTATCCTGATCCCATGGGCCTATATGCAATATCGGGAGAAGCGCCAATGACCGCTGTTACCCCCCGCGGTGCGAAGCCGCAAAAGGCCTTGTCGCCGCGCAATATCATGCTGTATGGCGCGCTGGTCATCTTCAGCCTGTATTACCTGCTGCCACTTTATGTGATGATCGTCACATCGCTGAAGGACATGGCCGAAATCCGTGTGGGCAACATTTTTTCGGCGCCTGTGGAAATTACATTCCAGCCATGGGTCAAGGCGTGGTCGCAGGCCTGCACCGGTATCAATTGCGACGGGTTGTCGCGCGGGTTCTGGAATTCGGTCCGCATTCTGATCCCGTCGCTGATCATCTCGGTGTCAGTGGCGGCGCTGACGGGCTATGTGCTGGCCTGCTGGCGGTTCAAAGGGTCGGAAGTGTTCTTTGGCATCTTGCTGCTTGGGGCGTTCATTCCCTATCAGGTGCTGCTGTATCCGCTGGTCATCATCTTGCGCGAACTGGGTCTGTTCGGGTCGCTGTGGGGGCTGGTACTGGTGCATACGGTCTTTGCCATGCCCATCAATGTGCTGTTGTTCCGCAACTATTTTGTGGCCTTGCCGGAGGAGTTGTTCAAGGCCGCGCGCGTTGATGGCGCAGGGTTCTGGGGCATTTTCTTTCGCATCGTAATCCCCATGTCGCTGCCGATTTTCGTGGTGTCGGGGATTATTCAGGTCACCGGCATCTGGAACGACTTCTTGTTCGGGGTGGTTTACACGCGGCCAGAAAATTACCCGATGACAGTGCAACTGAACAACATCGTCAATTCGGTTCAGGGGGTAAAGGAATACAATGTCAACATGGCAGCCACACTGCTGACAGGGCTGGTGCCGCTGGTGGTGTATTTCTTCTCTGGGAAACTATTCATTCGCGGCATCGCTGCGGGCGCGGTCAAAGGCTAGGGCGAAACCATGACACATTCAATTTCGATCAAGGATCTGACACTTTCCTTCGGGGCAGTCACGGTTCTGGAAGACCTGAACCTAGATGTGGGGCAGGGGGAGTTTCTGGTGCTGCTGGGGTCGTCCGGGTGCGGAAAATCGACGTTGCTGAACTGCATCGCGGGGTTGCTGGACATCACAGATGGTGAAATTCACATTCAGGGCAAGAATGTCACATGGGAAGAACCGTCCAAGCGCGGCATCGGCATGGTGTTCCAAAGCTATGCGCTGTATCCGCAAATGACGGTCGAGGGGAATCTGGCCTTCGGGTTGAAAAACGCCCGTGTTCCCAAGGCCGAGATTGCAACCCGTATTGCCCGCGCGGCGGACGTGTTGCAGATCGAACCGCTGCTGAAACGAAAACCAGCCGCATTGTCGGGCGGTCAGCGCCAGCGGGTTGCCATCGGGCGCGCATTGGTGCGCGATGTGGATGTGTTCCTGTTTGACGAACCGCTGTCCAATCTGGACGCCAAGCTGCGGGCCAATCTGCGGGTTGAAATCAAGCGTCTGCACCACACGCTGAAAAACACCATGATCTATGTGACCCATGATCAGGTCGAGGCCATGACACTGGCCGACCGCATTGCCATCATGCGCGACGGGCAGATCATGCAGCTTGCCCCGCCTGCGGAAATCTACAACCGCCCCGTGAACAAATATGTCGCAGGATTTATCGGGTCACCTGCAATGAACCTTATTCCCGGCCAGCTGGATGCTGCGGACCAGCAGTTTGACACAGGGCTTGGAATGTCGATTTCGGTTCAGGGGTATGAATTTACGTCCGCCCCCATTACCGGCCCTGTCTGGCTGGGGTTGCGCCCTGAACATGTGCTTTCCGGCCAGATGGCGCAAACCCAGCCGGTGCAACTGGATGCCTATGTCGACATGGTCGAACCCATGGGGTCGGATACGCAAGTCTGGGCCAAGATCGGCAAACAGGAATTGCGGTTCCGCATGGACGGGCAGGCAGAAGTGGCCATTGGCGACACGGTGCCAATCGGGTTCGATCCCGCGCGCCTGTCGCTGTTTGACAAGAAAAGCGAAGCGCGCCTGTAGCGTTTCAACACGAACTCCAAGAAGGAAAACACACCATGGATGTTTCATTCCAGCTTTATTCTGCGCGCAATTTCACCCCATGGGACAAGGTTCTGGACCAGCTGGCCGAACTTGGCTACACGCAGGTCGAAGGGTTTGGTGGCGTTTATGAGGACGCGGCCGCATTCCGTGCGGCGCTTGATACGCGCGGGCTGACCATGCCATCGGGGCATTTCTTCCCGCTTGCCAATTTTGAATCGGATTTCGACAAAACCATCGCCAATGCCAAAGCGCTTGGCATTGGCCAGCTTTACTGCCCCGCCCCTGATGATGTCTACCGCGACGGGGCAGATGCGCAGGCATGGCGCGATCTGGCCGCACGGCTGGAAGTCGCAGCCAAGCGTGTGCAGGATGCGGGCCTGCGCTTTGGCTGGCATAACCACCATTGGGAATTCATGCCGCTGACCGGCGGTGAAATTCCCATGGCGCTGCTGCTGGAAGGGGCACCATCCATGGAATGGGAAGCTGACATTGCGTGGATCGTGCGCGGCGGGGGTGACCCACTGGCGTGGATTGCGCAGCACGGGTCGCGCATTACTGCCGCCCATGTCAAGGACATCGCCCCTGAAGGGCAATGCGCGGACGAAGACGGCTGGGCCGATGTGGGACACGGCACCATGGACTGGCCTGCCATCATGGCCGCATTGCGCAGCAACGGTGTCAGCCTGTTCGTGATGGAACATGACAACCCCAATGATCTGGCCCGTTTCGCGCGCCGTTCAATCACCAATTACCGCCAATTCTAAGGGGCACAGCATGACTAAAACACTGGGTATCGGCGTTCTTGGCTGCGGCAACATCTCGGCCGCATATATGCGCCTTGCACCGCTGTTTCGCGGCATTGAAATGCGGGCTTGCGCCGATCTGAATGCAGATGCGGCCAAGGCGCGCGCCGCGGAATTCGGCCTGCGTGCTGAAACCGTTGACGGGCTTTTAGGCGCAGATGACATTGACATCATCGTCAACCTGACCGTGCCAGCCGCGCATTTCGATGTGTCCATGCAAATTCTGGACGCGGGCAAACATGTCTATTCCGAAAAGCCGTTTGTGCTGTCGCTGGAAGAAGGGCAGAAACTGGCCGCAAAAGCCGCCGAAAAGGGCCTGCGCGTAGGGTCCGCGCCCGACACGTTCATGGGCGGCGCGCATCAGCTTGCGCGTCATCTGGTGGATTCCGGGCGCGTGGGCAAGGTCAGTTCCGGCACCTGTTTTGTCCAAAGCCCGGGCATGGAAATGTGGCACCCCAATCCGGACTTCTTCTTCAAGCCCGGTGGCGGGCCGATCCTTGATCTGGGGCCATACTACATTTCCAACCTTGTGCAGCTTCTGGGGCCGGTCAAGCGTGTGACAGCCATGAGCATGAGCGCGCAATCCGAACGCACGATCACATCCCAACCCCGCCATGGCGACAAGATCACCGTGGAAACGCCCACCACCATCCACGCAATCTTGCAGTTCCAGTCGGGCGCGCAGGTGACCTATTGCGCCAGTTGGGACGTGTGGCAGCATGGGCATGCGCCGATGGAACTTTATGGCGCGGATGGCACACTGCATGTGCCCGACCCCAATTTCTTCGGGGGGGAAGTGCGCATGACATCCAAGGCCGCGTTCACATCGGCAGGGGTGGCATGGGATCACCCGTTCGGGCGCGCGAATGACGGCACAAACGCCAATTACCGCGCGGCGGGGCTGGCCGATATGGCGTTGGCCATTGTGGACGGGCGCGCGCATCGGTGTTCGCTGGAATTTGCGTTGCATGTGGTGGATGTGATGACCGCAATCCTGAACGCGGCTGAAGGGGGGCAGGTTCTGGACATCACCACCACCTGCGACCGCCCTGACGCCCTGTCGCCCGAAGGTGCGCAGGCGTTGCTGGCATGAGTGTGTATTGCGCAGCAGACGACCGCTACGCGCGGATGCAATACCGCCGTTGCGGCGCATCGGGGTTGATGCTGCCTGCAATCTCACTGGGTCTGTGGCACAATTTCGGCGATGACACCCCGCATGAAGTCAAACGCAGCATTTGCCAGACTGCGTTTGACCATGGCATCACGCATTTTGATCTGGCCAATAATTATGGCCCGCGTCCAGGTGCTGCGGAATCCGCGTTCGGGGAAATCCTGCGCAGTGATTTCGCGCCATACCGCGACGAGATGGTGATTTCCACCAAGGCAGGCTACCGCATGTGGCCGGGGCCATATGGTGAATGGGGCAGCCGCAAATATCTGGTGTCATCTTGTGATGCGTCCCTGAAACGGATGGGCTTGGATTATGTGGATATTTTCTATTCACACCGGTTCGACCCCGACACGCCGCTGGAAGAAACCATGGGCGCGCTGGACTATATCGTGCGGTCAGGCCGCGCGCTATATGCGGGGATATCCAGCTATAATTCCGAACGCACCCGTCAGGCGGTGGCCATTCTGAAGGATCTGGGCACGCCTTGCGTCATCCACCAGCCAAGCTACAACATGATCAACCGCTGGGTGGAACGCGACGGGCTGAAGGACACTTTGCACGAACTGGGCGTTGGCTCCATCGCGTTCACGCCATTGGCGCAAGGGATGCTGACCACGAAATACCTGAACGGCATTCCCGACGGCAGCCGCGCCAGCCAGGGCAAATCGCTGGCCACCGGCATGATCAGCGAGCGCGCGATTGAAAATATCCGCAAGCTGAATGACATTGCATCCGCGCGCGGGCAGACACTGGCACAAATGGCCATTGCATGGGTGCTACGCGGCGGCGGGATTACCACAGCGCTGATCGGGGCCTCTAGCCCCTCGCAAGTGATTGATTGCGCAGGCGCAGTGGACAATCTGGATTTTACCGATGCGGAACTGGCGCAGATTGATCGCTGGGCCGATGAGGAAAACATCAACCTTTGGGCGCAATCATCAGAATTGGACAAGGACGCAACCCCATGATCCGCAACCCCATTCTGCCCGGTTTCAACCCCGACCCGTCGATTTGCCGCGTGGGCGACGACTATTTCATCGCTACATCGACCTTTGAATGGTTCCCCGGCGTGCAAATCCACCACTCCACCGATCTGGTGAACTGGGATCTGGCATGCAGGCCATTGACGCGCGCCAGCCAGCTGGACATGCGCGGCAACCCGGACAGTTGCGGTGTCTGGGCGCCGTGCCTGTCCTATGCCGACGGGCTATTCTGGCTGGTCTACACGGATGTCAAACGGCTGGATGGCAATTTCAAGGACGCGCATAACTACATCGTCACCGCGCCAGCGATTGAAGGGCCGTGGTCGGACCCGATTTATGTGAATTCATCAGGGTTTGACCCGTCGCTGTTTCATGATGATGACGGGCGCAAGTGGTTTGTGAACATGCAATGGAACCATCGCGGCCGGTCTGTGGGTGGACAGCCCCAAAGCCCCGCCTTTGACGGGATTTTGTTGCAGGAATGGCACCCCGAACGCGGGCTGACAGGTCCGGTGCGCAATATCTTTCCGGGCAGTCCACTGGGGTTGGTCGAAGGGCCGCATCTGTTCAGGCGGGGGGGCTATTATTACCTGACCACCGCCGAAGGGGGCACGGGCTATGGCCATGCGGTCACCATGGCGCGGGCGCGCCAGATTGATGGTCCGTATGAGTTGCACCCCGACACGCATCTGATCACATCCAAGGACCACCCCGACGCGCCCTTGCAACGCGCAGGCCACGGCCAGATCGTGGAAACCCCGCAAGGCGACGTGTATCATACGCATTTATGTTCGCGCCCGCTGCCGGGACGGTTTTCACCATTGGGGCGCGAAACCGCGATACAGAAATGTGTCTGGGCCGATGATGGCTGGCTGTATCTGGCGCAGGGTGGGCCGGTGCCCGCGCGGGACGTGCCCGCCCCTGTCGATGTGGCCCCAAGGCCCGCGACCGCAATACGCCGCATATTCGACGGGCCGGACCTGCCGCCGGAATTCCAGTGGTTACGCAGCCCGCAACCTGAACGCCTGTTTACCCTGACAGGCGACGCGCTGTGCCTGCATGCGCGCGAAAGCATAGGCAGCTGGTTTGAACAGGCACTTGTCGCGCGCAGGCAGGAACATCTGCAATACCGCGCGGAAACCGCGCTGGCCGAATTTGCGCCCGACACCTACCAACAGGCGGCGGGGCTGGTGACGTATTACAACCGCACCAAGTTCCATTTCGCTGCCGTCACATGGGACGAAAAACTGGGCCGGTGCCTGACACTCATGTCCTGCGCCGGTGACTGGCCCGATGGCGCGCTGCACTGGCCGTGCGATCCGGTGGCACTGGACGCCGGCCCTGTATGGCTGGCGGTCAAGGTCAGCCGTGCGGTGCAGCAATTCTACTGGCATCAGGGCGGCGACTGGGTGGCCCTTGGGCCTGCGCTGGATGCATCCGTCATTTCTGACGAAGGCGGGCGGGGCGAGCATGGCTCTTTCACCGGTGCGTTCGTGGGCATGGCGGCCTTTGACATTACCGGACGCGCGCTGCCTGCGCATTTCCGCAGTTTCGACTACACTCCCGAACCTGGGCAAGCCTGAATGGCCTGCCCGGAAAAACACCAAACCACGAGGAAGACCAATGCCCGCAAAAATTAAAGGACCAGCCCTGTTTCTGGCGCAATTCGCAGGCGACGAAGCCCCTTTCAACTCGTTGGAAAACATCACCAAATGGGCGGCATCGCTGGGTTACAAAGGCGTGCAGATCCCGACATTCGACCCGCGCCTGTTCGATCTGGACCGCGCCGCAGACAGCAAGGATTACTGCGATGAAATCGCGGGTATCTGCGCCGCATCGGCGGTGGAAATCACCGAATTGTCCACCCATTTGCAGGGCCAGCTTGTTGCCGTGAACCCTGTCTTTGACACGGCGTTTGACGGGTTTGCCCCCGCTGCGCTGCATGGCAAACCAGCGGCACGGCAGGAATGGGCCGTGGATCAGGTCAAGAAAGCCGCGCGCGCCAGCCGTCATCTGGGGCTGGACACATCGGTCAGTTTTACGGGATCACTGGCGTTTCCGTTCCTGTATCCATGGCCGCAGCGCCCCGCTGGCCTGATTGAAGAGGCGTTTTCCGAACTGGCCCGCCGCTGGCGTCCGATCCTTGATGTCTATGACGAATACGGCGTTGATATCGGCTATGAAATTCACCCCGGCGAAGATGTCTTTGACGGGGCGACATGGGAAATGTTTCTGGATGCGCTGGACGGCCACACCCGCGCGCGCATCAATTACGACCCGTCGCATTTCCTGCTGCAACAGATGGATTATCTGGCCTTTATCGACATCTATCATGACCGTATCTGCGCTTTTCACGTCAAGGATGCAGAATTCAACCCCGACGGGCGACAAGGCGTTTATTCCGGCTATCAGCCATGGCTGAACCGCGCGGGGCGCTTCCGCAGCCTTGGCGACGGTCAGGTCGATTTTGCTGCGATATTTTCCAAGCTGTCGCAATATGATTACGACAGCTGGGCCGTGCTGGAATGGGAATGCTGCCTGAAATCCCCCGAACAAGGCGCGGCCGAAGGGGCACCTTTCATCGCGCAACATATCATTGATGTGACCGACAAGGCGTTTGATGATTTCGCAGGCGCAAAAACCGATATCGCGCAAATTCGCGCAATGCTGGGGATTGATCAATGAGTGTACGTTTGAAACTGGGCATGGTAGGCGGCGGCGAAGGCGCGTTCATAGGCGGCGTTCACCGCATTGCGGCACGCATTGACGGGCAATGGGATCTGGTCGCGGGGGCGCTGTCGTCGGACCCTGCGCGCGCGCATGCATCAGCCGCAGCGCTTGGGATTGCGCCGGACCGCAGCTATGACAGCTTCGCGCAGATGGCCGCAGCGGAGGCCGCACGCGATGATGGCATTGACGCGGTCGCGATTGTCACGCCCAACCATATGCATGTGCCCGCCGCGCTGGCCTTTTTGCGCGCCGGTATCCATGTGATTTGCGACAAGCCACTTGCGTCCAGACTGGAGGACGCGCTGGAACTGGAACAGGCGCTTGCGCAATCGGGCAAGCTGTTTGTGCTGACGCATAATTATTCTGGCTATCCGCTGATCCGGCAGGCGCGCGATATGGTGGCGCGGGGCGAACTGGGCCGTTTGCGGCTGGTGCATGTCGAATATGTGCAGGACTGGCTAACTGAGGCGGCAACCGGCAAACAGGCCGAATGGCGCACAGACCCTGCACGGTCCGGCGCTGGCGGGGCGATTGGCGATATTGGCACCCATGCATGGCAACTGGCCGAATTTGTCACGGGCCAGTCCCCCGATGCACTGGCCGCTGATCTGTCCAGTTTTGTGGACGGGCGCGCGGTGGATGACAACGCCCATGTGATGCTGCGCTATGCCAGCGGGGCCAAGGGCATGCTATGGGCATCGCAAGTGGCGGTCGGCAATGAAAACGGCTTGCGGCTGCGCATCCATGGCGACAAGGGGGGTCTGGACTGGGCGCAGGAAAACCCCAACCAGATGGCGTTCACCCGCTTTGGCCAGCCGACACAAATCCTGACGCGCGGGGGTGCCGGGGCCAATGATGCGGGCTTAGCCACCACACGCATTCCCGCAGGCCATCCCGAAGGGTATCTTGAAGGGTTTGCCACCCTTTACCGCGAAGCAGCCGATGCCATCCGCGCCCATGATGCAGGCAGCGCACTTGAGGGCGGGGTTTTGCCGGGCCTGGCGGACGGGTTGTCAGGCATGCGCTTCATTGATGCCTGCCTGCGGTCGTCAAAGGCGGACGGGGCGTGGATGCGGGTTGTCCCGCAAGCTTGATCGCGGTGCCCCTAGCCGCAAACCCCCTTGCCGCCGCCCCCGTTGATGCGCCATTCTGTGCCGTAGTGACGGGGCAGGGGGGCAGGATGCGCGGTATCGCTATGGGGCTGGTGGCAGTTGCCGGTTTGGGGTGCGGCAGCGCGCTGGCCGAATTGCCCTTGCCCGCTGCGGTAAGTGATGCCGATTTTGCCAGCCACCCGCCCGATCTGGTGCGGCTTGGCTGGCATTTGTTTTACGACCCCATCCTGTCGGGGAACCGCGAAGTGGCGTGCGCGACATGCCACCACCCCGCCTTTGGCACATCTGACGGGGTGTCGCTGGGTCTGGGCGACGGGGGCAAGGGCCTTGGCCCTGCGCGCGTGGCCGATGCGGACAATATGCCAAAACAACGCATTCCCAGAAATTCGCCCGCGCTGTGGAATTTGGGCGCCTATGAATTCACCCGCATGTTCCATGATGGCCGCATCGAGGTTGACCCAACCCGCGAAACCGGACTGCGCACACCGCTGGAAGGGGACATGATGGCGGGGTTTGCCTCGCTTCTGTCGGCGCAGAACATGTTTCCTGTCCTTAGCCCCGATGAAATGGCGGGCCATTACAGCGAGAATGAAATTGCACAAGCCGTGCGCCAGGGGCGCATTACCGGCGCAGGGGGCGCATGGGATCTGATTGCGCAGCGGGTGCGTGACATTCCCGACTATGCCGCGCGTTTTATTGCCACAGATGACACGATCACATCGCCCGATGACATTGCATTCACGCATATATCAGATGCCATCGCGGCCTTTGTCGCGGTCGAATTCCGGTCCGATACCAGTCCGTTTGATGCATATCTGCGCGGTCAGGGCGATCTGGCGGAGGGGGCCGCGCGCGGGATGGGCCTGTTTTACGGGCGCGCCACCTGTTCCAGTTGCCATTCCGGCCCGTTCCAGACCGATCACGGGTTTCATGCGCGCGGCGTGCCGCAACTGGGACCGGGCAAGGCCGCGCGGTTTGAATCGCACCGCCGCGACACAGGGCGCATGCGCGTAACAGGGCGCGATGAAGACGCATTTGCCTTTCGCACGCCGTCCCTGCGCAATGTGGCGCATACAGCGCCCTACGGTCATGCGGGGTCGCATGCCACGCTTGAAGGCTTCATCCGCGACCACGCCGACCCTGTGGCGGGCCTTATGCGCTATGACCGCGCGCAAGTCATCTTGCCGGATCTGGCCGTGGATGACTGGCAGATCATGGACGACCCTGCCGAGCTTGCCGCCATCGCAGATGCCGTGCAAACCCCGCCCATTGCCCTGAGTGTCCGTGACATTGAAGATATCGTGGCCTTTCTGGACAGTTTAAGCGATGCGCAGGCACTGGCGGGGCGGTTGGGCGTGCCCCCTGATGTGCCCAGCGGGCTGGTTGTGCCAAACCCGTGATGTGTGACGGGCTGACAATCCGTTGGGAAAGCCCCAAGGCGCGGGGCAAAGGGCGCAGCCCGCCGCGCCATCGGCGGGCCGTCCCGCGGCCTGCCGATTTGGCTGATGGCAGGCCAAGCCTTTGATCACCGGAGTATGCCGCTTGGATAAAGTGCTTCCCCTATAGCGCCGGATCGGCAGACCCCGGCCCACCGATAGCGCGGGCTTTATCCAAGCGCGAATGACCGCAAAAGGCCGGTTTCACCCCCGTTCGCGGTTTCGTCTGACAAGACCATCCGCTACTCAGGTCGCAGCGTGACATGCTGATTGACCGCGCCAATGCTGTGGCGGGTCTCCTCCCCGTCGGGCCAGCGCACATGCACATCCGCGCCCGTCGCATCGCCCAGCCCGAAATGCAGCGGCACCAACTGCCCGCCCGCATGCCCGCCCCCGATGGTGATATCCTGCCATTGACTGGCCGTTTCAGTGTCCACCGTCACACGCGCGCCAATGGCAAAACGGTTGACCCCGCCCTGACGCAGATCAACCGCCAGCCAGTTGCCAACCCCTTCGGTGACGTTGCGATACAGCCTTGCGGGCGCGCGCCGGTTGATGACCACCAGATCAAGCCGCCCGTCACCATCCAGATCCACCAGCGCCGCACCGCGCGAACGTGCCGGATCTGCCAGTCCCGCCAGATGCGCGGCCTCGGAAAATGTGCCATCCGGCCCTTGCAGCAGCAGATTATTGGGGTCGGCCATGGCCAGATCGGGCATCTGGTCCACATTGCCCTTGGCCACGAACAGATCGACCCGCCCGTTATTCGTCACATCGCCCCATTGGGCATGCCAGCCCGTCGACGGGCGCCCGTCATCGCCTGTAAACGGGCGGTGTGCGGTGTGGCCCATGCTGAAGGGGGCCGCGCGGTAGGTGCCATCCCTTTGTGCCAGTTGCAGCATCTGGTCGGCCATCGATGTCAGATACACATCCGCCAGCCCGTTGCCGGTTATATCGCGGCTGGCAATGCCCATGCCCCACAGCATCAACTCCGGCCAGCCATCATCGGCCCCCAGAAAGCGCCCGTCTTCAATATCCCACATCTGTTCATGTCCGCCGCGCACATAATAATGCCTGTCATTGGACAAGCGCAGCGTCATGCGGTCACGGGCATCGGGGGCGGCCAGTGCCGATAGCGGGCAAAATCCCGGACCGAAGGGGGCGGACGTCCAGCCCTTGCCGTAGGCGCGCAGCATCTGGTTGTCGTCGCAGGCAAAGAATGGGCCTTTGGGGTCGTCGCGGTCCACATAATTGCCGACAAACATGCTGGGCCGGTTCGCGCCCGCATCCCACCACGCGCTGAACGCGGTGGACCAGCCCGCGCCCGCATCTATCCCAAGTGCTTCGGTCGCGTCTTCAAACTGGCAATCCCCAAGGCCGCGCAGCACCACATTCGGCCCGACGCGCAACACAAACACATCCAGCACCCCGTCGCCGTCAATATCCAGCGGATAGGCCCCCGTCACACCCGTCAGGCCGGTATCGTGCGGCGCAAACGCCATCCCGCCCATGTTGCGCAACAACAGCGCAGGCCCTTCGCCGCCCGCCAGAAACAGATCGGGCAGGCCATTGTCGCTGCAATCAAATGCGGCCACACCCCCGCCCACAAAATATTCCCAGCCGCCGCTATAGTGATGCTCGGGTATGGTGTTGCTCAGGTCCGCAAATTGCGGGGATTGCGCCACGGCAGGGCTGGCCATCAAAAGGGCCGCGAAAAACACACCCTTCATGCGGCGCTGCCGCGCGTGGCTGTGCCGCCCAGCAGGTTTTCGGTCAAGGCCCCCAATGCCAGCGCGACCGCGCCCTGCGCCCAGACCAGATCACCCCATGCATGAATTTCCACGCGCGCAGGTGTGCGCGCACCAATCAGTGTCATGGCCTGCATTTCGGCCATCACTTCGCGGGCATACAGGTAATCATACTGCATGCGCCCGCCCGATAGAATGACCACTTCGGGGTCAAACATCTGCACGACATTTGACAGCCCAAGCGCCAGATACCGCCCCGCGCGCCGGAAAATGGACAAGGCCGCTTCATTGCCGCGGCGGGCTTCAGAAAACAGGTCTTCCAGCAAGGCAAGCGGGCTTTCGGACAGGCTGGCATGCTGGTCCAGTGCGGTGGCCGCTTCGCGCGCCAATGCGTAATCGGCAACATAGGCTTCCAGACAGCCACGCTTGCCACAGCGGCACAAGGCCCCGTCAAGTTGCACCTTGGTATGGCCCAATTCCAGCCCGACACCGCGCACCCCGCGATAAAGCTGGTTGAACAACACCAACCCCATGCCGACCCCGTGTTCAATGGTGACAACCGCAAAATCCGATTTACGCCGCCCGCCGCCAAACCATAATTCCGCCAGCGTCAACAGGTTGGCGTCATTGTCCAGATAGGTGGGCACCCCGAACGCGTCCTGAAACTGCGTGCTCAGGGCGGTTCCGGGCGAATCGAGCATTGGTGACCATGGCACATTGCCTGTTGCGTGTTCCACCATGCCCGCCATGCCCACGCCGATGGAATCGATGTCACGCACCTGCATGCCTTGGGACGACAGCAATTTGTCCATAAGCGCGCGGGCTTCGGCGACCAGAATGGCAGGGCTTTTGCGGTTGGGGCGGGTGGGCACATCGGCTTCGGCAATCCTGCGGCCCGCAAAATCGCTTAGAACGGCTGTGTGGCGCTGGTCACCCAGCTTCATGCCGACAACATGATACGCTTCGGCCACCACCTCCAACTCCACCGGGGGGCGGCCACGCCCTGTGCGGGGCTGGTCGGTGTCCAGCGGCGGCGGGGTGGTGGTTTCGCGCAAGAACCCTTCGGCAATCAATTCGGCGGTGACGGCACTGATGGATGCAGCACTTAGCCCAAGCGCGCGCACCATATCGGCGCGCGTGGTCTTGCCATGGGCGCGGGCATAGTCAAACAATGTCTGTCGCAGCGGGCGGGGAATAGGCGCAATATTGGCCAGAACCGGACCGCAACCGGCCTGTTCTTCCGCATCAGATGTAATAGCCCCGACAAGATGCGGCGTCATTTACGTGCCCTCCCCAGCGCAGCAATAACTTCACAGAATAAATTAATAACACTGGATGTCGGGGAAAACATCAAGAAAAAACGACATATCGACAGAAATTTGCGGAATAAAGTCAGGAATCCTGACGCAGTTTACTTTATTTTGTTTGACAGACGAAAAATATATGGCATTATTTCGCTGTCCGGACGCGCCTCGACGCGCGTGCCGCGATTTGTTCAGGGAGGAACGCATGCAAAAAATTATGACTGCGGCTATTGTCGCAACGCTTGGCTTCAGCACATCTGCATTGGCCCAGTCGCTGACTGTCGGTGTAAGCTGGTCGAACTTTCAGGAAGAACGCTGGCAGACGGATGAGGCCGCTATTCGCGCAGCTTTGGACGCCGCTGGCGCCACTTATATTTCGACGGATGCACAATCATCATCATCCAAACAGCTGTCCGATATCGAAAGTCTGGTGTCGCAGGGCGCGAATGCGCTGATCGTTCTGGCGCAAGACGCAGCAGCTATTGGCCCGGCCGTTCAAGCCGCAGCTGACGAGGGCATCCCCGTTGTTGCCTATGACCGCTTGATCGAAGACAACCGCGCCTTCTACCTGACCTTCGACAATGTCGAAGTGGGCCGCATGCAGGCGCGCGCCGTGCTGGAGCAGGCACCAAGCGGCAATTACGTCATGATCAAAGGCTCGCCCACTGACCCCAACGCAGACTTCCTGCGCGGTGGCCAGCAGGAGATTCTGCAAGCTGCGATTGATGCAGGCGATATCACCATCGTCGGCGAAGCCTATACCGATGCGTGGCTGCCCGCCAATGCGCAGCGCAACATGGAGCAGATTCTGACAGCGCAGGACAACAATGTCGACGCCGTCGTGGCATCCAATGACGGCACCGCCGGTGGCGTTGTTGCGGCACTGACCGCGCAGGGCATGGACGGGATTCCCGTATCCGGCCAGGATGGCGACCACGCGGCGCTGAACCGGATCGCACAGGGCACGCAAACCGTTTCCGTGTGGAAAGACGCGCGGGATCTGGGCCGTGCTGCGGCTGAAATCGCGGTGCAACTGGCCGCAGGCACCGAAATGGCCGATATTGACGGTGCAGGCATGTGGACATCGCCCGCAGGCACCGAAATGGTGTCCATGTTCCTGGAACCTGTTCCGGTGACCGCAGACAACCTGTCGCTGGTCGTCGATGCTGGCTGGATCAGCCTTGAAGCACTGTGTCAGGGTGTCAGCAGTGGCCCCGCGCCCTGTGATTGATCACGACTAGCCCTATCACATATGGGGCGGCATGCGTGCCGCCCCATCGTCGAGCGCTGCGCTTGCGCGCAGATTGGTCCTTGCCTGTGCAGCATCCGCACAGCCACGACATTCAGGACATTTCCCCATGAGCACCCCCGACACTGCCAACCGCACATCATCCGGCGGCCAGAAGGCCAATAAGAAAAGCCTGATGGATGCACTGGAACTGGATACCCGCCTGCTGGGCATGATTGGCGCCTTTATTCTGGTGGCCATTGTGTTCAATGTCCTGACGGACGGGCGTTTTCTGACGCCGCGCAACATATTCAACCTGACCATCCAGACCGTCAGCGTGGCGATCATGGCCACCGGCATGGTGTTTGTGATTGTCACGCGCCACATTGACCTGTCAGTGGGCGCGTTGCTGGCCACCTGTTCGGCGGTCATGGCGATGATGCAGACCGCGTGGTTGCCGCAGTTTCTGGACCTGCCGCTGGGCCACCCGCTTATTCCGTGGCTGGCAATTGCTGCGGGCATTATTACAGGCGGGGTGATTGGCGCGTTTCAGGGCTGGTTGACCGGATATTTGCTGATACCCGCGTTCATTGTCACACTTGGGGGCTTGCTGGTGTGGCGCAATGCGGCGTGGTATCTGACCAACGGGCAGACCATTGGCCCGCTGGATTCAACATTCCAGATGTTCGGCGGCATCAACGGCACCATGGGCGAATTCTGGTCATGGGTCGTGGGCATTGTTGCCACATTGGCTGCGCTGGCCGCACTTTGGGCCAAACGGCGCGACAAGTTGCGCCATGAATTTCCGGTAAAGCCGCTTTGGGCTGAAATGGCGCTGGGGGCTATAATTGCCGGTGCAATTCTGGGCCTGATCGCGGTGCTGAATTCCTATCAGGTGCCGGCTGCACGGCTGCAACGCGAATTCACCGCGCGCGGTGAAACCATGCCCGAGGGGTATACCGCAGCCTATGGCCTGCCACTGTCGGTGCTGTTGCTGATTGTTGTGGCCATTGTCATGACGGTTATTGCGCGGCGCACTGCATTGGGGCGCTATATCTTTGCAACCGGCGGCAACCCGCAAGCGGCAGAACTGTCGGGCATCAACACGCGCCTGCTGACCGTCAAGGTGTTCGCCATCATGGGCGCGCTTTGTGCAATTTCCGCGGTCGTGGCGTCGGCGCGGCTGACCAACCATTCCAACGATATCGGCACACTGGACGAATTGCGCGTGATCGCCGCCGCCGTGATTGGCGGCACTGCACTGGCGGGCGGGATTGGCACGATTTATGGCGCAATTCTGGGCGCGCTGATCATGCAATCGCTGCAATCAGGCATGGCCATGGTGGGCGTTGACGCGCCCTTGCAAAATATCGTCGTGGGCAGCGTGCTGGTTCTGGCTGTGCTGATCGACATCATCTATCGCCGCCGCACAGGAAAGGGCTGAACATGACCCGCACACCACTTGTCGATATGCGCAATATCTCGATTGCTTTTGGCGGCGTGCAGGCCGTTGATGATGTATCAATCGACCTGTATCCCGGCGAAGTTGTGGGCCTGTTGGGCCATAACGGGGCAGGTAAATCAACGCTGATCAAGATCCTGTCGGGGGCCTATAAGGCTGATAGCGGCGAAATCTGGATCGAGGGCGAGAAAGCTACGATCAACAGCCCCCGCGATGCGCGCGCCTATAATATAGAAACCATCCACCAGACACTTGCGCTGGCGGACAATCTGCCCGCGCCTGCAAACCTGTTTCTGGGGCGCGAATTGCGCACCATGTTCGGGTTTCTGGATGACAGCCGCATGGAAGCTGAAACCACCAAAATCATGGCGCGGCTGAACCCCAACTTCAAGAAAATCGCAGATCCCGTCAGCGCCCTGTCGGGTGGCCAGCGCCAGTCAGTGGCGATTGCGCGCGCCGTCTATTTCAACGCGCGCATTCTTATCATGGACGAACCGACAGCCGCGCTTGGCGTGCATGAAACCAAAATGGTGGCCGACCTGATCATGGAGTTGAAGGCCCAGGGGCTTGGCATTTTCCTGATCAGCCATGACACCCGTGAAATGATGGACCTGTGCGACCGCGTCAGCGTCATGAAGAACGGCCAGCTTATCGGCACCGAACGGGTCGAGGATGTGACCGAAGATGACATCTTGTCGATGATCATCATGGGCAAGAAGGCAGAACAGGCAGCATGATGTATCTGGGACTGGATCTTGGCACCTCCAGCCTGAAAGGGTTGGTGATTGATGATACCGGCGCGGTTCTGACCGAAGCCACAGCCCCGTTAAGCGTTTCGCGCCCCGCCCCCGGCTGGTCCGAGCAAGACCCCGCAGACTGGATCACGGCGGCGGGAACGGTGCTGCGCGCCCTGTCGGACAAGGTGGATCTGGGCGCGGTTGCGGGCATTGGCCTGTCGGGGCATATGCATGGCGCAACTGTGTTGGATGCATCTGACAATGTGCTGCGCCCGTGCATATTGTGGAATGACACCCGCGCCAGTGTGCAGGCCGCGGCGCTGGACGCAGACCCGCAATTTCGGGCCATAAGTGGCAATATCGTCTTTCCGGGCTTTACCGCACCCAAACTGGTCTGGATGGCAGATGAAGAACCCGACCTGTTTGCACAAGTGGCCAAGGTGTTGTTGCCAAAGGACTATCTGCGCCTGTGGCTGACGGGGGCGCATGTGGCCGAAATGTCAGATGCGGCGGGCACAAGCTGGCTGGATGTGGGCGCGCGCGACTGGTCCGACGGGTTGCTGAATGCCACGGGACTGACACGCGACCACATGCCCGCCCTTGTCGAAGGGTCCGCGCAATCAGGCGGGCTGCGCGCTGCACTTGCGCAGGAATTCGGGCTGCGCGCGGGTATTCCCGTCGCTGGCGGGGCGGGCGACAATGCCGCAACCGCCATCGGGCTGGGGATCGCGCGGGGCGGGCAGGGTTTCGTCAGCCTTGGCACATCGGGCGTGCTATTTGCGGCAACCGACGGCTACGCGCCAGCGCCCGAAACCGCAGTGCATACATTCTGTCACGCGTTGCCGGATACATGGCACCAGATGGGTGTTATTCTGGCGGCCACCGATGCGCTGAACTGGTTTGCAGGCATCGCGGGGGCAAGTCCAGCAGAACTGACAGCCAATCTGGGCACCTTGCAGGCCCCCGGCCGCGCGCTGTTTTTGCCCTATCTGGGCGGCGAACGCACACCGCTGAATGACGCGGGCATTCGCGGCGCGTTCATCGGGCTGGAACATGCGACCGACCGCGCTGCCGCCACCCGCGCGGTGATGGAAGGCGTGGTTTACGCCTTGGTCGATTGCCAGCAGGCATTGGCGGCCACGGGCACACGGCTGGATACGCTACTGGCCGCAGGCGGGGGCGCGCGGTCGGAATACTGGCTTTCGGCCTTGGCCACCGCGCTGGACCTGCCAATCCATGTGCCGCAAGCGGGCGATTATGGCGCGGCCCTTGGGGCTGCGCGGCTGGGGTTGATGGCGGCAACCGGGGCAGGGGCAGACGCCATGCCACTGCCACCCATTGCCCGCAGCTTTGACCCCGTCGCCGATACAACACAGGCCTTTCAGGACGGGTATGCCCGCTACCGCAAGGCGCAATCTGCAATAAAGGATCTGACATGACCGATTTCTTCCAAGGTATCCCGCAAATCACCTATGAGGGACCGGACAGCGACAATGATTTCGCGTTCCGCCATTACAACCCGGATGAAATTGTTCTGGGCCGCAGGATGGAAGATCACCTGCGCTTCGCCATCTGCTATTGGCACAGCTTCGCATGGCAGGGGGGCGATCCGTTCGGCGGCCAGACATTCCTGCGCCCATGGTTTGGCGACAGCATGCAAAACGCCAAGCTGAAGGCCGATGTCGCGTTTGAGATGTTCCGCATTCTGAACGCCCCCTATTACTGTTTCCATGATGCCGACATGCGCCCCGAAGGCGACAGCTTTGCCGAAACCACCCGCAATCTTGAAGAAATTACAGACTATTTCGCCGCCAAAATGGAAGCGGGCGGGCCGAAACTGCTATGGGGCACGGCCAATCTGTTCAGCCACCGGCGTTTCATGTCAGGGGCCGCAACCAATCCCGACCCTGATGTGTTTGCGTTTTCCGCCGCAACGGTGAAAACCTGCATGGATGCGACCCAGCGTCTGGGGGGCGAAAACTATGTGCTATGGGGCGGGCGCGAAGGGTATGAAACCCTGCTGAACACCGACCTTAGCAAAGAGCTGGACCATATGGGCCGTTTCCTGTCGATGGTGGTGGATTACAAGCACAAGATCGGTTTCAAAGGGGCCATCCTGATCGAACCAAAACCGCAGGAACCCACAAAGCACCAGTATGATTATGATGTGGCTACAGTCTATGGCTTCCTGAAGCGCTTCGGGCTGGAAAAAGAAGTAAAGGTCAATATCGAGCAGGGCCATGCCATTCTTGCAGGCCACAGCTTCGAGCATGAACTGGCGCTGGCGTCCAGCCTTGGGATTTTCGGGTCCATCGACATGAACCGCAATGATTATCAATCCGGTTGGGACACGGACCAGTTCCCCAATAATGTGCCTGAAATCGCGCTGGCCTATTATGAAATTCTGCGCGCAGGCGGGTTCACATCCGGTGGCACGAATTTCGATTCCAAACTGCGCCGCCAGTCGCTGGACCCCGAAGACCTGATCGTGTCGCATGCAGGCGCAATGGATGTCTGCGCGCGCGGGCTGAAGGCAGCCGCCGCAATGCTGGAAGATGGCAGGTTGGAATCCGCACGCGCCGCACGTTACGCAGGCTGGGCCAAACCCGAAGCGCAGGCGCTATTGACCAGCGATCTGGACAGTATCGCAGCCGACGTTCTGGCCCGTGGCATCGACCCGCAGCCCTGTTCCGGCAAACAGGAAAAGCTGGAAAATCTGGTCAACCGCTTCATGTAAGCATTTGGCGGGCTTGCCCTGAAACGGGGGCAAGTCCGCGATGCGCAAGGATTAAACTCATAATCAATGTTATGTTAATGATGGATTGAGCCACGCCGCGCGATCATCATCTGCTCAGCGCAGCAGCCGCACGATCTGCCCCTGGGGCTGCGCGGGACAGAATTCCAGCCGCCAGCCAAGTTTGTTCAGCGCTGCGGCGGCAATGGCAAGGCCCAGACCGCTGCCTTTTTCGCGCGCGCCTGCGCCTGTGAAAAAACGCTGTGTCACATGCGGCAGGTCGTCTGCCGCAATACCAGCGCCTTGGTCCTGCACCTCTAGGCCGGTATCGGACACCAGAACGGAAACAACACTGCCTGCGGGCGCGGCGTGCAGCGCGTTTTCCACCACATTGCGCAGCGCGACCCCCAGTTGAACGGGATCTGTGCAAACGCCCCCCGCGCTGCCCTTCAGGCGCAGTGTGACACCCTTGCGCTGTGCCAAATCCTGCGCATCGTCGCAGGCCCTTCGGGCAATACTGTCCAAATGCTCGGACCGGACGCTTAACGCGTCCCCGTCTTCGGCGCGCGCCAGATCAAGCAACTGGCCCACCAGCCTGCCGGTCCTGTCGACAGCGCCGGTCAGTTTTTCCAGCGCATTATCCTGAACCACCCCCGGCGGGGCCGATCGCGCGACCTGTGCCTGTGTCTTTATGCCTGCAAGCGGTGTTTTCAGTTCATGTGCGGCATAGGCGATAAAGTCGCGCTCGCGGCTGCGGGCCTGTGCCAGTCGCGCCAGCAACCCGTCAAGCGCGGCGCCAACCGGGCGCATTTCCGGTGGCAACGGGGTTTCGGCAACAGGGTCAAGGTTGCCTTCATCACGCGCAGCAAGGGCCGAGGCAAATTGTTGCAACGGGCGCAACCCGCGCCCCGCACTTAGCCAGATGGCCGCCGCCAGCAGCGGCGCAATCACAAGTATCGGCCAGATCAAGCCCGCGCGCACATCTGCGACAAGATTTTCGCGCATGGCATAGCTTTCGCCCACAACGATTTCCACGCCAAGCGCTTCATTGACGACAGTATAGACACGCCATTTGCCCCCATCCATTTCGGATGCGCTGAACCCCGGTTCGGATTGCGCCAGCCGTTGCGCAGGCCCCCCGCCCGATTGCCCCAGCAACGTGCCGCGCATGGACCAGACCTGACAATGTAGCTGCCGTTCAATGCCGCCGTCGATGACACGGAAATCCGGCAGGCTAAGGCTGCCTTCGGCATCCAGACTGACGGCATGCGCCAGCCCCTGATCCGACAGCAATGACGACACCATATGCCCCGCTTCGGCCAGCCGCGAATCCAGCACGCGTTCAATTTGCGCCTTGGTGGAATATTGCAGCCAGACAACCGCCGACAGCCAGATCAGCCCCGTGGCCAGCAGCAGCAGCGCAAACAGACGCATTCTAAGGGATGTCATGACGCCCCCTTTTGCAATTGATAGCCCACGCCGCGCACTGTGCGAATAACCTGCGGCCCCAGTTTGGCGCGCAGCTTGTGGACATGCACTTCCAATGCATTGCTTTCAACACCATCATGCCAACCATACAGCCGTTCTTCCAGCGTGGCGCGCGCGACAATCGCGCCGGGCCGGTCCATCAAGGCCGCAAGCAAGGCATATTCGCGCCGCGACAGTGTAATCTGTGTCTCCCCCCACCATGCGGTTTGTTGCGCAGGATCAAGCGACAGCGCGCCATAGCGCGCCAGCGGCTCCGCCCGCCCTTCGCCCCTGCGCCCGATGGCGCGCAACCGCGCGGCCAGTTCATCCAGATCAAACGGCTTGCCCAGATAGTCATCCGCCCCGCGATCCAGCCCGGCAATCCTGTCGGCCACAGCATCCAGCGCAGTCAGCAAGATCACTGGTATGTGATGGCCTGCCTTGCGCCAGCGGGCCAGCAAATCCAGCCCTGATTCGTCGGGCAACATCAAATCCAGCACCACTGCGGCAAATCCGCCTTGCTGAAATGCCAGATCGGCATCTGCGCAAGTTGTTGTAACTTCGGTGGAAAATCCGTTCAGCAGCAATCCGGCGGCCAAGCCGTCAGCAAGGGTTTCATCATCTTCAACAATCAGGATACGCATATATGATGCCTATAGGGGTTTTGCCGCACTGGCCAGTGGTGCGGTGGGCGCCTTAAGCCTGCCTTAAGCTGGACCGCGTGAAAGGACAAAATGATTAAACCTGCCCCCTCCTGCGTTCATATGCGCATTGCCCGCCTTGTCATACCAGTGATCGCGCTGGTGATGCTTGCATCTGTTGCCGTGGCGCAGTCCATTCAGTGGTCCACGCCCGCAGGCGATGCGCCCCTGCCCGCTGATCAGGCATTTGTGCTGTATCATGAGGTGGCCGCTGACGGGCGCGTAACGCTGACATGGCAGGTGACGCCCGGATATTACCTGTATCAGGACAAGTTGCAGGTGGACGCCCCCGATGGCCCCGTTGCACTTGACCTGCCACAGGCAGAGTTGACGGATGATCTGACATTCGGCACGGTCTATATCTACCGCGATGATATAAGCATAGACCTGCCACCCGTGGCGGGCACGATTGCCGTGACATGGCAGGGCTGTCAGGATGGCGGGATCTGCTATGCCCCGCAAAGCCGGACAATCAGCATTGATGCAGGCGGATCACCTGCCGCCACAACACCCCCTGTTGCGGACGGCACAGGCGCGCAACTTACGCTTGCGGGTAACACCGGCCTTGTGGACCGGCTGGGCGCGTATGGCGTGCCGGTTTTGTTGCTGGCGTTTTTCGGGTTCGGGCTGGCGCTGGCCTTCACCCCGTGCGTTTTGCCGATGGTGCCCATCCTTGGCGGGTATCTGGCCCGCGACGGGGCCGCCATGACGCGCAGGCGCGGTTTTGCACTGTCTTCGTCCTATGTGCTGGCGATGGCGCTGGCTTTTGGTGCCTTGGGCCTTGCGGCGGCGGCCACGGGGCAGAACCTGCAAATGGTGCTGCAATCACCAGTGGTGTTGTCGGTTATAATTGCGCTGTTTGTGGTGCTGGCTGCGTCCATGTTCGGCATGTTTGAAATCAGCCTGCCTGCAAGCTGGACCGCGCGCTTGCAAGGCGCGGGTGCGGGGCGGCGCGGCACCGTAACAGGGGCGGCGGCGCTGGGGTTCACATCAGCGCTGGTGGTCGGGCCATGCGTGACCGCCCCGCTGGCGGCTGCACTTTTGTATATCGCGCAGACGGGCGACATGATGCTGGGATCGGCTGCGTTGTTCGCGCTGGGGTTGGGCAAAGGAACGCCGCTGGTTGTTTTCGGCACATTGGGTCCGAAATACCTGCCACGTTCGGGGCCATGGATGGTGCGGGTGAAACAGGCTTTCGGCTTTGTCTTTCTGGGGCTTGCGCTGTGGCTGGCCGACCGCATGGGCACAGGGCCTTGGGGTGTGGCCGGTTGGGGGCTTTTGTTTCTGGCGTTCAGTGTGTTTGTCTGGCGTGCGCTGCTGCGCGATGTTCAGAACCCGCGAAGCCGTGTCTGGGTGCGCGCAGTTGCAATCGTGGCCCTGCTGCCCGCATTGGTGCTGGTGGTGGGCGCATCGCGCGGGGCCGATGACCCGCTGCGCCCCTTCCAGACAGGCCATGCCGATAAGGTCGCCGCGCTGGACTGGCAGGTGGTCAGTGACAAGCGCGGGCTGGATTCGGCACTGGGGCAGGCAGATGGCGCAAGTGTCATCTATCTGACTGCCGATTGGTGCGTGAGCTGCCGCACGATTGACAGGCGTGTCATGCCCGACCCTGATGTGGTGGCCGCGCTTGACCCGCTGACGCGCATCAAACTGGATCTCAGCACCTTTGATGCGGCGGCGCAGGCGTTGTTGCAGGAACTGGGCGCGGCCGGTCCCCCCACGATGATTTTCCTGGATGACATGCTGCAAGAAGCGGGCGGCACCCGTCTGGTGGGCGAAACCCGCGCGGCCCCTGTCATCGCCTCCGCCGCGCAGGTGCAACCATGACCGGCATTTCCCTTGGGCCGATTGTCCTGTCCGTGGACCGGTTTGCGTTTATCGCGGGCATCGCGGCCTTTCTGGTGCTGGTTGCCCTGATCCGGCGCTTTGGCCAGCCACCTGCCACACTGGACACATGGGCCACGCGCCTGCTGGTTCTGGGGCTGGTGGGCGGCAGGCTTGGCTATGTGGCGCTGCATCTGGACATATACGCGCAGTCGCCCTTGTCGGTGCTGGCCATCTGGCAGGGCGGGTTCAATGCGGCCGCTGGTTTTGGCGCGGTGGCAGCAGGGCTTGGCTGGATGGCGCTGCGCAGACAGGGACAGGCCGCAGGCGTGTTGCTGGGCGCTGTGATGGCGGCGGCACTGGTCTGGCAGGGCAGTCTTATGGCCTTTCCCGCGCCGCGCATGGATTTGCCGGATGTCACATTCACAGCCCTTGACGGGCCGGATGTGACCCTTGGCCAGTCAGGGGGCAGGCCCGTGGTCATCAACCTGTGGGCGACATGGTGCCCGCCCTGCCGGCGCGAATTGCCCATGATGATGGAACTGGCTGAAAACACACCGGATGTTGACGTCATCTTCCTGAATCAGGGGGAATACGGCCCTGCCATACGCGCATATCTGCACGATGAAGGGCTGGCCACAGACCGCGTGGCACTTGATCCGGCGGCCACGGCAATGGCGCTGTTTGACACGCCCGGCCTGCCTGCAACCCTTTTCTTTTCATCATCGGGCCAAATGGAAGGCGTGCACTTGGGCGAAATATCCCGCGCCGCGTTCCGGTCCCAACTGCAAGCCCTGAGGTAGCACATGAAAATTGCACATCTGGTGTCCGGCCTGTTTCTGGCCGGGCTTGTTGGCGCGTGCGCGCCCATCCCTTCGCAACAACACGCGGCCCCCGACGCCCCCGCCCCCGAACCGCTACCGCCCGAAGTGCTGCAAATGTATGCTGGTATGCACGATGGCGATGTCTGGATTGATGCGGTGGAACCGCGCCACCTGTCCATGGACACCATCCGGCAGGAAGTGGATTACTGGACTGACGAACGCCCCGGCACCATCATCGTGGACCCGTGGGATCGCTATTTGTATCTGGTTATGGCCGGGAACCGCGCCATGCGCTACACCGTCGGCGTAGGCGAGGCGGGCCGCGACTTTTCCGGCGATGCGATTATTCCTTATGGTCGGGAATGGCCGCGCTGGACACCCACCCCGAACATGCTGCGCGAAGACCCCGAAACCTATGCCCCCCATCGCAGTGGCATGAAGGGCGGGACTGAAAACCCGCTTGGTGCGCGGGCGCTGTATCTGCATCGCGGTGGCAAGGACACGCTGTATCGCATTCACGGCACGCCCTATCCCTGGTCCATTGGCGAGGCAAGCTCGTCCGGGTGCATCCGAATGTTCCAGCAAGATGTCATCGACCTGTATGACCGCGTTGAAAAAGGGCGCACCCGCGTGACCGTACTGCGCGAAGATCAGGCCGGTCAGGGCACATATCCCCCCGGCACCGCGCGCGACCACAACAACGCAGCCCCCATCCCCATGGCCGAGGCGCAAACCTTGCAGCGTATGGCCGATGATGACGGGCTGACACTGGACATGCTGCTGGGCGGCAGTTGACACACAGACACCAAGCAAAGGAATTCCCATGCTGACAAGACGTTTTTTCACCCAAGGGCTGGGCGTGCTGGTTGCATCGCAGGCGCTGGCATTCGGCACTCAGGCTGAAAACGGGCCAAGCATTGAAGATGTGCTGTTTGACCCTGACCAGCCGGTGCTGGGCAACCCCGATGGTGACCTGAGCATCGTTGAATATTTCGACTATCAATGCCCGTTTTGCAAACGCAACCATCCTGACCTGATGCGCGCGGTGGAACGTGATGGAAATATTCGCCTGCTGATGAAGGACTGGCCGATTTTCGGGGGCACTTCTACGCGCGCGGCGCAGCTTGCGCTTGGGGGGCTTGCGGATGGCAGTTATGCCCGTGCGCATGCGGCCCTGATGGCAACACAAGGCCGGTTGAGTGACAGTGACATCGACACTGCCCTGACGGATGCGGGCTTGTCGGTGGACATCTTGCAGGCAGGCTACCGATCGCTGCGCGACCGGCTGGACGGGCTTATGGTGCGCAATGGCAGGCAAGCGGCGGCTTTCGGGCTGTCGGGGACGCCTGCGTTCATCATTGGCACCGTCATTTATCCCGGTGCACTGAATGCCGATGATCTGGATGCCGCTATCCGGCGGGCGCGGGGCTGACGCTTGGTGCCAGCAGAAAACCGGTTCTCTGCTGGCCCTGTGCCTGAACCGCAGGTCACTGTGTCGCGCGCAGGGCAGGCAAGCCCACGCCCACAGCATCAAACCCGCCATCAGCCGCAATTGTCTGGCCGGTTACATAGCTGGCCTTGTCCGAGCACAGGAATGTAATCACCTCGGCAATCTCGGTCTCGCGCCCGTAGCGGTTCAGCGGGATCGCATCATGATAGGCCGCGCGTATTTCGGGCGAATGCACCGCGAGCGCCAGTTTCGTGTCCACAGGCCCCGGTGCCACGCAATTGGCGCGGATGCCCCATTCGCCCAGTTCTGCCGCCTGTTGCATGGTCAGGTGAATGACCGCCGCCTTGGATGTGCCATAGGCCACGCGCAAGGTGCTGGCGCGCAGCCCTGAAATGGACGCAATGTTCACAATCGCGCCGCCCTGTTTTTTCAGATGCGGAATGACCGCTTGCGATGTCAGGAAAACCCCGTCCAGATTGGTCGCCATCACCTGCCGCCAGATGGCCAGATCAGTGTCTTGCAATGGCCGGAAATCCGCAACGCCCGCGTTATTGACCAGCGCATCAATGCGCCCGAAGCGCGCCAGAACCTGCGTGACCATTGCATTAACCTGACCTGGCAGGGACACATCGCAGTCAAACGCCTGCGCGCCATCACAGCCCTGCGCGGCGTCATGCAGCGCAGGCGCATCGCGGTCAATCATCGCCACATGCCAGCCCTGCGCCAGAAACAGGCGCGTGGTGGCCAGCCCTATACCGCGCGCCGCACCCGTTACGATTGCTGTTTTCACAGTCATTCAACTTGCCTTTCTCTATCGGATTTTGCCCTGCGGCTATCGCAGCCAGTGCAGCAGGATTTGCGACATGGATGGCACTGCCGCCACAATCGCAATCCCCACAAGTGACGCCAGCAGGAAGGGCATTGTGCCGCGTGCAACCTGTTCAATCTTCATACGCGTGACATTGGCCGCCACATACAGGTTTATGCCCACAGGCGGGGTGATCAGCCCGATGGCCAGATTGACCATGACCAGCACCCCGAACCACACCGGGTCCCATCCCATTTCCCGCGCAACCGGCAAGAAGATGGGCAGCGCAATGAACATCACAGTCACCGGGTCCATGAACATACCGGCAATCAGCAGGATCACCATGATCACCAGCAAAATGACCCATTCATTCTGGCTAAGCCCCAAAAGCGCGCCGGAATAGCTGCGCACCAGATCATCGACTGTCACCACCCAGCCAAACAGGCTGGCATAGGCCACAATCAGCATCACCACCGCAGACGACGCGGCCGCTGTGCCCAAGGCATCGTATAAATTGCGCAGGCTTAATGTGCGGTAGGCCAGCGCGCCCACGGCCAGCGCATAGACAGTGGCTACCAGCGCGGCCTCGGTCGGGGTGAAAATGCCGGAATAGATACCCCCCAGAATGACCACAGGTGTCATCAGGCCCCAGAAACTATCACGAAAACTTAGCCACAAGCGGCGCCCGCGCGGCGCATCCGCATAGGGTTCTGGCATCAGCGCGGCAAGGCTGGGGCTTGTCTTGGGCGCTGTGCGCCGCCGCGCGAAGGGCAGCACCGCAACCATGGTCAGCGCCATGAATATGCCCGGAATAATGGCGGCAATGAACAACCGCGAGATCGAGGTTTCCGCGATCACCCCGTAAATCACCAACCCGATGGATGGCGGTATCACAATGGAAAACGCAGCCCCCGTGCACACCAGCCCCGCAGCAAACGCGCGGTCATATCCATCTTCTTCCATACCTTTGATGATCATGGGGCCGATCGCTGCAACCGATGCGGGGCCGGACCCGCTGACCGCACCCCAGAACAGGCACACCACCGTGCCCACAACCCCCATGCCACCGGGCAGCCCGCCCACCGCCACGCGGAAAAACCGGATCATACGTTCGGCAATCCCCAGGCTTCCCATCAGCGTGCCCGCCAGAATGAAGAACGGAATCGCCAGAAGTGAAAACTTGGTAATACCCGTGGCAATCAGATCGCCCGCAAGTTCCAGCCCGAACCCGATTTTCCACATGGCATACATGGCCGACAGCCCCAGCGCAAAGGCCACAGGCAGGCGCAAGGCCATCAGCACAAAGAAGATAATTATCATCTGTGTGCCTGCGGATGATATGCCAAGCAGTTCAAACATCGTGCATGCCCAAGCTGTCCTTGCCGCGCAAAACATCCCATGCGTGCTGCAAATACCGTAAAATGATCAACCCGAACCCGAACGGCAATGCGGCCTGATAATACCATGCCGGGAGTCCTAGCGCATAAGACCGCATGCCGACGCGTTTGATATTCATCATCGCGTCCCATGAAAACCATGCCGACAGCGCCAGCAACCCCACCGACAGCAGCACCGACAGCAAAAAGACCGGCACCCAGAACGGGCGCGGCAACAGGTCATGCACCAGTGTCACGGCCAGATGTTCGCCCCTGCGCGCGGCAAGGGCTGCGCCGAAAATGGTCAGCAACAAAAAACCGTTGACCAGCAATTCCTCGCTGGCGGCAAAAGACAGATTGGTGCCATAGCGCACGACAACATTGGCAAACCCCAACAATGTCATGCCCAGAAACAGGATTGCGCAGATGATTTTTTCAGCGTCGCGCAAAAGGAAACGTATCATCTGCATTGTCCCGCAATTAGTTATCCCATGGCCCGATACAGGGCCATGGGACAGATTTAAACCTTAGTTTGCAGCGGCAATCGCGTCCTGAAATGCGCCTACAATTTCCGGCCCTACACGTTCGGCCCATTGATCGAATGCGGGCTGTGTGGCGGTGCGGAACGCATCCAGTTCTTCTACGCTGGGTTCATAGACTTCCATGCCCTGCTCGCGCAGGAATTCGATCCCTTGCGCCGTGCCTTCGCGGGTGATTTCGCGCTGATAGGCCATGGCTTCCTGTGCGGTTTCACGCAGGATTGTCTGCATGTCGGCATCATAGCTGTCCCATTTCGCCTTGGAAATGCCAAGGAAGATAGGGTCATAGGAATAATGCCACGCGGTCAGGTATTTCTGCACCTCATAGACCTGCTGGGGAATGATCACCGCGCCAATCGGGTTTTCCTGACCATCGACAACACCCTGTTGCAGCGCCGACATGGTTTCGCCCCACTGCATTTGCTGCGGGTTTGCGCCCAATGCATTCATCACGTCAATATACATCGGCCCTGCCACGCGCATGTTCAGACCGCGCAGGTCTTCTGGGCTGCGGATGGGACGGACATTGTTGGTCACTTCGCGGAAACCGTTTTCGCCCCATGCCAGCACCACAATGCCCTTGTCCAGCAAGATGTCAGACAGCATTTCGCCGGGCGCGCCTTGCGTGGTGGCGTCCACCTGCTCATAGCTGGAATACAGATACGGCAGTGAGAAGACGGCCATTTCCGGCACTAGGGGCGTCACGTTGATGGCCGATGTTACCACCAGATCCAGCGCGCCACGCCCGACCATTTCGGCCTGACGCATCTGGTCGCCCCCCGAAAGCTGGGCATTGGGGAAAACCCGCACATCCAGCGCGCCATCAGTGCGTTCAGCCAGCAATTCGCCGAATTTTTCTGCGCCCTGCTGCCATGTTGTCGTGTCGCCGGTATTGTGTGACAGGCGCAGGGTTTCCGCGCCCGCCGCGCCAAGGCCAAGCATGCCGACCAATGCGGCAGCAAGTGCTGTCCCGCTTACGCGTGCAAATGTCATGTTCTCCTCCTCTTGGTGTCCAGCGGTCTGCGCCATGACGGTGCACAGACCGAACCCTGAATAACGTTCATATAGTGGACCGTTCATTTTCATGATTGCAAGAAAAACTTGCAACCTTGATCAGAAAAAATAACAATACCCGAAACGGACGGGTATCTACTGCGGTGTGTCCGCAATCACAGGTTCATATTATGAAACATGACATGGCAGAACCCGCAATGGGCGGCGCGCAAAGCGTTGATCGTGCGCTGGCCCTGCTGGGACTGATCGGGCGGCATTCGGCGCAGGGGGTGACCCTGTCGGCGCTGGTTGCCCAATCAGGGCTGAACAAGGCCACCGTGCGCCGCCTGCTGCTGGCCCTGATGCGCGCGGGGCTGGTGGAACAGGCCGCCGAATCGCGCGCCTATCATCTGGGCGAGGAAGCCTATCTTCTGGGATTGATGGCGCAGGGGCGGCATGGGTTGCTATCGCTGGCCATGGACAGTTTGCAACGCCTTGCGCGCAGCACGGGGGATGCGGCGTTTTTGTCCGTGCGGCGGGGGCTGTATGCTGTGTGCCTGCACCGCGAGGATGGCGCGCACCCCATCCGCACCTATGCGCTGATGCCCGGCGCGCATCACCCCCTTGGTGTGGGTGCCGGGTCGCTGGCAATGCTGGCCGCGCTGCCCGACGCGGAAGTGGACGCCGTTATTGCCGCCACTGCGGATGAGTTGCGCGACAGCTATCCCCGCCTTGGTGCGGATGATCTGCGCGCCCATGTCGCGCGCACGCGCGCTGATGGCTATTCCATAAATCCCGGCCTGATATTTGAGGATTCATGGGGCCTTGGCGTGGCGCTGCACGGGCCGGACGGGCGGCTTGTGGGCGCGCTGTCGCTTGCGGCCATCGAAAGCCGGATGCGCGCCCCCCGCCGCGACGAGTTGCTGCACGCGCTGCGATCCGAGGCGGGCAAAATCGAGAACCGACTGGCGCAGGGCAGCGCCAGTCAGCCATGACAGCAAGGAACAGATAACATGACACGCGCGCAGATTATTGGCTGGGGCCATACGCCTTTTGGCAAATCGGACCACCCCGACACGGAAACCCTGATGGCCGCAGCCATTGCCCCCGCGCTGGAACATGCAGGCATTGATGCGGGTGATGTGGATGGTATTTTTGCAGGCGTTTTCAATAACGGCTTTGCCAAGCAGGATTTTCAGGGTGCACTGGTGGCCATGGGCGACGCGCGCTTTGCCCACACGCCTGCGACACGGTTCGAAAATGCCTGTGCAACAGGATCAGCTGCGCTGCATGGTGCTATGGACTTTATCGAAGCAGGGCGCGGGAATATCGCGCTGGTTGTGGGTGCCGAGAAGATGACCGCCACCCCCACCGGAGATGTGGGCGACATTTTGCTGGGCGCCAGTTACCGCGCGGAAGAAGCCGATATTGACGGCGGGTTTGCGGGGCTGTTTGGCACCATCGCCAATGCGTATTTCCAGCGTTACGGCGACCGGTCCGAAGAACTGGCCATGATTGCGGCCAAGAACCACGCCAATGGCATGGCCAACCCTTACGCCCATATGCGCAAGGATTTTGGCGTAGATTTTTGCAACACTGTGTCGGACCGCAACCCGCGTGTGGCCGGTCCCCTGCGCCGCACCGATTGCTCGCTTATCTCGGACGGGGCGGCGGTGCTGGTGCTGGCCAGTGCAGAAGTTGCGGCCACGATGCCCCGCGCAATCGGGTTTCGTGCGCGCGAACAGGCAAATGACATCATGGCGCTGTCGCGCCGTGATGTGCTGGAATTTCGCGGCGCACGCATGGCATGGACCCGCGCACTGGCGGCGGCGGGCATTGCCTTGCAGGATCTGGACCTTGTCGAAAGCCATGATTGTTTCACCATCGCCGAAATGCTGGAATATGAAGCCATGGGTTTGGCCGAACACGGGCAGGGCCACCGTGTCATCCGCGATGGCGTTACCCGCAAAGACGGGCGACTGCCCGTCAACCCGTCCGGCGGGCTGAAATCCAAGGGCCACCCGATTGGCGCAACCGGTGTGTCCATGCATGTCATGGCCGCGATGCAGCTGATGGAGGATGCTGGCGACATGCAGATCAAGGGCGCAAACCTTGCGGGCGTGTTCAATATGGGCGGTGCGGCAGTGGCCAATTATGTGTCCATCATGGAGCGCGTGAAATGAAGATGGACCTTTCGGCGGGCATGACCCCTTATTCCACGCGGGTTATGAACCTGTCGCATTTCCTGACCGAAAGCGCGCGCAGGCTGGGCGATGGCGTGGGTTTCGTGTGGGGCGCGCGCACATGGTCATGGGCTGAAATGGACGCCCGCGCAGGTGCCTTTGCCCATGCGCTGGCCCATGAATACGGCGTGACCAGGGGCGAGCGCATTCTGGTGCAATCGGCCAACTGCAACCAGATGCTGGAAGCCATGTTTGCATGTTGGCGTATTGGCGCGGTCTGGGTGCCCGCCAATTACCGCCTGTCGCCGGATGATCTGGCAGGGCTTGCGCAGTCATCGGGCGCGCGCGGGCTGATTTGTGGCGCACAGTTCGCGGATCATGCGCAGGCCTGCGCCGGTCTGGTGGATTTCACCATCGCCATCGGTCCCGCCGGTTTCGCGCAGGATTATGACGCGCTGGTTGCGCGACATATGGGCCATAGCCCCACCCCGATTGCCGTGCAACGCGATGATCCGGCGTGGTTTTTCTTCACCTCTGGCACAACGGGAAAACCCAAGGCGGCGGTGCTGACACATGGGCAACTGGCCTTTGTGGTGACAAACCATTTGTGCGACCTGATGCCAGATACTGGCCCTGATGACGCATCGCTTGTGGTCGCACCCCTGTCGCATGGTGCGGGCATTCACCAGCTTGCGCAGGTTGCGCATGGGGTCAAAACGATCCTGCCCGCCAGTGACGGTTTTGACCCTGCGGAAATATGGTCCTTGGTGGCGCAATGGCGCGTGACCAACATGTTCACTGTGCCCACCATCGTCAAACTGCTGGTCGAACATGACGCCGTGGACCAGTATGACCATTCCAGTTTGCGCCATATGATCTATGCGGGCGCGCCGATGTACCGCGCCGATCAGCTGCGCGCGTTGCAAAAACTGGGGCCGGTTCTGGTGCAATATTTCGGACTGGGCGAGGTGACGGGAAATATCACCGTATTGCCGCCCTGCCACCATCATTTAAATGATGACGCCATGCGCATCGGCACTTGCGGGTTTGCCCGCACCGGCATGCAGGTGCAGATACAGGATGCGCAGGGCACGGAACTGCCGTTTGGCCAAACCGGCGAGATTGCGGTGATAGGCCCCGCCGTGTTCGCAGGTTATTTCAACAACCCTGACGCCAATGAAAAAAGCTTTCGCAACGGCTGGTTCCTGACTGGTGATCTGGGCCATATGGATGCACAGGGGTTTGTCTATCTGACAGGGCGCGCGTCTGATATGTATATTTCCGGCGGGTCAAACATTTACCCGCGCGAGATTGAGGAAAAACTGCTGCTGCACCCCGACCTGTCGGAAGTGGCGGTTCTGGGCATCCCCGATCCTGTCTGGGGCGAGGTGGGCATGGCGGTTTGCGTGCCGCGCACAGGGGCCGCGCCATCACCTGAATCCCTGCTGGAATGGCTGGGGCCAAGACTGCCGCGCTACAAGATGCCGCGCCATATGGTGTTCTGGGACGCGCTGCCAAAATCCGGCTATGGCAAGATCACCAAAAAAATGATCCATGAGGAATTGCTGATGCGCGGGGAATTGCCCGCACTGCCCACATGACGCAGCCCCCTGCCCTGCGCCACATCGCCCATCCGGGCCAGCCCGCGCAGGCGCGCGATGCGGCGCTGCCCTGCCATGCGCGGCCTGTCACGCTGACATTGCGCGCGGGCGCGACTGTCGCGCAGGCCATCACCGACGCGCTGGCGCAGGCGGGCATACAGGCGGCCTATCTGCGGCTGGACGGGGCCATGCTGTCTGCGCTGCGTTTCGTTATACCCGCGCCTGCGCCGGGGGACGGGCATGCGGCATGGTACAGCCGGACATATGCCCCCGCACAGCCCGTGCGCCTGTTGCATGCAGGCGTGCATGCGGGCTGGCGCGAAGGCGCGCGGTTTCTGCATTGCCACGGGCTGTGGGACGGGACCGCGCCCGCGCCTGCCATGGGCCATGTTCTGTGCCCCGAGTCCATTCTTGCAGCACCGTATCAGGCAAAGGGCTGGGCTATCGAGGGCGCAGGGCTGCATGTGGAACATGACCCCGAAACTGAATTTTCCCTGTTCCAGCCGCATTCCATGCCCCATGATGCAACCCCAAATGCCGTATTGGCGACCCTACGCCCCAATCGCGATATCGAGCAGGCATTGGCAGGCATAGCGGCCCGCCATGGCATGCAGAATGGCCGCATTCACGGCATTGGCAGTCTGGTTGGCACTTGTTTTCAGGGCGGCGGGTATATTGACAGCTACGCCACCGAAATCCTGATCCGTGATGGCAGGTTGCAGGCGGGCAAGGTCGCGCTGGATGTGGCCTCGGTCGGGTTTGACGGGCGCGCGCTTGCAGGATGGCTAAAGCCCGATGCGAATGCGGTCTGTGTCACCGCAGAGGTTTTGTTGATCGCGACCGCCTGAAGCGGATACTTAAGGCAATGCACAAAGCCCGCGCCAGCGGTGGGCCGGGGTCTGCCGATCCGACATTATAAGAATGCAGTTTATGCGGGCTGCATATCCTTACTTCAATGGCTTGGATTGCCGTCAGCCAAATCGGCAGGCCGCGGGACGGCCCACCGATGGTGCGGCGGCCTGCGGCCTTGATTCCGCACCTTGGGGTGTCAGATCAGGCCAATCATGCCCCGCCACCCTTAGCCCCGGTCAATTCCGAATGCTGAAGAATTCCCCATGCGCCACAGCCGCGCCGCCTATGCGCACGGGTTCCCGCGCGGCTTCAGGCAGCACCAGCCGCAGCTTTTCGGGCGCGAACGCCGACTGACCCGTCAACGTCACCGAAAGGCCAAACCCTGCACCATCGCGCGACAGTTCAAACCGCGTGACGCAATGATTGCCCGACAGCGCATCCGCGTTATCACCGCCGTCGTCATAGCTTTGCGATACATGCACGCCGTGATCCGGCGCAGGGAACACGGCCGCCACGCTGGCCGCGTCACCGGATCGCGCGCCGGGCTGCGCCATTGTCAAAACCGCGCCCGCCCGCACAAACAGCGGAATGCTGTCCAGCGACACAGCAAGTTTCAGCCATTGCCCGCCCGCGTGCCATGTGCCTGCGTGGAAATCCCACCAACCAGTTGCGTTGCGCGGCAGATACACACAGCGCTGCTGCGCGCCCTGTTCAACCACACTGGCCACCAGCAAATCACGCCCCAGCATGAAATCATCGGTATCTGCCAGACATTCGGCATCATCTTCATGATCAAGGAATGTGGGGCGCAGCATCGGTTCGCCCTTGGTCACGGCCTGCCACAGGCAGGTGTACAGATAGGGCAGGAACCGGTAGCGCAGCGCAAACGCATCGCGGATCAACGGCAACACGTCAGGGTGCGTCCAGGGTTCGGTTACCGACCCGTCATCATTCCAGCTGTGGATCACGAAACGCGGATGGAAAATGCCGTTCTGGACCCAGCGCAGCAGCAATTCGCCATCAGGCTGCGGACCGGCAAAACCGCCCACATCATGCCCGATATTGGAAATGCCCGACATGGCCAGGCCCAGCCCCATGCGGATATTCCAACGCAGGCTGTGCCAGTTGGTGCGGTTGTCGCCGGTCCATGTCTGGGCATGGCGTTGCAGGCCCGCACAGCCCGCACGCGTAATCAGATAGGGGCGTTTGTCGGGCGCGTGGGCTTTTTGCGCGGCCTCGGACGCTTGGGTCATCAACAACGCATGCAGGGGACGGATCAACCCCATATCGATGGGCGCGCCGAAGCCGTGGCATTGCGCGCGGTCGTCCCAGACCTCGAATTCATTGTTGTCGTTCCATGTGCAGTCCAAACCGTAGTCCAGCAATGCGGTTGTCACATTCCCCTGCCACCAGTCCAGCGTGTCGGGGTTGGTGAAATCCAGATGTGACCCTTTTGCGTCCCAGAACATGGATATTTCGGGCGCATCCGTGTCGCTGTCGCGAATGAACAGGCCCTGCCCTGCCGCCTCATCATAGCGGGGGTGATCTTGCAGCAGGCAGGGTTTGATATTGGCCACAATGTGAATGCCCGCATCGGCATAAGCGCGCGCAAACCCCGCGATGTCGGGGAATTTATCGGTGTTCCAGTTGAACACATAGCGTTTCCCGTCAATCGAGGTGTAGCCCGACGACAGGTGAAAACTGTCGCATGGGATCTCATGGGTGCGCAACGCATCCAGAAAGCCCAGCATCTGCGCCTGTGCGTCGGGCGCGTCGGTATAGGCCATGGTCGACCCCGAATACCCCAGCGACCAGCGCGGCGGGAATGCCATGCCACCTGTCAGATGTTGCTGCGCCTTGACCAGCGCCAGCATGTCGGGCGCCCATGTGAAGTAATAGTCAAGATCGCCATCTTCGGCGCGGAAACTGCGGTAAGGGGCGTGATAATTGTCCAGTTCATTCCCAAGATCCAGCCAGCAGCCCGCAAGCGTGTCATAAAACAGGCTGAAACTTCCTGCATCCGGTGTGCGCGTCAGGGTAAATGGGATGTGTTTGTATAGGGGATCTGTTGCCTCTGCGTTATAGCCCATGGCATCCAGATTGCGCATCTCATAGCGGCGGCCAGTGCGGTCCAGCGGTCCCGTCTTTTCGCCCAGCCCGAAGACATGTTCGCGCCGGTCGCGGGCCATGAAATGGGCGTTGCGGTGGTCGCGCCGCCCCAGCATATAAGCCCCTGTCGGGCGGTCCTGCGCCACATCGCGCCATTGCCCGCCAATCATGGCCTGCCAGCAAATATGCAAGGGCGTGCGGATGACGGCGCGCACATGGTCGGTGGCAATGGTGATTGTGCCATCTTCTTGCGTCACTTCCACCGGCGGGCAGCTAAAGCCCTCGCGCGCATCACGCGCACGCCCTTCGCGCGGCAGTGGGCCGTCAGGGGCCACGGTCCAGCTGCGCGCAAGCCGCCACTGCCCGTCCTTGCGCAGACGGACACGAAACTGCGCATTCTCCAATGCCTCAATGCTCAGGATGTGTTGGCCTTCGACCTGCAAGGTCACGGAACAGTCATCGCGCGACAAAAGGCACCAGTTTCCCAGTGTTTTCATTTAGTTAGTATCCCAGCAATAGGCGTGGCAAGAACAGGCTGATTTCCGGCACGAACGTGACCAGCAGCACAATCGCAATCAACACCGCGTAGAATGGCATCATCGGGCGCAGCACTTTGGCGATGGACACGCCACTGATGGAACAGCCCACAAACAACGCAGACCCCACAGGCGGCGTGCAGATACCCACACACAGGTTGATGGTCATGATGATCCCGAAATGCACCGGATCAATGCCCAGATCATTCATGATCGGCATGAAGATAGGCGTGAAAATCAACAGCGCGGGCGTCATGTCCATAAATGTGCCTATCACCAGCAGGACAACAACGACCACCAGCAAGATCATATAGGGGTTGTCCGTCAGCCCCAGCATGAAGCCTGAAATTGCACCGGGAATGCCGCCAAACGCCATGACCCGCGACATGGCAATCGAACAGCCGATCATCAGCAGCACAATCGACGTGGTGATCGCGGAATCGATCAGGATGCGCGGCAGGTCGCGCAGGCGGATTTCACGGTACCACACCAGCGCCAGCAACAACGCATAGGCCACCGCAATGGCAGACGCTTCGGTCGCGGTGAAAATACCGCCCACAATGCCGCCCATGATAATGACAATCAGCCCCAAGGGTAAAATAGCATCGCGCGCGGCAACCAGCGCTTCGGTCATCGTGGGTTTGGGGGACACCGGATAGCCGCGTTTCTTGGAAATGATACCGGCCACCACCATCAGCGACAGCCCCATCAGAATGCCGGGCAAATAACCCGCCAGAAACAGCGCGGCAATCGATGTGCCGCCGGTAATCAGCGAATAGACAATCAGCGTTGTGCTGGGCGGGATCAGCAACCCTGTCGGGCAGGACGCCACATTGGCCGCTGTGGTAAAGGCGGGGTCATAGCCTTCGCGTTTTTGCACAGGCGCCATAACGCCCCCCACCGCCGCTGCGGACGCCACCGCCGACCCCGAAATGGACCCGAACAGCATGTTTGCGATGATGTTCACATGCACCAGCGCGCCCGGCAACCGCCCGCCCAGCACCTTGGCCAATTCGATCAGCCGCCGCGCAATACCGCCGCGATTCATGATATTGCCCGCAAGGATGAACAGCGGAATGGCCAGCAACGTGAAACTGTCCAGCCCTGATGCCATTTGCTGCGCGACAATGAACATGGACTGGTCGAACCCCATGAACAACAAAAATGTCAGCGCCGCCGCGATACCGATGGCAAAGGCAATCGGCACGCCAATCAGCATCATCAGCCCGAAAGAGCCGAACAGAACAAAAATAGCGGTGGTCATGGCTGCACCTCGATCTGGGATTCGGTTCGGCCGACCAGCACATCATCAGGGTCACGCCACAGGCGGAGCAGAAAATGCCCGCAATAAAAGACAATCACGCCGCCGGAAAAGGGAATGGCACCATAAACATAGCCCATGGGAAACCGCAGCGTCGGCGTGATCTGGCCCGATGCCAGCGTGCGCGCCGTCAGCATCCAGCCGCCCTTGATCATGACAAAAATCGCAAAACCCGCGACAAGCGCCAGAATCACCACATTCATCAGCGCGCGGATGCGGCTTGGCAACAGCATGGGCACAATATCAATGGCCAGATGTTTCGCGCGCCCGAACGTATAGGCCCCGCCAATCAGCGCCAGCCACATGAACAATAGCCGCGCAAATTCGCCGGTGACAGTGCTGGGGGCCTGCAATACATAACGGGAAAAGACCTGCCAGACGATGCTGGCCACAATGATCGCAAAGATCACGACAATGATGACTTCCAGCACAGTATCGACAATGCGTTTCATTTCCGTCCCTCCCTGTGGCGAAACTTCCGCGCGATGGCACACGCGCCTGCTGCCCGGACCATACCACCAATGTGAAACCTTGTGACAAGATCCTGCAAATTGGTCAACCAATTTATGAAATGGGTTGACTAATGTAGGTTTTGGTCGTCATCTTGGGCGCCAGAGGGCGCGTGAATGCATGCGCCCCCTTGAACGACCACCACCAAACCTAACCATCGGGAGGAAACCACCATGGCCCATCTTACACGCACCATTGCCCTTGCCACGACGGCCAGTCTGGCGCTTGGCGCGGCTGCAAACGCGCAAACGCTGCTGCGGCTGAACCACAACAACCCCTCGGATCACCCCACGCATATCAGCATGGAATTCATGGGTGAACGGTTTGCCGAACTGACCGACAATGCCTACCGCATTCAGGTTTTCCCCAATGCACAGCTGGGCACGCAGCGCGAATCAATGGAACTGGTGCAGAACTGCGCGCTGGAAATGGCACGCTCCAACGCGGCTGAACTGGAAGCGTTTGAACCGCTTTACAGCGCGATCAACCTGCCCTTCATCTTTGAAAGCGAAGATCACTTCTTTGAGGTAATCGATGGAGACGTGGGCCAGACAATCCTGAACGCATCTGCGGATAAGGGGTTCTTGGGTGTATCCTTCCTGACCGAAGGCGCGCGGTCCTTCTATGGCGATCGCCCCATCAATAGCCCTGCTGATCTGGCAGGCGTGAATGTGCGCGTGCAACCCAGCCCGTCGGCCATTCGTATGGTTGAACTTCTGGGCGGCAACCCCACACCCATCGACTGGGGTGAATTGTATAGCGCGCTGCAACAGGGCGTTGTGAATATGGCCGAAAACAACCCGACCGCGCTGACAACCGCGCGTCACGGTGAAGTTGCGGACTATTTCTCGTTGAATGAACACACGATCATTCCATCGGTTGTGGTGATTTCAAGCTGCGCATGGAACGACATGTCCGAAGAGCACCAGCAAGCGCTGCGCACCGCAGCACTGGAATCGCAAGCCTTCCACCGCGAAAGCTGGGATGCGATTGCACAGGCGTCGCTTGACACCGCGCAGGCGGAAATGGGTGTGACAATCAACACCGTGGAAAAAGGCCCCTTCATTGAAGCCGTGCTGCCCATGCATGAAGAAGTCGCCGCGCAATCGCCCGAACTGGCCGCGCTGATCGACAGCATCAAGGCACTGGCCGACTAAGGCTAATAAGAACTAGGTTTCGGGGGGATAACCGGCATGCTGGAACGCTCAACCATAGGAGAGAACGCGCTTCAGGCCCTGCATGATGAAGATTATGCAGCGCCCTATGACACGCGCACCCTTACGCATAAGGGGCTTCTTTTCACGGGTGGCCGGTCCGCGCAATCGCTGGATGGGGACTGGAATTTCTGCGTGGACCTGCTGGATACAGGTCTGCGGCAGAAATGGTTTTCCATGCAGCCTGCCGCCCCCGAAACCCGCACCGAACCGTGGGATTACGATCCCTATATGGGTGAAACGGTTTGCGTGCCCGCCAACTGGCAAATGCTGAAGGAAAAATGGTATTTCTATGAAGGCAGCGCCTGGTATACCCGCCCGCTGGACCACAGTGCCCGCGCGGGGCGGCGACAGATCCTGCGCATCGGTGCTGCGCAATATGACTGCAAGGTTTTTCTGAACGGCAAGTTTCTGGGCAACCATCTGGGCGGGTCCACCCCGTTTTGTGTGGAACTGACGCATGATTTGCGCGACGGGCGCAACTGGCTGATGCTGTGCGTCAACAACACCCGCACGCTGGACCGCGTGCCCATGCGCAACACCGACTGGTTCAACTATGGCGGCATATACCGCGAAACGCAGCTTTTTGACCTGCCCGCCGCGTTTATCAGTGATATGGGTCTGCGCCTTGGCGCGGATGGCGCGTCGATCGCGTTTGATCTGGAAATTGATGGGGCGGATTGCGGCGATGTGCAACTAAGCATCCCCGAACTGGGATTGGATCAGACCATTCCCGTTATAAACGGTCGCGGCCGTGCGGTCATTCCCGCGCAGCCTGAATTATGGTCGCCCGACACGCCCAAACTGTATGATGTTCACGCCCGTTTCGGCGATGACACAGTCACTGACCGCGTGGGTTTTCGCACCATCACGCGGCAGGGCACCGAGATATTGCTGAATGGCAAACCCGTCTGGCTGCGCGGCATTTCAGTGCATGAAGATGACCTGTCGCTGGGCAAGGTCACGACCGAGGATGATTTGCGCGCGCGTTTCCAGCACGCCAAGGAACTGGGCTGTAATTTCCTGCGGCTGGCCCATTACCCCCACCATGAACGTGCAGCCCAACTGGCGGACGAATTGGGGTTCATGCTATGGCAGGAAATTCCGGTTTATTGGGCCATCGCTTTTGACAACCCCGCAACCTATGCCGATGCAGAAAACCAGCTTCTGGAACTGATCCGGCGCGACCGCAACCGCGCCAGTGTCATCATATGGTCCATCGGCAATGAAAATCCCGACACGGATGCGCGGCTGTCATTCATGCGCGCGCTGGCCGATGCCGCGCGCCGCGCTGATGACACCCGCCTGATTGCAGCGGCCTGTCTGATAAACCACACACGCAACCTCATAGAGGACCGGCTGGCGGAACATCTGGACGTGATCGGTATCAATGAATATTACGGTTGGTATGACGAAAATATAACAGACCTGATCGAAATTGGCCGGAATTCGGCACCAGACCGGCCTGTCGTCATCTCGGAAACAGGCGCAGACGGCGCAATCGGCAAAGGGGCGCCTGAAACAGGGCTGTTCAGTGAAGCTTATATGACACAAGTGTACCGCCAACAAATCGAGATTTTGCGCGATCTGGACTATGTCAAAGGCATGTCACCCTGGATTTTGTATGATTTCCGCGTTGAACGACGCCAGAATATTTTCCAGAACGGGTTCAACAAAAAGGGCCTGATTGCCGCAGACAAGCATACCAAAAAATCCGCTTTCGGGGTGTTGGCGCAATTCTACCATGCCCGCGCCAAGGGAGAGATCTGATGGCGCGTGCAGCAAGACGCTATCAGGAAGTGGCCGAAGGTTTGCGCAAGCTGATCTTGCAGGGCGGCTATAACCCCGGCGACCGCATCCTGACCGAACGCCAGATTGCCGAGCATTTGAGCGTTGGCCGTTCGGCGGCGCGCGAAGCCATCCTGTTGATGGAAATCGAAGGTGTGCTGGAAGTGCGCAAAGGGTCCGGCATTTACCTGAAGGCTGTGGGTACCACCGCCACGCCCAAGGGGGACGCCAATGATATTGGCCCGTTTGAGTTGATTCAGGCGCGCCAGTTGCTGGAAAGTGCTGTGGCGGGGTTGGCTGCATCCACGGTGACCAAGGCCGATATCATGCGCATGCGCGACGCGCTGGAGTTGGAACGCAGCAGCATTGCCACCGGCGCACAGGATTATTCGGGCGATGAGTTGTTTCACCGCCTGATTGCCGAGGCGACCCAGAACAGCGTTCTGGTCGATACTGTGAACGAATTATGGGAAAAGCGCGAAGGCAGCCGCATGTGGGCCCGCCTGCATGAACGCATATTTGTCACCGATTACCGGCTGCGCTGGCTGGATGACCACAGCGCCATTCTGGCCGCCCTGCAACGCCGTGACCCCGAAGCCGCACGCCGCGCCATGTGGCAGCATCTGGAAAATGTGCGCGTGACCTTGCTTGAATTGTCAGATGACGAAGATCCCGGTTTTGACGGCTATCTGTTCGATTCAAGCGAAGTTTCCAAAGTGTTTCGCTGACTGGTTTTGACCCAGAGGATACCTGAATATGGACTATACTTGGCGCTGGTTTGGCCCTGACGACCCTGTTTCGCTTGCTGATGTGCGGCAGGCGGGCGCAACTGGCATTGTCACCGCCCTGCACAACATACCCAATGGGGTGGTATGGCCGGTTGACGATATCATGGACCGCCGCGCCATGATCGAAGCGGCTGGTCTGCGCTGGCAGGTGGTCGAAAGCATTCCTGTGCCAGAAGCCATCAAGCTGGGCCAGGATGGCTGGCAGGAACTGGCGGATATCTGGGCCGAGTCTGCGCTGAATCTGGCGAAATGCGGGATCACGACGATCTGTTATAATTTCATGCCGGTTCTGGACTGGACGCGCACGCGCCTGCGCCATGTCATGGATGACGGGGCCGAATGCCTGCGCTTTGACCGTGTTGAACTTGCATTGTTCGATCTGTTCATCCTGAAACGTATCGGGGCCGAAGACGATTACAATCAAGATACCCGCACTGAGGCAGCGCGCCGTTTCGCCGCCATGGATGATGCCGCGCGCACCGCGCTTGTCGACACCATCATCGCCGGGCTGCCGGGGTCTGAAGAAAGCTACACGCTGGACGGGTTCCGCGCGCAGATCGACCAGTATCAACGCATCAGCGCCCCACAACTGCGCCAGCATTTGCACCAGTTCCTGAACCGCGTTATTCCCCGACTGGCAGGGTCTGGCGTGCGGCTGGCCATTCACCCCGATGACCCGCCCCGCGCCTTGTTTGGCCTGCCGCGTGTTGTCTCGACACTCGACGATCTGGACGCCATTGCGCAGATGAACAGTGACCCCGCCAACGGGTTCACATTTTGTGCGGGATCGCTGGGGGTTCGGGCCGATAATGACCTGCCTGCCATTTTGCGCAAACATGGCGCGCGCGTGTATTTCCTGCATCTGCGCAACACGCTGCGCGACCCCGTATCCCCCATAAGTGACGGGACCACAGGCGAAAGCTTTCAGGAAGCGGCCCATCTGGCTGGCAACACAGACATGACCGCGCTGGTGGCCGAGGTTTTGCGGATCGAGGACGCGCGCGGCCAGCGCCTGCCCTTCCGCCCCGACCATGGCCATGCGTTGCAAAGCGATCTGCGCAGCGACTACCGCCCCGGATATTCCGCTGTCGGGCGTTTGCGCGGCATGGCAGAAATCCGCGGGCTGGAACACGCCCTGCGCTGGTCAGGCCAAAGTTGAAACAATTGCGGCACCGCCTGCGCCATGGCGCGGGCGGGCAAATGTTACGGTTCTGGAATTGCCGAAACCAGATCCTCAATGACATGCGACACAAGCTGCTGACGGCTGCTTAATTCGGATTTCCGGAAGATCGACGACAATTGCGATTTGACCGTCGATTCAGTTGTGCCCCGCAGGCGTGCAATTTCGGCGTTCGAAAAGCCCTTGATCACCAGAATGGCGACATGGCGTTCGGTCGGCGTCAGTTTCCACACTTCAAACTGGCGGTCGACATAATCATAAAACTGCCCCGCCGCTGCCTGCAACTGGTCGTTGATGCGCGTGGCGCGACGCGACCCGATGCTAAGCAATATGACGCTGCTGATAACCCCGAACAAAAGCCCGAAACTGGACAGAATTTCCAGCAATTCCTGCACTTCCCAAGGCACCCACAGGAATTCGATCAGGAACAACTCCGACAGGATCTTTATCATGAAGAACCCTGCGCTTGCGATTTGGACAAGCAGTACAAGAACTATTATGACAACAACCTGCCAGCGGAAGCCATACATCACTTGGTGTCCCGCAAGTGGTGGATGATGCTGTGCTCAGGGATTCGGAACAATCCTGATACCTCCGGGGTGATTTTCCAAAAGCTCTTCAATGGGAACGACAGGAATAACCTGTGGTGCAACCCCGTTTTGCGCATAGGTTTTGACCACTGCATCGCGCAAAATGCGCCCGTTCGCACGGCTGACCACAATTTCGCGGCGGTGCACGTTGTTGTCGGCCCAAATTCTTAACCTGTTCAACCACGTATTGGAAACTTCTACAATCGTGTAGCCGCGTTGATCAAGTGTCTGAAGCACCGCTATGTAATGGTTGCTCCCGTCCCTCCCGACCATACGCTCGACATCCACGATACTCAGCCCACGTTCGGCCTGTCCGGCAGCTGCGTTCGCAGTGGCCAGAAAAATCAACATGGTCAGGGTAGATAAAGCCTTCACTCAAGCCACTCCAGCGCCGGAAGGGAAATCTGCCTGATCATAAGCAACACCATCAACGCGTGCAAGTTCACGCCGCGCGGAACCGCATTGTGCTGTTGCCCACAGCGCTTTCGATTGCAAGCGCGACCGACACGCAATCGCATGGCAAACGCACGGACGCATCCGCGATAACGCCGCGTGCCATGGAAAAATCATGTCTGGCAAATGATCCGCTGCCGATCACAACCGGGGTGTCGGGGGAACGGCGCCGGAAAGCGATAAGCGCCTCGACCGCGTCTGATGTGGTTCCAAGTGTGTCGATATCCAGCACCAACAGCGCTTTTTCATACTCAAACCCTGAAATCGCACGCTCCGCACTTGCGAAATCACCGACAGACACGATGGAGAGCGCAGGCGCCGCAATCTTGGAGACAAGCGAAAACAGCGGGCGCGTTTTTCCTTCGACCACATAGATACGGCGATTTTCGATCAGATGCGGGGCCACATAATCAAAGCTGACGGCAAACCCGTGGGACCGGTCCCTGACCGCCGCGCGCGGCGTGGGCGTATGGGCCTTTGCATACCCCAGACGTGCCAGCAGGCGGGACATGACCCCGGGACCGGTAGTGCCCTTGCGGTATGGGCGGGGGCTGTAGGTGTCATGAAACAGGGTCATGCGTCACTCCGTAGAATTGATACGCTGGTGTCAGGTTTTAGATGCGGCAAGAAACACCGTCAGCGCGCCGGCAAGGTAGAACCCGCTGCCCCCGAAGACATAGGCAAGCAGGACCAGCCCAAGGGAATGCCCCAACGCGAAAGCGGTTGCCGCGCTAAGGAATGCGCCTGTAAGTGCAAACACGATCAGCACCAGAAAAATGCGCCCGTGCAGCGGCTGTTCGCGATGGCCGGACTGTGACTTATGTTCGGACAGTGTGATCATGGTTGCACCCCACTTGGTTTTGACTGGCAGGCCATGGACCGGAACACGGGCAAGACCTGTCGCCCATACTGCCGTTGCACTGCCGCAAAGGAATACCCCGTTGGTATGATCGGGGGTGCATAGCACTATAGTCAGGGGGTAAAGTCGGCCTGCGCCGCGCGGGCGGCAGGGCTTGCGCATTCGGGGACGGCGTGCGTGCCCCCCCGAATGCCGGTATCCAGCGCCACGCCGCATAAGCGTGACGCATCGTCGCGTTCATTCGCATGTGCAAAAGCGGGAAAACCTGTTTCCGCTTTGCAGCCCCCTTAGCGGGAAAGCGCCGCCTGTAGGCTGGCTTGCGTGGTGTTGATGACAATCCCCTGCGCTGTAGCGCGCCCGCCCGCAGTTGTGTATTCAACGCAGCCCCCGCCCGCAGCCGCACCCGGATCGACCGCGACACGCACGCGTGTCAGTTCCGTGCCGGTCACATATGCCCCCACAATAACCCCAAGATAGGTGTTATTGGCATCCAGAACCGCAATGCCGTTCAAAACATCATAATTCCCCGCGCCAGAACATCTGCTGGCAGGTCTGCGCCGCTGGGTGACGGGAACGGCGTTAATATCTATGAAGGGCTGGCCTGGAATTGCGCCCACTGGTGTGCCACCCGAGGGCTGACCCCCTGTGCCCGGTGCGTCAGGTGTGCCGGGGGCAGTGCTGCCCGTGGAAACACCCACGGACGCAAGGCCATCTGTGCCGCCGACAGTGGCGTCAGCGTCGATACTGCCAACGCTTGCATCGGCATCCAACAGCCCATCATCACCCCCTACATCAGCGCTTGCAGATATGTCTGATCCAACGTCAGCTTCGACACCGACAAGGCTGTCGCCGCCAACACTGACACCCGCCGAAATACCACCGACGCTGACGCCTAGACCCAGTTGAGCCTGCGCCCCGATCGGGCACATAGCCGCTGCAAAAATAGCGGCCAATGCTGTAGTGCTGCACCATGTTCTACGATGCGTTAATTGCCTACTCTGACGCTTGATGACGTGCATGTTCCTGATCCTTGCTTACTCGCTAGATGGGTTTGTTTCTTGCTGCACCGACGCTGGCGGGCCGTAGAAAAACACAGGGGGGTTTGCCCTGAAACGGCAATAGCGATGATGCGACCATTTACATCAGACTGACGCCGGCATGTGCAGCCTTGCGCCACTGATCATCACTCAGACGACATAAATACTGGCTATACTTGTCTTTCCGCACGAAAGAACTATGCCTGTGCAACCATATGTTCGTCAATGGTAATTTATGAATGTATATTAAGTTAGATGTCATGCGAACCGGCTACTCCAACCTGCCCCCGCACATTCATCAGCACACGCTGCCAGCAAAATTCCGGCGCTGTGCGGTGCATATTCCGGTTTAGTTGCGTGTGGACTTGTGGCCCATAGCCGACCATCCACACTTCTGGCGGATTGAATATCGGGTAACGGCACACAGACATGAAAAGTTAAGGCAGCTATCCGCCTTGCCTGCAACTGTGCCGGATTTTTATTCTTGCCGGACGCGCGGCTGACATGTTGGCCGCGCATCAGCCCGATCATACACCAAAGGTCGGGCATCGCGGTGATTCCCGCTATCTACATCTTTTGCCGCAGCATCGCCCGACTTTCATACATTTCCGACCGGTTTGCTGTGCATAGATGGCTGCCAGACACATCGGATATGCGCTGATTATGGGCATATCCCGTCGTCTGTTGGTATGATACGCCTACACCTTAAGTGCTAAAGATGTTTAATATCAACATGTTGCAGCCGAACCGCCCTTTGCTGCAATAACCGAATTGTGTATCCCTGTTATCAGGGGTGATCGCCGGAAGGCGCTAAGGAGCGTTCGGTTCAGGTGGCGTTGCTGCGTTATCACGACACTCCTGTGTCAGCTTTCTGGCTAGTAAAAAATTTCAGATTTAGGACGGATCGGGAGATCGAACATGCAGGGTAAATTCTTAGAACTGAAGGCCAAGTCCGGCAATTCACCGCGCATAAACTGGGTCGCAGTGGCGGCCCTGCTGGGAGCCACTGCGATGGTCCAGCCCGCGCAGGCGCAGCTTTTGGGCGGCGGCGGTGGCCTTGGTGGTGCGCTTGGTGGCGTGACCGACACGGTTGGGGGCGTTGTCGGCGGTGTGACAGACACGGTTGATAGCGTCGTTGGCGGACTGACCGGCGGTGGCGGTGGTAACGGCGGCGGGTCCACGGGTGGCCTGACTGATACTGTTGGCGATGTTGTCGGCGGGCTAACCGGTGGTGGCGGCGGCGGCGGTGGCAACGGTGGTGGTCTGACCGATACCGTTGGTGGCGTTGTTGGCGGGCTGACTGGTGGGGGTGACACTGGCGGCGGCGGTGGGCTTGGCGGTGTATCAAGTACAGTTGACGGCGTTGTCGACACTGTTGGCAATGTCACCGGTGGCTTAACCAGTAACCGCGTCCGGTTGCGCGGAACCGGTGTTGAAACTGGCAACACTGTTGGTGTTGATCTGGACATTTTCAGCATTGGCGGACAGGTTTACGCCTTGGGTAATGACGGCTTGGTTGATGTAAGCGTCGCGCTGGACGACAACGGCGTGCTGGATGCCAATGTCCTGGGCGAGGACAGCCTTGCAAGCCTCGGCCTGCTGGGAAGTGAGGTCGTGACGGTCGGTGGCGACGGCGGCGGCACCGGCGGCGGTGACGGGTCCGACGGCAGTGACGGAAGTGATGGCAGCGACGGAAGCGATGGGCAGGACGGGCGCGATGGTCGCACCGGAACTGTCAGCACATCCAGCGACAACGAGAGCGATTCACGCTTCCCCGATATTGGTGTGCTTCAAAACCTGCCCCGCTCCGCAGCGCAAAGTCGGTGCCCTTCGGCGGGCAACACCGACGCGCTGAACGGCGTGTCTGTTTTTGACCGTGACAACAATATGTTGGGCACGGTCGTCGGCGGCTATACCAGTGGCACAGACCTGACGCGGGTGCGTGTCGCTGTCAGCCCGCAAACAGTTAGCGGCGGCGGGTGCGTTGAATATTCAACCACTGGTGGCAGTGCAAATGCGCAAGGTATCGTCATCAACACCACGCGTTCAGCACTTGCCACATCGCTGATGCGCTGATCTGACATTCAGGACCGGACGCGTTGTCTGGCACGGCATTATCAAGACCAACAAATCGGGGGGCTGGTGCCCCTCGATTTTTTTGGGATTGCAGCAAACCCCAAACAGCGGCCAGAATTCGCAATTTGATGTTTTGTTGCGCGGCACTTGCCAATGCAGGATGAAAATTTCAGCGCAGATCAAAAATTTTACCAATTGATAAACTTTTAAGTCCGTGCTTTCCTGTCATTCCAGTTGACCGCCATTCTGCCAGCCACAAGGGGCCAGCCAATGACACACAGCACCACAACTCCCGGTATCGTCGCCGGCAGGTTGCATCCCGAAGATTACGCACAGCATTTCGACGATCTTTATCCGGATTTTGACGCGCATGAAGCCATGGTTGCCGCTGACAGGTGCTATTTCTGCCATGACGCGCCGTGCATCACTGCCTGCCCTACGGAAATCGACATTCCGCTGTTCATTCGCCAGATACAGGCGGGCCAGCCGGAAGCGGCGGCGCGCACCATCTTTGACCAGAATATCCTTGGCGGAATATGTGCGCGGGTTTGCCCCACTGAAACCCTGTGCGAAGGGGCTTGCGTGCGCGAAGCGGCCGAAGGCAAGCCTGTCGAAATTGGCCGTCTGCAACGCTATGCCACGGAAACACTGATTGCGAAAAATTCCCACCCCTACACACGCGCGGCCCCGACTGGCAAACGTGTGGCCGTGGTGGGCGCGGGGCCTGCGGGTCTGGCCTGCGCACACCGTCTGGCGATGCATGGCCATGATGTCACCATTTTCGAGCGGCGGGAAAAACCGGGCGGGTTAAATGAATACGGCATCGCCGCCTACAAGGCGGCGCACGGGTTTGCGCAGGCCGAGGTGGACTGGCTGCTGCAAATTGGTGGAATCACGCTGCGGCAGGGCTGGACACTGGGCCGCGACGGCACATTGGCCGATTTGCAGGAAATCCATGACGCGGTGTTTCTGGGTATCGGCCTTGCCGGTGTGAATGCGCTGGGGCTGGACGGCGAAGATATACCAACTGCCCGCGATGCTGTTGATTTCATCGCCGAATTGCGCCAGACGGATGACTTGTCGACATTGCCCATAGGGCGCCATGTCGTTGTCATCGGCGGCGGCATGACTGCGGTGGACGCGGCGGTGCAATCGCGCCTGTTGGGGGCGGAGCATGTGGCAATGGTGTACCGGCGCGGGCGCGACGCGATGGGCGCGTCGGATTATGAATTGAACCACGCCGCGAATGAAGGCGTGAAAATCATCACCAACGCCATGCCGATTGCAATTCACGCCAATGGCACCCTGCGCGAGGTTGAATTTGCCTATACCCATGCGGGCGAAACAGGGCTGGAACCCACTGGCGAAACCTTCCGCCTGCGCGCAGACCAGCTGTTCAAAGCCATCGGGCAAAAGCTTGACGGCGCGCCGGAAGAGCTGACACGCGACAAGCGCAAGATCGGCATTGACGGCGCAGGGCGCGCATCGCGCGCGGGTGTCTGGGCGGGTGGCGATTGCACCGGCGGCGGCGAGGATCTGACCGTTACCGCCGTCGCGCAGGGCCGTGACGCCGCAGAAAGTATTCATGCAAGCCTGATGGGCAATGGTGCGTGATCCACGCACGCACAAGGAGTTAGCACAATGGCAAACCTGACCACGAATTTCATCGGCATCAAATCCCCGAACCCTTACTGGCTGGCCTCTGCGCCGCCGACCGACAAGGCCTATAATGTGGAACGCGCCTTCAAGGCGGGTTGGGGCGGCGTTGTGTGGAAGACACTGGGCTCTGAGGGGCCGCCAGTCGTCAATGTGAACGGCCCGCGCTACGGGGCCATCTGGGGCGCCGACCGCCGCCTTCTGGGCCTGAACAATATCGAATTGATCACCGACCGCCCGCTGGACGTAAACCTGCGCGAAATCAAGCAGGTGAAACGCAACTGGCCCGACCGCGCGATGATTGTGTCGCTGATGGTGCCCTGTGATGAGGAATCGTGGAAAGCCATCCTGAAGCATGTCGAGGATACCGAAGCCGACGGGGTTGAACTGAACTTCGGCTGTCCCCATGGCATGAGTGAACGCGGCATGGGCGCCGCCGTGGGCCAGGTGCCGGAATATATCGAAATGGTCACGCGCTGGGTCAAACAACATTCGCGCATGCCCTGCATTGTGAAACTGACGCCCAACATTGCCGACATCCGCAAACCTGCCGAGGCCGCGAAACGCGGCGGCGCAGATGCGGTGTCATTGATCAACACCATCAATTCCATCACATCGGTCAATCTGGACACGTTCAGCCCCGAACCCATGATTGACGGCAAGGGGGCGCATGGCGGCTATTGCGGGCCTGCGGTCAAACCCATTGCGCTGAACATGGTTGCCGAAATCGCGCGCAGCGCGGACACCCGCGGGTTGCCCATTTCCGGCATAGGCGGCGTGACAACATGGCGCGATGCGGCGGAATTCCTGACCCTTGGTGCAGGCAATGTGCAGGTGTGCACGGCGGCCATGACCTACGGGTTTGGCATCATCAAGGAACTGACAGCGGGCCTGTCGCATTACATGGACCAAAAAGGGTTCACATCAGTTGACCAACTGGTGGGCCGCGCGGTGCCCAATGTGACCGACTGGCAGTATCTGAACCTGAACTATGTCACCAAGGCCAAGATCGATCAGGATCTGTGTATCTCTTGCGGGCGGTGTTATGCGGCGTGTGAAGACACATCGCATCAGGCAATTTCCATGTCACCCGACCGCAAATTCGAAGTGATCGATGATGAATGCGTGGCGTGCAACCTGTGCATCAATGTCTGCCCCGTTGCCGATTGCATCACCATGGAGCAACTGCCCAAAGGTGCCATTGATCCGCGCACCGGCGAAACGGTGGGCGATTATGCGAACTGGACGACCCACCCCAATAACCCGATGGCCAAAGCGGCAGAGTGATCAGGGCGCAAGAAGGCGGGTATAAAGATGCTTCAGAAACGCCTCGGCGCCGTCCAACGGGTCATGCCCGTCCCCGCGGATCATCCCGATCTGGGCGGCGAAATCCGCGTAATGCTGCGTCAGCGCCCAGATCGAAAAGATCAGGTGGTAGGGGTCGGTTTTTGCAATGCGCCCCGCATCCGTCCATGCCTGCACCACACGCGCCTTGTCATCGACAAGGGCACGCAGATCATTGCGAATAAAACCTTCAACACGCGGCGCACCTTGCAGGATTTCATTGGCAAACAAGCGGCTTTCACGCGGAAAATCGCGCGACATCTGCAACTTGCGGCGCATATAGGCCATGATTTCGGTCTGCGGGTCACCGCCCGCATCCAGCATGCGCAAGGGATCAAGCCATGTGTCCAGCAATCGCGTCAGCAATTCGCGGTGAATGGCATCCTTGCTGTCGAAATAATACAGCAGGTTGGGCTTGGACAGCCCTGCCTGCACCGCGATCTGGTCAAGCGTTGCGCCGCGAAACCCATGGGTCGAGAACACCTCCAGCGCGGCATCCAGTATGATCTGGCGATTGCGCCGCTGAATGCGACTGCGCGGCGGCGTTTTCACACTGCCGGATTTTTCAGCGGGCGTAGCACGGGGTACGGACATGGGCGGACAAGCTTCTTGACTGGATGGTCAAACTTGATAGCGTCCGATTGGTTCAGGCGCAAGCGATGCAAACATGCGACAGGTGCACCCGGCTTGCCACCAAGACAACCAAATACACAACAAGCGGCCATCAAGGCCGCAAACACAGGGAGCCGCGCATGACCGCACCAGCCGCAAACATGAAGATCAACGCTGAACGCCTTTGGGACAGCCTGATGGAAATGGCGCAGATCGGCCCCGGCATTGCAGGCGGCAACAACCGCCAGACGGTCACCGATGAAGATGGCGAAGCGCGCCATCTGTTCCAGCGCTGGTGCACGGATGCAGGTTGCACCATGGGCGTGGATGACATGGGCACCATGTTCGCGCGTTTTGAGGGGACGGACCCTGACGCCCTGCCCGTCTATGTCGGCAGCCATCTGGACACCCAGCCCACAGGCGGCAAATATGATGGCGTGCTGGGCGTGCTGGCCGGGCTGGAAATTATCCGCACCATGCGCGATCTGGGCATCAAAACCCGCCGCCCCATCGTGGTGACCAACTGGACCAATGAAGAAGGCACGCGTTTCGCACCTGCGATGCTGGCATCGGGTGTGTTTGCCGGTGTGCTGGACCGCGATTGGGCCTATGCCCGCACCGACGCACAGGGCAAGCGTTTCGGGGATGAGTTGGAACGCATCGGCTGGAAAGGCCCCGAGCCTGTGGGCAAGCGCAAGATGCACAGCTTTTTCGAATTGCATATCGAACAAGGCCCGATACTGGAGGCCGAGGGCAAACAGGTCGGCGTTGTCACCCACGGCCAGGGGCTGCGCTGGGTTGAGTGCACCGTGAGCGGCAAGGGCCAGCACACCGGATCAACGCCCATGTATATGCGCCGCAATGCAGGGCGCGGGCTGGCGCGCGTGACCGAACTGGTGCATGAAATAGCACTCAAACACCAACCCAATGCCGTGGGCGCGATCGGGCAGATTGACGTCTATCCCAATTCGCGCAACATCATCCCCGAAAAGGTGGTGTTCACCATCGATTTCCGGTCCCATGTGCTGGACACGCTGAACGCGATGATGGCCGAACTCAACGCCCGCGCACCGGGCCTGTGCGCCGATATCGGGGTAAAATTCTCGTCCGAGCTGGTGGGGTTCTTCGACCCGCCCGCCTTTGACGAAACACTGGTGGGCCGCGTGCGCGATGCTGCCGAACGGCTGGGCTACAGCCATATGGACATCATCTCCGGCGCAGGGCATGACGCATGCTGGATCAACCGCCTGTACCCCACCACCATGGTCATGTGCCCCTGCGTGGACGGCCTGTCCCATAATGAAGCCGAAGAAATATTCCCCGAATGGGCCGAAGCGGGCGCAAATGTCCTGATGCATGCGGTTCTGGAAACCGCCGAGGTGGTGGGCTAATCGCCTGCATTCGAAATAAAACCCGCGACATGCGGCAGATGAAACAGGGAGAAATCACATGAGCACCGTCATCAAGAACGGAACCATTGTCACCCATGACCTGACCTATAAGGCCGACATCCGCATTGACGGTGGCAAAATCCTTGAAATCGGCCCCAACCTGTCGGGCGATACGGAACTGGACGCCACAGGCGCCTATGTCATGCCCGGCGGCATCGACCCCCACACCCATCTGGAAATGCCCTTCATGGGCACCTATTCCAGCGATGATTTCGAATCCGGCACCCGCGCGGCCCTGTCGGGCGGCACCACCATGGTGATCGACTTTGCCCTGCCCAGCCCCGGTCAGGGGCTGCTGGACGCGCTGAAAATGTGGGACAACAAATCGGGGCGCGCGCATTGCGATTACAGCTACCACATGGCGGTCACATGGTGGTCCCAACAGGTGTTTGATGAAATGCCCGAAGTGGTCGCGCGCGGCATCACCAGCTTCAAGCATTTTCTTGCCTATAAAGGCGCGCTGATGGTCAATGATGACGAATTATTCGCATCCTTCCAGCGCCTGCGCGAATTGGGGGCCATCGCCATGGTCCATGCCGAAAACGGCGATGTGGTGGCGGAACTGTCCGCCCGTCTGCTGGCGGAAGGCAATACCGGCCCCGAAGCGCATGCCTACTCCCGCCCCACGCAGGTTGAAGGCGAAGCCACAAACCGCGCCATCATGATCGCCGATATGGCGGGCGTGCCCCTGTATGTCGTCCACACATCCTGCGAGGAATCGCACGAAGCCATCCGCCGCGCGCGGCAGGCCGGAAAACGCGTCTGGGGGGAGCCGCTGATCCAGCACCTGACACTGGACGAGTCCGAATATTTCAACCCCGACTGGGACCATGCCGCGCGCCGCGTCATGTCGCCGCCCTTCCGCAACAAAATGCATCAGGACAGCCTGTGGAACGGTCTGGCCAGCGGCAGCCTGTCGGTGGTGGCAACTGACCATTGCGCCTTCAGCACGGACCAGAAACGCTATGGCGTGGGCGATTTCACCAAAATCCCCAACGGTACCGGCGGGCTGGAAGATCGCATGCCCATGCTGTGGACGTATGGCGTGCGCACGGGCCGGCTGACAATGAACGAATTTGTCGCCGTCACCTCGACCAATGTTGCCAAGATTTTCGGGATGTATCCGCGCAAGGGCGCTGTGGCCGTGGGCGCAGATGCCGATCTGGTGGTCTGGGACCCTGAAAAATCGAAAACCATCACGGCAACAGCGCAACAATCCGCCATCGATTACAACGTCTTTGAAGGGCATGAAGTCACCGGCCTGCCCCGCTATGTTCTGTCGCGCGGGCGCGTCATGGTCGATGATGGCCGCTTTGACGGGCAAGAAGGGCATGGGCAATTTGTCGAACGCTGCCCCAATGGCGCGGTCAATCAGGCCCTGTCGGCATGGAAAGACCTGACCGCCCCGCGCCCTGTTGCGCGCGCTGGCATTCCGGCAACGGGGGTATGATGAAAGACACCTCCGCAGCGCCGGTCATCTCCGCGCGCGACCTCAGCCTGACCTTCCAGACAGGGGACGGCCCTGTCCACGCCCTCAAGGATGTCACGCTCGACATCTCCAAGGGTGAATTCGTCAGCTTCATCGGTCCGTCAGGCTGCGGCAAGACCACATTCCTGCGTGTCATCGCCGATCTGGAACAACCCACATCGGGCAGCATTACCGTCAATGGCATGTCAGCGGACGCCGCGCGCCGTGCACGCGCCTATGGCTATGTGTTTCAGGCAGCGGGCCTTTACCCATGGCGCACAATCGCGGGCAATATCAAACTGCCGCTGGAAATCATGGGCTATTCGGCGGCTGATCAGAAATCCCGCGTAGAAAAAGTGCTGGATCTGGTGGAACTCTCGGGCTTTGCGCGCAAATTCCCGTGGCAGCTCTCGGGCGGCATGCAGCAACGTGCATCCATTGCGCGCGCACTGGCTTTTGACGCCGACATCCTGTTGATGGACGAACCTTTCGGCGCGTTGGACGAAATCGTGCGCGACAGGTTGAATGAACAACTGCTGGAGCTGTGGGCGCGCACCGAAAAGACCATCGGCTTCGTCACCCATTCCATCCCCGAAGCTGTGTATCTGTCCACAAAAATTGTCGTCATGTCGCCCCGCCCGGGGCGCATCACCGACATTATCGACAGCCCGCTGCCGCGCGAACGCCCGCTGGATATCCGCGACAGCCCCGAATTCATCGCCATAGCGCACCGTGTGCGCGACGGCTTGCGCGCGGGGCATCTGGATGACTAGCCCCTTTTCATTCTGGCCCAAATATCCCGGGGGTGGCGCGCATATGCGCGCCGGG
>JAFIEO010000072.1 GCA_020832445.1 Paracoccaceae bacterium
CATGACGGCACAGATCGCCATCTTCGATATGCCCGGTGCGTTTGAGATGCCGCTGCTGGCGCAGAAGCTGGGCCGGAGCGGTAAATTCGATGCCATCGTCTGTGCCGCGCTGGTCGTGGATGGTGGGATCTACCGGCATGATTTCGTCGCGCAAGCGGTAGTCGACGGCTTGATGCGCGCACAGTTGGACACCGGTGTGCCGACATTCTCGGTCTCCCTGACGCCACATCACTTTCAGCCGACGCCTGAACATGTGTGCTTCTTCGGTAACCATTTTGTCAAGAAGGGCGAAGAAGCTGCTGACGCGGTGCTGATGGTCGCAGCATTGGAGGCCTGATGATGAGCCTGCCGATCATCGGTTTTTCAAGCGCCACCAATCTCCGCTTCGGGGGCTGCAAAGCCTCAATCCGTAAATGTTTGGCTGGGCCCCTGTCGACAAGCCAGGGCCAGACATCGGCCGCGCGGGATGCACAAGGCATCAGCGAAGCCCACCCAAAACAAGTAGCTGTGGTAGCCACCAATTCATTGTCGCTGAAGCGCAGGGCGGTTTTGCTAGAGGAAGCGGCTTTACAGGATATAATGAACAGGGCGCGTCAGGCGCCGAATTGCTAGGAGTGTGTTATGGCAAAGGATCGCAGCTGGGGCGAGGCAGAGCATTCCCTGTCAATCCGCGCTGCATGGCTGCATTATGTGGGTGGTTTGCGTCAGGCTGAAGTAGCCAAGAGGTTGGGGGTGCCATCGGTCAAAGCGCACCGGCTTATTGCACGGGCTGTCGCCGAAGGCGCGGTCAAGGTCTCGATCGAGGGAGACATTATCGAGTGTATCGAATTGGAACAGGCGTTGTGCACCAGGTTCGGACTCGAAACTTGCGAAGTCGCCCCCGATGTTGACGAAGACGGCCTGCCGCTGCGGGCGCTGGGTCTGGCCGGGGCCTCGCGTCTGCGGCGCTGGCTGGAAAGCGGTGAAGAGCTAATCATCGGGATCGGTCATGGCCGGACATTGGCCGAAGCCGTACGCGCGATGCCGCGCTTCAACACGAATGGCCTGAGTTTCGTGTCGCTGTTGGGGGGGCTGACGCGGAACTTCTCTGCCAATCCGCATGATGTAATGCATCTTCTGGCCGAGAAAACAGGTGCGCGCGCCTACGTCATGCCAGTGCCATTCTTTGCCAACACGACGGAAGACCGGGAAGTCCTGCTGTCCCAGCACGGTGTTGCCGAGGTTTTTCAGCTTGCCGAAACGGCGCCGCTGAAAATCGTCGGGATCGGGACAGTCGAAGCTGAAACGCAGCTGGTGACATCGGGCATGATCGAGCCTGCCGAGATCGAGGCCATTTCCAACGCGGGGGGTGTGGGCGAGATGCTGGGCCATTTCTTTGATCATGACGGTAGCGCGCTGGAAACGCCGCTTACGTCGCGCACGCTTGCGGTGTCCCTTGGCGAGAACCGCAAAGACCGCATCATCGCGCTTGCGGGCGGTACGGAAAAGGTGGAAGCGATCCGTGCTGTACTGAAAAGCGGGCGTCTTTCTGGCCTGATCACCGATGAGCGAACGGCCATAGCGCTTCTGGATGAGGGTCCTGCCAGGTCCCGCTGACTGGATCTGGCCAAGGCAACCTGTCACAGGATCAGGACCATGTCGTCAATATCTAGATCGTCGAGGCGCCCGATGAAGGGCGAGACTTAGCTCGCCCCTGCCTACGCCGCCAGAAGTGCCTGATTGGCATAGAAACACAGCGTCACACTCGTCTTGATGCCTTTTGCAGTTAATTTCCGACAGGCTTTCAGCCCGTTCCAAGCCAGCTTGATCATGACATCAAGCAGCCCTTAGTCGTTCAGTATATAGTTGCCATGTCGGCCAAGGCCCGCGCCCGGATGTGGTGGGCCTGACCGGCGGTCCCGAAGGCGTCGAACTTGCGGATACATTCTGCCTTCATGCTGTCCATTGCCGGTTTAAGGTATTTGCGGGGATCGAACTCGGACGGGGTGCTGACCAATGTCTTGCGGATTGCCGAGGTGGCCGCAAGCCGCAGGTCGGTATCGATATTCACCTTGCGCACACCGTGGCGGATACCACGCTGGATTTCTTCCAGCGGCACGCCCCAGGTCGGTTTGATGTCACCACCATATTCATTGATCAGCAGGCGTAGTTCTTCGGGCACCGAAGACGAACCATGCATCACAAGATGCGTGTTCGGTAGCCGCTTGTGGATTGCCTCAATCACGTCCATGGCGAGCACATCACCATCGGGCTGGCGGGTGAACTTGTAGGCACCGTGGCTTGTGCCCATCGCAACCGCAAGCGCATCGACACCAGTTTCCGCGACAAAACGCTCAGCTTCTTCGGGGTCAGTCAAAAGCTGGTCATGGCGCAGCTTTTCGGTCGCGCCGTGTCCGTCTTCCTGATCGCCCATCCCGGTCTCCAACGAGCCCAGAACCCCCAATTCGCCCTCGACCGACACACCAGCCGCATGGGCCATTTCGACCACGGCGCGGGTAATACGTACATTGTAGTCAAAATCCGCAGGGGTTGATCCATCCTCTCTCAGCGAGCCGTCCATCATCACAGAGGTGAAGCCATGTTGAATTGCCGTCACGCAAGTGGCCAGGTTGTTGCCGTGGTCAAGATGCATGCAGACCGGAATATGGGGATAGATTTCCACCAGCGCATCTATCAGTTTCGCCAGGACTACATCATTGGCATAGGCGCGCGCACCG
>JAFIEO010000087.1 GCA_020832445.1 Paracoccaceae bacterium
GCCCGGCAGATGCTCTTCAAGCCGCTTCCAGAGGGCATCTGTCACCACGAACCGCTGATCGTTCATTCAAACCTCCATTTTGGAAGCTTGAATCAGAAATCAGCACAGATGGGAATCCTGATTGTCCACAGGCCCTAGAATATTTCGCCCGTACACTCGAAACTGTATGCGATTTCCATGCCATCGGGTCGTGCGTCCAGTGCCTCTGCCGATCCGGGGCGCAGGGTCAGGGTTCCGGTGGCACTGTCGGCCCTGGCATCAATTTCGCCCATCTCGCCCAGCGACCGGTATCGGGCAAATCTGTGGCCGCTTAGAATATGTGCATCGGTAAATGACAGCTCGACGCTGGAAAGATCCGCAAAGTCGATGCTGTCAAGCGTGCCTGTTCCCTTGAAGCCAAGTCTTAGCCGGACGCCTTCGGATCGCGCGACCATGACATAGTCGTCTGCGGAAAACCCGCATAGCGCTTCGGAAAAAGAGGCGACGCCTGAACCCCAGCTTAGTTGTCCAGCATCGGACGCTTCGCTGATGGCGGGGGTTGCGCATATTGCAAGCATGGCACCGACGAATGCGTGTGTCTTGATGGTCGTCATAAATAGCCTCTCCATGTGGGTTCACGCAGCGCATATCACCGGTTGCAGCCGCGCTCCCCGTTCGTTTGAAGGGTGCGTTGCATTTTTGCGGGATGCCCATTCTCATCCTGTTCAAACAGACGGGGTGCTGCCGCACAGGATTGAATACGCTGTTATCCTGACGCAACAGATGAAGTTTACCCCTTGTTTCAGTTTTCAGCGACCACGCTATGGGGCAGGATCATGCGCCGGCTTGCAAACATCGGCGCATCCATTGGCATTGCCCGAAGGGGCGATGATGCGCGTGCAACAGACGCGCGAATCCAGCAGCAACGCGCAGAGCTTGATCAGGCCGTGGCCGAGCTGGAAAAGCTGCGCACAGACATTTGCGCGGGTCTTGACCGGCGCGCGCGGCTGGTTCTGCCCATGGTGGCGCTGGCAGTGTTTGTGCTGTTTATGGCACTATACGGCTGGTCCGCGCCATTGCGGGAATTTCCGCGGTTGATCATCATTTCCGCAATTTCCATTGTGGTGGCATGGCTGTTGCTACAATACCGGCCTGCACGGATCTACCGCCAGACCATGCGGGCGATCATCGGTCGCAGCGTGGCAATCGCGCTGCACGGTTTCACGCATAAACCTGATCCCGTTATCAGCAAAGACACGTTGCGGCGCTGGCCGCTGTTTCCCCATGTCAGTGCCGTGGACGGGGCCGACTTGTTCAAGGGCCAGCGGCGCGGGCAGGATGTTACAATATGTCGGCTGAACATCAATTATCACTACAGGGCGCAGCAGCGCCGTGTAAGCCACAGGCAGTCGAACCTTCACGCCATCTGCATCAAGTTGGACATCAATCCGTTGGGCGACGCGACTGCCGTTGTGTTGCCCGACATGATAGACAATAGAATCCACAAGGCGGTCAGGGGAAAGCATGGCCTGTGTGCGGTTGCCCCGTTGGCAGGTCTGGAACAACAGTTCCTCGCCTTCGCCGCATCGGAAGATACTTTTGCGCTATTGCAAGGGAAGTTGACCCAAAACGCCTTGCTTGAATTGGGACAGCGCGACACTGCGATCCTTGTTTTTCACGAAGGGCAGACCATCGCTTTGTTCCCATTGGAAAGTGACATCTTCGTGCCCTTCGCCCCCTTGCCATTCTGGCGGCGTATTGATCAAAAGGAAATGTTGTCGAGTATCAGCTATGATCTGGCGCAGATGGAAGCGCGTCTGGATATGGTTCTTGCGCTGCAACTTTGCCAACGCGATGATTGAAGGTTGCAGCGTTTCTGGCGATTCAACGAAAAGCCGGAACGCTTTAGCTTTCGGCGTCCTTCAGCGCGCGCCGCATCAGGTCCAGCATGAAGTCGCGGTAATCCGGGTCTTCCTGCGCAACTTCAAAAATTGCATGAAGATACCCGCGCTTTGACCCGCAATCATAGCGCCGAGAGGTATTGACCAGCGCGGAAACCTTGCCTTGCGCTGCCAGAATGTCGATTGCATCTGCCAGCTGGATTTCGCCACCTGCACCCGGTTCCAGACCCTTCAGAATGCCGAAAATCTCTGGTTCGAATACATAGCGCCCGTAGGATGCAATCTGCGATGGTGCGTCTTGCTGGCGCGGTTTTTCCACGATTTTCAGAACCTCAACCGTCCCGTCAGGGCGTGTAGCGCCGGGCTTTACAATCCCGAATTTATGGACATCTGCGGTCGGGACTTCGCCCACCGAAAGGAAATTGCCGGGCGTGGCTTCATGCGCATCCAGCAACATTTGGGTCGGCAGAACCGGTCCGCGCATGAAATCATCGGCCAGAAGCACTGCAAACGGGGCATCGCCGACAGCGGGGGCCGCGCACATGACGGCATGCCCAAGGCCAAGGGGGGCAGGTTGACGAATGAAGATGCATGACACGCCATTGGGCACGATGTTTCGCACCATGTCGCGCATTTCTGTTTTGCCAGCCTGCGCCAGCTGGTTTTCCAGTTCAAGGTTGGTGTCAAAATGGTCCCCGACGGCGCGCTTGTTGCGCCCGGTGACAAAGATAAGTTCGGTAATTCCCGCCGCAATCGCTTCTTCTACGGCATGTTGCACGATCGGTTTATCTATGATTGGCAGCAGTTCTTTTGGCATTGCCTTGGTGGCGGGCAGAAACCGTGTCCCCAAGCCAGCTACGGGAAAAACGGCTTTGGTGATCCGTGTCATAACGCTTCCTTATTTTATTCTTTGGTACCATTCGCATTGCACCTGTATCCGACATGCCAAACATTGCCCATCAGCGTCAATAAAATGCGCCTGATTTTGGGGGCAGCTGCGTTGGTTTTAATCTTTGGGCGGCTAATTTATGTGCTGCACCAGAATGTTATCCCCAACGCCGGCAGAACGCAATATTATTGCTTGCGCGATGTATATCTGGATTTGTTGTGGTGGTCGTGCGCGGTCACGCCGGAAACGGGTTTCCCGTTTCCCGGCGTGTTGTCGCGTGGTCGCGGGCTTATATATTGCCCGCGAAAGCCGGAATGGCGTCTGAATTCAAATGGGCCAATCACCGTGATTACTCACGGTGTCAGTGGCGTTTCATGCGCAGGCACGCGCGCCCAGTCGAATTGCCTCGGCACCGGAGATTGTGATGATCCCCATCGTGGTATGGCGGGCCGTTGTCATGAACCAGTTGCGAATTGCCCCCGGATAATGATCTGCCATCACCCGTGACCAATATTCGAATTCGCGCGGGGACAAAGAGATTCCATAATATTGCGAAGACGGACCATGAAAGCCAAGCCGCGCATTCCGTGCCACGCAGGTATTCGGCAAGCCAAGGAACATGGTACAGGCAGAGGCGCAGTTGCCACGTATTTCGATACGGTGCCCTGCGCTGCGCAACTGGGCGATCATCTCCAAGCGGGCGGCGATACTGCCGCCATGATCGTTTCGAACCACGTTGACAGGGGCCGCCTGTCCAAAGGCAGGCCCGCCCCCCTGCATTAGCGCCATGATCAGTATGCTTGCCAATACGGCCCGCAGTCGATGTCGTCTGGAAAATGTCCTGAAAAGAAAAGGCCAAAAGTTCAGTGCCCGCTGCGGCGGGCGAACTATGTTCAGCATGTCAGATATCCCGAATTGGACGAAGGGCCTTCTGGCCCTGCTCCGGCCGAGACCCACTCCCGACCTATTGGGATTTAGCGCTGTCAGCCTTGCCCTGAGGTGACCGCTTTGCGGCGCCACAATGGCAATTCAATCGTATTTTATGCGTCTGCCGCGAAGCCCATGCGCTGCTTGCGCGCGACTTGCCCTGAAAAGCTGGTTAGTTTCCGGCTTGGGTGATCCCGGTATCGTGTTGCTGTGTTTGGCATTTCGGACAACAACGTTTCCGGCGTCGTCCGCTTTTGCTGATCTGTTTACCTGCGCGTGCGATCCGGTCAAACGCAGGATTCACCGCCAGTTGGCGTTGCTTGCAAAGGGTCTATTGCCCGATGATCAGCTTAGGATGTGGCATTATATGCAATGCCATCCTGACCACTGGATGTGGTCAGAATTTGGCCTAATGCGTTTCCGGCGTTTCGTTGAACCGCCAGAAACGCATTAACCTTATGCTTTGTCGCAATTTCGGGAACCAGTATCAGGCTTTTTCTTCACCATAATAGCCTGCATAGGCGCTTTCATAATAGCGACGACCGGTGCGTCCAGCGTTGCGGTTCAGCGCAGCCAGCAGCCGCACCCCCGGTTGCGCCACTTCGGCCAATTGTGTCGCTGCATCGCGGAATTCGCTTTGTGTTGTATTGGCAAACCGCACAACCATCACAATGATGTCCGCCACTTGGGCCAGATAGCGGCTGTCAACCACTGGCAGAACCGGTGGGCTGTCCAGGATCACCACATCAAATTCTTCGCGCACTGTTGAAATCATAGTCAAAAACAGTTCTGAATTGATCAATTGGTCCGTTGGTTTGGTACTGCGATGGCCAGCGGGCACAATAATCAGGTTTTTTAGAACATCGGCAAACGGTTCCAACTGCTTGTGCGTGCTATCGGGGTCCAGATAGTCGATCAGGCCGTGTTCCTGACTGGCTTCTAGGTAATGGGCAATTGATGGTTTGCGCAGGTCGCAGTCAATCAACAAGGTGCGTTTACCGGATGTCGCATAGGTCCGCGCCAAGGCAATGGCCGAGGTTGACTTGCCTTCGCCCGGCAGCGCGGAAGATACCAGAATCACAGTTCCCTTTATTTTCACATCGCCACCCTGCATACGCTCGGTTCGACTTTGATTCAGGTTCGTATCCAGCGCCAGTCGCAATTTCCGGAAACTCTCGGAATACTGTGATAGCGGGGCTTCCAAAATCTGATTGCCCAAAAGCTGCACATCTCCGTTGGGCGATGTGTCGGGAATAGCGCCCACAGCCCGCGCCGCACTTAGATTGCCAAGTTGTGCCAGTGACGTGATGCCGCCGATATAGTATTCATTTAACAGTGCAATTCCGATCCCAAGGCCGATGGCAAGGACCAAAGTCGCGGCAATTGTCATTCGTTTGTTCGGTGATGCGGCGGATGTTGGGGGAAGCGCTTCTGAAACGACGCGTGCATCTGAAATCTGGACATTGGCAAGTGCATTTAGGTCCTGAACGCGCGACAGCAAACGTTGATATTGTTCACGGGCGATCATGGCGTTTTGTTGCAAGTTGAAAAGGTCAGAAATGACCTCTGACGACATATCCGCGCGCAACAGGGTATCGCGCAACTGCTCTCGTGCGGCGGCTTCGCTTTGCGCGATGGACGCAAGCTGCGTCTCGACTGTGTCCTGCACTTCGGCCAGTGTCCGGGTCAGGTTCTGTTCAATCGATGCAAGGGACGCGCGAAGATCGACTTCTGTCTGGGAACCTGCTGTCTCGCCACTCAGCCGGTTAAGCAGGCTTTCCCGTTCGCGTGCCAATTGCTCTATTGCAGTGTCTTCCAGCGTTGCGGCCACTGTCATCCAGTCATTGCGTGCTGCCGCGTCTTCCGATGCTTCGAGCACAGCAATACTGGTGGTTCGAGAAGATTGTGCAGATTCCAGCTCGCGCCTGATCCGGCTTACAGAGGGGTCGTTGCTGTCGGCTTCCAGCCGCGCGAGGTTGTCATCAATAAAGGAATTCAGCGAATCCTCTATTCTCGTCAAATTCAAGCGCGCAGTATCGGTCTGCCTTTGCAAAACGTCCCGCGCGGCCATTATCGAGTCGGTCTTGTTCACGACCTGCCGCTCTATGTATGTATCGACATAAAGGTTGGCCAAATCGGCCGCGCGCTGTGGATTGGCCGAAGTTACGCCTACGGAAATCAGATATGTCAGGCCTCGCCTGCGTACGTCGACCGAGGACCGCATTTTGCTGATTGTACTTCTCACCAACGCCTCACCAGAGCGGGGTGGGGCGGTGCGCAGACCGATGGCGCGGCGCAGGCGGTCAGTGACGCCTTCCAGCCCTAGGGCGATGGCAATCTTTTCACGACGGCCCAAACTCGCCCCGAATTCTGGGTCGCGCACCAGATCGCCGCGCTCGACCACAGCCAAAATGGTTGAATCAGCGCGCAGAACCTCTACCTCGCCATCAACACGAGAGTTCAGGATAGCACTTTGACTGTTTTGCGCTTCGCGCGGGTCCAGCAGATTGGATTCCCCCGCATCAATCGCGATAAGCGCAGTGGCCCGATACATCGGAGTAGCGAGTGCCAGATAAATGATAACCGGCACCAACACGACAACAAAGGATAAAGCAATAAGCCGAACCTGACGACGCAGAATGCCTATGATTTCCCTCAGATCAATATCAGGTGTCTCCACGTTGCTTCCTTCGATCAAGATAAATGTCCCAAACGCATGGCCAGGCCACACATGCCTAGTTTCGTTAGCATTGGCTGTAAGCAGACAAAAGCCGTCTTTGCGCAGCTGTGCCAAATTTCGCCGGTTTTTAATAACTTTTAGGTAATAGTGATAGTTTCTTGAACTCTGACCCATCCTTGAGGGTCAGAACCGCTGGTGCCTGCCCTTCGATCAAGCGCAGGCTGGTCAACCGGCCGGTCGCATAGGCACCTGTATCAATGTTGATCGATCTGTCACTGAATTCAGGGTGGGGTGTGATATAGTGCCCATGCACAAGCGTCAGGTCATTGGGTGCAACCAGGCCCTCATTGCCCCAAAGCAAGGCTTGCCAGGGCTGTGCTGTCAGGGGCGCGCAGGCATCGGCGCCGGCATGGGCCAGCATATAGGCACCGACATGCAAACCGGGCAGGGTGCGGCGCAGGAAGGAAATATGACTTTCCGGAATATGCGCGGCCAGTATCTGGCGCAGCTTGCGTTCAGGGCCACGGCGCAGCGCATCCGGGTCCATGCTGATGCCGTAAGACGCCAATGTCTCTGCCCCGCCAAAATCCAGCCAGTTTGCGTTGGCCGCGGGCGTGCCCAGATACTCAAGCATCATGGCTTCGTGGTTTCCACGCAGACAAACGCGGCGCAACGGGGGGGGCGGGGGGCGCAGCAGGTGATCGATCAGCGCGGCTGTTTGTGTCCCTCTGTCCACCATGTCGCCCAGCAGAACGATGGTTGCCACGCCGGAAAACCTGGCGGCATCACACAGGATACAGGCTTCCAGTTCTTTATAAAGTGACAGGCTGCCATGGGTGTCGCCCACAGCGTAGACGGGACCATCTTCCAGATCCAGCACCGGTATCTCGGCACAGTCCACACGCGTGCCAACGCGCCGACCACCCAGTTTCTTCTGAAATAGGGATAATAGACTCATTTATCAGTATCACTTGCCTTATTGCTCTGGGGTGTTTCGGGCAACACATTGCGCGGCGGGGCGATCGCCAGTCCAACGACTAACACAAAGCAATAGACATTTGCAGGAATTTCAAGGCTGAAATCAGCCAGCGAATGCACAGCTGCCACGCAGATCACACCCAATGCGCCGCCAAGAACGGCGGGATCCCCCTCGCCCTTGCGCAGCCGGTTTATGATCAGAACAACAGCCCACAGCGACAGCAGGACCGGCACCGACCCCACCAACAGGCCCTGTTCTGCCCAAAGGGTTAGATAGGTATTATGCGCCATGTCAAAATATAAGTGCGTGACAAGCCCTTCGTCACGGTAAAGCTGAAATGCGGCGGGGAATGTATCATAGCCAAACCCCGTCAGCGGCCGTTCCGCGATCATGCGTAAAGCGACATCGTAAATCGCCATGCGGTCCGCTGTTTGCAAAACGGTGAACAAAGCCCGTTCGGTCACACCGCTGCCAGCCGATGACAGCAAGACGACCCCTGCCACGACAAGCACAATCGCAGCTTCTGTGATAATCCGAATGGGCGATGTGCCAAAACGGATGCGCAACACCAGAAACGTTACAAACCCGCCAACGGCTGTTGCGAAAGCGCCCATGCGCGATTCGGTCAGCAGGATTGCCAAAGCCAGCACCAGAATGGCTGCCCACAGGGCCATGATCTCAAGGCGCTGGGGGGTTAGCAGGGTTGCGTGGCCGCGGTCTTTTTCGGCCAGCGATGCGCGATGCCCGCGTTCCAGTGTCAGCGCAAGTGCAAGGACCAGACCGAAGCCTAAAAATGTTGCAATCGAGTTGCGGTTGACAAACGTGCCCGTCAAAACCCCGCGATATGCCTCTTTTGTGCCCCAAAGGGCGAAATCATCCAACACCCGCACTGCGACTATCCCAAAGACAGCGTGAAGCAGGATGCCCAGCATCAGCAGCATCAGCAACCCCCGCGACCGGCCTGGCTGCGTGCCGATTTCGAATACAAGGATCAGAAACAGGATAAACCCCATCGCGCGGATTGCCCCGAGCAGCGAGGCATCCGGCGCAACCGAAATGCTGCTTGGCCAAAGTTCTGCGGGCACGATGGCGGGTAAGTTGGTCAGACCGGCGGGCAAAAAAACCGCCAGTGGCAGCGCTTGCAGCACCGCATAAAACGGCACCACCAGCGCAAGCAGAATGAAGCCACGCATCTGTGTTACCTGCAATCGCCGCCGCGCGCCCATCAGGTATTGCGCGCGCAACAGATATCCCAACGCGCCCAAAGCCACCAGAAATGCGGCCAAAAGCCACCATGCGGGACGGTTTGACGCAACAGGGATGGCACTCAGGATCACCAGAAGCACCAGCAGCCGCCCTGTCAACGAGTTCATCCGCGCATACCGCATGGACCCTTTTGGCATGACCGCCTTGGCAGGGCTGTTCACCAGAACCTTGCTTCTTGGCTTTTTGATGTGGATGGGTCTGGGTTCAGCGAGCATGGCGACGCACCTGTGACAAAAAGGCGGCCTGTTCATCGTTTGGGCGTGTTTCGACAAGATTGATCAATGCGGGCTGGATGGCAGGATCACTCCAGTAAAACTGCGCCAGCCACATCCGGCCCGTGTGCGCCTGCATCATAAAAGCCACATCCGCCGCAACAACTTGCGCAACCTCTTCGAACTCCATGTCCTGCAACGCAAAACCCCGCAATATCCGCAAGCGCGCTTCCCATGCGTCGTATGGCGCAGTCATCCATGATGCGACAACAGCGCGTGCGGCGACGTTGGAATCCGTTGCGAAAAGCGCCTTGGTTGCATGCGCCGCAGACAGCGTTGGATTGCGCGCCAGAGCGGCGTCTGCCAGTGCAGAACAGTTCAGCGCCACCATGTCGCGGGTTTCAACGGATTGAATTCCCAGAAAAAGGCTGCCCTGAACTGTCGCGCAAGCTTCGAACACCTCGCGTTGCGCGCGCACACTTAGCGGTGCCCGCAATCGCGCAGGAGCCTCTGACAATATGCGAATCATCTCAAGATCAGAAGAGCGCGCGAACCCTGCCGCCGAATACTCCCGTGCGAATGTCGCCCCAAAGCCTGTCAGAATCGAGAGTGATAAGAAGTACCCGATCAGCTTCATCGTGCCCTTTAACTTCACAAAAAAAATTTATAAACTGCACAAACCATGAGCATCAAATTAGTTATCATGGGCCTATCGACGAAAACAAGCACATTACCGCTACATAAGAAGACGGATATCAGTAAAAATTAAGTCAAGCTATTGTTACCCACCCATGCTAGGTGGTATGAATTGCAAATATTATTACAGGAGTTGCCGACATGAACAAGAAACTTTTGATCGCCGCCGCAATGCTGTCTGGAAGCCTGGTGATGGGCACCGGTGCCAGCGCGCAGGTCGATGTGGATTTTGCGGATATTGAAACGTCCTGCTCAACCAGTGGTGCGGCCTGCACTGCTGCGATCCGCAGAGCAATCGCCACACTGCAAGCTGCAGGGTTGCCCGCAGCGCAGTTGAACGCACAAGTCGCGGCAGTGACGGGTGCAGCGATCTCCGCGTCACAAAGCTTGCCTCAGGCGCAGCGCGCATCAATTTCGCCCGCTTTGGTCGATGCGGCATCCCTTTCAACAAACGCTGCGCAGCGAGCCTCTATCCAGACAGCAGCGGCTCAGATTCAGTCTGGCTCGCAGGTTACACTGTCGCCCGTAGGTCAAACTGCAAGCCCTTCCTGATGCTCGGTTTTCGGGGTATCTGGAGCTTGGTTAAGTTCTAGTTCCAGCATAAACGCAGAGCGCATTTTGCGCTCCGGTTTTGCTGGCGTGTTTTTGAGTGTTCTTCATTTAGTACCATGGACCCTCCGCAAGCGGGGTGGTTTGTTTTGTGCATAGCCCGGTTTTGCCACTAAACTTTTAGAAAAATACGAGGAAACAACTCATGGATCGTTCTCTGAGTTCAGGCGCAGACTATGACCTCGGACCAAGTGCGCAGTCCTTTGACGGTCACCAGCCAGAGTTACCGGTGTCCAATCCGCGCAGCGTGTATCGTCGGGCAGGAAAACGCATACTGGACGTTACATTTGTTGTGTTCTCCATTTGGTTCACGCTGCCAGTCATTCTTATCTGCGCAGCGATCGTGGCGCGGGACGGTCATTTCCCGTTCTTCGGGCACACCCGGGTCGGCAAAGACGGAAAGGAATTCAAGTGCTGGAAAATCCGCACAATGGTTCCCGACGCACAACAGAAGCTGCATGAACATCTGGCAGCATGCCCCGAGGCCCGTGCAGAGTGGGACGCGACACGCAAGTTGAAAAACGACCCGCGTATTATTCGTTTCGGTCAGTTTCTGCGGAAGTCCAGCTTGGACGAGCTGCCCCAGATCTTCAACGTTCTGCAGGGCCAGATGAGCATCGTCGGCCCAAGACCTGTCGTGCGCGATGAACTGGCATACTACGACAAAGGGCAGGCGGCCTATCTGGCGATGCGGCCTGGTATTACAGGCCTGTGGCAGGTCAGTGGTCGTAACGACGCAACATATGAACAGCGCGTGGCCTATGACATAGCATATCATAAAAGCGCGTCGCTGCTGCGCGACTTTAGTATTATTCTACGAACCCTGAAAGTTGTTGTCGTTCGCAATGGATACTAGTCACCCGGAACCAAATTTGCCATCATTGATGTGAGGCGAACTTTGGGGGGTATGGCATGCGGGGTCGGGTATCTATTGCGATTGCACTCAGCGATGAGGAGCGCGGTTTTCTGGAAGCGCAGTTGCGCAGGCACAAGGCGGCACGGTCATTGTCCGACAGGTGCCGGATCGTGTTGAGGTGCGCTGACGGTCTGACCAGCAAAGAGATCGCCGCCGAACTCGGCCATTCCGAGCATACGGTCGGCAAGTGGCGGCGGCGGTTTGCCAAGCACCGCATCGAAGGCCTTTCTGACGAATATCGCGCGGGCCGCCCGCGAACGATCTCGGACGAACAGGTTGCCGATGTGATCAAGCGAACGCTGGAAACGACGCCTAAGGATGCAACCCATTGGTCGATCCGGTCAATGGCCGAAGAAATCGGACTGTCACACACCACGATCCGCCGCATCTGGAACGCCTTTGGGCTGCAGCCGCACCGCGCAGAAACCTTCAAGCTGTCCACCGACCCGCTGTTCGTGGACAAGGTGCAGGACGTGGTCGGCCTCTACATGTCGCCGCCGAACCGGGCTATCGTGTTGTGTGTAGATGAAAAATCTCAGATCCAGGCGCTGGACCGCGAACAGCCGGTCTTGCCCATGGCCCCCGGTGTGGCCGAGCGGAGAACTCACACCTACACCCGAAACGGCACGACATCGTTGTTTGCCGCCCTCGACATCGCCACCGGCGCGGTGATCGGGAAGTGCTACAAACGCCACCGCGCGACGGAGTTCCTCGACTTCCTCAAGGAACTCGACCGCAGGATGCCCGAGGGGCGGGATGTGCATATTGTCATGGATAACTACGCCACCCACAAGACACCGAGAGTCAAGGCATGGCTGGCGCGCCGTCCGCACTGGCACGTGCATTTCACACCAACATCGGCAAGCTGGCTGAACCAGGTCGAACGCTGGTTTGCCGAGTTAACCCGCAAACAAATCCAGCGCGGCGTTCACCGCTCCGTCGCAGAACTCGAAGCCGACATCGCGGCATTCATCGACGCCCACAATGAGAACCCCAAGCCCTACAAATGGGTCAAGTCCGCCGACGAAATCCTCGCCTCCGTCAAAAGGTTCTGCCAGAAAACACTGGCAGGAACTTCAGATTCAGGTGACTAGGGCCTGTGGACAATCAGGATTCCCATCTGAGCTGATTTCTGATTCAAGCTTCCAAAATGGAGGTTTGAATGAACAATCAGCGGTTCGTGGTGATAGATGCCCTTTGGAAGCGGCTTGAAGAGCATCTACCGGGCAAGACCAGTGATTCCGGCGTGACGGCGAAGGACAACCGTTTGTTTCTGGAAGTGGAACAGCCAATTCCGGCGCTTTAGAAGATGGGCAAAGGCAGGGGTTTTCGACCGTCTTTTCAATGCGATGAGTGATGATCCCGACCTTGAATATGCCCTCATCGATGGCACCATCGTTCAGGTCCACCAGAAGGCATCTGGCGCAAACGGGGGACTCAGGCTCAGGCCATCGGGTGCTCACGGGGCGGATTGACGACCAAGATCGTAGCCCTTGTCGATGCGCTTGGCAATCTGGTGCGCTTCATGCTGATGCCCGGCCAGGCCCATGACATGAAGGGCGTGGCACCCTTGATCCGTGGCGTGTCGTTCGAAGCGCTTCTGGCGGACAAGGCATTCGATACGAACTGGCTGCTGGAGGAACTCGACGCGTGGGGCGCAACCGCAGTCATTCCACCAAAGGCCAACCGAAAGCAGCAGCGTGACTATGATGCCGACGCCTACAAGTGGCGGTATCTGATCGAGAACTATTTTGCGAAGATTAAGGAATTCCGAGGTATATCAACGCGCTACGACAAGACAGATTGCAGCTATACTGCCAACTGGTTCCTCGTCGCAGCCCTCATCGCGTCACGATGATTGTCCACAGGCCCTAGTTGTTTAGTCCCAGCGTGTGATGGGTTGGATCGACAGTGAATCTTTCTGGCTCTCTTGTCCGGATTTTGCAGATGAACTCGAATGGCGTTAGGCCCAGCAGCGTCTTGAGGCGACGCGCATAATTGTAGGCTGCGATGAAGTCGCCGAGCTGAGTTTCGAGCTGAGCGTGTGCCTCATAATGGTAGCGCTTGACGGTCGCTTCCTTGATCGTGCGGTTCATACGCTCGACTTGGCCATTGGTCCAGGGATGGTTCACCTTTGTCAGGCGATGCTCGATCCCGTACTCCGAGCAGACCCGGTCGAAGATGTGCTCCATCGCATAGCGATCCTGTTTGCGGTTTGTGAACTGGATGCCGTAACACCTTCGGAATGATGCTGGTTAAGAGGCTATGACCGCCCGCGCAGCCGTCAAATAGCGCAGCAGGTGGTCATAGCTGGGTCTCAGGTCCCTACAGTGGTTTTGCACAAACCACACCGCAAGGGAGACCGACTATGACCGAGATGACTATTTCACAAGATGCGCCCGTTTTGGTGGCTTTCGACATCGCCAAGGCCCGGCATGAAGTTTTGATCGCTGTTCCAGATAAAAAACTCCGACGCCGCTTAAGGCCGCAATATCTTACGCGACCGGATATTCATCAGCGTTTTTCAAGGACTGGGCGCGCGATGCGGAACTCGGCTTCCCAAGGCTCAGAAGACTGTATGCGAAAATCAGGGTTCATCAGGCCAGCATCTGGATGCTCTATAGCTGCTTCGCCCGAAAAAACACGCAGTTCTGGCTTGAGTGCCAGATCATCCTGATACACTACGGTTCTAAGGAAGTCGCGGTTATTGCCGCGCTCGCTTCCCCGCAATCGTAGTTCGGCCACATCCGCTAAATTGCCCGAAAGCAATGCTACTTCCAGCGAGAAGCGCCAAACATCGCCGGCGCGCGTTTCGATGAATCCGTCGGGGCTCTGGAATGCGAGGACGGGCGCGCCAGTGTTGCCCGTCTGAGTAATCGTTATATCGACGTACTCTGTTGTCACGGCAGTGATCACGGCCGTTCCGCCCGCCCCACCGGCGAAAGACAGACGCCAGCCATCAGGCAGTTGTCCATCTTCGCCAAGAACCCCGACCTGCGCACTGCTTAGATCATAGGCAGGTAGCGTATTCGATATCGGCAGGCTTTCCGCCGGTTCTGGTTCTGCGGCTGTCTCCGACGTGGCGGTGTCAGAACCATCCGGGGAGGTGGTCGTCAACTCCGAGAGACGCAAGGTCATGCCGCTATAGATCAGGTCGCAATCTGGCACTAGATCCGTGTTCAGATCACACAGAAACCGCCACTGCGAAACACTTCCCAACTGCTCTGCCGCGATGCTGCGAATCGTGTCACCGGGCTGAACAACATATTCCTGCGCCATCAAAGGCTGTGAAGCGATTGTGATACAGATCGATGTCGCGGCAATGGTGACGGCTCTGGACTGGAGTGCCATGATTCTAAATCTCCCGATTGCTATGCCTCTGTCTGATAAGGAGTATAGGAAACAGATCAGCACAATAAAACCCGTCAGCCCGGATTTTTCAGCATAGAAGGTGTCGACCCAATGCGGTAAGTGGCCCGTTACCTATCCAGACCTCTATGTGCAGCGTGCGCTGTGTTCGCCAATTTCTAAGCGCTGTCGGTCATGATGCACTCACTCCCGGCCTCGGACCCGATGCCGCAATTGAATTCTTACTGTCGAAAGGCTGCCAAAATGGACATTTTCAAGTCGCACGCACTCACCCCGGCGGGACCGGCCACTGACATCCTGCCGGTCAGTCCGAATGACAATGACGACCTGCCATTCACGGCATCGGCGCTATATGTCGAACAAGGCGGCGCGGTCAGCGTCGTGACAATTCGTAACCAGACCCGCACGGTTATTCTGGGCGATTTGGCCTTGCTGCCCCTCGGTGTGCGCCGGGTTCTGGCAACCGGAACAACCGCAACCGGCATTCACGCGCTGGTGGTTGCATGAGACTGAATCTGTCGCTTGGGCTCGACAGCGCGCTTTATGCGCTGCGGCCCGCCTGGTCGCCCGCCCAACTATTCCTGACCGGCGCAGGCGGGGCGTTCTATTCCGCCCATCGTGGGTTGTTTCAGGATGTTGCGGGGACGTTGCCAGTCACCGACCCGGGTCAGTCAGTTGCGCTGATGCGGGACTTATCTGGTAGGGGCAACCATGCGACCCAGCCCGCACCAAGTCAAAGACCGACAGCCGGGCGCCATCCCGAAAGCGGTCTGCGGAACCTGCTGCCGAATAACACACCCTCCGGAGCTGCTCTGGGGGTTCTAGGGGCAGGTGGGGCCTTGCCAACGGGTTGGGAGATTTCATTTGCTGGTGGCGCTGCGGGCACCGCTGAAATTATTGGCATTGGCGGTGAATACATTGATCTGCGCGTTGTGCAGACCGGCAGCACTGGCGCACCGCTTCTGCGGCCTGTCACAGTCGGGGCATCAATACCTACATCCCAAGGCGACGATTGGGCGTTTTCCATAAGTCTTGCCATGATTGCTGGTGATCTGGCCGGGAACGGCACGCCGCAACTACGTGGCACAGAGCGCACTGACGCAGGGGGTTTTCTGGCATCGCCCAGTTTTCTTCAACCTGTCCCGATCACGTCCACGCTCACGCGGTTTGGTGGCACGGCCTCAATAGCACATGCCGATACGAAAAAGATAACTCCCGATTTCCGGGTGCAGAGCACTGGCGCTTGGGACGCAACATTTCGAATCAGCCTGCCGCAACTGGAACGTGGAACGGTCGCTACCAATACGCAAATCGCCAGAAAGGGCGGCTTCGACGTGACTGAGGCGGGCCAGCAATCGGTCCATTATCTACAACCTGACGGTGTGGATGACTGGCTGTCTTTCTCGGACGTGACGCAGGAATACACCTACACGCTGGCGGCGGCACATGATCTGCATGACAGCGCCACATTCGACAGCTCGGCCGGCACCATTTTCGGCAATGCAGGGACGGGCAACAACCGTTTTTTCCGAGGTGCCCGCAACCGGATCAACATCTTTCGCCAGGCGGACAATCACAGGTCTGTGGCAACGCAGAACCTGTCAGGTCGCGTTGTGGATATCGCGCGACTGTCAGCCGAGGGCAGCGCGGGCGACTATTGGCGCAATGACGTCAAGGCAGCAACGCTGGCGGTAGATGAGGGCACGGTAGCGCCGTTGACATTCAACACCCTTTTTCGGTCGGGATCAAGCTACGCCACCGGGCGCTTCTATGGCGCAGGACTGATCAATCATGCCGTTTCGGTGCATGACCGCATCCGCTTGCAGCAGTATCTTTCTGATCTTGCCGGAGTGTCCCCATGATCCGTGTAACAATCGCCGAAGCAGCCGCGCAGCCCGCCATTCTGACTGATCCGCAGGCACCTGTCTGGCACGATGCCGAAGGGACTGCCTACCGCGTCGCTTCTGGCTTGCAGGGCCACTGCCCGCCTGAGGCCTGGCAGCCCGACCCAGAGGGGCTGCTGGACCCACCGCAAGCCACCGCCGGGGCCGCGATAATCATTGCCGGGATGGATGGTCGCGCAGCGCTGCGTGCCATTGGCCTGCATCAATCAGACCCACAGGGCATAGAGCTTTGACCTGAATGCGGATGGCGCCTTCTTTTTCAGCACGTGACCGCTGCGGCGCAGAAAGAGTGCAATTGGATCCCGGACTGTGGAATGCTATTGTGTTCACGCTAGGTGCTGTGCTGTATGTGATGCGCTGTGAGCGGATGCCAGATAGGCTGAGAATTCCGCGTGAAAATGGAAGATCATGCCGATACGCGCCCCGCAGATGTGACGGCGTGTTACGGTCAACGGAGTATTTTGAATGAAAATTGCGATGATTGGAACCGGATATGTCGGGCTGGTTTCCGGCGTATGCTTTTCAGATTTCGGGCATGATGTGGTTTGCGTTGACAAGATGCCGCAAAAAATTAAACAGCTCAAGCGAGGTGAGGTGCCTATCTATGAACCCGGCCTTGACGCCGTCATGGCGCGTAATGTCGCGGCAGGGCGGTTGCGCTTTACAACCGATCTTGCCAGCGCGGTGGACGGTGCAGATGCGGTCTTCATCGCAGTCGGCACGCCCACACGGCGCGGCGATGGTCATGCCGACCTTACCTATGTGATGGACGCTGCCGAAGATGTCGCAAAAGCATTGACCGGTTATGCAGTGATTGTGACCAAATCTACCGTGCCCGTGGGCACCAATCGCAAAGTGGCGGCGGTCGTGCATGCCACAAACCCGGATGTGGAATTCGATGTTGCGTCAAACCCCGAATTCCTGCGTGAAGGGGCCGCGATTGATGATTTCATGAAGCCTGATCGCGTGGTGGTGGGTCTCGAGTCAGATCGCGCCAAGGATGTTATGGGGGCGGTTTATCGCCCCTTGTTTCTGCGTGATTTCCCGATTGTCTATACCGATCTCGAGTCTGCGGAAATGATCAAATACGCCGCTAATGCCTTTCTTGCGACCAAGATCAGTTTCATCAATGAAATTGCAGCACTCTGCGAGCGAGTGGGTGCCGATGTCAAGTCGGTGGCCAAGGGCATGGGTCTTGACGGGCGTATCGGCAACAAATTCCTGCATGCCGGGCCAGGCTATGGTGGGTCGTGTTTTCCCAAAGATACAAGTGCCTTGGCGCGCATCGGGCAGGAACATGGCGTGCCGCAGCGCATTACCGAAACCGTGATGGCAGTAAACGAATTTACCAAGCGACGCATGACCGACAAGGTGGTTGATCTGTGCGGTGGAACGGTCAATGGCAAGGTGATTGCGGTTTTCGGGGTCACGTTCAAACCCGAAACAGATGACATGCGCGACGCACCCTCGCTGACGATTGTTCCAGCCCTTGTCGGAGGGGGCGCGACTGTGCACGTGGTCGACCCGCATGGCCGCCGGGAAGGCGAGGCACTGTTGCCGGGCGTAAGCTGGCGCGAAGACCCGTATGTTGCCGTCGAAGGGGCTGATTGCCTTTTGATCCTGACCGAATGGAACGAGTTCCGCGCACTGGATCTGTCGCGTCTGGCCGCAGCGATGCGCACCCCACGCCTTGCAGATCTGCGCAATATCTATGCGCGCAAGACGGCACTGGAGGCTGGATTCGTGGCTTACGATGGGGTCGGACGATGAAGAGCGTCTTTGTCACCGGAAGCGCTGGTTTCATAGGGTTTCATCTGGCCCGCCTGCTGCTGGAAGAAGGCTGGACCGTCGCAGGCTACGACGGCATGACTGATTACTACGATGTCACGCTCAAGCAGCGCCGCCATCAGCTTCTGTCAGCCTATCCGGGCTTCACCGCGACCGAGGCGATGCTGGAGGATACAGACCAGGTGATGGACAGCGTCACCGAAGCGCAACCCGATGTCATCATTCATCTGGCTGCGCAGGCTGGGGTGCGCTATTCGATCGAGAACCCGCGCGCGTATGTCGATGCCAATATTATCGGCAGTTTCAACCTGATGCAGGCAGCGCTGGCCGTGCGCCCCCGGCATCTGCTGATGGCCTCGACCAGTTCGGTCTACGGAGCGAACACGCAGATGCCCTATGCCGAGAAGCACAAGGCTGACACTCAGATGTCATTCTATGCGGCCACAAAGAAGGCGAATGAGGCGATGGCTCATGCCTGGGCGCATATCCACGGCCTGCCGATCACCATGTTCCGCTTCTTCACGGTGTATGGTCCCTGGGGACGGCCAGACATGGCGCTGTTCAAGTTCACCAAGGCGATCCTCGAAGGCAAGCCGATTGATGTCTATAATCACGGCGAGATGTGGCGGGACTTCACCTATGTCGATGACCTGGTTCTGGGGGTGCGGCGGCTGATGGATGCCGTTCCCGGCGAGTCAGCCACGACAATCGATGGCGACAGCCTGTCCCCGGTTGCCCCGTTCCGGGCTGTCAATATTGGCAATTCTGATAAGGTTCGGCTGGAGGATTTCATCGACGCGATCGAGGCGGCCTCGGGGCGCAAGGCCATCCGCAACTACATGCCGATGCAACCGGGTGATGTACCCGCCACCTGGGCTGATGCAACGCTGCTGCGCAACCTGACCGGAGATGCGCCACAGACGGACATCACCGAAGGCGTTTCGCGTTTCGTGGCGTGGTATCGGGGGGAATATGACGTGTCGGCATGACCACGCCTACACCGTCTTCCGTACTGGGGCGTTTTCTGTCAAGCGTTTTTCAAACCGATAAAACAGTCACCTACGGTTTGGCGTGGTGACGACGCGAGGTGCATTCGGCCCGGAGACCTCATATATCGGAGGGCTGGACGCACCGGATCACTGGCCCGCCCGCCACTCGTTCGTTTCGGTCGCTCTGGGCTGCACTTTTGCGACTACTCCAAAGGCTGCCTGTACCGGGATGATGCTTCCGTCCGTAGTCAGCGCGATGGCTGCCACATCATGCCTTGTCCA
>JAFIEO010000002.1 GCA_020832445.1 Paracoccaceae bacterium
CGCCCCTTGCCTGCCCCACCGGATCACCCGCGTTGCGGGTGCCTGCCCCTGCACGGAATGTGCAGGGGCAGCGCGCATTACCCGGCAGTGCTGTCCCAGCCCGAAACGGCTTTGACTTCCAGAAAATCCTCAATGCCCCAGATGCCGCCTTCGCGCCCGTTGCCCGATTGTTTCATCCCACCAAAAGGCGCGCCTGCGCCGCGGGATTTGCCATTCATCTCGACCATGCCGGCGCGCAAGTGCCGTGCCATGCGGTTGCGGCGCGCGCCATCGCTGCTTTGGACATAGTTGGTCAGCCCGTAGACTGTGTCATTTGCGATGCGCAGCGCGTCATCTTCAGAATCGAAGGGGATGATGGACAGGACCGGCCCGAAGATTTCTTCGCGCGCGATGGTCATGTCGTTGGTGACATCGGCAAAGACTGTGGGTCGCACGAAATAGCCGCGATTCATGCCCTCGGGGCGTCCCAGCCCGCCTGCAACCAGCCGCGCGCCATCCGATATGCCCTTGGCGATCAGGTCCTGCACCTTGTTGAACTGCGCCTGACTGACCACAGGCCCGATATGGCGGCCCGTCTGATTGGCGGGGCCAACGGCGGTGGCTTCGGCAAGTTCGCGGGCGGTTTCCACGGCGCTGTCATAGATGTCGCGCTGCACCAACATGCGGGTCGGTGCATTGCAGGACTGGCCGGAGTTGTTGAAGCAATGCGCCGCACCGCGTTGCACGGCCTTTTCATCGGCATCGGCAAAGATGATATTCGCGCCTTTGCCACCCAGTTCCAGATGCACGCGCTTCAGGGTTTCGGCGGCATTTTTGGAAATCGCAATGCCCGCGCGGGTCGATCCCGTGAAGCTGACCATATCGACATCCGCGTGGGTGGAAAGCTGCGTGCCGACACCCGGACCATCACCATTCACCATGTTATAGACACCCGGCGGGGTTCCGGCGTCGTGCAGGATTTCAGACCAGATGATGGACGACAGCGGTGCAATCTCGGACGGTTTGAGAACCATGGTGCAGCCTGCCAGAAGTGCGGGGATCACCTTCAGCGTGACTTGATTCATCGGCCAGTTCCATGGCGTGATCAGCGCGCAGACCCCCACGGCCTCGCGGATGATGCGGTCATCGGGGGCATGCTCGCCCAAGGGTTCGATAAAGCGGATTTTGTCAAACGCGGTGATGAAATTGCGGATATGCGCCGCACCTGCACCCACCTGAGAGCCGCTTGCCATGTCGATGGGCGCGCCCATTTCAAGGCTGATGGCCTGCGCCATATCCGCCGAACGCGCGGCATAAACTTCGGCTATGCGTTTGACCAGCGCCAGCCGATCGGCGGGGTCGGTATGCATCCAGCCGGGCAGGGCGGCATGTGCGGCGGCGACCGCTGCATCCGTATCGGCCTGTCCACCAAGCGAGATGACGGCGCAGGCGTCTTCGGTCGAGGGGTCAATGACCGGTAGATCACGCCCTTCGCGTGGCGCGACCCATTCCCCGTTGATATAGAATTGCCGTTTGTCCAGCATCTTGCCCTCCTGCTATGCACATGTTCACTATCTTGCATTCGGGGGGCGGGGTTTCAAGGGACAGCGCGTTAACGCAGGGAAATGACTTTGCGGTCAATGGCCAGCATATAGCCCTGCCGCGCAATATTGCGGATCAGAACTTCGCTGATCAACTGGTTGCCCAGTGTATCGCGCAGGCGCTTGATGCGGGTGGCGCCTGCGGCTTCATCGCAATCAGCCTCGTCGCGGCCGGAAATCACGGCCTCGATTGCGGCGCCGGACAGCACCTCGTCGTCAATGCAGGCTTCGGCCAGTACGGCCAGCGTTTCAACCGCCGCAGGGGTCAGCCTGAATTCCATATCATTCAGGGTGACCGCATTTGTCGCGCGGTCGATCACCAGTTGTGACACCTGCAACCCCTGCTTTTCAACCTGCACCATGCGCCGGTTCAGCGTGATCAACATGACAATCATCACGAAAGACGTAATCAAAAGCCCGGTGGCAAAAACCAGCAGCACGAAAATCACCACCCTGTAGGATACCAGCGTTTCGGAAAATGCCGTTCCTGACTGGGCCAGAATTTCCAGCAGCTTGATCTCGGCGTGGCTGGTCAGGTCTGCGTTTTCAACGAACACACGTTCGACGCGCGCATTGAACGCGCCTGCATCAGGCAGATGCAGAAACAGCGCCACAGCACTTAGCGCCAGCACACCCACAATCGCGGCAATGCCCCAGACAACCGCACGGTTGCCTATACGCGCCAGATCACTGGCGGAGATGGATTGCCCCTGCATTGACGCTCCTGCGTTGAAATTCGTCTTCCCCGAAGATGGATTCGATTTGTAGAAGCGTCCAGCCGCTTCGTGAAATGACAGGTTCGGCATAATTGCGTGCGGCCTGTGCGGATGCGCAAGCCGGTTGCGGCAATTCAATGATGCCATATTGCAGGCGCAACGGGTTGTCCTGCTTGGCTTTATAATCTGCATAGCACTGGGCCGAGGCTTGTCCCGCAAGCGCCAGAACCAGAAATGCAGCGGTAAGGAATGCGGTTTTCATGCCGGAACCATCGCACCAGCGCCCGGGTTATTCAATATCAGCGGCCCTCAGGCAGGGGTGTTATCGGATAACGGCCAAGCGTTATTGCGCGACAAGGCGCGGCGGCGGCAGGGTCATGCCATGGTCCGTTTACGAAAGGAACCCAAGGCATGACCACTTTTTTCAGCAACCTGCGAACCCGAACCACCGGTGCCCTGATGGCAGCCGGTGTTGCCATGGGCGCGATGACCTTGCCCGCCACACCTGCGCAGGCATCAGATGATGCGCTGGTTAAATTCCTGCTGGGGGCCGCCGCCGTTGCAATTGTCGTGCATGCCGCGCGGTCGGACAGTGGCAACCGTGCCCGCCCCCCGCAAGGGCGCCCCCACCAAAACAGCCGCGAATTGCCAAGCCATTGTCAGGAAACATGGTCGGTGCGCAATCGCAACATCTCGCTTTATAATGCGCAATGTCTGCACGATGCGGGATTACGCAGCCTGCCGCGCCAATGTCTGGAAAACACCCGCACCAATCGCGGCCAGCGCAGCGTGTATCGTGCGGCCTGTTTGCATGATGCGGGCTATTTCCCTGAACGCAGCGCGCCCAATCGCGGGCGCGACCGTCACCAGCCCACCCCGCCGCGCGGTGGGGGATGGCAAAGTGGCACGCTGTTGCCGCAGCACTGCCTGATTTCCTACCGCTATGGCGGGCAGACACTTGCAGGGTATCGCGGGTCTTGCCTACAGCAAAGCGGCGTTCGCAATCTGCCCGCCACCTGTGAAGTGCGCAGCACCAGCGGGACAATCTATTCCGCACAATGCCTGAGCGAACGCGGCTATCGCAGCCATCGCCGTTGATGGTTGCACAGATGGGGGGCGTTCGGGCATTACTGGCCCATGACTTCGAACGCCGCCCCCGATTATGAGTACGAGCGCCTTGCAGCCCTGCAAGGCGCTTGTCGCATTGCAGGCGTTGATGAAGTGGGGCGCGGCCCGTTATGCGGCCCGGTGACAGCGGCGGCAGTCTGGCTGGACCCCGCCGCCCTGCCTGCGGGGCTGGCTGATTCCAAACGATTAAGCGCGCAGGCACGCGAACGGGTGTTCGCCGCTATCATGGCCAGTGCCGATGTGGGCATCGGCCATGCGACAGCGGCCGAGATTGACCAGATCAACATCCTGCAAGCCACCTATCTGGCGATGCAGCGCGCCATTGCCGCGCTGCGCGTTCCGCCCGACCATCTGCTGATCGATGGTAACCGCCTGCCGCCCGTATTGCCCGCGCCCGCGCAGGCTGTGGTCAAGGGGGACGGGCGGGTCTTGTCCATCGCGGCCGCGTCCATCATAGCCAAGGTCACGCGTGATCGGATCATGGCAGACCTTGCGCGGGACTACCCGGGTTACGGTTGGGAGGTGAACGCCGGATATCCGACAAAGCGTCACAAAAATGCCATAGCAGATTTGGGGGTAACCCCAGAGCATAGACGTTCATTCGCCCCCATACGCAAAATCTTGTGTCCATAGCTTACATGAAGAAAGTTTTTCAAACATCTGATTCAAAAAGAAATTGACGGCGAATCACCTTTGACTCATGGTAGGCGCATAACAAGCGTAAAAAGCGCAAGAGCAGAGGCAAAGATGGCAGTTTCAACATTGGCGCAGGGGGCGTCTGTGCTACCCTTGGATGAAATTCTTGGTGGAGACTGCATCAAGGTGATGAATTCGCTGCCAGAAGGCAGCATTGACCTCATCTTTGCCGACCCCCCTTATAACCTGCAACTGAAGGGCGATCTGCATCGCCCCGACAACAGCCGCGTCGATGCCGTGGATGACGCCTGGGACCAGTTTGACAGTTTCAAGATTTATGACCAGTTCACCCGCGCATGGCTAAAGGCCGCGCGCCGGTTGCTGAAACCCAATGGGGCGATCTGGGTCATCGGGTCTTATCATAACATCTTCCGCGTCGGCACCGCGCTTCAGGATGCGGGCTTCTGGATTTTGAACGATGTGATCTGGCGCAAATCGAACCCGATGCCCAATTTTCGCGGCAAACGGTTGACCAACGCCCATGAAACCATGATCTGGGCGTCAAAATCCGAAGGCGGCAAATATACCTTCAATTATGAAGCGCTGAAGGAACTGAACGAAGGCGTGCAGATGCGCAGCGACTGGGTGCTGCCGATCTGTTCAGGGCATGAACGCCTGAAAGATGACAAGGGCGACAAGGCCCACCCGACGCAAAAACCTGAATCCTTGTTGCACCGCGTGCTGGTGGGGTCCACCAATCCCGGCGATGTCGTGCTGGACCCGTTTTTCGGCACCGGCACCACGGGCGCTGTGGCCAAACTTCTGGGGCGTCATTACATCGGGATCGAGCGCGAGGAAAGCTACCGCAAGGTTGCGGCGAAGCGGCTGGGGCAGGTGCGTCCGCTGGAAGCCAGCGCGCTGGAAACCACAATTTCAAAACGCGCACAGCCGCGCGTGGCCTTCGGGCAACTGGTCGAACGTGGCCTGCTGCGCCCGGGCGAAGTGCTGGTGAACCCGCGTGGTCAGGCCGCCAAGGTGCGTGTTGACGGATCGCTTGTCAGTGCAGAACATCGCGGCTCCATTCATCAGGTGGGGGCTGCGTTGGAAAACGCGCCATCGTGCAACGGCTGGACCTATTGGCAGTTCAAGCGCGATGGCAAGTTGATCCCGATCGACCTGCTACGCCAGCAAATCCGGTCGGAAATGCACGACTGATCCCACCTTATCACAGTTACCGCCGGTGTCCTTGGTTCCCGCCGGGACACCCACTGACCCCGCCTGAATTGGCGGGGTTTTTTTATGCGCTGGACCCGCATGGCGCGTGGCCTATACTGAACGCGTGAAGTGATGCAAAGCGGGGGCCAGATGCGCGATTTTCAATATCCCGGCCGGTCGGCGGTCTATGCGAGCAGCGGCATATGTGCCACATCGCACCCGCTGGCGGCGAAAACGGCGGTCGATATCCTGCAAGCAGGCGGCAACGCCGCCGATGCCGCCATTGCCGCGGCCGTCCTGCTGGGCATATGCGAACCGCAGATGACAGGGATCGGGGGCGATTGTTTCGTGCTGCTGAAACCCGCAGGCGAAGACCGCATTGTCGCGCTGAACGGGTCGGGGCGCGCGCCTTCGGGACAAAATGCAGCCGACCTGCGCGCGCGCGGGCATGACACCGTGCCATTATTCGGCGTGGATGCCGTGACCCTGCCGGGCGCTGTGGATGCCTTTTGCCGCCTGAATGCCGATTGGGGGCGCATGGCGCTGGCCGATATTCTGGCGCCCGCCATCCGCTATGCGCAAGACGGTGTGCCCGTTGCGCCGCGCACTGCATTTGACTGGGGGCGCGCGCAAAACCTGCAAGGGCGCGCGCGCGATTATTTCCTGACCGGCGGCCAGCCTTTGCGTGCAGGCCAGATATTCCGCGCCCCCGCGCAGGCCCGCGCCTTGCGCCAGATCGCAGCGCAGGGCCGCGCCGGCTTTTACGAAGGTGCAGTGGCGCAGGACATCATTGACAGCCTGCGCGCGCTGGGTGGCACGCATACGCTCGATGATCTGGCCGCGACGCGCTGCGATTATGCAGACCCCATTTCCGGCACATATCAGGGTGTAGAGTTGGTGGAGCATGCCCCCAACGGGCAGGGGGCCACGGCAAACCTGATCCTCAATATCCTGTCGCATTTCGATATTGCGGGCCTTGATCCCCTGGGCGCACAGCGCGCCCATCTGGAAGCAGAGGCCACGAAACTGGCCTATGACGCGCGCAACCGCATCATCGCAGATCCCGACCATACATCCAGACTGGCCCATATGCTGGCCCCTGAAACAGCCGCCGCGCTTGCCGCGCTGATTGCGCCCGACCGCGTTATCGCCGATCCCGCCCCCCTGACCGAAGCCATCCACCGCGACACAATCTATCTGACCGTGGTGGACCGCGACCGCATGGCCGTGTCGCTGATCTATTCGATCTTCCATCCCTTCGGGTCGGGGCTGGCCTCGGAAAAATACGGAATTCTGTTCCAGAACCGTGGTGCAGGCTTCACGCTACAGTCCGGCCACCCGAATGAATTGCAGGGCGGCAAACGGCCCATGCACACCATCATCCCCGGCATGCTGCGCGAAAACGGGCGCGTCACCCTGCCGTTCGGGGTGATGGGCGGCGCATACCAGCCGGTTGGTCACGCGCGGCTGGTGTCAAACCTGACCGATTTCGGGATGGAATTGCAAAGCGCCATCGACGCGCCGCGCGCTTTTGCCGAAAATGGCACCCTGACACTGGAACGTCCCTATCCTGACGCAACATTGCGCGCGCTTGCCGATATTGGCCATAAGGTCGTGTGCTCGGACAGTCCCATCGGGGGCGCACAGGCCATCCGACTGAACAGCGAAGGTGTGCTGATTGGCGCATCCGACCCGCGCAAGGATGGCTGCGCAATCGGGTATTGATCCCTGTCAGAAATTCCGGGCTGTATCAGGCTTCTGCACCAACTTCATCTTGCCCCAAATACTCAGATACGGAACCCCCTGCCCGGCGGGCAGGGGGTGACATATAGACTTGCGGCGCAGCCGCACAATCAGGTCAGGCAGAGATCAGGTCAACTCAGCCCGCCAGCTGGTCCCAGCACTCCATGGCTTTGCCCGCATACATCACGGCGGGCCCGCCACCCATCTGGATGCACATGCCCAGCACATCCGCCAGTTCCTCGCGGCTGGCCCCGGCTTTCATCAGCGCTTCCACATGAAATGCGATGCATGGCTCGCAGCGCACGGCAACGGCAATGCCCAAAGCCACGAATTCCTTTTCCTTCACGCCCAGAACGCCACTTGTCTTGGCCGCCATCGACAGCGCGCCAAACCCCTTCATCGTGTCGGGGATCGCTTTGGCCAATGTGCGGGATTTGTCGCGTGTTTCAGCAATAAACGCAGGGTAATCCATATCAGTCCTCATATGTCATGTTATGCATATGAAGTGCCGCAAGTGCGCGGGGCCTGCGTTGATACAGATCAAGCCCCGATACAGATTAAGGACCGCGCGCGGCGTATCATATTCTGAAAAACGGCTGTGCCAGACGCGGCAGAAGCGCGCGGAATTTCAGCGGTGCATCCGTGGCCGCCAGGCAGATACAATCTGCACCCGCTTCGGCAACGGGCGTATGCTCCATGTCTTCATCCGCGATTTCAACATCACCACGCGCGAAGCGGTCGGTTTCGTCCACAAACGCACCTTGCAGCACCAGCGTCAGTTCCAACCCGCGATGCCCATGATCCGGCACTGCCGTTCCGGCCGGAATATGCAGCAATCTTGCACTGGCATTGCGCGAGGTTGGCAAAATCGCCTGCCTGACCCCGCCGCCGATACTGCGCCATTGCACCTGCTCCAGACCGCCGCCGACATAGCTGCGCAACGGGCCTGGAAGCACAGTGTCACCGCGCGCGGCACGCACGGGCGCGCCTGGCGCGGTGCTGCCGCCACCACGCTTGATTTTTTCCAGCGTCGCAGACAGTGCCCCCGATGACAGCGCGGCAGGGGCTATGCGCTGTTCCAGAACCGCACCGCCCACGCAATCAAACCCTGCCAGACGGGCGCGGCATTCGTCGCAAAGCGAAATATGCGTGGCCACAACCAGATTGAACGCCTCTGGCAGGGTCCCTGCCGAGTAGGCCATCAACAACTTGTCGCTTATGTGGTGTTTAATCATCGTCGTGCCGTTTCTTTGTCAAGTCATGGAATGGCGCAGCCGTTCCAGTGCCAATCTGATGCGGGATTTGATCGTGCCAAGGGGTAGTCCTGTTTCATCTGCAATTTCGTTATGCGACAGGTCCCCGAAATAGGCGCTTTCGATCATCTTCCTTTGCTTGTCGGGCAGGGCGTTCATGGCCTGTGCCAGTTTTTCTGTTTCCTGTTGCAAGGCCAGCGTATCGAACTGGTCCGGTTCGGCGTCTGGTCCCCATGTCAGATCTTCAGGTTCGGGTCGGCGGTCGCGCCTTAGCATATCAATGCGCCGGTTTCGCGCGATCGTGAATATCCATGTTGCCGCGCTCGCGCGCGACGGGTCGAATTGTGCGGCTTTGTGCCATACAGTCGCCATAACGTCCTGCGCACATTCCTCTGCTGTTGTCGGATCTGCACCCGACTTCATCAAAAACGCCTTTACGCGCGGCGCGAAATGTTCGAACAAAACGGTAAAAGCCTGTGCATCCTGCCCATGGGCCACGCGCATAACCAGTTCTGCCCAAACGATTTTATCGGTCTTGTCCAATAGTGCCTGTCCCGCCATCCTGCCCAACATTACACAATTCGCGTCCTTTTGGGGTAACGCGCCTTGCAAATGTTGCGTGATTGTATCGCCACAGGTGTGATCAAACATGACTGAGTTACGGCTGCAAGGGGGCGGCGGATCAAAAAGACCTGTATCGACGGAAGATGTTTTTTGCAGTGATCTGCCGCCGCAGTCATGACGTAGAATATAAAACGAAAAGATTTACCGGAGCGACGCCGTATGCCATTCGAGATGTTAGACACCCCTGCCCGCCGCGTCGCCGTAATCGGGGGGGGGATCTCGGGGTTGGCTGCCGCTTATCTGCTGGCACAGCGCCACCGCGTGACCCTGTTCGAGGCTGAACCACGTCTGGGGGGGCATGCACGCACGGTGCTGGCTGGCAAGAATGGTGATCAGCCTGTGGATACCGGCTTTATTGTGTTCAACTACACAAATTACCCCAACATGACCCAGATGTTCGAGCGGCTGGATGTGCCAGTCGCGCCGTCGAATATGAGTTTTGGGGTATCCTTTGATGCGGGCAGGTTTGAATACAGCCTGTCAGGTCTGGATGAAGTGTTTGCAACGCGGCGCAATATTGCAGACCCGCGTTACTGGCGCATGATCCGCGACATCTTCTATTTCAACAAGCATGCCGCAGATGTGGCGCAGTCCGACCCGACCCTAAGCATAGGCGGGTTGCTGGCACGGCTGCGCATGGGGGACTGGTTCAGGGACAGGTATCTGCTGCCGTTTTCGGGCGCGATCTGGTCCACACCCACGCGCAAAATTCTGGATTTTCCCGCGCAGGCCATGATGTCGTTTTTCCGAAATCATGCCCTGCTGGGCTATGAGGGGCAGCACCAATGGTATACCGTCAAGGGCGGGTCTGTTGAATATGTGCGCAGGCTAAGTGACCATCTGGAACGTGTGGGCGTCCGGCTGCGGCCCGCAACGGCTGTGCAAGCAGTGTCGCGCGGCCCGCTTGGCGTGCATGTCAAGGCGCATGGCATGGACGCCGAGGAGTTTGACGAGATTGTCTTTGCCACGCATTCGGATGTAACCCTTCGCTTGTTGTCCGACCCGTCGCCGCGTGAATCCGCCGCCCTTGGTGCCGTGCGCTACCAGACCAATGACGCAGTCCTGCATTGTGACACAGATGTTATGCCGAAGCGCCGCAAATGCTGGTCCAGTTGGGTCTATACCGAACGCGGACCCGCCGATCGTGACCGCATTTCGCTAAGTTACTGGATGAATTCCCTGCAACCCATACCGCAAGAGGACCCGATGTTTGTAACACTGAATGCAAACCATCCCGTGCGCGAGGACTGCATTTATGACACCTACAGCTTTGATCATCCGGTCTATGATGCGGGCGCATTGCAGGCACAAAGTGATATTCGCGGCTTCAACGGCACAAACCGCACATGGTTTTGCGGCGCCTGGATGCGCAACGGTTTTCATGAAGACGGCTTTGCCAGCGCAGTTGATGTGGCCCGCGCCATGAACGGGACCGCGCAAAAAGTGGCCGCTGAATGAACGGGATTGACCATATCGCGGGCCGCACCTTTCACGGGCGGCGCGGGGCAGTGGGCAACCGCTTTACCTATGGCGTGGATTATGTGTTGTTTGATGCGGAAAAACCGCTGCGCCTGCCGCGTCCTTTGGTGCGAAACCGCGCGGGCATTGTGTCCCTGCGCGACATTGATCACGGCGGTGCGCCGGGGCAGGGCACAGGCGCTGCATGGGTGCGCGATGTGTTGCACGCGCAGGGGCTTGCCGATGTCACCCGTGACGGTGCCGTGCTGCTGCTGACGCAGCCGCGGATTCTGGGCCATCTGTTCAACCCCGTCAGCTTCTGGCTGTGCCAAGACAGCGCGGGCGGTCTGCGCGCCGTCATTGCCGAAGTGAACAACACCTATGGCGACCGCCATTCCTATCTGTGTGCCAAGCCCGACCATTCCGTGATCAGCGCACGCGATGAACTGGGCACGCAGAAAATCTTTCATGTCTCGCCGTTTCAGCCGGTGGCGGGGCATTATTCCTTTCGCTTCGATATTGCGCCTGACAAGGTCAGTATCCGCATTTCCTATATCCAGAATGACGAAGCGCAAGGCGGCGGGCTTGTCGCCACGCTGGCGGGGCCGCGCACCACGCTGACCACCCGCCGCTTGCTGGTGGCCATGCTGCGCCGCCCGTTCGGGTCGCGCAGGGTGCTGGCGCTGATTCATTGGCAGGCGGTGAAACTGTGGTGGCGCGGTGCGCCGTTTCGCAACCGCCCCGAACCGCCCACACAAGAGGTCAGCCAATGACACTGACCGCCACCACCCTACCGTCGGCCCGGCCCGCCCTTTGGGGCTACGCGGTGTTTGGCGGGTTGCTGGCCATGGCGGGGCTGCCGATCTATATTCACGCGCCCAAGTTCTATGTTGATGAATACGCCGTGTCGCTGGCAGCTTTGGGGACAGTGTTGTTCGTGCTGCGGGGCCTTGATTTCGTGCAAGACCCCGCATTGGGCTGGCTGGCGGCACGGTTGCGCGGCGCCCGCGCACAGGCCGTGGCCATCGCCGGGGTGCTTATGGCGGTGGCCATGCTGGCGCTTTTTGCCATCCCGCCGGTCTTCGCGCCCCTGTTGTGGTTCGCGCTGTCCCTGACGGTGCTGTTTTCAGCGTATTCGTTTCTGACAATCTGCTTTTATGCCACGGGAACCGCGCGCGGCGTGGAACTTGGGGCCGGGGGGCATGTCCGGCTTGCAGGATGGCGCGAAACCGGCGCGCTGCTGGGGGTGTGTCTGGCTGCCGCAGCACCTGTCGCACTTGCAGGCGTGTTGGCGCACCCTTTCGCGGGGTTCGCGCTTGGCTTTACTATGGTGGCGGGATTGGCGCTATGGGCCATGCGCGCCGAATGGGCGCGCCTTGCCGTGCCGCGCGCCCCCGATATGCCAGCGCTGCGCCTGCGCGAGATTGCAGCGGATTCTACTGCGCGGCGGTTGTTGCTGATTGCGCTGGTCAATGCCTTGCCTGTGGCGATCACATCCACCTTGTTTCTGTTTTATGCCGAAACAGTGTTGCAGGCGGACGGATGGGAAGGGCCGCTTCTGATCTTGCTGTTTTTGTCGGCGGCGGCGTCCGCGCCGCTTTGGGCGCGGTTGGCGCGGCAGGTGGGGGCGAAGGCCGCGCTGATTGCAGGTATGGCACTGGCGGCAACCAGCTTTGTGTTCGTGCTGGCGCTTGGCCCCGGTGACATTATGTTTTTCGCGCTGATTTGTGTGGTGTCGGGCGCAGGCATCGGGGCTGATCTGACGCTGCTGCCTGCGATTTTCGCGCGCCGTATGGCCGAGCTTTCGCCCGAGGCCGCACAGGGGTTCGGAGTGTGGGCCTTTGTCACCAAGGCCACATTGGCGATTGCCGCCGTGATTGTATTTCCTGTTCTGGACATGAGCGGCTTTGCCACCGGTTCCGAAAATCCCGACAGCGCGATCCTTGCGCTGGTCTTGCTCTATGCCGCGCTTCCATCGGTATTGAAACTTCTGGCGCTTGTGCTTCTGGCGCTGACCCCCCTGACGGAGAAATGACCATGACCACCTTGCTAAGTGTTCTGACAGGCATGGTCCTGATGCTGGCATTATTTGCGCTGATGCAGCGTGTGCGCGGATTTGCAGCGCAAAAGCCGTCGGATTATGCGGCGTTGGAACCGCGCATCGACATTCGCCAGCACCTGTCCGGCCCGATCCGTTGCGAAGGCGTCATTTATGGCCCGCTGGGGCGCGTGACATCACGTTTCACGGCGCAAATGAACGGGCGCTGGGACGGAAACCGTGGTGTTCTGTCCGAGCATTTTACCTATGACAGCGGCACCAAGCAGGACCGCGAATGGCGGCTGACACTGGGCAATGACGGTGCGATCAAGGCAGAAGCAGATGATCTGACATGCGCGGGAACCGGCCAGCAGGAAGGGTCTGCCGTGTGCCTGAACTACACCATACGCCTGCCCGAAAGCGCAGGCGGGCATGCCCTGCAAGTTACGGACTGGATGTATCTGGTGGATGAAAAAACCATCGTAAACCGCAGCCAGTTTCGCAAATTCGGCTTCAAGGTTGCCGAACTGGTCGCCACCATGCGCAGGCTTGACGCATGAGGGGGCTTTCGGGAAAGACCTATTGGCTGGTCGGCGCATCCGAAGGGCTGGGGCGCGCACTGGCGCAACAAATGTCGCTGGCGGGGTGTTCACTGGTTCTGTCCGCGCGTTCTGCCGACAAATTACAAACCCTTGCCGCAGAACTGCCAAATCCGGCGCGGATTGTCACATGCGATGTGTCCGACAGGGTGTCGGTTCTGGCTGCTGCGCGCGATGCCGGGCCGGTGGACGGGCTGATCTGGCTGGCGGGAGTGTATTGGCCGTTTGCCGCGCAAAAATGGGACGCCGAAAAGACCGAGGCGATGTTTGATGTGAACCTGACAGGGGCCGCGCGGGTGCTGGGGCAGGTTGTGCCGCACATGGTGGCGCGCGGGCAGGGGCATATCGTGCTTGTGGGGTCGCTGTCGGGGTATCGCGGGCTGCCCGGTTCCATTGGCTACAGTTCCAGCAAGGCGGGGCTGATGCATCTGGCCGAATCGATGCATGCCGATCTGCGCGGGTCCGGCGTGGATGTGCAGCTTGCCAATCCCGGTTTCATCCGCACCAGACTGACCGACAAGAATGATTTCAAAATGCCATTCTTGATGCAGCCTGAACAAGCGGCGTCGGAAATCATGACACTGATACGCGGCCACAGGTTCCAGCGTGCCTTTCCGCGCCTGTTTTCGCTGCTGTTTCGGGGCGCTAATTTTCTGCCGGACTGGGCCTATTACCGGCTGTTCGGGGGCAAACCCGGATAGCGTGAACTGATCTGGATAGCAGGTGTTTCCGGCCTGTTGGGGTCATCGGGAATGCCCCAAGGCGCGGAGCAAAGGGCGAAGCCCGCCGCGCCATAGGTCTGGCCGTCCCGCGGCCTGCCGATCTGGCTGATGTCATGCCAAGCCTATGATCTTGGGAAGATGCAGCCTGCATAAAGTGAACTTCACCAACGCCGGATCGGCAGATCCCGGCCCACCGATGGCGCGGGCTTTGTGCACAGGTCAAAGTCCCCTTCAGACCGGAATCGTCCGGCCTTGCCGCTGATCTGCGAGGACACTACAAGCGATAGCTGTTGCAACATGGCGCCCTTTGCGCGACACTTGTGACCTGACTTACAGGAGGCCGCCATGCTTGCTATCAGCCCGCGCAAGGTTGTTCACATCATCTATCTGGCCCGCGAAGGCGCTGTGGGCGAAGCACAGGTGCATGCCTTCATCGACGCGCTGAATGATGATGAAAAGGCCAGCCTGACCGCTGTTGCATGGGTGGGGCGCGGCGCGTTCGAGCCGGAAGATTACGCCGAAGCCGTAGCAACCGCTACGACCGAAGCCACCACGCCAACCGCTGATTACCTGATGGGCATGCCGCATCTTGCGGAAAACCTTGAAAACGGGCTTGAAGAACTTGGCATCGACGTGACCGGCGAGGAAGAGGATTTCCTGAAACAGGGATCGTAGCCCGCTGCGCTGCATGTCAGGTGCCGGATTTTTGCCATTCCGCCAGCGCGGGGTTGTCTGCGCTGAAATGGTTTTGCGGCGCAATCTCTGCTGGTGGGCGCGGTGTTATGGTGGCGGCTGGGGCTGTGGGTCTGGTGCAGCGCAGATGATGCGCTTCGCGTGCGCCGAAATAGAACGCCACAACCGCCCCCAGCAACCACCACAGCGGTTCGGGCACAGCAGACAAGGCCAGCATACGCCGCGCAAACCCGTCAGGGTCGGCCATGGCGTAGACAAACAGCGCCAATGTGCCAAGCGCCAGCAGCGGGCGGGGCAGGCGGTTCAGCCCGTTTACAGCCGAATCAAACCAGCCCCCGCGCCCGAACTGGAATTCCGCCGTGTGGCTGGCATGGGCCGCCTTATAGGCATCATGGCCCAGCTCCATGGCGCGGGTTGCATTGGGGCGGAACACTTCTGCGACCGATGTGACGGTTTGCCCAAGCGCGCGCGCTTCGCGGGCGCCGCCAAACAACAGGCCGAACAGGGAACGGATCATGGGATTGGTCCTTTACAGTGGGGTCGGGTTCAAAAGATGGCCGGGTGGGTAAGGGGGATAAGGCGAAGGGATTGACCTGAATCGGTCATTCGCGCGGGGCCTAAGCCCGCGCCAGCGGTGGGCCGGGGTCTGCCGATCCGGCGTTGGTGAAGTTCACTTTATGCAGGCTGCATCTTCCCAAGATCAAAGGCTTGGCATGACATCAGCCAAATCGGCAGGCCGCGGGACGGCCCGCCGATGGCGCGGCGGCCTGCGGCCTTTGCTCCGCGCCTTGGGGTGTCAGCCTCAGGCCATCCCTGACCTTACCCCCATCCCCGCACACGGTCACGGTGTTGCGCGTCCGACAGATGAAAGCGCGTGCTGATGAATTCTTCGGCGCGGGTGATCCAGCCCCCCTTGCCGCCATCACGCCTGCGGGCGAATTTGCGGCTGGCGGGGCGCTGGTCGGCAATGCGGTAGTAATAATCGCGCCGCGCAATCCCGTAGGCATCGACCAGATGCGACGGGGCCATGTCATAGGCGCGATGCGTGGCTGCAATGGTTTGCGGGCCGATCACGCCGTCCGTGGCCACATCCAGCCCCATTTGCACCAACAACCGCTGCAATATGCGCACTGCATTCGCGCCTGCATTGACATACATGTCAAACACCGTGGGCCAAAGGGGTTCGGGCAACTCGGCAATGCGCGGGCGGGTGAAATAATGCTCCACATAAATCTCGATCGCCTGTTCGCGGGTCAGGGCGCGCACGTCCTGCACACCCACGCGCGCACCGGGGCGCAGACGGCGCAGCGTGTGGATGGTAACCCCGAAATTTGTGGCCCCGCCGGGATCATCGGGGTCGTTGACGAAGCCGCCTTCGCGGGCGACAATTTCCGCAGCAAGGGTCTGGACGGTTTTCATGGGGGCGCACCTGTTGCAAATCTGTGGGATGTGCAAATCTGCCAGCAGGGGGCAAATATCCGGCTACCACGGCGCGCGTTGCGTGGCGTTACCGTGACCCTTTGCCCCTTTTCCCGCCGCCTGCTTTGGTCTATCTGGCCAGATATAGAATGAAGGACAGCCCGCCATGACCTATGAAACCCCCGGCGAGGTCGAGCAGAACTGGCGCGATGCCATCTCGACCATAGAAGAGATCATTGATGAGGCCCGCAATGGCCGCATGTTCATACTTGTGGACCACGAAGACCGCGAGAATGAAGGGGATCTGGTGATCCCCGCGCAGATGGCCACGCCAGAGGTGATCAATTTCATGGCGACCCACGGCAAGGGGCTGATCTGCCTGACACTGCCGGGCGAACGCATTGACCAGCTGGGCCTGCCGCTGATGGCGTCCAGCAATTCGTCGCGGCATGAAACGGCTTTTACCGTATCGATTGAAGCGCGCGAAGGTGTGTCCACGGGCATTTCCGCCCATGACCGTGCGCGCACAGTTGCCGTGGCGATTGATCCCGCCAAGGGCGCGGCCGATATTGCCACCCCCGGCCATGTGTTTCCACTGCGCGCGCGCGATGGTGGCGTGCTGGTGCGCGCGGGCCATACTGAAGCCGCCGTTGATATTTCGCGCCTTGCCGGGCTTAACCCGTCAGGTGTGATCTGCGAGGTGATGAAGGAAGATGGCGACATGGCACGCCTGCCGGACCTTGTGGGGTTTGCGCAAAAACATGGTCTGAAAATTGGCACGATATCTGATCTGATTGCCTATCGTCGCAGGCATGACAACCTTGTGCGGGTCATGCAAGAAGACACCGTTACATCGGAATTCGGCGGCGAATGGGTTATGCGGGTCTATTCCGACACAACCCAAGGGGCCGAACATGTCGTGTTGATCAAGGGCGACATCACAACGCCCGATCCGGTGCTGGTGCGGATGCACGCGTTTGATCCGCTGCTGGATATGGTGGGGACGGGCGGCGCAGGCCGTGCAGATGAATTTGCCGATGCCATGCGCCTGATTGCGCATGAAGGGCGCGGGGTTATCGTGCTGCTGCGCGACACGCATATGAAAATGTCCAGCGCCGACAGTTCGCCCCATACGCTGCGCCAATACGGGCTTGGCGCACAAATCCTGTCCTCGCTTGGGTTGCATGACCTGATTTTGCTGACAAATTCGGCAACGCCGCGTGTGGTGGGGCTGGATGGCTATGGCCTGTCCATCACCGGCACCCGCAAGATTTCCCCCCCGAAAGGTGCCTGACATGGCCGGACATGAAACCCATTACACCCTGCCACGCCCCGAATTCGAGCGCGCGCCGAAACTGCTGATTGTCGTGGCGCCTTATTACAAGGACATCACCGACCAGTTGCTGGCCGGTGCCCGCGCCGAGATTGAAGCCGCAGGCGGCAGCCATGACACCATCGAGGTGCCGGGCGCGCTGGAAGTGCCCACGGCCATCGGGCAGGCGTTTCGCATGTCGAATTTCGACGGCTTTGTCGCGTTGGGCTGTGTCATTCGCGGGGAAACCACGCATTATGATACAGTGTGCAACGACAGCTCGCGCGCGATTACCCTTCTGGGGTTGCAGGGGGCGTGCATTGGCAATGGCATCCTGACCGTGGAAAACCGCGCGCAAGCAGTGGTCCGCGCTGATGCGTCCGGCCAGAACAAGGGCGGCGGTGCTGCTGCGGCGGCGCTGCACCTGATCGCGCTTGCACGGCGCTGGGGTGGGGCGAAACGGTCCGTGGGGTTCCTGCCCGAACGCACGGAATTCGACATTGCGGGCGGTAACGGTAATCCGGTGGCGTGATCATGGCAGATAACAAGAAATCCCCTACAGTTGAAGAAAAACGTGCCCTGCGCGGTGCGGCGCGGTTTTATGCGGTGCAGGCCCTGTTCCAGATGGAAGCATCGGATCGCGGCGTTGAAGAAACCCTGCGCGAGTTCGAGGCCCACCGCATTGGTGCCGAAACCGAGGATGAAACCTGGGCCGAGGCTGATATCAATTTCTTTCGCCGTCTGGTCGATGCGGCTGTGGACCGGCAGGGCGCGATTGACCAGATGACCGACCGCGCGCTTGTGGCCAAATGGCCCATCGCCCGTATTGATCCCACATTGCGCGCAGTCTTTCGCGCCGCAGGCGCTGAATTCCTGACTGCGCAAACGCCGGTGCGGGTGGTGATCAGCGAATTTGTGGCATTGGCAGGCGCATTCTTTCCCGAAAGCCGCGAGCAGAAATTCGTGAATGCCGTCCTTGACCATATGGCCCACGAGGCCCGCGCAGCCGAATTCTGATACGCCCATGCAGCCGCGACTGACAGCAGAAATGTTGCTTCAGGCCTACCGGCAGGGTGTCTTTCCCATGGCCGAGGACCGCAATGACGACCGGCTGTACTGGTTCGACCCTGTGTTGCGCGGGGTCTTGCCACTGGACGGGTTCCACCTGTCGCGATCACTGGCGCGGCGTATACGGACAATGCCGTTTCAGGTAACGGTTGATCATGATTTTGCAGGCGTCATGTCCGGCTGTGCCGCGCGCGAAACCACATGGATAAATTCGGAAATAACGCGCCTGTTCAATGATTTGCACGCTACGGGCCATGCCCATTCATTGGAAATCTGGGACGGGCGCGATCTGGTCGGCGGTGTGTATGGCGTGGCAATCGGGGGGGCGTTTTGCGGCGAAAGCATGTTTTCGCGCCGCAAGGATGCATCAAAAATTGCGCTGGCCTATCTGGTCACGCATCTGCGCAATTGCGGCTTTGTGCTGTTTGACACGCAATATCTGACAGATCATCTTGCCAGTCTGGGCGGGCATGAAATTCCGCGCGCGGCCTATCGTCGGCGCCTGGCTGATGCGTTGGGCAAAGATGCCGATATCGCGCGCGTGCCGTTGCCTGATGCCTATGATGTCTTGCAGTTAAGAACCCATAGATCATAGCGCGCATGATCCAGCGCATTCAGCGCGGGGCTTGACGCAACCATCCAGCCGGAAAACAGCATTTCATCGGCGCGGGTGTCATACACATCTATCCATGCATAGGCCTCGCCTGCGGGGTTGTCGGCGGGATAGCGGCATTCCTTCAGCATGGCGACCAGATGGCCGATTTGTGCATCCCGGCTCTGGTCAACCTCGAAATCGACACTGGTTCCGGCTACACGATCCAGCCCCCGAATGACCGCGCCATCCGAACGCATGAAATGCTCGCTTGCGCCGGGCAAGGCAATGCCTTGTGCCAGCGCGGCCGGAAGGCTGAGAACGGATGCCAGAAAAACGGCCATTGCACGAAGCATCATGAAGCGCCCTGTCCAAAACTAACTGTTGACGCCGACTTATGAACGAAGCTGGCCCCAAAGGCCAGCACTGCGCCATCATCTTTGCTTGATCGGGGCGCAGGGCCGTCAGCGCGGCGGGCGTCGGCGCGTGCGCTGACGTTGCACCCGCTGTGCCATACGCATGATCCGAAAGACCAGTGCTATGACCCGCGCCCAGTTCATTCAGGCGTTCATTCAGGCGTCCATGCCTCGTAATCGGTTCGGGTTTTGGGGTTTTGCCGGCGGATCGATCCTTTGGGGGCGTAGGCCAGCGCGGTGCCGGTCAGGTTTTCCTGATGCGGCTTTTCCCATTCCTTGCGCAGCAGCGGGCGCTCGCTGGGCAATTCGTCCCATGTGTGATGCAGCCATCCGTGCCAGTCGGGGGACACGCGGCTGGCTTCAGATTCGCCATTATAGATAACCCAGCGTTTTTTGCTGTCATGGGACCGGTAAAAGATGTTCCCCTGATCATCTTCGCCAACCTTTTCCCCGTTGCGCCAGGTGAAAAAGGCCGTGTTCAGGGTTGAATAGTTCCACCAGGTCACGAAGCGAAGCAGGAATTTCATTATGCACCCATAATCAGTTGCCGCATGGCGTTGCGTCCTTATGCACCAGTGATGCAGGGAAATCCAGTGCCAAGCGTCGTATGGTGCGCGATCGCCCGGGCTGCGTGCGCAGGATGGAAACCGCGCCACCGGTGCCTATATCATGCGTAGAATTCCGCAACAGGAGGTGCAGATGCCCCGCTATGAACGCCGCCCCGAAATCATTGATGCCCTGACGCCCGAACAATACCATGTGACCCAGCAAAACGGCACCGAACGCCCATGGTCGGGCATCTATAATGATAACAAACGCGCGGGTATATATGTTGATATCGTATCCGGAGAGCCGCTGTTTGCATCCAGCGACAAGTTCGAATCAGGCTGCGGCTGGCCCAGTTTCACCAAGCCCCTTGTTCCCGCCCATGTGGCCGAACTGCGCGATACCAGCCATGGTATGACCCGTATCGAAGTGCGGTCCAGCCATGGTGACAGCCATCTTGGGCATGTGTTCCCTGATGGGCCTGCCGATCGTGGTGGCTTGCGCTACTGCATCAATTCCGCATCACTGCGCTTCATCCCCAAAGAGGAGATGGACGCCGAGGGTTATGGCGAATTTCTGGATCAGGTCGAGGGTTGAAGCAGGCGGTTTGCGGGTGGTTTCTGGTCTTTTGCCGCCGTTGAGGCCACGGATAAAGCGCGCGCCATCGGTGGGCCGGGGTTTGCCGATCCGACATCTGAGGGATGCAGTTTATGCAGGCTGCATACTCCGGCATCAAACGCTTGGACTGTCATCAGCCGAATCGGCAGGCCGCAGGACGGCCAGACCTATGGCGCGGCGGGCTTGCGCCCTTTGCTCCGCGCCTTGCGTTTCCCCTTCAGGCCAAATCCAGCCCCGCCCGAAGCGCCCCTGACGAACCCCAACCCCAAAGGGACTGGATTGCCCCCGCCCAAGGGCTTAGGTCACACCATAGATACGCAATGAAACACGGATGCCGCCATGCCCCTGCCCCTTGATCACAGCTATGCCCGCGACCTGAAGGGCCTGTATGTCCCGTGGCAGGGGCAGGACTGGCCCGACCCGCAAATCGTGCTGCGCAATGATGCCTTGGCGCGTCGTCTGGGGCTGGACGTGGCCGCGCTGGATGCAAGGCTGCTGACCGGCCATGCCCTGCCAGACACCGCGCGCCCGCTGGCCATGGCTTATGCGGGCCACCAGTTCGGCGGGTTTTCTCCGCAACTGGGCGACGGGCGCGCGATCTTGCTGGGCGAGGTTTTGGACAGTGACGGCGCGCGCTGGGACATCCACCTGAAAGGGTCGGGGCGCACGCCATTTGCGCGCGGCGGCGACGGGCGCGCGGTGCTGGGTCCGGTGCTGCGCGAATACCTGATATCGGAAGCGATGGCCGCGCTGGGTGTGCCCACCACCCGCGCACTGGCCGCCTGCACCACCGGCGACCGCGTGCTGCGCCAGAACGGGCTTGAACCGGGCGCAGTGCTGGCGCGTGTCGCGGCCAGCCATTTGCGCGTCGGCACATTCCAGTTTTTCGCCACCCGTGGCGAGGGGGACAAACTTCGCCAACTGGCCGATTACGCCATTGCCCGCCATGACCCCGACCTGTCCGGCACCCCCGACCGCTATGTCCGGTTTCTGCACCGCGTGGCCGCGCGTCAGGCGCAGACCGTGGCGCAATGGATGGGGCTTGGGTTTGTGCATGGGGTGATGAACACCGACAACACCACGATTTCGGGCGAAACCATTGATTATGGCCCCTGCGCCTTCATGGACCGCTATGACCCGGCCACTGTGTTCAGTTCCATCGACCATCAGGGGCGTTATGCCTATGGCAACCAGCCTGCAATCATTTTCTGGAACCTTGCGCGGCTGTGCGAAGCGCTTTTGCCCCTGATCGATGCGGATGAGGACCGCGCCATCGCCCGCGCCTCCGACGTGATCGCGCAGGCGCAAGAGGAGTATCGCGCCGCATGGCTGGGCGTATTCGCGCGCAAGCTGGGGCTTGCCGCCCCTGACGCGGCGTTGATTGACGATATGCATCAGCTTTGGACAGGGCAGGGTGTCGATTTCACCGGCTTCTTCCGCGCCCTGCCTGATGCGTTGCGCGGCAATGCGGGCAGCTTGCGCGCCCTGTTTGATGATGATCGCGGGCTGGATGCATGGCTTGCATCCTATCAGGCGCTGTCGGACGCGGACACACCGGACCGCGTGGCGGCGGCCAATCCGGTCTATATTCCGCGCAACCATCTGGTCGATGCGGCGCTGAATGCCGCCAATGCGGGCGACATGGCCCCGTTTCTGGCGCTTCTGGCGCGTGTGCAGGCCCCCTTTACGCCCGTTGACGGGGCAGAAGACTATGCGCAGCCCGCATCGCGCGACACCCCCGAACTGGTCACATATTGCGGGACATAGGGGATTTCATCTTGCCAAAAATACTCAATCCTGCGGGTCTGTCCCGCCCATCTCGCAGATGATCTGCCATTCCTGCGGGCTGACCGGCTGCACCGACAGGCGCGATGTCTTCACCAATGCCATCTCCTGCAATCGGGGGTCATCCTTGACCATGGCCAGCGTGACAGGGTGTTCCAACGGCTTGACGGCGCGCACATCCACACAGTCCCAGCGCGGATCGTCCGTGGTGCTGTCAGGGTGGGCGGCGGCGATCACTTCGCATACCCCCACCACCGCCTTGTCGGATTGCGAGTGATAGAAAAACGCCAGATCGCCAAGCTCCATCGCGCGCATGTTGTTGCGCGCCTGATAGTTGCGCACACCGTCCCATTCCTCGCCCGCCGCACCTTTGGCCACCAGATCATCCCAGCCAAAGGCGTCGGGTTCCGATTTCATCAACCAATAACGCATCAGCCGATAACCTTTTTCCATTCCTGCACGCGCACGTTGTCAAACAGGCCAGCTTTCGCATAAGGGTCTTGCGCGCCCCATGCGGTGGCTGCGGCCATGTCGGGCAGGTCCAGCACAATCAGCGACCCTGCCATTTCGCCCGCATTATCCAGCAACGGTCCTGCCATCTGCACGCAGCCGGTTTGTGCGATGTAATCCAGATGCGCTTGCCGGTTGGCCTTGCGAATGTCCAATGCGCCCGCTTTGTCGGTGCAGACCATCATGTATAGCGGCATATTTTCCTCCTCCTTCTTCGTTTGGGTTTATTCTTCAATCAGGGGGCGGGCCAGCAGGGCGTCGCGGGCCTCTGTCACGGTCAGGTATCCTTCGATCATGGCGGCAACCATGCGGGTGATGGGCATATCCATGCCGCGCGATTGCGCAAGGCGCGCAACGGCGCGCGCGGTCGCGGCCCCTTCCACGGTGGTTGTGGTGTCGAATTCCGCCCCTGACCCCAATGCAAACCCGTAGCGGAAATTGCGCGATTTGTCCGACCCGCAGGTCAGAATAAGATCACCCAAGCCAGACAGCCCTGCCAATGTGTCGGGCTGCGCCCCAAGCGACAGGGCAAGGCGCTGCATTTCCGCATATCCCCGCGCCATCAGGGCTGCGCGCGCAGACTCGCCCATTTCCGCACCGATCACCATGCCTGCGGCAATGGCGATCACATTTTTCAGCGCGCCGCCCAGTTCCGCGCCGGTCACATCGGTGTTGCGATACAGCCGCAAGGCATGTGTTGACAATTCCAGTTGCAGCGCCTTGCCCAATCCCGCATCCCCGCAGGCCAGTGTCAGCGCGGTTGGCAGGCCGCGCGCAATGTCATGGGCAAAACTTGGCCCGGTTAGCAGGGCTGCGCGCGCATCGGGCAGGGTCTGGGCAATCACGCCGACAGGTCCCAGCAACAGGTCCAGATCAATCCCTTTGGAACAGGCCACCAGAACGCGGTCCTTCAGGAATGTGTCATGGTCTTGCAAGAACCCGCGCATGGCCTGCATGGGCATGGCCAGCAACAGGGTTTGCGCGTCGATACTGGCCAGATCATGGGTGACCTGCACGCCATCGGGCAAGGGAATGCCGGGCAGGCGGCGGGTGTTTTCGCGCAGGCGCGCCATGTCGCGTGCGTGGTCCATGTCGCGGGTCCATAGCGTGACCCGCCCCGATGCATCCTGTCCCAGCGCACAGGCCAGTGCGGTGCCGAATGCACCTGCGCCCAAGATTGCAACGCTCATGCCTTTGCCCCTTTCTTGCCGGACCCCAGCATGGGGGCGGCGGTTTGGTCCAGCGGCCAGCGCGGGCGCGCGGCCAGCGTCATGTCGTCGCGCGCGCCCATGCGCAGCCGCTCCAGCCCCGCCCATGCGATCATCGCGGCGTTATCGGTGCACAGCGCCAGGGGTGGCGCGATGAACTGCACGCCCATGCCCTGCGCCAGCCCTTCCAGCCCCGCGCGCAGCGCTGTGTTGGCAGCAACCCCGCCTGCCACTGCGAAAACCGGCATTGCGGGGCCAAGCGCCATATATTGTGCAAGTGCGCGGCGGGATTTGGACACCAGCACATCGGCCACGGCCTGCTGAAAGCCCGCGCACAGGTCGGCGCGGTCGGGCGCGCGCAGTCCCCCATGTTCGGCGATCAAAGTGTCGCGGGCGCGCAGCACGGCGGTTTTCAGGCCCGAAAACGACATATTGCAATCATCGCGGTCCATCAGCGGGCGGGGCAGGGCAAATCGTGCCGGATTGCCGCGTGCCGCATGCGCCTGCACGGACGGGCCGCCCGGTTGGGGCAGGGCCAGCAGTTTCGCGGTTTTGTCAAATGCCTCTCCCGGGGCGTCGTCGATGGTGCCGCCAAGGCGGGTGAAGCGGTCGGGGGCATGTGCGATCAGGAACTGGCAATGCCCGCCAGATACCAGCAGCATAAGATAGGGAAATTCCACCCCGTCGGTCAGGCGCGGTGTCAGCGCGTGGCCTGCAAGGTGGTTCACGCCAATCATCGGCAGGCCGGTGGCGGCTGCCAGCCCCTTGGCCAGCATCACGCCCGACAGCACCCCGCCAATCAGCCCCGGCCCTGCGGTGACCGCGATGGCATCCACGCCCGCCAGTGTGACCGCCGCCTGTTCCAGCGCGGCCTCTACGGCCAGATCCAGTTTTTCGGCATGGGCGCGCGCGGCCAGTTCCGGCACTACCCCACCAAAGGCCGCATGCAGGTCTGTCTGGTCCAGAACGACATTGGACAGGATTTCTGCGCGCGCAGGCGGCGCATGGCGAATTACGGCTGCGGCGGTGTCGTCGCAACTGCTTTCAAGTCCCAGAACCGTCAAGGGCATGTCAGGGGTCATTGTCGCTCCGGTTGCCATGGGGCATGCTTTCCCGCTACCACTTGGCACAGATGCGCACAATCCCGCAGCCGGTTTCAAGGACATATGGCCCCATGACTGCCACGCTTTTACTCACCCGGCCTGTACAGGCGGCGCAGGAATTCGCGCAAGCCGCAACCGGGGCGGGCTGGCGGGGGGCGGTCGTCATCGCCCCGTTATTGCAGATCCGCCATTGCACGTCAGATATGTCGGCCGTGGCAGGGGCGGGCACGCTGGTGTTTACGTCCCGTCACGGGGTTGGGGCATGGCGGGCGCTGGGGGGCAGGTGTGACTTGCCGGTCTGGTGCGTGGGTCCACGCACGGCGCAGGCCGCAAAGGAGGCGGGGTTTGTACAAATCCGGCAGGCGCCGGGGGGCGATGCCGTGTCGTTGCGCGCGGCAATTCTGGCGGCAGCGCCGGTGCCGCCTGTCGTGCACCTGCGCGGCGCGCATGCCGCAATGGCGCTGGCTGTGGGACTGGACAAGGCAGGCGTGCCCGCACAAGAATTGGTGATCTACCATCAGCAGGCTTGCGCATTGTCAGCGCCCGCACGCGCGCTTTTGTCGCGCCCAGTAACGGTGGTTGTCCCGCTGTTTTCGCCCCGGTCGGCGCATTTGTTTTCTGTGGAACTCGAAAAAATGCCCTATATTGCTGCCAAGCTGCGTGTAATTGCCATCTCGCGGGCCTGCGCGGCGGCTGTGGATGCCAGTAAATGCAGCAGTGTGTTTACCGTGACCCGCCCCGACGGCGATGCAATGCTGAATGCAGTGTTGCAGGTGCAGGCCGAACTTGAGGATAGTGAAAAGCCGCGATAAGGTGACAATAGTAATTGCAGTTGCAGCATTGGCTGCGTGAAAGGTGGGGGTTGGATTTTGGCGCGTAACACAACCAGCAAGGGAACGTCATCCCGGACACGGAAACCCAAACCTGCCAGCGATGACCCGACGCCCCAAGCCATTGACACCACCGCCACCCCTGACCCGCAAACGAAGGCCACGCCGGATACCAGCGCACAGGCGAAGCCCGCCCCTGACCATGCCAAGCCGGACAGCGCCGCACCTGCGAAACCTGATGACAGCGCCGCGCCCGCACAATCCGAACCCGTCGAGGGGGCGTTGACCGATGCCCCGCCACCCACCGATGGTGGCCCAGACGCGACCACGGACACGTCGGAAACGCACGCGCTGCCTGAAGATACCGCCGCGCCGGTTGAAGATGACGCCGACACCAAAGTGCAGCCGGATCGCACCGATGCGCAGCCCGATGATGCTGCGCCACCGTCCGCAGGGCCTGATACGCCCGTCGCTGCGGCTGCCACGACACCTGATGCCGCCCCGGTCAGGCAGGCTGGTGCTGGAATCGGTTTCTTTCCGTTTCTTCTGGGGGGAATCGCTGCCGGTGCCATAGGGTATACCATGCATTTTTTTACAGCAGATCAAGGCGTTGATCAGGCCGAATTCGCCGCCCTTCAGGCGGATATGGCCGCACTGCGTCAGGATATGCCAACCGCGCCCGACCTTGCGCCGCTGGAGGCGGAACTGGCGGAGTTGCGTGAAGAAATTGCCGCGCTCGACCGCCCCGATGCGACAGCCGGTGATTTTTCGTCACTGGAAGGGCGCGTTGATGCGCTGACAGATACCCTGCGCGACGCGCAAAACCAGATGGAAGCGGATCTGGCACAAATGCAGGCCGAACTTGCCGATCTGCGTGATCTGGCAGAAAACCGTGTCGCCACGGCCGAGGACGCAGTTGATGCCGCGCTGGCGCTTTCGGGGCTGGACAGCCTGCGCGCGGCATTACAGACGGGCCAGCCTTTTGCGGATGCCACAGATCGCATTGCACAGGCGGGTTTTGACGTTCCCGATGTGTTGCGCGACAACGCAGCAACAGGCATTGCAACGCTGGAGCAATTGCAAGACCGCTTCCCCGACGCTGCGCGCGCGGCCATCCGCGAAAGCCTTGGCGCGGCCCCTGTCGACAGTGCGGGGGAACGGGTGGTCAATTTCCTGCGCGCACAAACCGGCGCACGCTCTACCGTGGCGCGGCAGGGCGACGACCCTGATGCCATCATGTCGCGCGCCGCCGTTGCCGTGGAAGCCGGTGATCTGGACGCGGCATTGTCGCTGCTGGACGAATTGCCGGATGCAGGCCGTGCGGCGGTGTCAGACTGGCAGTCTGCTGCGACCGCGCGGGTGCAGGCTGTTGTGCAAACCGATGTATTGTCCCAGATGATTACGAAGGAATAAGGACGTAAAGATGTTTTGGACGCTTTTTAAAATCCTTGCCTTCGTGGCCGTGGTCATCGGCCTTGCTTTTGGGGCAGGGCAATTGATGGACAGCGGGCAGACCGTTGGCCTGCGTATTGTAGATATGGAATTTGAACTTGGCCCGGTTCAGGCCGTGATTGCACTTGCCCTTTTTGTGCTGGCGGTGTGGCTGGGGCTGAAACTTGTGGGCCTTCTGGTGTCGGTGCTGCGCTTTATGAATGGCGATGAAACCGCCGTGCGCCGCTATTTTGCCCATAACCGTGAAAAGCGCGGGCTGGACGCGCTGCTGTCAGCCCTTCTGGCGCAGGCGTCAGGTGATGGCAAAACCGCCGTTGCGAAAGCGGAAAAAGCGCATGCGTTGCTGAACCGTCCTGTCATAACCAGCCTGCTTATTGCACAATCGGCAGAACTGAAGGGAAACCGCGCCCTTGCCGAAGACCATTACAAACGTCTTCTGGGGGATTCGCGCAGCCGGTTTGTCGGGGTTCAGGGGTTGATCCGCGCGAAACTGGACGAAGGCGACACTGAAAAGGCGCGCATGCTGGCACAAAAGGCGCTGGACATGCAGCCCGCCCATGAAGCCACCCAGAACACGCTTCTGAAGCTGCAAACCGATGCCGAAGACTGGCAGGGCGCGCGCAAGACGCTGCAAATCAAGAAATCCAGCGGCCACCTGCCGCGCGATGTTTACCGCAGGCGTGATGCCATTCTGGCGTTGCAAAATGCCGATGCACTGGCCGCGAGCGACAACATGGCGCGCGCCCGCGAAGCCGCGATCGAGGCCAACCGCCTGTCGCCCGACCTTATCCCCGCCGCAGTCGCAGGCGCCCGCGCCCTTGTCGCGCAGGGCAAGGGCAGCTATGCGGCCAAGGTCATCAAGAAAGCGTGGAAAGTGCAGCCGCATCCTGAACTCGCGTCGGCATTTGCCGCGATTGAAAAGGATGAAACACCGCTTCAGCGGGTGCAGCGCTTCCGCAAATTGCTGGCCCTGCATCCCGACCATGCGGAAACCCGCATGCTGAAAGCCGAACTGCTGATTGCCGCCGAAGATTTCCCCGCCGCGCGCCGCGCGCTGGGTGATCTGGTGACCACCGCGCCGACATTGCGCGCCCTGACCATCATGGCCGCGGTCGAACGTGGCGAAGGGGCGGATGATGCAGTGGTGCGCGGCTGGCTGGCGCGTGCACTGACTGCCAGTCGCGGGCCGCAATGGGTGTGCACCAAATGCCAGCATGTGCATGCAAGCTGGCAGGCCATTTGCGACAATTGCGGTGCATTCGACACGCTGGAATGGCGCGATGCGCCCGACAGCGCCGGCCCGTCCGCCACCCAGACCGAACTATTGCCGCTGATCGTGGGCAGCCTGCCGCGCCCGCTACAAGACGGCGATTCCGTCGTCGCTGGCGAAGTTGTCATTGATGAAGACGGTGACACGCCCGCTGATCAGAAACCCGCCTGACACCGGACGAATACAGAACCGGCCATTGCCGCGGCCACGGCTGCGCAAAACCTGTCAGGCGTTCGTCCATCATGTTTTCAGCCGTATTTTTTGCCTTGAATGCATAAAATTGGGGCTGGCCTGCATGAATAACCGGTGCTAAAGACAGCGCCACGGTGCCGCTGTAGCTCAGCTGGTAGAGCACGTCATTCGTAATTATTGGGTCCGCCCGGGAAAGACGAATGAAGCCAGTGAGTTAGATCGGGACTTGTGGAACTAGTAGGGCCATAGTAGGGCCGTGACAGAGAAGAGTGCCGCTGTAGCTCAGCTGGTAGAGCACGTCATTCGTAATGATGGGGTCGGGGGTTCGAGTCCCTTCAGCGGCACCAGTCTTCTCGAACTAACCCTTAAATTCCAGTAACTTGCATGGATCAACGCCCAGCGCCGCAGCGAGCTTGGCGACGATGAGGACAGAGGGGTTTCGTACTTCGCGCTCAACGCCGCTGACATAGGTGCGGTGAAGGTCAGCCTCGAACGCATGCAGTTCCAGCCCTTTGCCTCCTAGGGCCTGTTCGAGTTCAGGCGGTCTCTTTCCGCATCCGCCGCTCAAGCGTTTTGAGCAACACCCAGTCCGTCTCACCGCGGAGGCGGGCGCTGATCAGTTCCTTCCCATTCAAGCTCGTCTTGCGCCCATCCTTTGTCCGGCACAGCTCATCCGCTGCCCCCGACGGGCTCGTGAAGTTCTGTCCCTCGAACATGATAACGCCGTTGTCCACACGGCCCATGAATCGCTGGCCGTTGTAGTCCATCTGCAATTCTGTTCCGTGCGGAAGCGTTAGACCAGCCGAATGTCCCTTTCCGACCCATGGACGACCAGCGGGCGATGGCGCAGGGGTTGCCCCGGGTTTGCTGTTTTCTTCAGCCTCAGCGGGTGCGATTCCGAGCAGTCGACGCAGTGCGGTGTCGGGCGCTTCATCAAAGCTCCGTCGCTCAAGTTCGATTGCCTTGTGCACCTCAAAGTCGATTTCAATAGTTCGCATCGTCATTGTCGCCTCCATAAGCCCTGACGCAGATATGCCCCTCAATTCGCTTATTGTTAACAAACAAGGAGTGTTTAGAGTGAAAAGAGTAAAATGAGGATCGTGAAGCTTCTGTTTGTCGACGTCCGCCCGCACAGGCCCGGCCCGGGCACACGACACATCGGTTACTGTGCCTATGAGGTGAACAGCAACTTTGACGCGCAGAACGGGTTCGGCGCGATGCTGCGCGGCACGTTCAGCGGCGCCATACGGTATTTTCACGACGGGGGGAGCTGGCAGACCCAGGGCCTGACCGTGAACTGACACCACCCAACGGTACCGGCACACATCCCCCTAGGCGCGCATGGGAGGGCCGCACAGGCCCGTTGCGCTAAGCCCCGCGCAAACCCCCAACGCAGGGCAGCCATGACCTCCCTGGACGTCCCAAGAGGGGCAGTTGACTGCTGCCGTTCTTGCCGAATTTGAAGAATTTGTAACTTGTAACCGTAACTTAGGTCAGAAAGTACAGGGAAAATAAAAGGCGGGGCACCGCAGCGCCCCGCATAGCAGTTTTGGCCGTTAAGTTACGTTACAAGTTGCGGCAACAGCGCTGGGCTATCTCAGAACGGCGGCTCACCTTCGTGCCAAGAGTCCGGACGGACGATCACCACGATCCCGCCATTCAGCCGTTGGGCAATGTACTCGACCTTCCTTTCGTCACCCTCGCCGCGCGCGAACCCCTTGCGCTGGGCCTTTTCGCGCCGCCCGAGGTCATGCAGACGATGGGTGCCATACTCCCACCCCAGCCCGGCCATGACTGCCTTGATGCGCCGCGTATCAGTAGGTGACATCCGCGCCGTATCGAGACCGAGCAACAGCTTCACGCTGTCCATGGACACCCGTCCTGTCAAGCCGCCGAAGGTATCTTCGAGAACGTCGGCATAGGCATCCTCGACCATGCGCTGACGCTGTACCTCGGCTGCCGCTGCCCACAGGTGCGGCGACAGGGTAATGGTCTCGCCTGCCGCCTCCCGCACCACCGCTTCGGCCCATAGCTGATCCACATCTGCGCTAAAGCGAGCCAGGTCGATCCTGCTCACCAGCACGGGCCAGATGCGCCGGTTCCCGGTCAGGTCGCGTAGGTAGGTCCCTTCGTTTGTGGTGCCGAGGATGATGCAGTGCCGCCGGTATTCCCCAGCATCACGCCCATAGGCGCCCCTATACGTGTCAGCGGACGTGCTGAGGAACCGCTTGAGATTTTGACTGGTAGACTTGTTCAGCCCGTCCAACTCTTGGCATTCCACAATCCACGCGCGCGCCAGCAGTTCGGCTTTGGTTTTGTCGTCGCTCTTGAGGTCGAGACTGCCACAGAACCATTCATCGCGGATAGCAAGGCGCTGGACGATTTGGGATTTGCCCGCGCCTTGCGCCCCTTCGAGCACCAGCATCGTATCAAATTTGACCCCCGGCTGCTTGATACGTCGCACGCCTGCAATCAAAAGCTTACTGCCAAATTCGCGGTTCAACTCGGTATCATCCGCACCGCAATACTCGGCCAGCCACCTGTCGATCCTTGGCGTCCCGTCCCAGACAAGCTGGTCAAGATAGTCTTCGACCGGATGGTATTGCTGCTCATGTGCTATGGCCAATAGCTCACGCTTGATCACGGCAGGCGTTGCTTTGAAATCCAACTCGCGCGCGAACGCGCTGGATAGAATTTCTATGATGTCGTTAAGGTCGCGTCCGTCCAATCCGCAACCGCGAAACTCGTCGGTCTGAGTGAACGTGTTTCGCTGGGCGTCTGCCCCCATCACCGCTAGTGCATAGCGAGCGTTCTGTGGATCGTTACGGATCGGCCTACCGTCATCATCACGTATTGGCCACCCGCCGGTACGCACCTCAATTGCAGCCATCGCACGCACCACCTGACGGTGCGCGTAGGCCAGTGGGCTTGGGTTTTCCAGCACATGAGCGCTGATACCTACATCCGGGGATATAAGTATCGACAGCACATGCCCCGGCTGCATTCCTCGAAAAAGCATCCAAATCGTAGCGGCGTACACCAGTTCAGAACGCGAGGCGTAGGTTTTGCCGGGTGGGTTATTGCCCGACATGATTGCCTCGGCCCATTCCGGGTCAGACGGAAGGATTTCATGAAGATGATCCGGCAGCGGCAGCGGTTCGATCTCAATCGCAGGTACGGCCACCGCCGAGGGCTTCCCAGCGGGCTTGGCCTCCTTTTTGGGCAACTTCACGTGAAAATCATCCATCGAGTACGTCCGGGGCGGTTGGTCTAGCTTCATGGGTTCAAAGTGCCATGCCAGCGCCGGTTCGCGCCCAGATGCGCGCTTCTTGTCATTCAGCCAGTTCATCGTCCAAGGTACACGCAGAAGGCGATCAGCGTTGTGTGTGCCCGGTCCACCTTGGAAGGCGAGCAGGAGGGCCTGATTCAAGGCTTCTGCCTGCTCAATTCCGACCTGATCGGCAAGCTTCCAAACTGCCTGACACCCACCGCCGGTAAACCAGATCGCGGTAGGTCTTGGGACACCCTTTGGCCGTTTTCGCGAATCGTCCAGCAATGCTGTGACAAAGTTTAATTGTTCCTCCGGGGTGCCCGGATAGTCCTTGTAATCCAGATCAACATGGAGGAACCGTGCCCCGGTCAAGTTGGCCTTCTTGCGCTCACCTGTCAAAAACTCAGCGTTTGGGAGAAAGTATAAGTTTCGCTGCGTATCTTCGGCATTGGCCATCGCCACGAAGGCGATAGCTGCCGCGCTGTCAGCCGGAGTGAACTGCTTTGCAATTGGCCTTGCGTTCCCTTGGCTTGACATTGATTCAAGGTGCATTGGCGCGTCGTTGTTCAGCCAGACTATGTATTCAACTGCTCGTTCAGCGCTGGGCTTCTTTCTATCGACCATGGCTGAAAACCTCCGGTTCGCGCTCCTGCGCCGCCAGCCATTCCTCCACCGCCTCAAGGCGATAAAGAATCTTGCCGGTTTTGCCGGTTGCTTTCAGGCGGATGAATTTCGGTCCGTAGCCGTAGATGCGGCCCTTTTCGAAATACGAAGCGCTGAGCCCCGTGAGTGTTGCGACTTCTTTGGTTGTAAGGAGCGCCTTTGCCGCCCTGTCCCTATTCTTCGGGCTGATAGCAGTGGGGAGGGCTATGCCCCTCCCCTGAGTAAGAAGTGGTTCCATTGCGATTACTTTCGGAGCGCGTGACGTGTCACGACTGGGTTGATGCCAGTGCCTGAAATTCGGCCAACGCCCCGGTCGGTTAGCACGATCTACCATGCAGATCGGCCATAGCCTTCCCCGTCGCGACTGCGGACTTTCACCGCCCCACGGATGCGACCCCGCTTATGGGTTTGTCTTTCGCCCTGTTTGGATGACCCAAGTCCTAACGCAGGTCAAGCAAAGTTCGTTGCGATTCCTGTGCGGTCAAAGACAGTCCAATGCCATCCCACGCGCGCACGCGCGTCGCCAAAGCTTGCAAGATCGGCCGATTAAGAGGTTCGAGCAGGTGCAGGCTGGACCGATGGCACGCAAAGGACACCGCACGTTGATGTGCGATGCCCATGCAAACCCAAAAAGCGAACTGGTCACGCCTCGGCAAGTTCCAGGATGCGCGCAGCAACCTTTTCCATAGGCTCGCGCAGGCGTTCGGCATTGATGACGATGTACCCGCCGGTCACGTCGCCATTGGTGCGGTGGTTCAACAGTCACTTTAGCGCGTAGTGCGGCACGTCGAGGCTCTCTGCGATGGTAATGAACGTGCGCCGCAGGTCGTGCAGCGTGAAGGCCACGCCAGAACCGGCACTGACGCGCGCAAGGAACTTTTTGGTTTCCACCAAGTGCCCACCCTTGCCGGGGCCGGGAAATACCCAAGGCGACCCCGCTACCTTTTCCGCCCGCTGCGCCAGCATATCCGCGATAAACTCGGACAAGGGTAGGTTCAGTGGGTCGCCATTCTTTGTCGTGGGCAGGTGCAGGGTACGTGCGCGCAGGTCTACATTCTCCCAGCGCAGCTTGGAGAGTTCGCCTCGCCGCATCCCTGTGAACAGCGCCAGAAGCAAGAAGTCCCGTGAGTAGTCGGGTTCGGCCATCACAGCCTTCCACCAAGCGGGCAGGTCCATGGATGAAGGCTGAGCGGGATGCCACGCTGGTCATGGATGCCCTGATGATGGCCGTTTGGCGCCGCGGCAAGGCTGACGCGCTGCTGCATCACTCGGACCAGGGATCGCAATACACCAGCGAGCAGTTCCAGCGCCTGCTGGCCGACAACGGCATCACCTGCTCCATGAGCCGGGCAGGAAATGTCTGGGACAATTCCGCGATGGAGAGCTTCTTTTCATCGTTGAAAATCGAACGGACCAATAAAAAAGTCTATCGGACCCGCAACGAAGCCCGCGCAGATGTGTT
>JAFIEO010000003.1 GCA_020832445.1 Paracoccaceae bacterium
GACCGGGTGTTCATCATGTATCTGGGCCGCGTGGTCGAAGAGGCCCGCACAGAGGATTTATTCGCCAACCCGCTGCACCCCTATTCGCGCGCGCTATTGGACGAGGTGCCCCGCCTGACCAAAGGCAAGCGCCGGTTCCAGCCGGTCAAGGGCGAAATTCCGTCACCGCTCAACCCGCCTTCGGGTTGTCATTTTCACCCCCGCTGCCCGCTTGCAGATGGGGAATGCCGCGCCACGCGCCCTGTCTTGCGACAGGTTGCACAAGGGCGCACCGTTGCCTGCCACAAGGTGGCAGGCCCATAACAGGGAGATACAACACTATGACCAAACTATCGCAATTCTTGGGCGCAACTGCACTGGTCGCGCTGATGGCGGGCACTGCGGGCGCGCAAAGCATCACTGCGGGGTTGGCGGCGGCGCCATCGTCAATGGACCCGCATTTTGCCACCACCGGGCAGAACCAGCAGGTTGCCGCAATTCTGTATGACCGGCTGATCCATATTGGCGACGACGGCAGTTTCGTCCCCGGTCTGGCGACGGACTGGAGCGTGTCTGACGACCGGCTGACATGGACCTTCACGCTGCGCGAAGGTGTCACCTTCCATGATGGCAGCCCGTTCACCGCCGCCGATGCCGTGTTCACATTCGAGCGTATTCCCGAAGTGCCCAACAGCCCCGCGCCGTTCACCCAGCGTCTGGCCGCGATTGAAAGCGCGGAAGCGGTGGATGACCACACGCTGGTGATTACCACATCCGCGCCTGCACCGGGCCTGCCCACGGACCTGTCCACCATCTACATCGTATCGCAGGGCGTAGCCGATGCGGAAAGCGCCGATTTCGACCGTGGCACAGCGGCAATCGGCACCGGACCATACCGGCAGGTCAGCTACAGCCCCGGCGAAAATCTGGTGGTGGAACGCAACCCGGATTACTGGGGGGATGCGCCCGAATTCGAGGATGTGACCATCCGCTTTCTGGACAATTCCGCCAGCCGCGTGGCGTCCTTGCAGGCGGGAGAGGTGGATTTCATCGACGCTGTGCCGCCCAATGATCTGGACCGCCTGCGCGCGATGGATGGGGTGACAGTTGTGGCGGCCCCTTCGGCGCGGATGCTGTATATGGGTGTGGACCAGCTGGAAGATACCACCATCCGGATTGATCCGTCCGTGGGCAACCCGTTCCGTGACCAGCGCGTGCGCGAAGCGCTAAGCCTTGCCATCAACCGCGACGCGATCATTGACCGCATCCAGTTCAATTCCGGCGCGCCCGCCAACCAGTTCGCGCCAGAAGGGATATTTGGCCATAACCCCGACATTCCACAGCCCGAATATGATCCCGAACGCGCCCGCGAATTGCTGGCGGAAGCGGGCTATGGCGACGGCTGGTCAATGACGATTCACGGCCCGACCGGACGCTATGTGAATGACACGGATGTGTTGCTGGCCATCGGGCAGATGTGGTCGCAGGTGGGCCTGGATATCGAGGTCGAGAATGTCCCCGCCAATGTCTATTTCGGGCAGGCAACCGCGCGCGAGTTTTCGGCCTTCATGGTGGCCTTTGGTATCACCACGGGCGAAAGCTCGCTGGCGCTGCGCAATGTGCTGGGAACTGCGGATGAAGATCGCGGCTGGGGTCCAACAACCGCTTCCGCTATTCCAGCGAGGCGTTTGACGCGGCCCTTGAGCGCGCATTCGAGGCGTTTGAAGATGCCGACCGCGAAGCCGCGTTGCAAGACGCTGCCGCAATTGCCGCCGAGGATGTGGCGCTGATCCCGCTATATTGGGAAGGCAACAACTGGGCTGTGCGCGGCGAGATCGAGTTCACACCCAGCCCCGATGGCCGTTCGCTGATCACCAACCTGAGCCAGCGGTAATGAAAATGTCTGTTGCCAGCGAGAGAGGCGATGCAGATGCCCTGCGCGACATCATGGTGCCGATGCGTGACGGTGTCCGGCTGGCAACAGATGTGTTCTTTCCAGAACATGCGGGCCATGGTCCATGGCCCGCAATTCTTGAACGCACCCCATATGACAAGCGCGAAGCGCGCGTGAACGAATACACCCAGCATCACCCCGATGTGTTCGGCCGCGAAGAACTGGCGCGGTTTTTCACAGATGCGGGGTTTGTCGTGGTGTTTCAGGATTGTCGCGGGCGTTACGGGTCTGAAGGGCGCTTTACCAAGTACCGCGGCGAGGCCGAAGACGGGTTCGACACGCTTGAGTGGATCGCGCGCCAGCCGTGGTGCGACGGGCAGGTGGCCACGATGGGCATGTCCTATTCCGCCCATACACAAATGGCGGCTGCCTGTCTGAACCCGCCCGCACTGGCCGCGATGATCTGTGATTGCGGGGGGTTTTCCAACGCCTATCAGGGCGGTATCCGTTATGGTGGCGCGCTGGAGTTGAAACAGGTGACATGGGCCTTCCGGCATGCACTGCGTTCGCGTGCGGCGGCGGCCGATCCGGTGGCGAAAGCGGCCCTTGAAGCGACGGATCTGCGCGACTGGATGCGCCGCCTGCCATGGCGCGAGGGGCATTCGCCCCTGTCGCCGATACCGGATTATGAAAAATTCCTGTTCGAGCAATGGACGCATAACACATTCGATGACTACTGGAAAATTCCGGCGTTGTATGCTGCGGGCTGGCACAAGACGATGCGCAAGATCCCCAGTGTGCATATATCGGGCTGGTATGACCCCTATGCTGTCACGGCGGTCGAGAATTTTACAGGATTGCGCGCCGCCGGACATGAAACCAGCCTGATCCTTGGTCCGTGGACACATGGCAACCGTTCGCGCAGTTATGCGGGGGATGTGGATTTCGGGCCGGATTGCCTGTTCGAGGCAGGCATGGGGCAGGATTTCGTCCAGTTCCGCATCGACACATTCCGCCGCCATCTTCTGGGGGAAAATCTGCCCGCTGGCCCGCATGTGCGCTATTTCGTGATGGGCGGCGGGGACGGTCGCCGCGACGGGGCAGGGCGCATGCGCCATGGCGGGCGCTGGCATGTCGCTGAACACTGGCCACCGGAAAACGCGCAGAAACTGGAACTGTTCCTGGGACCAGAAGGTGCGTTGTCCAGCGCGCCCGATGCGCGCGCAAGCCGGCACAGTTTCATTTTTGACCCGAACACCCCTGTCCCCACCATTGGTGGGCCAATCACATCGGGTGCGCCACTGATGGTTGGCGGGGCGTTTGACCAGAAAGAAACGGCCGAATTCTTTGGCGCGGCATCGCACGGGTTGCCGCTTGCCAGCAGGCCGGATGTGTTGATTTTTGAAACGCCGCCGTTGGTCCAGCCATTGACGGTTGCGGGCGATGTTGTGGTGCGGCTGTTTGTCAGTTCAGACCGGCCGACCACGGATTTCACGGCAAAACTGGTGGATGTGTATCCGCCCACGGCTGACTATCCGCAAGGCTATGCGATGAACCTGTCAGACGGGATATTGCGCACATGCTACCGTGACGGGTTTTCCCGGCCGCGCGCCCTTGCGGGCCAGAACGTGGCGGAAGTGACTGTGCGGCTGTACCCCACGGCAAACCGGTTCGAGATTGGCCACAGGCTGCGGCTTGAAATCTCGTCCTCGAACTTTCCGCGTTTTGATGTCAATCCCAACCATGAGGTCGGCAATGACATGAGTGCTGTGAAATTTCGCGCGTTGAATACGGTCTATGCCGGTTCTGTGTATCCGTCCTGTGTGCAAGTCAGTGTGCTGCTGCCTGACGGCTAGAGCATGTTGCTCAAAAGTGGGAACCGGTTTTGAGCTTCGCGAACCTGCGAAATCAATAAGTCAGAGCATGTCTCGTGAATGCGAATGAACGTGATATGCTCTAACGCGTGTGGCCAACAGGTGCGATGCCTGCGCCCCGTCTGGCTTTGGGCTGCTTGCCCCCCTTTTGATCACGTCCGGAACCCGCAGCGGCGGCAAGTGGCGTGGGTTACGCAGGTTCTGCGATGCTTGTTCCGAAATAGACGGGCAGGGCCGCCGCGCCAAGTTGGGGTTTATGGTCAGTCTCTGCGCGCAGGAACGCTGGCATTCCAATGGCATAATCTTCGCCAAGTGTCTCCATCTGGCCCAGTTCCTGACAGATCCGGTCCAAAATCGGGTCACCCAAACGGCCACCGATAACAATGGCTTCGGGGGCAAATGTCCGCATGATAACCAGACTGAGCCAGCGCAACTGTCCGATTGCGCGATCTACCCACGCCTGAACCACTGGCCCTGACAACAGCGCGTCTGGAATATCTTCCAGACGGGTGAATGAATGGCCTGCCTGCGCGAGGGTATCAAGCAGGTCCTGCCCCGACGGGCGCGGTTGCGATTTCGGAAACAGGCCGCCGAATTCAGCGGTTACCATACGCTCGCCCAGATACAGGTTTTGCCGGATGACTGCGGCGCCACCGATCCCGTAAGACAGCCAGATATAACAGAAATTATGGATGGGTTTGCAGATACCGAACAGCAATTCTGCAAGGCATGCGGATTTGGCATCGTTCAACTGGTGGACCGGCATATCAAAAAACGGTTCCAGATCTGTGCGGGCGTCAATATCGGGCCATTCCGCCAGATATGTCGTGCGCAACACCTTGCCCGGCTTGTTTGTGTGCTGCCCTGGATAGGAAATCCCACAACCGATGAACGCGTTGCGGTTCAGGCCCAGATCCAGAATCTGGCGATCTATCATCCGGCCTGCATGGCCAAAGACCGATTCGAAGTTCCGGTCGACAATAAGTCTGCTTTCTTCGGACAGAAGTTTGCCGTGACTGTCGACGATACAGGTGAAAAGCGTGCCCGGATCGACGAACACCCCGGCAGAGTAAAAGCTGTCCGCCCGCAACCCGACAAGTTTGGACGGAAACCCCCGCCGGCCACTGCGTTCAGGGTCTGCGACTTCTTCCAGAATGTCGCGCATAAACAGATCATTGACCAGCCGCGTCACGGTGGAGGGCTGCACGCTTAACAGTTCTGATATTTGCATGCGCGTGATCGGCCCTTTGGACCGCAGTAATGTTACAAGCCTGCGCTCGTTTTGCTTCGTAATCGTATTCATGCGCGCTGTTTAGGCAGTTTTATTATTTTGCGCTAGGAAAAATAATCCTTGATTTTTATTTTGCATAGCGCAAAATAATCATGTCCCGTCGATTCCGTCGGGTCGAAACGCAGCGGAGGACTAATCAATATGAATGTCAGAAAGAACACTTTCGGCGCCGGTGTCGCATTGGCGACAGCTCTGTTCTCGACGACCGCGCTCGCGGACGGGGTCGTAAATGTCTATACGGCCGTGCCACAGAACTTCATTGACGAGATGATCCCGGTCTTTGAGCAGCAGACCGGCATTCGCGTGGAACTGATTCAGGCCGGTTCGGGTGAATTGCTTAACCGCTTGACCGCAGAGGCAAATTCACCGGTGGGTGATGTGCTGTGGTCGGTGGATGGAACGGTTGTCGATTTCAACCCCGATCTTTTTGAACCCTACACCTCGATTCATGACGACGATCTGTTGCCGCAAATGCGCAAAAGCGAATTGTGGTCACCGTTTACGGCTGTTGTGTCGGTGTTTTTGGTGAACCCATCGCGTCTGGGCGACATGGACATCCCGACCAGCTGGGCCGATCTGGAAGATCCGGGCTACAAGGGCATGATCTCGACCGCACGCGCGGACCGGTCAGGGTCGGCGTATATTCAATACGCTACCGTTGTGCAAATTCACGAATCCGAAGACGAGGGTATCGAGGCCTACAGCCGTATGCTTGGCAACTTTGTGCTGTCCGACAGCTCGGGTGCGGTGCCGCGTTTCGTGAATGATGGCGAACTTGCAATCGGCATCACGCTAGAGGACGCTGCACTGCGCTACAAAGCCGGTGGTGGCCCTGTCGAGATCATCTATCCGTCGGAAGGCACGGCCATTGCGCCGGATGCAATCACGATGGTGCGCGGTGCGCCCAACACAGGAAACGCGCAGGCCTTCATTGATTTTGTCCTGTCCGTCGAGGGGCAGCAAATCGTTGCTGAACTGGGCCGCCGTCCGGTGCGCGGTGACATCGCGTCAAGCGATGCGCTGGTTCCCATCACCGAGATTGTCGACATGGACTACGATTTCGCCTGGGCCGCAAACGAGCGTGCACGTCTGATGGATATCTGGTCCGACATGGTGCTGGACGTTCAATAATTGCAACCATTGGCCCGCCCTGACCGGGCGGGCCAAAGTAAAACCGGACGGGACACATCATGGCTTCGGTCAACATTATTAACCTGCGCAAAACCTATGGCGATGTTGTAGCCTTATCTGACATCAGCATCGATATCGAAACAGGGTCCTTCTACACGCTGCTTGGACCTTCGGGGTGTGGAAAGACCACCTTGCTTCGCACCATTGCCGGATTTCACTTTCAGAATTCCGGGCGTATTCTGGTGGACGACAAGGAAATCCAGAACAAGCCCGCCTATCGCCGTGATGTGGGCATGGTGTTTCAGGATTACGCGGTGTTCCCCCATCTTAGCGTTGAAGCGAATGTCGCATTCGGGCTGAAGCAGCGTAAGGTGCCAAATTCGGAAATCGGCCCGCGTGTCTTCGAGGCGCTGCGCACAGTGCAGCTGGACCCGTATGCAAAACGCATGCCGCATGAACTTTCGGGTGGTCAGCAGCAGCGGGTTGGTCTGGCCCGCGCGATGGTCATCAACCCCAAGATCCTTCTGATGGACGAGCCGCTTTCTAATCTGGATGCGAAATTGCGCGTGGATTTGCGCGCGGAATTGCGGCGTATCCAACAAGATTTGGGGATGACCACGATCTATGTGACCCATGATCAGGAAGAAGCTCTGGCCATCTCTGATACAGTTTGCGTGATGTATGGCGGCATTATCCAGCAGGCCGCAACGCCCTATGAGATTTACCGCGAACCCGCCAATCGTTTTGTTGCGAATTTTGTGGGTGGCAATAACTTTCTGGCTGCGGGCGCCGCAAGCACGCGTGTTTCATTGAAAGCAGACGGGCATGTCGTTGCGGATTTGCCAGACGCAACATCCGATCCCATTGTTGCGGCGGTCCGCCCCGAGGTGATCTCGCTTTCGCCGGACGGGACCGATACCGGGCGCGATATTACGGTTGCGGCGCGGATAAAGCAGATCAGCTTTATCGGGCGCGAAATAGAGATTGTGGCCATCGATTCTGCCGGAAGCGAAATCCGGGCGATTTTGCGGCCCAGCCCCGAGTTGCTGGCGTTGAAAGTCGATGATCAGGCAGGCTTCGGCTTTGACCGTGCTGATGTCCAGATATTTGAAGATTCAGAAACCGGACGGAGGCTTGTATGACAACGCCCACACTTTCGCGCCGTATAATCCGTTCGCTGGATTTCTGGACGCTGACGATGGTTGCGATCATCGTCATGCTGGTTGTGCTGTTGCTGTTGCCGATTGGCCGGGTGTTTGCACTTAGCTTTTTCGATGCGCGGACGGGTGAATTGTCGCTGAACAACTACATCGAGGTGTTTACCCGAAACTACTATGTGAACGGGCTGAAGAATTCGTTGTTTGTGGGCTTTATGGGAACACTGGGGGCCTGCGTTATTGGCGTCCCGCTGGCGTTTTTCACCGCCCGCTACCGGATTCGGGGCAAGGCGCTTATCTCGACGCTTGCAATTCTTGTGCTGGTCGCACCGCCCTTTATTGGCGCGTATGCGTGGATCATGATGCTGGGCGCAAACGGGTTTATCACGAACTTCTTTGCCGGGTTTGGCATCAACACGCCCACGATCTTTGGGGCGCATGGTATTATTCTGGTCTTTACACTGAAGTTCTTTCCCTTTGTGTATCTGATGACGCAGACGGCGCTGAACTCGGTGAACAAAAGCTTCGAGGACGCCGCTGAAAATCTGGGGTGCAGTGCATGGCAGCGGTTTTACAAAATTACCTTGCCGCTGGTCTTTCCGGCAGTCAGCACCGGCGCAATCATATGTTTCGTGCTGTCCATTGCCGATTTCGGCACCCCCGCGATTTTGGGGCGCGGTTTCCGGACGCTGTCGACCATCGCGTTTTCTGCATACACGTCTGAACTGGGCGGCACACCGACAATGGCGGTCACCGTTTCACTGGTGATGATGGCGATTTCGATCATGGCGCTGTTCATCCAGCGCGCAATCCTGGCCAAGCGGCGCTACGCCAGTTCGATGACGAACCGGCCCGTGGTGCAACAACTGACCGGCACATCAAATGTACTGGTCCATCTGTTCTGTTATGCGGTGGTGATCATCGCGATGGCCCCCACGATTGTTGTGATCTACACATCCTTTCTGGAAACAAGCGGTCCTGTGTTCACCGGCAATTTTGGTCTGAACAGCTATCAGCGGGTTCTGTCGCACACACCGCAAGCGATCTATAACAGCTTCAAGTTCGCATTGATGGCTGTGGTCCTTATCACAATCGTGTCTGCGCTGGTCTCATATCTGATTGTGCGCCGCGAGACTGCGTTTTCCGGCACAATAGATGTGCTGATGATGGTGCCTTATCTGGTGCCGGGGGTTGTTATGGCGATCGGGTTTGTAACCACCTTCCGCATGGGCTGGTTCGACCTGACGGGCACTGCGACGATAATCGTGCTGATATTGTTCATCAGGCGTTTGCCGTATGGCGTGCGCTCGACCATGACCAACCTGCGGCAGATAAAGCCATCAATCGAGGAAGCCGCCGTCAATCTTGGGGCCTCTCCGCCGCGGGCGTTCATGCAGGTGACGGTGCCTTTGATCATGCCGGGCCTGATTGTCGGCGCATTGATGAGCTTTATCACCGCCATCAACGAGTTGTCGTCAACGCTGATCCTTTACAACTCTGGCACGATCACCATGCCTGTCAGGATATATCTGGCGGTTCTGCACGGTGAATTCGGCCTTGCCGCAGCCCTATCGACGATACTGCTGGTTTGCACGGGAATATGTGTCTACGCCGTCTTCCGCTTTGCCGAAGACAGAGAGTCATCTTTCGTCTGATCCCGGTCGGGACGCTGTTGGCATACAAGACAACATCTGGAGTACTCATGAAAATCGTATCACTTAGCGTGCCGAAAGATCGTGGCCTGCGAACCCCGAATGATGACACTGTTCTTGTCATGCCCGGTGTTCTGGCGGTGTTCGACGGCGCCACCGCCCCCCAAAAGGCCCGCCCCATTGCAAGCACAGGCCGGCTTGCATCGCAGGGGGCCGCAATGGCAATCGCGAAACTGGCTGTCACGCAGGATCTGATTGCGATGCCGGCACAGGACGTTTTTGCAGCGATCAGTGCGCGCATTCACGCCGTAAGCACGCGCGAAAATCTGGAAGGCAAGCCGTCAACCACCATGTCCATGGCCGTGATCGGCGCAGATGAAATTCGGTTTCTGGCGGTTGGGGACAGCGGCATCCGTGTGAACGGCGCGCAGATCATCCGGCGGGAAAAGCCCATTGATGATGTATCGACCGACAACCGCCTTGCGGTGCATCGCGTCCTGTCGCAGCGCCATGCCGACCCTGACGAGGTAGAGCGTTTGACGCGGTTCGTGGTCTTTGAGGGTTTTGACGAAGCCGTGGGCACGGGCGCGTTGCAAAAGCAAGAAGCTGCGACAATCCGCGACGATCTGATCGAGCAGTATCGCGGCCTGACAGATCCCGATGCCCTGTGCAGATTTCTGGCCAAGGGTATTCGCCAGCAATACCACTTTGCCAATCGCACCGACCATCCAATGGGGTTTTCGACGCTGAACGGTGACACAACATCCATGGCGGAAATCATTGATCGCAAGCTTGCACGTTCTGATGTCCGGACACTTGAAATCTTCACGGATGGATATTTCCTTGAACCGCAGCACGTCAGCCTTGAGGCGTGGGAAGACGCCTTCGCCTTGACCGAAAAGGAAGATTTCCACAAGCTGCATCGCTTTGCCAATGTCAAAGGGTCCACCACCCGCGAATTTGCCGATGACCGTTCGGTCATCGTGGCCGAAGGCGTGGATCAGGCAGGCGTATTCGAGGCGGGCGCATGACACTGGAAAAATGGGCCACATGGCGTGAACTGATGGCACAGCCCGCAATCTGGCGGGCGTGGGCGGACCGGCTGGACACAACTGATCTGAAGGACTGGGTGGCGGATTGCGCGCCTGAACAGGTATGGTTTTGCGGGGCAGGAAGTTCTGCCTATATCGGCGAGATACTGGCCGCAGGGCTGGATGCGCAGACCATATATCGCGCAGTTCCGACCACGGATATTGTCGCGCGGCCCCATGCGCTGTTGCACGGCAAAACGCCGCTTGTTGTTCAGTTTGGCCGGTCAGGTGACAGTGCCGAAACACTTGGCACACTGGATGCGCTTGATGCGCTGGTCCCCAGTGCAAACAGGCTGAACATAACCTGCAATGCGTCAGGCGCGCTGGCCCAGCGTCGCGGACCCGGTCCGGGAACAGAACGCGTGGTCGTGCTGCCACCGGAAACGCATGATGCCGGTTTCGCGATGACATCAAGCTTCACAACGATGTTGCTAAGTGCTGCGGCGGTTTTTGATGAACAGGGCAGCCGTCCATTCGCTGCATTGGCCGATGCGCTGGAAGGTGCCTTGCCTGTGTTCCGCGACATTGCACAGGCAAGCGATCTTCCTGAACGGATTGTTTTTCTGGGCAGTGGTCCGCTGACCTTTGTTGCGCGTGAAGCCGCGCTGAAGGTGATGGAACTGACCGCAGGTGCACTGCCTGCATTGTGGGACAGTGCGCTTGGCTTCAGACACGGTCCGAAAAGTTTTGTCACGCCCGGCACAATGATCGTGTTGTTCCGGTCTGCGGACCCCACCGCCGCGCGATATGAAGAAGATCTGGCAGCAGAACTGGCCGCGCAGTTTCCCGATTGCCCGATCCGGTTGCTGGGCGCAGGTCACGGGCTGCCGCAGACATCGTCTGATCTGTGGCTTGCACCGCTTTGTGTCGTGTTGGCGCAGGTCATGGGCGTTGTGTGGTCCGACCGGATGGGCCTGAATGTCGACGATCCCTTTGCGGGCAAAGGGACGCTGTCGCGGGTTGTCTCGGGGGTTAAGCTGTATCCGGTCTTGCGATGAAATCCATCGGTATCGATATTGGCGGAACCAAGATCGAGTTGCAGGCCTTTGACGACAGTTTCGCGCTGACATCCAGCGAGCGTATCTCGACACCCGCCGATTATCCGGGGTTGATCGGCGCCATTGTTGAACTGGCGCAACGGGCCGAAGGGCGGATTGGGCCGGTGCCACTGGGATTAAGTGTTGCAGGGGTGATCGACCGCAAAACCGGCCTTGCGCTGACAGCAAACCTTGCGGCAACCGGCAAGCCGTTTCAGGCCGATCTGGCCGCACGCATCGGACGGGATGTCACATTTGTCAACGATTGCCGTGCAATGGCCCTGAGTGAAGCACATCTGGGCAGTGGCAAAGGGGCGGCAAGGGTGCTTGGCCTTGTGCTGGGAACCGGCGTTGGTGCCGGCTTTGTGTGCAACGGGAAACTGGATGAAGGTGCGCAGGGGCTTGCTGGCGAAATCGGGCATATCGCCTTTCCGGCAGGGTTGGCCCAGACGTATGGTTTACCTGTCCTGCGCTGCAAATGTGGCCGGCAGGGATGTTTCGAAACACTTCTGTCCGGCCCGGGATTGAGCAATCTTGCGCACCATCTTACAGGCCAAAGCTGCACAGCGCCGGAACTCGCAAGGCTGCGGCACAGCAATGCCGAACTTTCCCATGTGTGGCAGGTCTGGTGCGCGCTGCTGGCCGAATTGCTGATGACCACCGTGTATACGCTGGACCCTGATGTTGTTGTTCTGGGCGGGGGGCTGTCGCGTATCAAGGGGCTTGGGGATGATGTGGAACGCGCGCTTGCGGCGGTGCAAATGCCCGCAATGGGGCTGCCCGAAATCCTGTTGGCCGAAGGGGGCGATGCGACCGGTGCGCGTGGTGCCGCGCTTGCCGCCAGACAACGCTTGCCCGAATAGATCACGAAAGAGAGAATATGTCTGCAATCCTAAACGAAGCCATCCGCCAAAACCGCGCGGGCGCTGCGGTTTCCATTCCTTCAGTCTGTTCAGCCCATCCCGATGTATTGCGTGCGGCACTTTTGCTGGCGCAGGAACTGGATCAGGCGCTGATCATCGAGGCGACGTCAAATCAGGTAAACCAGTTTGGTGGATATACCGGTATGCGGCCCGCAGACTTTGTACGCATGGTGACCGACATCGCGAAATCTGCAAATGTGGACCGCGAAAGGATTATTCTGGGGGGCGATCATCTGGGGCCTCAGGTCTGGCGCGCGGGAACTGCGGCGGACGCTATGCGCAACGCCCGGCAGATGGTGGCAGAATATGTGGCCGCCGGATTCAGCAAAATCCATCTTGATTGTTCCGAAGGCTGCGCAGGCGAAGGGGCGCAGGTCAGCGATACTGTCGCCGCCGAGCGGTCGGCAGACCTTGCCGCCGCCTGCGCGGATGCCACATCCGATCCGGGCACGCTTGCGTTTGTTATCGGGACCGAAGTTCCGCCACCGGGTGGGGCGCGTGGCAATGACGCACAGCAGATCGTACCGACATCGCCCGATGCGGCCGAAGCGACGCTACACGCCCATCACGCTGCGTTTCAGGCAAGGGGGCTGGCATCGCAATGGCACCAAGTCTGTGCGCTGGTGGTGCAGCCGGGGGTCGAGTTTTCACCGACCGAGATACACACATTGCCCCCCGAAACGGGCGCAGACATGCGCGATATGTTGAAACGCTGGCCGGGTCTGGCGTTCGAAGCCCATTCCACGGATTATCAGACGCCTGCAACATATCCGCGTCTGGCATCAATGGGGTTTGCCATCCAGAAGGTTGGACCGGCATTGACCTTCGCGTGGCGGCAAGCCGTTTACGGGTTGGATATGATCGGCCGCGCCGCCGGGCTGGGTTTGCCAGTGCTTTCAGATGTATTGGAACAGGAAATGCGCGCCCGTCCGGAACATTGGCGCGGGCATTATCCGCAAGAAAATACCGCAGAGGCGCGGCTGCTGCGTCATTTCTCCTATGCGGACCGGATACGGTATTACTGGACAACGCCCGCCGCGCGCGACGCATTGGTAGCCCTGTTCGATGGCCTGAGCAGAACCAAGCTGCCGCGTCCGGCCCTGCAACAGTGCTTTTCGGTCGATGTGATTGATCGCGCTGACGGATTGCGCCGCCATTTCCCCGACCATGCACGCGCATTGGCCGCAGCCTTGGTTCAGGCGACACTACGCCCTTATTTTGTCACCTGATCCGGCGGTCGGGGCAGGCGAAGCGGTTGTCCTTGCCAGAGTGTCTGGCGGGGGCTGGTCCAAGCGAACGACACGGATTTGAGTGAACGACATATAGGCGATACCGCCCACGCCGCGCAGGGCAGGTTTGCGCCTGCCCGCATGTTTATTAAGGGCATGCACGAAGCGCGCTGGTGCAACACAGGAAAGGACTTAGCACTATGGATCAAACTTTCATGGCACGGGAAATTGCCGAAATTCCTGAAAGCGTGGCGGCCTGCCTGAACGAAAACATGGCCGCACGGATGGCGCTTGCGGAGAACTTGCGCGCATTCGGGGTGCAACTGGTCATGACGGTCGCGCGCGGGTCCTCCGATCATGCCGCAAGCTATTTCAAATATGCATGTGAAATAATGACAGGCATTCCTGTCGCATCGGTCGGCCCGTCGATTGCGTCTGTGTATGGCGCGAGTTTGCAACTGCCCAGGACCGTTTCGATTTCCATCTCTCAATCCGGTCAAAGCCCCGATATTGTCGCCATGACCCGTGCCGCGCGCGCATCTGGCGCTATCGCCGTTGCGCTGACCAACAACCCTGACAGCGACTTTGCACATATCAGCAGCCATTGCCTGCCTTTGCATTGCGGACCCGAACGAAGCGTCGCCGCCACAAAAAGCTTTGTGACATCTGTTGTCAGTGGATTGGCGCTGTTGGCCGCGTGGCAGAAGGATAAGGCGCTTATGGATGCACTGACCGAATTGCCCGCCGCATGCGAACAGGCACTGGCCTGCGATTGGGGCGCGCTGTCCGACAGGCTGGTGCGCGCGCCTGCGCTGTTCGTGCTGGGGCGCGGGGCGGGCTATGCGATTGCCAGCGAAATGGCGCTGAAATTCAAGGAAACATCCGCCATCCACGCCGAAGCCTATTCCGCCGCCGAAGTGCTGCATGGCCCTGCCGCATTGGTGGAACGCGGCTTTCCGGTGCTGTCGCTTATCTGCGACGATGCCGCGAAAACAGGCTTCATGTCCACCGCGCAGCGCCTGCACGAACAGGGTGCTGATGTCTTTGCCACAGCACCTGTGCCCAATGTGACCGAGCTTCCGGTTGTGCCGCCCCTGCACCCTTTGGTGGACCCGCTTCTGCGGGTTGTGTCATTTTACAGTTTCATCGAGGGGCTTGCACGTCGCCGGGGCCTGCACCCCGATACACCAAAGCACCTTCGCAAGATCACCGAGACGATATGATGACGCGCGTATTGAAGGCGACAAAAATATTCGACGGCTGGCGCATTCACCCAGATGCAGCGGTCAGCATAAACGCCGACGGACGTATCGCGGCATTGCACCCTGCCGGAACACCCCTGCCTGCCACGGCGCAGGTCACGGACCTTGGAGAGGGAATTCTGGCACCGGGAATGGTGGATTTGCAGGTGAATGGCGGCGACGGGGTCTTGATAGGAAAAGACACCGACATCGCTCAGATCGAACGTATCTGCGGAACGCATATGCGTCTGGGGGCCAGCGCAATACTGCCAACCTTGATCAGTGACACAGCAGAGGTTACGCGCAAAGTTATCGCCGTCGGTATAGAGGCCGCGCGACGCGAAATTCCAGGGTTTGCGGGCTTGCATCTGGAAGGGCCACATCTGGATCCTGCCCGCAAGGGCGCGCATGATCCCGCGCATCTGCGCGCCATGGGTTCACAGGATCTTGAAATGTTATGCGCCGCCGCCCGCAGCCTGCCTGCGCTGATTGTGACCGTCGCACCAGAGCAGGTCACCCATGAGCAAATCTTGTCGCTGCGCCGCGCCGGTGCGATTGTCAGCCTTGGTCACAGTGGCTGCTCCGCAGCCGAGGCGCGGGGCGCACATGCCGCAGGGGCCGAACTGGTGACGCATCTATACAACGGCATGGGTGCATTGCAGAACCGCTCACCCGGGCTTGTCGGTGCTGCTTTGACCTCTCCGTTCATTGTGGGGATCATTGCGGACGGCGTTCACGTCGCACCGGAAAGTCTGCTGGTTGCGCTGACAATGAAGCAGGACGAGACGCTGTTTCTGGTCAGTGATGCGATGGCCGCTGCCGGCAGCACGGCAGATCAATTCACCCTGAACGGACGCCAGATCATGCGGCGCAAGGGGCGTCTGACGCTTGAGGATGGCACGCTTGCAGGTGCGGATATCAGCTTGCCGCAATCGGTTGCACTGCTTGTGCGGCTTGGGGTGGATCCTGCGCGTGCATTGGCCATGGCAAGCCGCATTCCCGCACGCATCATCGGTGCCAAAGATCGCGGCCATCTTGAACCCGGCGCGCGTGGCGATGTGGTCTTTTTGTCAAACACGTTCGAGCTTGAGAAAGTGTTCATCGCCGGTCGCGCGCAGGTGCTGCCGCAGACCTGATTGAGAGTGAGCCTGCGTTCATCCGCATTCATGCAAGCCACTCTGACTTCTTGATACCGCATGTCCGCGAAGCGCAAAACCGGGTGCCGTGTAAAACCAACGCCTGATCTTCCTTTTTCATTTTCCTAACCCGTTGATTTCATTTGGTTCAGCAAAAGTAGGTTTTCCTGCCCTTCCTTTGCGACCCACCCTTTTTTTGCTTTTCAGATTTTTTGACCCCTTTGGGCATGAAAAAAGCCGCCCTCGAAAGGGCGGCTTCAACAAAGATATTTGGGGGATTATCGGGGATTCAGGCCGGCATATCGGCCAAACGGCTCTGTTGCATAAATCCTGTGAGGGATTCATCTCGTGAATCCAATATGGTAGCTGGGATGGATGAGCAGATCGACACCCCCGACCTACAAGACCCGGAACTGGCCGGCCTACAATGAAGCGCTCAAGCGCCGCGGCTC